>JBBSBA010000001.1:0-181238 GCA_038251725.1 Actinomycetales bacterium
GCCCTAGGGGAGGCGGCCATGTCACGCCAACTGGGGACTGTCCCCCGGGTACATCCTCGACGATCATGGGGTACATGAACCCGGTGCGCGACGACTCCTCGACCGAGTTCGGCGTATTCACCGATCTTCTGGTGGAATCGGGCCTGGTGACCGGTGAGGAGTTGGCCGTCGCGGTCGAGGAACGCGCGCAGTCCGGCGGAACGATCGACGGGATCCTGCTGGCCAACGGGATCATCGAGCCGACCGCCCTGCGTACCGTGCTCGCGCGCGCCTGGAACCTTCCCGCCATCAATCTGGCCCGCACCCACATTGACCACGAGCTCGTCGACCAGTGGTCCGACGAGGTGTATCTCGGCGAGAACTGGTTTCCGGTGCGCGACCAGGCCAACGGCACGGTGCTCGTCGCGACCTCCCGGCGTCCGGATGACGACCGCGCGGGTCGCATTGCGGCGCTGATCGAGGCGCCGGTGGAGTTCGCCGTCGTCGCATCGGTGGACATCACGGCCGCCGTCGCACGCGCGGTGAAGCGTCGCGCGCGCGTTCGGCGGGGATTCCTGCGCTGACCAGCCTCCGGCACCGGGCGGACCGCGGATGACGCCGGGGCCGCCAGTGAAGCGACGCTAATGTTGGGGGAGCACCCGTCGCGATTCCCGGCGTGGTCCCGTCGCAATGCAAGGAGCACATCCGTCGTGTCAGATTCGCCCGCCGGCCCCGATTCCGTTCTCGAGTCGATCACGGCGGGGGAGACGGCCACCGGGTTCGAGTTGTTCAGCGACCGTCGGGTGGTCGCGATGCGCGTCGCCGGCGAGCTGCGTGACCTTGCCGCATCCGTTCTGGCGGGACAGACCGCAGAACCGGTGCTCATCTCGTCGCCCGACGGCCTGAATATCCTCCGCCATTCGGCCGCCCACGTCGCCGCCCAGGCACTTCAGTCGATCAATCCACAGGCCAAGCTCGGCATCGGGCCACCCATCACCGACGGCTTCTATTACGACTTCGACGTCGAGGCTCCGCTGACGCCGGAGGACCTGAAGGCCGTCGACAAGGCCATGGAACGCATCATCAAGGCGGGCCAGCGCTTCGTGCGCCGTGTCGTGACCGAGGATGAGGCGCGCGCCGAGCTCGCGAACGAGCCGTACAAGCTCGAGCTCATCGGCCTCAAGGGCGGCCCCACCTCGTCGGAAGGCATCGATTCCGCGGTCGAACTCGGGGCCGACAACGAGTCGGTCGAGATCGGGGGACCCGAGCTGACGATCTACGACAACGTGGACCCGCGTTCGGGCGAGACTGTCTGGAAGGACCTCTGCCGCGGTCCGCACCTACCCAACACCCGCATGATCGGCAACGGCTATGCACTCACCCGCAGCGCCGCCGCCTACTGGCGCGGCTCGGAGAAGAACAAGCAGTTGCAGCGGGTCTACGGCACGGCCTGGGCCACCAAGGACGACCTGCGCGCCTACCAGGCGCGCCAGGAGGAGGCCGCCAAGCGCGACCACCGCAAGCTCGGCGCCGAACTCGACCTCTTCTCCTTCCCGGAGGAGATCGGGTCGGGACTCGCCGTCTTCCATCCCAGGGGCGGGATCATCCGCCGCGAGATGGAGAACTACTCGCGCATCGCGCACGAAAAGGCCGGCTACGACTTCGTCTACACGCCGCACATCACCAAGTCCAACCTCTTCGAGACCTCCGGTCACCTCGGTTGGTACAAGGACGGCATGTTCCCCGCGATGCACCTCGACGAGGCGCGCAACGAGGAGGGCGAGATCACCCGGCAGGGGGCGGACTACTACCTCAAGCCGATGAACTGCCCGTTCCACATTCTCGTGTACAAGTCCACCGGACGGTCCTATCGCGACCTGCCGCTGCGTTTCTTCGAGTTCGGAACCGTCTATCGCAACGAGAAGTCCGGCGTTATCCATGGCCTCACGCGCGTGCGCGGCCTCACCATGGACGACGCCCACATCTTCACGACCAAGGAGAAGATGAAGGAGGAACTCACCGGCACCCTCAACTTCATCCTCGATCTGCTTCGCGACTACGGGCTCACCGACTTCTACCTCGAGCTCTCCACTAAGGACCCGGAGAAGTATGTCGGCGAGGACGACGTCTGGGCGGAAGCGACCGCGACCCTCGCCGAGGTCGCCGCGGAGTCCGGCCTCGAGCTCGTGCCCGACCCGGGCGGGGCCGCGTTCTACGGCCCGAAGATCTCTGTGCAGGCGCGCGACGCCATCGGGCGCACCTGGCAGATGTCCACGGTGCAACTCGACTTCAACCTTCCCGAGCGGTTTGAGCTCGAGTACACGGCCGCCGACGGCTCCCGCCAGCGTCCCGTGATGATCCATCGAGCCCTGTTCGGATCCATCGAACGATTCTTCGGCGTGCTCACCGAGCACTATGCCGGCGCGTTCCCGGTCTGGCTGTCGCCAGTGCAGGTCGTCGGCATCCCGGTCGCCGAGGAGTACGGACCATATCTCGACGGGGTGATCGACCAGCTGAAGGCCGCCGGAGTGCGCGCCGAGGTCGACCACTCGAACGACCGGATGCCCAAGAAGATCCGCAATTGGACCAAGCTCAAGGTGCCGTACCAGCTCATCGCCGGTGAAGAGGATCGTGCGAACGACGCCGTCAGCTTCCGTTACCGTGACGGCAGCCAGGAGAACGGCGTCCCGATCGCCGAGGCGATCGAAAGGATCGTGACGGCGATCGCGACCCGGGCGCAGGTGTGACCGTGGCGGATGAGACCACCGGACGCGCGGAGCAGGCCTATGGCGGTGGCGCGACGTCCGGCGGCGACGGCGGGGTCGCGGCCTCCGGAGGCTTCTATGGGGTGGGCGAGTTCGAGGGAGTCCAGGTGGAGTCGTCGAACGAGTTCGCGGCCGTGCCCGATGCCTTCCAGCGGCTCTGGACGCCGCACCGCCTGGTCTATATCGAAGAGGGTCAGCAGCCGGAGAAGCACGCGTGCCCGTTCTGCATTGCCCCCTCGATGCCCGACGAGAAGGCCCTGATCGTGGCGCGTGGCGAGCACTGCTACGTGCTGCTCAACCTGTTTCCCTACAACTCGGGCCACCTCCTGGTCTGCCCGTACCGTCACGTCGCAACCTACGACGAGGCCACGCCGGAGGAGGTCGCGGAAATCGGCAGCCTCACCCAGATTGCAATGCAGGTGCTGCAAACCGTGTCGAACTGTGACGGATTCAACATCGGCATGAACCAGGGCCGCATCGCCGGCGCGGGCATCGCCGAGCACCTGCACCAGCACATCGTTCCGCGCTGGGCGCTCGATTCGAACTTCTTCCCGATCATCGCCGGCACCAAGGCGATTCCCCGTTTGCTCGGAGAAGTCAGGGCCGACATCGCCGCGGGCTGGCCGGTCGGCGCGTCCGAATAGAATGATCATGCTCCGCTGGATGTGCGGAGATCCAGAGAGGCAGCTAGTGAGCAACAACGAAACCACCGAAACCCTAGGCTCGAGCCGTGTGAAGCGCGGACTCGCCGAAATGCTCAAGGGCGGTGTGATCATGGACGTGGTGACCGCCGAGCAGGCGCGCATCGCGGAGGATGCCGGCGCCGTTGCCGTCATGGCCCTCGAGCGCGTGCCGGCCGACATCCGTTCCCAGGGCGGCGTCGCCCGGATGAGCGACCCCGACCTGATCGACAGCATCATCGCCGAGGTCTCCATTCCGGTCATGGCGAAGGCACGCATCGGCCACTTCGTCGAGGCGCAGGTGCTGGAAGCCCTCAAGGTCGACTACATCGACGAGTCGGAGGTGCTCAGCCCCGCCGACTACGTGAACCACATCGACAAGTGGAACTTCCAGACGCCTTTCGTCTGCGGCGCGACCAACCTGGGTGAGGCGCTGCGCCGCATCACCGAGGGAGCGGCGATGATCCGGTCCAAGGGCGAGGCCGGCACCGGCGACGTCTCGGAGGCAACCAAGCACATTCGCACGATCAGGGGCGAGATCGCCCGCCTGTCGGCTTTGAGCAAGGACGAACTGTACGTCGCCGCGAAGGAACTGCAGGCGCCCTACGATCTCGTCGCCGAGATCGCGGCGACCGGCACACTTCCGGTCGTGCTGTTCGTCGCCGGCGGCGTGTCCACCCCCGCCGATGCCGCTATGATGATGCAGCTCGGCGCAGACGGTGTCTTCGTCGGCTCCGGCATCTTCAAGTCGGGCAACCCGCAGGCCCGTGCCAACGCCATCGTCAAGGCCGTCACCTTCTATGACGACCCGAGCGTCGTCGCCGCGGTGTCCCGCGGGCTTGGCGAGGCGATGGTCGGCATCAACGTGTCCGACCTCGCCGCGCCGCACCGCCTGTCCGAACGTGGCTGGTAACGCCGCACCGGTCTCCAGCGTGCGTGACGGTGCCGCGGCCCCCGTGGCCGCGGCACGCCCCGTCATCGGCGTGCTCGCCCTCCAGGGTGACTTTCGCGAACACCTCGCCGTGCTGAGATCGCTCGGGGCGGATGCCCGGCCGATCCGTCGAGCGGAGGAGTTGTCCGAGGTCGTCGGCCTGGTTCTCCCGGGCGGCGAATCCAGCGTGATGGACAAGCTGTCGCGCGCCTTCGGGCTGGCGCAGCCGCTGAAGGATGCCATCCGGTCGGGTCTGCCGGTCTATGGCACCTGCGCGGGGCTCATCATGCTCGCCGACCGCGTGATAGACGCGATCGGGGGGCAGCAGAGCCTCGGCGGCCTCGACATCGCGGTGCGGCGCAACGCGTTCGGATCGCAGCTGGATTCCTTCGAGACCGACCTCGACATTCCGAGCGTGGGTGTCGAACCGATGCACGCGGTGTTCATCCGCGCCCCCGTGGTTGAGCAGCTGGGGGACGCCGTCACGGCCCTCGCCACCCTCGCCGACGGCCGGGTCGTCGCCGTTGAGCAGGGAAACCTGCTTGGAACCTCGTTCCACCCGGAGATGACCGGCGACACCCGCTTCCACCAATATTTCCTCGCGAAGGTGCGCGCCCGGGCCTGACCCCGTCGTGCAGGCATCGCGCGCCGCCGCGCGTCCTGCCGAAAGCGGCTCGCGGCACGCGCTCGCGCGGACGGGCACCAAACCGCTGGCTAGAATGTTGAGCATGTCAGGCCACTCCAAATGGGCAACCACCAAGCACCAGAAGGCGATTAAAGACTCCCGCCGTGCAAAGTCGTTCGCCAAACTCATCAAGAACATCGAAGTCGCAGCCAAGCTCGGCGGTGCAGACCTCTCGGGAAACCCGACGCTCGTCGACGCCATTCAGAAGGCCAAGAAGACCTCTGTCCCGAACTCGAACATCGATTCGGCCGTCAAGCGTGGATCGGGCCAGCTCGGCGAGGCCGTCGACTACCAGACCATCATCTATGAGGGCTACGCGGCGGGCGGCGTCGCCCTGCTGATCGAGTGCCTCACCGACAACAAGAACCGTGCCGCGGCCGACGTGCGCACCGTGATGAGCCGCAACGGTGGCAACATGGGCGACCCCGGCAGCGTGGCCTACAATTTCAGCCGCAAGGGTGTCGTCTCGGTGACCAAGACCGACGGCGTGACGGAGGATGACATTCTCGCCGCCGTTCTCGACGCTGGCGCGGAAGAGGTCAACGACCGCGGTGCCGGATTCGAGATCATCACGGAGCCGCACGACATGGTCGCCGCGCGCACCGCCCTCCAGGAGGCCGGAATCGAGTACGACTCGGCCGACGTGGAGTTCGTGCCCGGCGTGACCATCGAGGTGGATGCGGAGACCGCGCGCAAGATCTACCGCCTGATCGACGCCCTCGACGACAACGACGATGTGCAGAACGTCTACGGCAACTTCGAGGTTCCGGCCGACGTGCAGGCGCAGCTCGACGAAGACGAGTAGTCGCGCCCGTGTCAGGCCTCCCGGGCGGCACCATCCGGGTGCTGGGCATCGACCCAGGGCTCACGCGCTGCGGCGTGGGGATCGTCGATGTCACGGCGACCAGAACGGCGACCCTCGTGGATGTCGTGGTGGTGCGCAGTCCTCCCGAGATGGCGCTCGAACTGCGACTGCTCCAGGTGGGTGATGAGATCGAACGCCTGCTCGACCTGCACCAGCCGCAGGCGGTCGCGATCGAACGGGTATTCGCCCAGCAGAACCTCAACACCGTCATTGGGGTTGCCCAGATCAGCGGGGTCGCCCTGCATCTCGCGGCGAGACGCGGACTCGTCGTCGGGCTGCACACCCCCTCGGAGGTGAAGGCCGCCATCACCGGCTATGGTTCCGCGGAGAAGAAGCAGGTCGCCACAATGGTGGCGCGTTTGCTCGGACTGGCCGAACTCCCGAAGCCGGCGGACGCCTCCGACGCTCTCGCCATCGCGATCTGCCACGCCTGGAAGCGCGGCGCCGCGGTCGCGCCGGCGGCTGGAGCGCCCACCAAGGCACAGCAGGCATGGCTCGCCGCGGAGCGCTCGGCGTCGAAGTCGTCCCCCAAACGTAGGCTGACCTCATGATCTCCTCGGTGCGCGGAACGGTGGTCGGCATCGCCGGCACCAGCGCGGTGATCGAGGTCGGGGGAGTGGGCCTGGCCATCACGGTGACGCCCCAGCACGCCCTCTCACTGCGCGTCGGGGCGGAGGCGATGGTGCGAACGGCTCTCATCGTGCGCGAGGACGACCTCTCGCTCTTCGGCTTCGTCGACGCGGACGAACTCGCCGTGTTCGACCTGCTTCGCGGTGTCACCGGTGTCGGGCCGAAGTCCGCCATGGGCGTTCTCGCGGCGATGAGCCCCGGGCAGATCGCGTCCGCCGTCGCCACGGAGGATGACGCGGCATTCCGCAAGGTCTCCGGAATCGGTCCGAAGACGGCGAAGCTGATCGTGCTGTCCCTGGCCGGCAAGATGCAGGTGGCACCGGCGGCGGCATCCAGCGACCCGATCGCGACCGCGTCGGTGAGCGACAGCGTTCTCGTCGCCCTGGTCGGCCTCGGCTGGTCGGAGCGCGTCGCCGAACAGGCCATTGAGGATGCGCAGGCCGGGTCGCGGGCGGAGGACGCGGCGACCGTCGCTTCGCTGTTGCGCCTCGCCCTCACCCAGCTCGGACCGCAGCAGGTGAGCCAGCGATGATGGACGATCCCACCGTCGCGATCGTGAACCCGACGCCCGAATCGGATGCCGAACTCGCCTTCGAGGGCGCCCTGCGCCCGAAGACCCTCGCCGAGTTCGTCGGTCAGGCCAAGGTGCGCGCGCAGCTTCAGCTGCTGCTGCAGGCCGCGAGGCTGCAGAACCGCACTCCGGACCACATCCTGCTCGCCGGTCCTCCCGGGCTCGGCAAGACGACGCTCGCCATGATCGTCGCCGAGGAGAGCGGCCGTCCGCTGCGCATGTCGAGCGGACCGGCGATCCAGCACGCCGGCGACCTTGCCGCGGTGCTCTCCTCGCTCGTGCCCGGCGAGATCCTCTTCATCTACGAGATCCATCGCATGGCGCGCTCGGCCGAAGAGATGCTCTACCTGGCGATGGAGGACTTCCGCATCGACATCATGGTCGGCAAGGGGGCCGGGGCGACCTCCATCCCGCTCGACCTCTCGCCCTTCACCCTCGTCGGGGCGACGACCCGTTCTGGGCTGCTTCCGAACCCGCTGCGCGACCGATTCGGCTTCACCGCCCACCTCGAGTTCTACTCCGAAGGCGAGCTCGAGCAGGTGCTCACCCGCGCCGCCGCCCTGCTCGACCTCCCGGTGGACCGCGATGCCCTCGCCGAGATCGCCGGTCGCTGTCGGGGCACCCCGAGAATCGCCAATCGACTGCTGCGCCGGGTGCGTGACTACTCGCTCGTGTACGAGACCGACGGAGTTCACGCGGTGCACGCCGCGCTTGAGCTCTATGACGTCGACGCGCTCGGTCTCGACCGGCTCGACCGAGCGGTGATGGACATCATCCTCACCCGTTTCGACGGCGGGCCGGTGGGGCTGAACACCCTGGCGGTGTCGGTGGGGGAGGAGGCGGAAACGATCGAATCGGTGGTCGAGCCGTTCCTGGTCCGCATCGGACTGATTACCCGCACTCCGCGCGGACGGGTCGCGACCAAGCGGGCCTGGCAGCATTTCGGCATCACGCGGGCTGATTCGGCCGTCTTCGGCGATGACCTATAGTTTAAGCTGGTCACAGTGCGCGGGGTCAGAATCTCCGTGTTCTCCAAGCGCTCGGAAGGCTCCCACTACATGAAGTTCGACCCCACCCTCATCCTCATCGCCGTCGCCCTCGCGGTGTTCGTCTTCTTCCAGTTCCGCACGTCGCGGAAGCGCGCTAAGGAGACCGCCGCCCGCCAGGCTGCGATCGGTCCGGGTGTGGAGATCATGACCAACTACGGCCTGTACGGCACCGTCCTCTCCATCGACGAGGACACCAACATGGCGCTCATCGAGACCACGCCGGGTACGGTGCTCAAGATCCACCGCCAGACAATCCTGAAGGTCGTCGAAGACGAGACCCCCGCGGTTGGCGAGAATCTCGACGAGGCGTCGCCTGCGGCCGAGCTCAACCAGGACAGCGCGATCGCCGTCGGCGAGCCCGAGTTCGGTGAGCGCATCGAGCCGACAGTGACCAAGCCGGCCAGCAGCGCTCCCGAGAAGAGCGACGACTAACCACTAACCTGATGTGTGCTCGCGCACGACCTGTGCGCGAGCCTCCAGTGTGCCCGGCGCTCGTCCGTGGCCCACGCGTAGAAAGCTGAGTCTCCCGTGGCAAGAACGACCCCGGTCAAGAAGGCCCTGAGGTCGCTGACCTGGCTGCTCATTATCGTCGCCGGGCTGGCAGGACTCAACGGATACGCCGCGATCTTCGCCGGCGGGTCGTGGGCGCCCAAGCTCGCGCTCGACCTCCAGGGCGGCACCCAGATCATCCTCACGCCGCAGGTTGCCAACGGGGCGGCGGCACCGACCAAGGAGCAGCTCAACCAGGCGGTGTCCATCATCCGCCAGCGCATCGATGCGAGCGGCGTGTCCGAGGCCGAGATCAACACGCAGGGCGCGTCGAACGTGGTCGTGTCGATCCCGGGCATCCCGGACCGGGCCACGATCCAGCGAATCGAGTCATCGGCGAAGCTCGAGTTCCGCGCCGTGCTGGTCACGGACGCCTCGCCGACCAGCGCCGCAGGCAGCGCGAGCCCCATGCCGAGCGCCAGTGCCTCGCAGGCGCCGCTGCGGTCGACACCGACCGTGACGCCGACGGACGGGAGCGACCTCGCCTACGTGACCCCGGCATTGCAGAAGCAGTTCACCGACTTCACCTGCAGCCAGGTCGAGGCCGCGAAGACCAACGTCGCCCCCACGGACAAGCCGCTCATCACCTGTGACACGAACAACAGGTTCAAGTTCATCCTGGGACCGGTCGAGGTTGCAGGAAAGACCATTACGGACGCCACGAACAGCGTCGTCACGAACAGCCAGGGTGCGAGCACCGGCCAATGGGCCGTGAATATCGTCTTCAACAGTCTTGGTGGTTCTGAGTTCAAGGCAATCTCGACTCGACTGGTCAGCCTCCCGAGTCCGCGCAATCAGTTTGCCGCAGTTCTCGACGGCCGGGTCATCACCGCCCCTGCCGTTCAGGGTGCCACCGACAAGCCCCAGATCACCGGATCATTCACGCAGGCGTCGTCGAAGGCCCTCGCCGACCAGCTCAAGTTCGGTGCTCTGCCGATCGGGTTCAAGGTGCAGAGCAACGACAGCATCTCCGCGACGCTGGGTGCGACCCAGCTGCAGAGCGGATTGCTCGCCGGTCTGATCGGTCTCGTGTTGGTCGTGCTCTACTCGCTTCTGCAGTACCGCACGCTCGGGTTCGTCACTGTCGCCTCGCTCGTCGTCGCCGCGACGATCACGTTCCTCATCGTCGATCTGCTCTCGTGGCGGCAGGGCTACCGGCTCTCTCTCGCGGGCGTCGCCGGACTCATCGTGTCCATCGGCATCACAGCCGACTCCTTCATCGTCTACTTCGAACGAATACGCGACGGCTTGCGCGACGGCCGTGGTCTCGAGTCCGCCGTCGAGGCCGGATGGAAGCGGGCGATCCGCACCATCGTCGCCTCCGACACGGTCAACTTCCTCGCCGCGTCGATCCTGTTCATCCTCGCCGTCGGCAACGTCAAGGGCTTCGCGCTCACGCTCGGTCTCACGACCCTTGTCGACCTCGTCGTCGTGGCGCTGTTCACGCATCCGATGCTTCAGCTGATCGCTCGCAACCGCTACTTCAGCGAGGGTCACCGCTTCAGCGGCCTCGACCCGCGGGCGCTCGGGGCGGTCTACCGCGGCCGCGCCACCTTCCGCGAGCCCGTCGGTGTCTCAGCCAATAAGCGTGCCGCGGTGAGCAAGGAGGTGCAGAAGCGCCAGACCATCGCCGAGCGCAAGGCAGCCGAGCTCGAGGCGTCGAGGCCGGTGACCGGGAAGAAGCCGGCGGCAGCCGGCAAGCCCGTGCCCGATAAGCCCACGTCGGGCAAGCCCTCGTCGGGCAAGCCGAGCTCGAGCAATTCATCCGCCAGCCGCACCGACGGGAAGGACTCCTAATGGCCAGCTTCTCCCAGTTCGGCAACGACCTGTATACGGGCAAGCGCTCGTACAACATCGTCGGCAAGCGCAAGGTCTGGTACAGCATTTCGGCTGTCCTCATCCTCATCGTGATCCTCGTGCCGATCTTCCGCGGCGGTTTCCTCTTCGGGATCGAGTTCCTCGGTGGATCGCAGTTCCAGATTTCGAGCACTCCGGGCATCAACCCCGCGCAGGCCCAGACGCTGGCCGAAGACACCGTGCTGAAGGCTGCGCCGGGATCCAACCCCCGCGTCGCGCTGATCGGCTCCGCCTCGTCTGTACAGGTGCAGACGGACCAGCTGACCAACACCGAGAGCGCCACGGTCGGTCAGGCCCTCGCGACGGCATTCAAGATCAAGGATTCCGAGGTCACAACGTCGTTCATCGGGGCGACCTGGGGCAAGGACATCACCCGCCAGGCCCTCACTGCGCTCATCGTGTTCGTGATCCTGGTGTCGATCGTGATGGCGCTGTACTTCCGAACCTGGAAGATGTCGGTCGCCGCAATTACCGCCCTGCTCCACGACCTCATCATCACGGCGGGCGTGTATGGCGTGTTCCACATCGAGGTCACACCGGCCGCGGTCATCGGCTTCCTCACGATCCTCGGCTACTCGCTCTACGACACGGTCGTGGTGTTCGACAAGATCCGCGAGAACACCAGCGAGGATGGCGCCGAGTCCCGGCGTACCTTCGGGGAATCGGTGAACCTCGCGGTGAACCAGACGCTGGTGCGTTCGATCAACACCTCGGTCGTGGCGATCCTGCCGGTCGGTTCGATCCTGTTCATCGGTGCGTTCGTGCTTGGTGCCGGGACATTGCGCGACATCTCGCTCGCGCTGTTCATCGGAATCGTCGTCGGCACCTACTCCACCATCTTCATCGCCGCACCGGTCTACGCGCAGCTGAGGAGCGGCGAAGCGGGCATCAAGAAGCGTGACAAGCGCACGCTGGCGGTGCGCGCGGCGAGTGTCGTTTCGCAGTAGAAGCCTCCGGGCCACCGGACACGGCGCGGTCAGCGTGATGCTCGCCCGAGTTGGCGCCGGCGGAGATCTGGCGTGCCACGGTGCCGATGCCGTTCGCGTCGAATGATGGACCCGGCGGTCATCTCGCCAACGGCGAACCCGCGAAGAGCTACCCTCCCGCGGTGATAGTTTTGCCTGAGGAGGATTTCTGATGGTAGATACGACGTCGGCCGACAGGTCCGCGCCGTCTGTCGGTTCCCCGGGGGCCCCGAATGCCGGGTCACTTCGCACCCTCCTGCCTCGCATCTTCTCTAAGGCGCAGCCTGCCGGTGCCGTCGACCGTCTGATCAAGACCGCGCGGATGCATCACCCGAGGTCCGATGTGACCATCATCGAGCGCGCGTATGCCGCTGCCGAGCTCGCTCATCGCGGCCAGACTCGGCGCAGCGGCGAGCCGTACGTCAGCCATCCGGTCGCTGTCGCGCAGATCCTGGCCGATCTCGGGATCGGGCCGAAGACCCTTGCGGCCGCGCTTCTGCACGACACCGTCGAAGACACCGATTACACGCTTGACATGCTCCGGCACGATTTCGGCGACGAGATAGCGATGCTGGTCGACGGCGTCACCAAGCTCGACAAGCTGAAATACGGCGACAGCGCGCAGGCGGAGACGGTGCGCAAGATGGTCGTCGCGATGTCGAAGGACATCCGCGTGCTCGTCATCAAGCTCGCCGACCGCCTGCACAATGCGCGCACCTGGGGCTTTGTGCCAGCCGAGTCAGCCATGAGGAAGGCGCAGGAGACCCTCGAGATCTACGCGCCGCTCGCGCACCGCCTTGGCATCCAGACCATCAAGTGGGAGCTCGAAGACCTCTCGTTCGCCGTGTTGTATCCGAAGTTGTACATCGAGATCGAAAACCTGGTGAAACAGCGTACCCCGCAGCGCGAGGAGTTCGTTCAGCAGGTGATCGATGCCGTGAAGAACGACCTCAAGGCCTCGAAGATCAAGGGCAAGGTCGTCGGTCGCCCGAAGCAGTACTACTCGATCTACCAGAAGATGATCGTGCGCGGTCGTGAGTTCGACGAGATCTACGATCTGGTCGGAATTCGCGTGCTGGTCGGCTCCGTTCGTGACTGTTACGCCGTGCTCGGTTCGATCCACGCGCGCTGGAACCCGATCCCCGGCCGGTTCAAGGACTACATCGCGACACCCAAGTTCAACCTGTACCAGTCTTTGCACACGACGGTGATCGGGCCGAAGGGTCGCGCGGTCGAAATCCAGATCCGCACCGACGAGATGCACCAGCGTGCCGAGTTCGGTGTGGCGGCGCACTGGAAGTACAAGGAGCGCGTGAACGGCAAGGGCAGTTCGAGCGCCCTCAGCGACGACGGCGATATGGCGTGGCTCGCCCACATCACCGACTGGCAGGCGGAGACCGCCGACCCGAATGAATTCCTCGACTCGCTGCGTTTCGAGATCGGGGCGAAGGAGGTCTACGTCTTCACCCCGCAGGGCAAGGTCATCGGACTGCCCGCGGGCGCCACCCCGGTGGACTTCGCCTACGCGGTGCACACCGAGGTCGGGCACCGCACGATGGGTTCGAAGGTCAACGGACGGCTCGTGCCGCTCGAGAGCACCCTCAGCTCCGGCGATGTCGTGGAGATATTCACCTCGAAGAATCCGGATGCGGGACCAAGCCAGGGCTGGCTCAACTTCGTCAAGAGCCCCCGGGCCCGCAACAAGATCAAGCAGTGGTTCACCAAGGAACGGCGTGACGAGGCGATCGAGCAGGGCAAGGACGCCATCGCCCGGGCCATGCGCAAGCAAAATCTTCCGCTGCAGAAGCTGATGAACCAGGACTCGTTCAACGAGGTCGCGGCGCAAATGCGGTTCGACGACATCTCGGCGCTCTACGCCGCGGTGGGCGAGGGTCACGTCTCCACACAGTCGGTGATCGAGAAGGTGCTCGGCACGCTGCACACCGAGGCCGATTCCACAGAGTCGGAGATTTCCTTCGCAACGAAGGGGCGCACGAAGCAGCTGCGCAACAGCGATTCCGGGGTGCTGGTGCGTGGTGCGCCAGACATTCTGGTGAAGCTCGCGAAATGCTGCACGCCCGTTCCGGGGGACAAGATCGTCGGGTTCGTCACGCGTGGATCCGGTGTGTCGGTGCACAAGGCCGACTGCCACAATGTCAGCTCCCTGCTTGGCGAGCCGGAGCGCATCGTCGATGTGGAGTGGGCGCCCACCTCCTCGAGCATCTTCCTCGTGCAGATCCAGGTCGAGGCTCTCGACCGGGCTGGCCTGCTCTCGGATGTCACGCGTGTTCTCTCGGAGAGCCACGTCAACATCCTCTCCGCCTCGGTCTCCACCTCGAGCGACCGACTCGCGATCAGCCGTTTCGTCTTCGAGATGGGGGACACCACCCACCTCGACGCGGTGCTCAACGCGGTGCGGCGCATCGATGCGGTCTACGACGTGTACCGGGTCAACGGCGGCTGAGCCCGTCTCGCCGACTCGAGGATTCGCTCCAAAGCGAGTCTCTTGTTCGGCAGGTTTCGACGGCGATCGAGCACCGCGGTGCACTCGCGAACGCCGAATCGGCCCAGCCGCATCAGGGCGATCACGAGACGAAACTCCTCATCGTCGAAGTCCGCGCTGCAGCGCGCCAGGTCCACTGCCGTGCGCAGCGGTGTGGTGACCGCAAGGCCCGCGCAGTCCAGCAGCTCGTCGGAGGCGATCACCACCTCTCGTACCGTTGCGCCGACGAGTCCGACCGGCCGGACCCGGGAGGCGATCGCGGCGCAGAACTGGTGTCGGGCCGGCGGCCGGTCGAGGATACCCAGGACCCACGCGGCAGTGCGCTGCTCGGCGATCAACCGCGCGGAAAACTCCGCCACCAGCGCGAGTGCCCGGTGCTCGCGGCTCTCTGGCTCATCGATCGGGCTGAAGCATCGATCGACGTGATAGACCTCGCCGTCCAGCCTGGCCGCCTGCAGCTCGCTGTGCGGCAGGTCGTGGTGAGAGAGCACGGGCGGAAGGCGGGACATCCATTCATGGTTCCGGATGCCACGGACCGCCGTCGGACGTCGGCGGCGAACTGTGGAGAAACCGGGCGGGAACGGGGTTGCGGGGGAGCGGAAGGGCTCCGAGTCAGCCGATGGCCTTCAGCCAGGCCTTGCGGGCCTCGAGAGCCTCCTCGGCGTCCGTGACCTTCTTGGCGTCCCCGCTGGCCTTGGCTTCGACGAGCTCGGCCTCGAGCTTGGCGATGGCGTCCTGCAACTGGCCGGTGAGCCCCTCGGCGCGCGCGATGCGCTCCGGGTTGCTCCTCTGCCAGTGGTCCTCGTCGAGCTTGCGCACGGCGGCCTCGACCTTGCGCAGACGATCCTCGATCGGCTTGACGTTGGCACGCGGAACCTTGCCGATGGCATCCCAGCGGCGCTGGATCGAGAGCAGGGCGTCCTTCGCCTTCACCCGATCCGTTGCGGTGATGAGCGGCTCGGCTTCGGCGAGGAGCGCGAGCTTGAGTTCGAGGTTGGCGCTGAACTCCTCGTTGTCCTTGGCATCGACCTCGGACTTCGCGGAGTAGAGCGCATCGCCGGCGACCTTGAAGCGCGCCCAGAGGGCATCATCGAATTTCTTTCCGGCGCGACCGGCCGACTTCCATTCGTCGAGCAGGGTGCGATACACCGGGATGCCGTCGAGGCCCTTGGGGACGAGAGCCTCGGCCCGCTCGGTGAGCTCCTGCTTCTTGTTGCGGGCGTCCTTGTGCACCGAGTCGAGCTCGGCGAAAAAGGCCTTGCGGTGGGTCTCGATGATGGTACGCGCGGCGCGGAATCGCTTCCAGAGTTCGTTGCTCTCGTTCTTGGGAAGTCGAGGACCGTCGGCCTGGTGCTTCTGCCAGCGCGCGAAGATGTCATCCAGCGTGGCGCTGACCTGCTTCCACTGCGCCTTGGCCGGATCCTGCGCTGCGAGGGTCTCGGCCTCGACCACGAGCGCCTCACGCTCGGCGAGAGCGGCATCCGTCGCGGCCTTGGTCTCGGCGGTCTGCTTCTCGGTGAGTTCACCGACGGCACCGTCGAGGGCGTCGAGACGTGTCACCAGGGAGGGCAGGTCGCCGACAGCGTTCGCCGAGGCGACCGTGATCTTGAGCGCCGAAATGGTCTTGGCGACATCGGCGGCTGCGGTGCCGCGCTTGATGCGCTGTTCGAGCAGTGTCACCTGCCCGGCTAGCTCGGTGTACTTGCGTTGGAAGTAGGCCATGGCCTCTTCCGGGCTGCCGTCGGGATACTGTCCCACGGCTCGTTCGCCGTCGCCCTCGCGAACGAAAACAGTGCCGGTTTCGTCAACGCGGCCCCACGGGGTCTGATCGTCTGTCGCCAAGAGTCTCACCTTTGCTTGTTCGGCCACGCTGTAAATGGCCGGTCCCCAGCCTATTGCACGGTCAGTTGGGTGATCTTCGTCGGAATGACCGGAGCACCGTCCGTCGTGCTGGTCGCGGAGGCGGTCACGCCGCCATCCGCGATCTTGCTGACGAACTCCGGGAGACCGCTGGTCACGGTGCCGAATACGGTGTAGCCGCCGGTGGACCCGTCAAGCGTTGTCTTGCCGTAGGTGATGAAGAACTGGCTCGAATTCGTGTAGGCGCCGGCGCCGCGGGCCATGGCGATCGTGCCTGCCGGGTAGACGCCGTCTGCCGGCACGTTCTCCAGCGGACCGAAGCTGAAGCCCACGTCACCCCCGCCCTTGCCGTCCACCGAACCGCACTGGATGAGCTTGGCGGTGGCGCTGTCGGTCAGGCGGTGGCAGGTGCTTCCGGTCGTCGTATAGAAGCCCTTCTGGGCGAGCGAGATGAACGCGGATGCCGCCTGCGGGGCCTTGGCGCCATCGATCGAGATTCCCAGCTTCACCGAGTTGAGGGTGAGGTCGCCGGTCCAGGTGCGGCCACCGGCGATTGTCTTGGATGGCACATTGCCGACGTTGTGACCGGCGGCCGCGGCAGTGCTCGACGCGGACGGGCTCGGAGTGGGCTTGCCCGGCCCGGCGGTGAAGTAGAAGACCTGGGTGAACGTGGCGAGAATGACGATCACCACCACACCGACGATCGCCGTGGCATTATCGCGCCATCGGCGCTTTACCTGGTGGCTGTGGACCGCCTGTCGGGCGTTGAATCGGCGCAGGCGATCACGGGCCTCACGCGCGTCGCGTTCGGTTTTCTTGCTCGGTGCCACGGTGGTTCCTTACATCTTGGGTGGCGTCCTCCGACGCGACGGGGCATGTCCTCCTGCACTGTATATGACGAGCAGGGACGGTCAGCGGCGCGAACTACCATTGCGCTCATGGTTGATGCCCAAATCGGACTGCGCGCCGGGGCGACCCCCCTGGCGGTGCGGATGCGCCCACGCAGTCTCGACGAGGTGGCCGGTCAGCGACATCTGCTGACCCCGGGGTCACCGCTCGTGAGTCTGGCCTCCGACAAGACGGGGGAGCAGGGAGCGACGTCGGTGATCCTCTGGGGCCCACCCGGCACCGGCAAGACCACGCTCGCCCAGGCCATCGCGCATTCCTCCGGCCGCAAGTTCGTCGAGCTCTCCGCGGTGAACGCCGGTGTCAAGGACGTGCGGGAGGTCATGGAGCAGGCGATGGCCTCGAGGGACCTCTACGGGGTCTCCACCGTGCTCTTCCTCGACGAGATCCACCGGTTCAGCAAGGCCCAGCAGGACGCGCTGCTGCCCGGGGTGGAGAACGGCTGGGTCATCCTCGTGGCCGCGACGACCGAGAATCCATCGTTCTCGGTGATCTCCCCGCTGCTGTCCCGCTCACTGCTGCTGACCCTCGAGGTGCTGAGCGACGAGGATCTCGGAATCCTGGTCGACCGGGCGGTGCTGGACCCGCGGGGTCTCGCCGACAAGGTCGATCTCGAGGATGCCGCGCGGGCCCTCATCATCCGGCTCGCCTCCGGAGACGCTCGCCGCGCTCTGACGGCGCTCGAGGCCGCGGCGCTCTCGGCCACGTCGACGACCTCGTTGGATGGCAGGCCGGTCGTCACCGCCGATATCGTCGCGATGGCCGTCGATCGCGCCCTGCTGCGCTACGACCGAAACGGTGACGAGCATTACGACGTGATCAGCGCCTTCATCAAGTCGATCCGTGGATCCGATGTCGATGCGGCACTGCACTATCTTGCGCGGATGATCGAGGCGGGAGAGGACCCGAGGTTCATTTCCCGCCGCGTGATGATCAGCGCGGCGGAGGACATCGGGATCGCCGACCCGCAGGCGCTGCTGATCGCGGTGGCCGCGGCCGACGCGGTGCAGTACGTCGGAATGCCAGAGGGCCGCATCGCCCTAGCCGAGGCGGTCGTCTACCTCGCGACCGCCCCCAAGTCGAACGCCGCCTACATGGCGCTGGACGCGGCGATCGCGGATGTCCGTGCCGGCAAGATCGGCCGGGTTCCCAAGCACCTTCGCGATGCGCACTACGCCGGCGCGAAGAAGCTCGGCCACGGCAAGGGCTACAAGTATTCCCACGATTCCGAACTCGGGGTCGTGCAGCAGCAGTACCTGCCCGACGAGCTGATGTCGACCCGGTACTACCGGCCGACCGAGCACGGGAACGAGCGGGACGTGAAGGCGCGGCTGGAGAAGCTGCGGCGGATCATCCGCGGCGAGTAGCCGGGTGGCCCGCGTGCGCCGCAGCGGGCATCTGTTAGGATCTTTTCTGGCCCTAGGGGATTTTTCCCGACGCCGCAACCCTCTTCCCATTTGTCCGCGCTCACGCACGGGCCTCCACGGTGCACTTCTGCTCGGTGGGGGCGAAGAGAATCGAAAGGAAGTAAGTGTCTACCCAGTCACGTACCCGTAGCAAGACGCGCCTGTCGCGTGCGTTGGGCATTCCGCTCACGCCGAAGGCAGCCAAGTACCTCGAGAAGCGTCCGTACCCTCCGGGGGAGCACGGCCGCACCAAGCGCAAGACCGACAGCGACTATGCCGTCCGTCTCCGCGAGAAGCAGCGCCTGCGAGCGCAGTATGGCATTCGCGAGGCTCAGCTCAAGATCCAGTTCGAGGAGGCACGTCGTGCCGCCGGCCTGACCGGTGAGAACCTGGTCGAGCAGCTCGAAATGCGTCTCGACGCCCTCATCGTCCGTGCCGCGATCGCGCGCACGACGGCGCAGGCTCGCCAGATGATCGTTCACCGTCACATCCTCGTTGACGGCCAGCGCGTTGACCGTCCGTCCTTCCGCGTCAAGCCGGGACAGCTCATCCACGTGCACGCCAAGAGTGAGGGCATGGAGCCGTTCCAGGTTGCCGCCGCCGGCGGTCACGTCGACGTTCTTCCGAAGACGCCGCCGTACCTCGAGGTCGAGATCGACAAGCTGCAGGCCCGCCTCGTGCGTCGCCCGAAGCGTGCCGAGGTTCCCGTGACCTGTGAAGTGCAGCTCGTCGTGGAGTACTACGCGGCCCGCTAGATCCCGATGCGCGTCCGCCTTCGTCGGGCGCCACTCGATCAGCACACCGTTACAGTGGGAGCGGATCACCTTCGGGTGATCCGCTCCTTCTCTTTTTGCGCGCGGTCCTCGGGACTCGCCAGACAACTGATTGGTGGATCTCATGAGCGGTGGCGACATTGCCGGCCTCATCGCCGCGGGAGTGTTCGCGGTTCTCGTCGGACTGCTGGCCATCCCGCTGGTCAAACTCGGGCGAGTCTTCGACGAGGCGGGAACGGCCATCCGGGATCTCGGCACGAACGTCACCCCGCTGCTCGAGGAGGCGACGACCACCATCTCCGAGACGAACAGGCAGCTCGCGCGGGTCGACACCATCACCAAGGGTGTCGCCGAGGCGACCGCCAACGTCTCGTCGCTCGTGGCGCTCTTCGCCGCGACCGTCGGCGGACCGCTCATCAAGCTCGCCGGGTTCTCCGCGGCGGTCAGGGCCGGCCTCGGGGCGATCAAGCCCGCCACATCGAAGGCCGCACGGCGCGCCAAGTAAGCTTGGCGCACGGCAGGGCAGCACTATCCGTATTGTTCGAGAAGGAGCAACCATGAAGAACATCCTGTGGCTCATCGTCGGTGTGGGCCTCGGATTCGTCGCCGCGCACCAGATCAGCAAGACCTCAGACGGACGCCGCTTCTTCGACGACGTGAACAGCCGGGCCCACGAGTTCTCCAGCGCCGTCCTCGACGGCTACAAGGAACGCGAGGCCGAGCTGCGCTCCGCCATCGGCGATGCCGCGGAGCTCTAGTCCCTCCTCACCACCCCCTCGCAGGCGAGGACGAAGGTCCCGCCCCAATCTCAGGACACCATGCAGACCGCTGACATCCGTGGCCGCTGGCTCGACTTCTTCGCCGAGCGTGGCCACACCGTAGTTCCCTCGGCGTCGCTCGTGAGCGACGACCCGACACTTCTCTTCACCGTTGCGGGGATGGTGCCGTTCGTTCCGTACCTCACCGGCCTGGTGCCCGCACCATACCCGCGTGCCACGAGCGTGCAGAAGTGCATCCGCACCCTCGACATCGAAGAGGTCGGCAAGACCCCGCGGCACGGGACGTTCTTCCAGATGAACGGCAATTTCTCGTTCGGGGACTACTTCAAGGAACAGGCGATCACCTACGCCTGGGACCTGCTCACCACCTCAGAGGCGGACGGCGGCTACGGCTTCCGGGAGCAGGACCTCTGGGTCACCGTCTACAAGGACGATGACGAGGCCGCGCGCCTGTGGAAGCAGATCGCCGGGCTTCCCGAGGAGCGCATCCAGCGACTCGACATGGATACCAACTACTGGTCGACCGGCCAGCCGGGACCGGCCGGTCCCTGCTCCGAGATCTTCTTCGACCGCGGGCCGGCCTACGGAATCGATGGCGGACCCGCCACCGACGACGACCGCTACGTTGAGATCTGGAACCTCGTCTTCATGCAGTACCTGCGGGGACCGGGTTCCGGCAAGAACTTCGAGATTCTCGGCGACCTGCCGAAGAAGAACATCGACACCGGCATGGGCCTCGAGCGTGTCGCCTTCCTCAAACAGGGCGTCGAGAACATGTACGAGATCGACCAGGTGCGCCCGGTCCTGGATCACGCGGCCGAGCTTTCCGGACGTCGCTACGGCGCCGTGCACGACGACGATGTGCGTATGCGCGTCGTCGCGGACCACGTGCGTTCCGCCCTGATGCTCATGTCCGACGGCATCACGCCGTCCAACGAGGGCCGCGGCTACATCCTGCGCCGCCTGCTGCGCCGCACGGTTCGGTCAATGCGCCTGCTCGGGGTCGACGCGCCAACCTTCACGGGCCTGTTCGCCGCGTCCCGTGACGCGATGAAGGCCGCCTACCCCGAGGTCGAGACGGATTATGACCGCATCCGCAACCTCGCGACCGCTGAGGAGGAGACCTTCCTGCGCACGCTCGCGAGCGGCACGAACATCCTCGACCTGGCGGTCACGAAGACCCAGAAGACCGGGTCGAAGAAGCTCGCGGGCGGCACCGCCTTCCTGCTGCATGACACCTTCGGCTTCCCGATCGATCTCACGCTCGAAATGGCGGAGGAGGCCGGCCTCACGGTCGACCGCGAGGCCTTCGACTCGCTCATGCTCGAGCAGCGCACGATGGCCAAGGCCGACGCGAAGGCCAAGAAGACTCTTCTGGCCGATCTCTCGGTCTACAGCGCATTCCGCGCCAAGGGCGAGACCCCCTTCACCGGCTACGACTACCTGAACACCGAGACTCGCGTGCTCGGGATCATCGTCGACGGTGTGTCGGTCTCGAAGGCGGTTGCCGGGGACATCGCCGAGGTGATCCTCGCCGAGACGTCGTTGTACCCGGAGTCCGGCGGCCAGGAAGCGGACCAGGGAAGCATCGTCGGAGGGGGCTTCGAGCTCGAGGTGCTCGACGTGCAGCGCCCGGTCAAGGGACTCGTCAGCCACCGCGTCCAGGTGCGCAGCGGCGAAGTCGGGGTCGGCGTCGCCGCGACGAGTGTCGTTGACCCCGAGTACCGCCGCGGGGCGACCCAGGCGCACTCCGCGACCCATCTCATCCATGCGGCCCTCCGCGAGGTACTCGGACCGGACGCGCACCAGGCCGGGTCGGACAACCGGGCCGGCTACATGCGCCTCGACTTCAATTGGAGCAAGCCGCTCTCGCTTCAGACCCGGGGAGAAATCGAGGAGATCGCCAACAACGCGGTGCGGCAGAACCTCGAGGTCTCCACTCGCGTGATGCCCCTCGACGACGCTCGCGCCCTCGGCGCGATGGCTCTGTTCGGCGAGAAGTACGGCGACGAGGTGCGGGTGGTGGAGATCGGTGGCCCCTGGTCGCTCGAGCTCTGCGCCGGCACCCACGTTGGCCGCAGCTCCGAGATCGGACTGATCAACGTGATCAGCGAGGCGTCAGTCGGATCGAGCAATCGCCGCATCGAATCGCTGGTCGGTATGGACGCCTTCCGCGACCTCGCCGCCGAGCGCGCCATTGTCAACGAGCTCACATCCACCCTGAAGACCCCGCGTGACCAGGTGCCCGCGCGCATCTCCGAGCTTCTCGCCTCCCTGAAGTCGGCGGAGAAGCGCATCGCCGATTTCGAGCAGGCGGCCCTCGCCGAGCGCGTCCCGTCGCTCCTCGCCGCGGCGACGCGCATCGGCGCGGTCACCGCGGTGGTCACCAACGTCGGCACGCTCACGTCGACCGACGACCTCCGCGGCCTCGCGACGACGGTTCGCAGCCGCCTCGGATCGGATGCGGCAGTGGTCGCGCTTGCGGCCGATGTGGCGGGCAAGCCCGCGGTGATCGTCGCCACGAACGATGCCGCGCGCGCGCTCGGAACCAAGGCGGGCGCCCTCGCCAAGACGGCCGCCGGCATCCTCGGTGGTGGCGGCGGCGGCAAGGACGACCTCGCCCAGGGTGGCGGATCGAACCTTCAGGCGATCGACGCGGCTCTCGCGGCCGTCGCGGCCGGCATCCCGAGGTAGCGGATGCGACCTGGCGCGCGACTCGGGATCGATGTGGGCAAGGTGCGCATCGGACTCGCCTCGAGCGACCCACACGGCATGCTCGCCACTCCGGTGGCGACCGTGCCGCGCGGCGAAGGCGACGTGGCACGGATACTCGCTGAATCGGCGGAGCGGAGTGCGGTCGAGATCGTCGTCGGTCTTCCACTGGCCCTCTCCGGCAACGACACGGCGTCAACCCAGGATGCGCGCGACTTCGCGTCGCGCCTGGCCGCGGCGACGGACATCCCGGTGCGACTCGTGGACGAGCGGCTCTCGACCGTGTCGGCCGGCCGGGCCTTGCAGGCATCCGGACGCAATTCGAAGAAGTCCCGGCCCATCATCGATCAGGTCGCCGCGGTTATAATTTTGCAGCACGCCCTCGACGCCGAGCGCACCGCCGGAACATTGCCGGGTGCGGTCGTCGACTCGCACGAAAGACGATAACCGTGGCCGATGAGCCGAGCTGGGATGAGATCTTCTCCGCCCAACCCACTTCCACCGCTCCAGATGCGGCCTCCGCGCCCCCGCGAAGCCGCCGGGAGGCGCGCGCAGAGACCCGGCGGCCCGACGCCCGGACGACCGTTCCGGATCGTCATTCTCAGGGAGCGCGCGGCCGCTCCGGCGGTGCGGTCGATAGTCACGGGCTGCCGCCGACGCCCCGCAAACGGCGTCGCCTCACCTGGCTCTGGGTGTTGCTCTCGATCGTCGTCGTGCTCGGCGCGGTGTCGACGGCCGTGTGGGTCAACTTCCAGCCGCAGATCGAGAAGGTGCTCGGAATCGCGCCGCCGATCGACTACTCCGGCTCCGGCACCGGCAAGGTGATCATCACCATCCAGAACGGCCAGATCGGATCGGATGTCGCGAAGACCCTCGCCGCGAAGGGCGTCACCAAGACCGCCGAGGCGTTCTACAGCCTGCTGCTCGTGCAGAGCCGCCCGGTCACCTTCGCACCGGGCAGCTACCAGCTGAAGTCCCACATGAGCGCAAAGGCCGCCCTCGCGGCACTCATCGATCCGAACAACAAGGTGTCCACTCGGGTGACTTTGCCGGAGGGGATCACGGTCAAGGGCGTCATCACCAGGCTCGCGAACCTCAGCCAGAGCACGGGGGTGAGTCGGGCGCAACTGGAAGCGGCGGCGGCCGACTACAAGTCGTTCGGGCTCCCGGCCGAGGCCCCGAGCCTCGAGGGCTATCTGTTCCCCGCCACCTACACGATTCAACCCGGCCAGACCGCGCATCAGATCCTCCAGACCTTCGTCACCGAGATGTTCCGGCGACTGCATGCGGCCGGCGTCGCGCCGGCGGATCGCCACCGCGTGCTCACGCTTGCCGGACTGACCCAGAAGGAAGGCGGCCCAGCCTCCGACTTCCCCAAGGTCGCCCGGGTCTGGGAGAACCGCATCGCGAAGGGGATGAACCTCCAGTCGGATGCGACCGTAAGCTACGGGATCGGCGGAACATCAATCAACACCACGCCCGCCCAGCGCGCCGATAAGAGCAACCCCTACAACACCTATGCCAACCCCGGCCTGCCGATCGGACCGATCTCCAACCCTGGCGATGCCGCGATCGCGGCGACCATGCATCCGGCAGATGGTCCGTGGCTGTACTTCGTCGTCGTGAACTGTTCGACCGGGGAGACCGCGTTCTCTGCGACCTTCGCCGAACAGAAGACCGCCATCTCCCAGCTCGGAGCGTGGCTGAAGGCAAACCCCGGCGGGTGCAATTGACCAGGCTCGCGGTGCTCGGCTCACCGATCGCCCATTCCCTGTCGCCGGTGCTGCATCGCGCCGCCTACGGGGTGCTCGGTCTCGACTGGGAGTACGACGCCATCGAGATGAACTCCGCCGGGCTGCCGGCCTTCGTCGGCTCGTGCACCGCGGACTGGCGCGGTCTCTCGCTGACCATGCCGCTGAAGCGCGACGTGATGCCGTTGCTCGATGTCGTGGATCCGCTTGCGGAGCTGACCGGAGCGGCGAACACGGTCCTCTTCGAGAAGCACCGTGGCGGCTCACGACTGCTCGGCTTCAACACCGACGTCTTCGGGATCACGCAGGCCCTCCGCGACGCAGGGGTGCGTCGCGTCGCCATGGTGCGGATGCTCGGCGCTGGCGCAACGGCGGCCTCCGCACTCGTCGCCCTCGCCCAGCTCGGAGCACGACGCGTGGTGGTCTCCGCGCGCTCGCCCCACAAGCTGATCTCACTCATCGAGCTCGGCGATGGGCTCGGGGTCGACGTTCACGCGGCGCGACCCGACGGGGCCGACGACGGCCTCATCCCGGAGGTGGTGATCAGCACGCTTCCGGGCGGAGCGGACCACCGCTACCGGTTCGCCGACGGCACCCGCCGGGCGGCGGTGCTGTTCGACGTGGCCTACGACCCGTGGCCGTCGCCGCTGGCCGCAACCTGGCTCGAGGCCGGCGGACGGGTGGTACCGGGCATCGAGATGCTCGTGAACCAGGCTCTCATGCAGGTTCGGATCTTCGTCGGCGGTTCGCCGAACATCGTTCTGCCAGCCGAGGACCGGGTGCTCGCTGCCATGCGGGCGGCCCTCGGGCTCTGAGCGGTCGACGTCCTGCACTGTGGGAGGATTCTCCTGTGCAAAAGGTAACGTCGTGAATTGGTTGAGATCGTGCTTCGCTGGCTGACCGCGGGCGAATCGCACGGACCGGAACTGGTCGCGATCCTCGAGGGCCTCCCCGCCGGCGTCCCGGTGTCGATGGCGGCCATCCAGCAGGACCTGCACCGCCGGACCCTCGGCTATGGCCGGGGTGCGCGCCAGAAGTTCGAGCAGGATGCGCTGACGATCAGTGGCGGCATCCGATTCGGACTGTCGATGGGCAGCCCCGTTGCGCTGCGCATCGGAAACACCGAGTGGCCCCGCTGGGTCGACGTGATGAGCGCGGAGCCGGTCGACCTCGAGGCGCTGCCGAAGGGTCGTGGCGCGCCGCTGACCCGACCGCGCCCCGGCCACGCCGACCTCGTCGGCATGCAGAAGTACGGCTTCGAGGAGTCCCGCAACGTGCTCGAGCGGGCCAGCGCCCGCGAGACGGCTGCCCGCGTCGCCCTCGGAGCGGTCGCGCGGTCCTTCCTCGCCGGGCTGGACATCCGGCTCGTCTCGCACACGCTCTCGGTCGGTGCGGCGCGCGTGCCGGAGGGCAGCCCGCTGCCCGAGTTCGCGGATGTCGAGGCACTCGATGCCGACCCGCTGCGCTGCTTCGACCCGGCAACGTCCGCGCTCATGGTCGCCGAGGTGGATTCCGCGCACGAAGACGGCGACACCCTCGGGGGAGTGGTGGAGGTGCTGGCCTACGGCGTGCCTCCCGGCCTCGGCTCCTACACCCATTGGGACCGCCGACTCGACTCGCAGCTCGCCGCAGCGCTCATGGGCATCCAGGCCATCAAGGGCGTGGAACTGGGCGACGGGTTCCTCACCGCCGCGCGCCGCGGCTCCGAGGCCCACGACGAGCTCTTCCAGACCGCGGCGGGAATCACCCGGTCGAGCGACCGGGCCGGTGGCACGGAGGGTGGCATGAGCACGGGAACCGTGCTGCGCATACGTGCGGCGATGAAGCCGATCTCCACCGTTCCGCACGCCCTGCGCACTGTTGACATCGCCACTTCGGCGGCGGGGGAGGCGCATCACCAGCGCTCCGACGTCTGCGCCGTCCCCGCGGCCGGCGTCGTTGCCGAGGCGATGGTGGCCCTCGTGCTCGCCAACGCGGTGCTCGAGAAGTTCGGCGGCGATTCGGTCGCCGAGACCAGGCGAAACCTCGACGGCTACGTCGCGGCGATCCCGGCGAACCTCGCGACGGCATCCGAGTCCGATCAGCAGCTCGGCTCGTGATCGATCGCGTTCCCGAGCCCGGACGTCCGTATCTGGTCCTGATCGGGCCGCCCGCGGCAGGCAAGACCCGCCTCGGCAAGCGGATCGCCCGCATCCTCGGCGCCCCATTCATCGACACCGACCGTCGGATCGTCGCGCGGTACGGTCCGATCGCACAGATCTTCGGCAACCACGGGGAAAGACATTTCCGTGCGATCGAGCGGGCAGAGGTGACGAAGGCTCTCGGGGAACGAGCGGTGGTCGCCCTCGGCGGCGGGGCGATCATCGACCCGCTGACGCAGGCCGACCTCGCCGATCACAGGGTCGCACTCATCACGGTGAGCCCCGACGTGGTCGCGGCGCGGATCGCGGGCAAGGAGCGCCCCCTCGTCTCCGGCATCGACACCTGGTCGGATCTCGTCGCCTCCCGCCTGGAGATCTACGAACGTCTCGCCACCCGCACCTGGGACACCTCCCACCGCCCCATCGACCAGATTGCCGCGGAGATCGCCGAGTGGGTGGCCGAAGAGTCGCCGAACACCGAGGAGAAGAAATCATGAGCTCCACCACCATCACAGTGCCGGGCACCGAGGCGTACGACGTCGTCATCGGCCGTGACATCCTCTCGGGACTCCCCGGGCTGATCGGACCGAACGCGCGCAAGGTGCTCATCGTGCACCCCGCGACCCTTGGCGCCAGGGCCGAACGCCTGCGCGAGTCGCTGAGCGCGGACTTCGAGGTTCTGCTCGCCGAGATTCCGGACGCCGAGACCGGCAAACGAGTCGAGGTCGCCGCCTTCTGCTGGCAGGTCATGGGCCAGGCCGACTTCACCCGCACCGACGTCGTGATCGGCTTCGGCGGGGGATCGGTCACCGACCTCGCCGGATTCGTCGCGGCGACCTGGCTGCGCGGCATCCGCCTGATCAACGTGCCGACGACGCTTCTCGGCATGGTCGATGCCGCGATCGGCGGCAAGACCGGCATCAACACGAACGAGGGCAAGAACCTCGTCGGGGTATTCCACGCGCCCGCCGGAGTGGTCGTCGACCTCGACACCCTCACGGGGCTCAGCCAGATGGAGATCCTGGCTGGATTCGGCGAGGTGGTGAAGTGCGGTTTCATCGCGGAGCCCGAGATCCTCGACATCATCGAACGTGACGTGGATGTCGCAAGCAACTCGCAGAGCGACGAGTTCCGTCGCCTGGTCGAACTCTCGGTCGGCATCAAGGCCCGCGTCGTTGGCGCCGACTTCAAGGAGACCGGCCCGCGGGAGATCCTCAACTACGGCCACACCCTCGGGCATGCGATCGAATACGCGGAACGATTCCAGTGGCGTCACGGCGCCGCCGTCGCCATCGGCATGGTGTACGCCGCGGAGCTCGCGCGACTCACCGGGCGACTGCCGGATGCCGTCGTCGACCGGCACCGCAGCATCCTCACCTCGCTGCAGCTGCCCGTCTCATACCCGGCCGGCCGCTGGCAGACCCTGCTCTCCGTCATGAAGCGCGACAAGAAGGCCCGCGGCAACCTGATGCGGTTCATCGTGCTCGACGACGTCGCCAAGCCCACCGTGCTCACCGGACCGGACGAGAGCTTGCTCTTCGCCGCGTACCAGGAAATCGGCGTCTAGCATCTCGTCCGGCCCATCGATGGCGGGCGCTGCTATGTTCGGAGAATGACGGAACCTCGACCCGTAGTGCTGCTCACCGGCCTCGGGCGCCGGGTCGGAATCGCGGCGGGGATCGCCCGACGACTCGCGAACGAGGGCTGGGACATCGCATTCGTCTACTCCGCGGCCTACGATGCCGAGGTGAACGGCGGCGCGGACGACATCGCCGCCATCGAAGCCGGATTGCGCGAGCGGGGCGCTGGGACGGTCGCGATCGATGCTGACCTCGGCGATCCCGACGTGGCATCCGGCGTCTTCGACGTCGCGCAGACCCTCGGCCCGGTGCGCGCTCTTGTCCTCTGCCATGCGCACAGCACCAACGCCGGAATCCTCAGCGAGACGATCGAGGGCTTCGACCGGCACTTCGCCGTGAACACGAGGGCGAACTGGCTGCTGGTTCGGGAGTTCGGCCGCCGCTTCAGCGGGGACCAGGGGCGCATCGTCGCCCTCACCAGCGACGCGTTGCACGACGAGGTCGCCTACGGGGCGAGCAAGGCCGCGCTCGACCGCGTCGTTCTCGCCGCCGCTCGCGAGTTCGGTTCGTTCGGCATCACCGCCAACCTGGTGAACCCGGGTCCCATCGACACCGGCTGGATGACCGACGAGGTGCGTGAGGCGTTGCTCGCGCGCACCCCGGCCGGTCGTCTCGGCACACCGGGCGACACGGCGGCCATCGTCGCCTTCCTGCTTTCGGAGGACGGCACGTGGATCACCGGCCAGCTGCTGAAGTCCGACGGCGGCTTCAGCGCTCCCTAGATATGTGCGGGGCTGGAGGCCAGAGCGGCGCAGCGCGAGCGATAGGCTCGATCTCATGGTGAACATCCTCGTGCTCAACGGTCCGAACCTCGGCCGTCTCGGAAGCCGCGAGCCGGATGTCTACGGCAGCGGCACCCTCGATGACCTCCGCGCCGACCTCGAACGCGAGGCCCCTCCCGGGCACGCGGTCGACCTGCGCCAGACGAACGACGAGGCCGAACTCATCGGCTGGCTCTACGAGGCTGTTGACACAGGGAGCCCGGTGATCCTCAACCCCGCGGCGTTCACGCACTACTCCTATGCGCTTCGGGATGCCGCGGCGCTCGTCACCAAGGCCGGCCTGATCCTCGTCGAGGTACACATCACGAATCCGCACGCGCGGGAGGAATTCCGGCACACCAGCGTGATCTCCGGGGTCGCGACCGGGGTCATCGCGGGGTTCGGATTCGAGTCCTACCTGCTCGCGCTCGATGCCATCAACCGCCTGCTCGGCTAGTCCACAGCCCGCCGGGTCTGCCGGGAGGGTAGACTGAGCAGCCGGTTTCGACACGCTCGCCGCGAGACCCGCTCAACCAGCACAATCTCCCCACCAGAACGGATCTACAGTCATGGCTTCAACCGCGGACATCAGGAACGGCGTCGTTCTGAATATGGACGGCCAGCTCTGGACCGTGATCGACTTCCAGCACGTGAAGCCGGGCAAGGGCGGCGCGTTCGTGCGCACCAAGGTCAAGAACGTGATGAGCGGCAAGGTCGTCGACCGCACGTTCAACGCCGGCGCGAAGATCGAGACCGAGACGGTCGACCGCTCCGAGTTCCAGTACCTCTACGCCGATGGCGAGAACTACGTGTTCATGGATGTCGGCAACTACGACCAGATCACGCTCAGCGCCGCCCAGGTCGGCGACTCCGCGAACTTCATGCTCGAGAACCAGAACGTCACCATCGCGCTGCACAACGGCGACGCTCTCTACGTCGAGCTGCCGCCATCCGTCATCCTCGAGATCACCTACACCGAGCCGGGTCTGCAGGGCGACCGCTCAACCGGCGGCACGAAGCCGGCGACCGTGGAGACCGGCTACCAGATCCAGGTTCCGCTGTTCCTCGAGCAGGGCACCAAGGTCAAGGTCGACACGCGCGACGGCAGCTACCTCGGTCGAGTCAACTAGGGTCCGCGGACTCATGGGAGCACGAACCAAGGCGCGTAAGCGCGCCATCGACCTGCTGTACGGCGCGGACCTGCGCGAGATCTCGCTCAACGCGGCCATCGCGATGGAGGCGGAGCGCGCCAAGAGCGAGCCCGACCGCTGGAACTCCTGGGTTTATGCCCGCACCATCATCGAGGGCATCGGAGAGCACGGCGACGAGATCGACGAGCTGATCGAGACCTACGCGCAGGGCTGGACGATCAACCGGATGCCGGTGCTCGACCGGGCAATCGTGCGGATCGGCATCTGGGAGATCTTGTTCAACGACGACATCCCGGATGGCGTGGCGATCTCCGAGGCGGTCGAGGCCGCCAAGGAATACAGCACCGAAGACTCTGCCGGCTTCGTCAACGGGCTCCTGGGGCGGATCACACAGACCCGCAGCTGACTGCCCCGCTCACCGTTCCGGCATCCCCTCGCCCCAGTGTCTGTTCGAAATCCATGCATTTCGGTCAGTCCGCCGGCGTGTCGACGTCGACACGCCGGGCTTGGGCTAGGCGCGCATGGATTTCGCGCGTTGTCGTTGTCGTTGTGGTTCGCGGGGCGGGTCGCGCGCGGGGACCGCGGGGGACGCCGACGGCGGCGAGCGGTGCGGCCCGGTATAGTGAGACCACAAAGACATCGACATCCTTAAATTCCGTCCAGAGAGGCGGGGAAGGAGGTCAGATTGCCCGCACGCACTGTGCTGCAGCAAGCTGATATCACCCGAGCGTTGACTCGGATCTCCCACGAGATCCTCGAGTCGAACCGGGGACCGGACAATCTCGTCATTCTCGGCATCCCGACCCGCGGTGTGGTGCTGGCCACCCGCATCGGGAAACTGCTGGCGGAGATCTCCGGCACGCCGGTTGAGACCGGCGCGCTCGACGTGACGATGTTCCGGGATGACCTCGGTCGCAACCCCACCAGGGTTCCGTCTCCCACCCAGGTCCCCGTCGGCGGAATCGACGGCAAGACCGTGGTGCTCGTCGACGACGTGCTCTTCTCCGGCCGCACGATTCGCGCGGCTCTCGACGCGATCGGCGGGATCGGCAGGCCGGCGATCGTGAGGCTAGCGACTCTCATCGACCGCGGCCATCGCGAGCTGCCGATCCGCCCCGATTTCGTGGGCAAGAACCTCCCGTCGGCGCATAACGAGCGCATCAACGTGCACCTCCAGGAGATCGACGGAGACGAATTCGTCTCGATCGAGGAGGCAATCGCATGAAGCATCTGCTGAGCACTCGAGACCTCTCCCGCGATGAGGCAATCACCATTCTCGACGTCGCCGAGGACATGGCCGAAGTCGCGGACCGCGAGGTGCGCAAGCTCCCGGCCCTTCGCGGCAAGACCGTGGTGAACCTGTTCTTCGAGGATTCGACCCGCACGCGCATCTCGTTCGAGGCCGCAGCCAAGCGGCTTTCGGCGGATGTGATCAACTTCAGCGCCAAGGGATCGAGCGTGTCAAAGGGCGAGAGTCTCAAGGACACCGCGCAGACCCTCGCGGCGATCGGAGCGGATGCGGTCGTCATCCGTCACGGGGCATCCGGGGCCCCGCGCGTGCTCGCGGATTCCGGCTGGATCGACGCCACGGTGATCAATGCCGGCGACGGCACCCACGAGCATCCGACGCAGGCGCTCCTCGATGCGTTCACGATCCGGCGACGGTTGCACGGCACCGAATCCCGGGGTCACGACCTCGACGGCGTCTCGGTGACAATCGTGGGGGACATCGTGCACTCCCGCGTCGCGCGGTCGAACGCCTGGCTGCTCACCACCCTCGGGGCGAACGTCACCTTCGTGGCTCCCGCGACCCTGCTGCCGATTGGCATCGAAAACTGGCCGGTCGCGGTGCTCTACGATCTCGACCTCGCGCTGGCGGCCCAGCCTGACGTGGTGATGATGCTGCGCATCCAGGGCGAGCGGATGAACGCCGCGTTCTTCCCCAACGCCAGGGAGTATTCGCGCAACTGGGGACTCGATGACGAACGCCTCGGCAGGCTCGCCGCCGATAGCATGGTCATGCACCCCGGACCGATGAATCGCGGGCTTGAGATCTCGGCGGGCGCCGCCGACTCGCCGCGCTCGACGGTGCTTGAGCAGGTCGCGAATGGGGTGTCTGTCCGGATGGCCGTGCTGTATCTCGCGCTGTCCGGCGAGGGAGGAAAGCAATGACCGAGACCATCCTGGTGAGGGCGGCGACACTCGCCGACGGCACGAGTACCGACATCCTGGTTCGCGACGGCCGCATCGCCGAGCTCGGTCGGGCGATCTTCGCCTCGGCCGACCGCCTGATCGACGGCGCCGGCCTGATTGCACTTCCCGGGCTCGTCGACCTGCACACCCACCTGCGCGAGCCCGGCTTCGAGCAGAGCGAAACGGTGCTCAGCGGCTCCCGCGCCGCCGCGATCGGCGGATTCACCGCCGTCCACGCGATGGCCAACACCTCGCCCGTCGCGGACACCGCCGGCGTGGTCGAACAGGTGATGTCGCTCGGTGACTCCGCCGGCTATGTCACCGTGCGCCCGATCGGCGCGGTCACCCTCGGCCTCGAGGGAAAGCAGCTGAGCGAAATCGGAGCGATGGCGAACAGCCGCGCGAAGGTGCGCGTGTTCTCGGACGATGGCAAGTGCGTCTCCGACCCGCTGCTCATGCGTCGCGCGCTCGAATATGTGAAGACCTTCGGGGGAGTGATCGCCCAGCACTCCCAGGAGCCGAGGCTCACCGAGGGCGCCCAGATGAACGAGGGAACGCTGTCCGGCGAACTCGGGCTGGCTGGCTGGCCCGCCGTCGCCGAGGAGGCGATCATCGCCCGCGATGTGCTGCTCGCGCAGCACGTCGGTGCGCGCCTGCACGTCTGCCACCTCTCCACCGCCGGATCGGTGGAGGTCGTGCGCTGGGCAAAGGCCCGCGGCATCGATGTCACCGCCGAGGTGACCCCCCACCACCTGCTGCTCACCGAGCAGCTCGCCGTGAGCTACGACTCGCGCTACAAGGTCAACCCGCCGCTGCGCCGGGATGAAGATGTGCGTGCCGTGCGCGAGGGGCTCGCCGACGGCACGATCGACATCATCGCCACCGACCACGCCCCGCACCCGGTCGAGGCCAAGGACTGCGAGTGGGAGGCCGCCGCCTTCGGGATGGTCGGACTCGAGTCCGCGCTCAGCGTCGTGCAGGCCTCCGTCGTCGACACCGGAATGCTCGACTGGGCCGGCATCGCCCGCGTCTTCTCGAAGACCCCAGCCGCAATCGGGCGCCTGAACGGATACGCCGACGGCATCGTGGTCGGTGCCCCGGCATCGTTCACCCTCTACGACCCGAGCGCCAGCCGGGTGTTCCAGACCGCGCAACTGCGCGGCAAGGGCACCAACTCGCCCTACCTCGCGACGACGCTTCCCGGGCGGGTGATCGCCACCATCCACGAGGGCTACGCCACCGTGCTCGACGGCGAACTCGTCGACGCCGAGACCGTCGCCCGTCTCGCCACCGCCCGCCTCGCCACAACTGGAGTCACCCATGGATAGGGCCACCTCGACCACCATCGTCATCGCCGTGATCCTGCTCGCCCTCGCCGGAATGGTGCTCGGCTGGCGCGGACGGCAGAGGCGCCAGTCCGGCCTCGGCCGCCCGGAGACCGTACCGGCCGACACCGGTCGCGAACTCGCGAGCGGTGAGGGCTTCTACGTCGCCACAACGATCGCCGACGAGGAACTCAATCGGGTGGCCATCGCCGGCCTCGGCTACCGGGCACGGGCCACCGTGATCGTCACGGACGCCGGCGTCATCCTCTCGCTCGTGGGCGAGCCGGACGCCTTTGTGCCGAGAGCCGCGATCCGCGGCATCGACCGGGCCACCCACGCGATCGACCGGGCCGTGGAGAAGGGCGGTCTCGTGCGGATCACCTGGACCCTCGGCGCCGCTGGCTCCGACGGCACCGACGTCGACAGCTACCTGCGAATCACCGACCCAGCCGAATCCACGGCGATCATCGCCGCGGTCGGCGCACTGCTCCCCACAACGACCCCAATGGAAGGCGACGCCCTGTGAAGCGTTTCGACCCCGCCGTGCTTGTCCTCGAAGATGGCACGCGCTATCCGGGAACGGCCTATGGCGCCCGCGGCATCACCCTCGGTGAGGCGGTCTTCGCCACCGGCATGACCGGCTACCAGGAGACCATCACCGACCCGTCCTACGCGGGACAGATCGTGCTGATGACCGCCCCCCACATCGGCAACACCGGAGTGAACGACGAGGATCCCGAGTCCCGCCGCATCTGGGTCGCCGGATTCGCCGTGCGCGATCCCTCCCGCATCGTCTCCAACTTCCGCGCCGACGGGAGCCTCGACGACCAGCTCGTCGCCGAGGGAATCATCGGCATCAGCGGCATCGACACGCGCGCGGCGACACTGCATCTCCGCGACGCCGGCGCGATGCGCTCCGGCATCTTCTCCGGGCCGGATGCCTCGCTCACCGACGATGAGCAGCTCGCGATCGTGCGCGGCGGCGCCGGGATGGCCGGGCTGAACCTCTCAGCGCAGGTCTCGGTCACCGAGCGGGCGACGATCGCCGCCGAGGGCGCCTACGTCGGCTCCGTCGCCGTGCTCGACCTCGGGGTGAAGACCTCCACCCTCACCTACCTCGCCTCCCGCGGTCTCGAGGTGCACGTGCTTCCCCAGGACGTGACGATCGAGGAGCTGCTGGCACTCAAGCCCAGCGCGGTCTTCTACTCGAACGGGCCGGGCGACCCGGCCGCATCCGAAGCACACGTCGAGTTGCTGCGAGCCGTTCTGCGCGAGGGACTGCCGTTCTTCGGCATCTGCTTCGGCAACCAGCTGCTCGGCCGCGCGCTCGGGCTCGAGACCTACAAGCTGCCATTCGGCCACCGCGGCATCAACCAGCCCGTGGTCGACCGGTCCACCGGCCGGGTCGAGATCACCTCGCACAACCATGGATTCGCCGTCGCTGCGCCGCTCGACGGCCCGTTCGAGTCACCAGCCGGCTTCGGCCGCGTGGAGGTGAGTCACGTCAACCTCAACGACAACGTGGTCGAGGGCCTCAACGCCCTCGACATTCCCGCGTTCTCCGTGCAGTACCACCCAGAGGCGGCCGCGGGCCCCCACGACGCCAACTACCTTTTCGACCGATTCCGCGACCTGATCGTGGTGTCGAAGGCCTTCACGGCGAACCCAACAAACGAGGTCAACTAATGCCGAAACGTGACGACATCAAATCGGTCCTCGTGATCGGCTCCGGCCCGATCGTGATCGGCCAGGCCTGCGAGTTCGACTACTCCGGCACCCAGGCCTGCCGCGTGCTGCGCGACGAGGGCGTGCGGGTGATCCTGATCAACTCCAATCCGGCCACGATCATGACCGACCCCGACTTCGCCGACGCGACCTACATCGAGCCGATCACCTGGCAGGTCATCGAGGCGATCATCGCCAAGGAGCGCCCGGATGCGATCCTGCCGACCCTCGGCGGCCAGACCGCTCTCAACGCGGCGATCGACCTGCACCACCACGGCATCCTCGAGAAGTACGACGTCGAGCTGATCGGTGCGAACTTCGAGGCGATCAACAAGGGCGAAGACCGCCAGATCTTCAAGCAGCTCGTGTTGGATGCCGGCGCGGATGTGGCCCGCAGCCACATCGCGCACACCGTCGCCGAGGCGTGTGAATTCGCCGAGGACCTCGGCTACCCGCTCGTCATCCGTCCCTCATTCACCATGGGCGGGCTCGGATCCGGCTTCGCGTACACCCAGACCGAACTCATCCGCATGGTCACCGACGGGTTGCACCAGAGCCCCACCACCGAGGTTCTGCTTGAGGAGTCGATCCTCGGCTGGAAGGAATACGAGCTCGAGCTCATGCGCGACACGGCCGACAACACCGTCGTCGTCTGCTCGATCGAGAACGTCGACCCGGTCGGCGTGCACACCGGGGATTCGATCACCGTCGCTCCAGCGCTCACGCTCACCGACCGCGAGTATCAGAACCTCCGCGACATCGGCATCGACATCATCCGCGCTGTCGGCGTCGACACCGGTGGCTGCAACATCCAGTTCGCGATCGACCCGGCCGACGGCCGCGTGATCGTCATCGAGATGAACCCGCGTGTGTCCCGCTCGAGCGCGCTCGCGTCGAAGGCCACCGGCTTCCCGATCGCGAAGATCGCCGCGAAGCTCGCCATCGGCTACCGCCTCGACGAGATCCCGAACGACATCACGAAGGTCACGCCGGCCTCGTTCGAGCCGACCCTCGACTACGTGGTGGTCAAGGTGCCGCGGTTCGCGTTCGAGAAGTTCCCGGCAGCCGACCCGACGCTCACCACCACCATGAAGTCGGTCGGCGAGGCGATGGCCATCGGCCGCAACTACTCGAGCGCCCTGCAGAAGGCGCTCCGCTCGCTCGAAAAGCGTGGGTCGAGCTTCCATTGGGACGGGGAGCCCGGCGACAAGGATGCCCTGCTTGCCATCGCCGCGATTCCCACCGACGGGCGCATCGTCACCGTTCAGCAGTCGCTGCGGGCCGGGGCGAGCATCGAGGAGGTCTTCGAGTCCACGAAGATCGACCCGTGGTTCATCGACCAGATCGTGCTCATCAACGAGGTCGCCGATGAGATCGCCTCCTCCGACGGGCTGGATGCCGCGCTTCTGAAGTTCGCGAAGAACCACGGCTTCAGCGACATTCAGATTGCCCAGCTGCGGGGGACCACCGAGGACGAGGTGCGCGCACTCCGCCACGACCTCGGCGTTCGTCCGGTCTTCAAGACGGTCGACACCTGCGCTGGCGAGTTCCCGGCGCTCACGCCATACCACTACTCGAGCTACGACCAGCAGACCGAGGTGCGGCCGAGCGATCGTCGCAAGGTCGTCATCCTCGGATCCGGCCCCAACCGCATCGGCCAGGGTGTCGAATTCGACTACTCGTGCGTTCACGCGTCCTTCGCGCTGTCGGATGCCGGCTACGAGACGATCATGATCAACTGCAACCCCGAGACGGTCTCGACCGACTACGACACGAGCGACCGGCTCTACTTCGAGCCGCTCACCCTCGAGGACGTGCTCGAGGTCATCCACGCCGAGAGCCAGAGCGGCGAACTCGTCGGCGTGGTGGTGCAGCTCGGCGGCCAGACCGCCCTCGGCCTTGCCAAGGGTCTCAAGGCCGCGGGCGTGACCATCCTCGGCACGACGCCCGAGGCGATCGACCTCGCCGAGGAGCGCGGACTGTTCCAGGGGATCCTGGATGCCGCAGGGCTCGTGTCCCCGCGCAACGGTACGGCCTACGACTATCCCGGCGCCGTCGCGGTCGCCGAGGAGATCGGCTACCCCGTGCTCGTGCGTCCGTCGTACGTGCTCGGCGGCCGCGGCATGGAGATCGTCTACGACAGCCCGTCGCTCGCCGATTACTTCGCGCGCGTGGCCGGCCAGGGGATCGTCGGGCCGGATCATCCGCTGCTCGTCGACCGCTTCCTCGACGACGCCGTGGAGATCGACATCGACGCCCTCTACGACGGCGTTGAGCTCTACGTCGGCGGCGTGATGGAGCACATCGAGGAGGCCGGCATCCACTCCGGCGACTCGAGCTGCACCCTCCCGCCCGTCACGCTCGGGCGCGACCAGGTCCAGCGGGTGGTCGACGCGACGCACGCGATCGCCAAGGGCATCGGCGTGCGTGGCCTGATCAACGTGCAGTTCGCGATCGGAGCCGGGGTGCTCTACGTGCTCGAGGCGAACCCGCGGGCCAGTCGCACCGTTCCCTTCGTCGCGAAGGCGCTCGGCCTGCCGATCGCCAAGGCGGCGTCGCTCATCATGGTCGGCGAGAGCATCCGGTCCCTTGTCGCGAGCGGGATGCTCCCGCCGACGGACGGCTCCGTCGTGCCGATGGACTCGCCCGTCGCGGTGAAGGAGGCCGTGCTGCCGTTCAAGCGGTTCCGCACCAAGGAGGGACTCATCGTCGATTCGGTACTCGGCCCGGAGATGCGCTCGACCGGCGAGGTCATGGGCATCGACTCCAACTTCCCGAAGGCCTTCGCCAAGAGCCAGGAGGCTGCCTACGGTGGGCTGCCGACGAAGGGAAGCGTGTTCGTGTCGGTCGCCGACCGGGACAAGCGCGCGATCGTGCTTCCCGTGCTGCGCCTCCAACAGCTCGGCTTCGATATCCTCGCTACCGTCGGCACGGCGGAGATCCTGTCCCGCAACGGCATCAGCGCGCGGGTCGTGCGCAAGTACGACCACGGTGAGGGCTCCCTCGAGGGGGAGCCGTCGATCGTCGACCTGATCAACCTCTCAGAAGTGGACATCGTGATCAACACCCCGAGCGGGCGAAGCGCGCGCGTGGATGGCTACGAAATCCGCGCGGCGGCTGTCGCGGCCGACCTGCCGCTGTTCACCACCATCGCCCAGTTGGGAGCCGCGGTCGCCTCGATCGAGGCGACGTCGAAGGGCTTCGAGGTGAAGTCGCTGCAGGACTATGCGAGCGAGCGTGCCGAGCGGCTGGCCCTCGTTGGCTGATCCGATCCCGCGCAATGGCGGGTTCGATGAGACGGTCGCGGAGCCTGTCGAGGGCTTCGGCACCCGGCTCGGGCGTGCCTTCGACGCGTTCGGCCAGCTCTGCGTCGGCATCGACCCGCATCCCTACCTGCTCGAGCGCTGGGGGCTGCGCGACAGCGCCGACGGGGCGCGCGAGTTCGGACTGAGGGTGCTGGATGCCGCGGCCGGCTCGGTCGGGATCGTCAAGCCGCAGGTGGCCTTCTTCGAGCGCTTCGGGTCGGCCGGATTCGGCGCCCTCGAGGCGGTGCTCGGAGCGGCCAGGGCGGCTGGCCTCCTCGTGATCGCGGACGCCAAGCGCGGTGACCTCGGAACGACCGTCGAGGCCTACGGGCAGACCTGGCTCTCACCCGGCAGCCCGCTCGAGGCCGACGCCATGACGATCCACGCCTACATGGGCGTCGGGTCGATCGAGGCGCCGATGGCTCTCGCCGAGCGGCACGGCAAGGGCCTCTTCGTGCTCGCCGCCACCTCCAACCCGGAGGGGATCGGGGTGCAGACCGCGAGAGTTTCTGTGGGATCCCATGTCGGCCGGACGGTGGCGTCCAGTATCGTCAGTGACGTGGGCAACTGGAATGCGGAGCAAGAGCTCTCTCCGTCGCGCTCGATGGGTGCGATCGGTCTCGTGCTCGGCGCGACAGTGGACTTCGACAAGTTCGGCATCGATCTCTCGGCGGTGGCCGCGACACCGGCGTCGCCCGTGCTCGCCCCCGGGTTCGGCCATCAGGGCGCCCGGTTCGGCGACCTGCACGCGCTTTACGGCCCCGCTGCGCCGTTCACCGTCGTGAGCGCCTCTCGCAGCATCCTGGAGGCCGGGCCGGACGGCGTCGCCGAGGCGATCCGGCAGCAGGCCGCGGAGGTTCTCTCGTGCCGCGAGTAGCGCCTCCCGAGGTAGATCGTGTCGCGGCCGCCCACGCGGCCGTGGCCGCTCGTCGAGCGCGGGCCGCGGTCAAGCGCGACGTGCACGACCGCGTGCGCAGCGCCATTGACGTGGTCCAGGCGGCCTGGGCCGACCCGATAGCGACCGCGGAATCGAGCCTGCGCGTGCGCGAACTGCTCACCAGCATCCCGACACTCGGACCGACGCGGGCCGCGAAGGCGATGGAGCAGCTCGGTATCGCGGAGTCGAAACGCGTCGGCGGGCTCGGCGTGCGGCAGCGTCGCAAACTCGCGGAGTGGCTCGCCAAGCGCGAACAGCGCGATGAGATCCGGTCCGGTCCGCGCCTCGTCGTCCTGGCCGGGCCGACCGCCGTTGGCAAGGGCACCGTCTCGACCTTCATTCGCGAGAACTACCCCGACGTCCACCTGTCGGTCTCCGCCACGACCCGCGCGCCACGCCCGGGCGAGCGGCACGGCGTGAACTACTTCTTCGTCAGCGACGAGGAGTTCGACGAGCTCATCGAGACCGGGCAGATGCTCGAGACCGCGACCGTGCACAACGCGTACCGCTACGGGACTCCGCGCGCGCCGATCGAGGAGGCGCTCACGACGGGCAAGAGCGTGCTGCTCGAGATCGATCTTCAGGGCGCCCGGTCGGTGCGGAAGGCGATGCCGGAGGCCGTCCTGATCTTCCTGCTGCCCCCGAGCTGGGAGGAACTGGTGCGGCGACTGATCGGTCGCGACACGGAAACCAACGCGGAACAGCAGCGACGACTCGAGACAGCGAAGGTAGAGTTGGCCGCCCGGGACGAGTTCGATTACCGCGTCGTCAACTCCGAAGTGAGCACCGCCGCGCGCGAGGTCGTAGACTTGATGGCAATCCCCAAAAACAACAGGAGTTTTACGCATGGTTGAACGCGCCAAAGGCATCATCGATCCGCCCATCGACGAACTGCTGTCGAAGGTCGACTCGAAGTACGCCCTGGTGATCTTCGCTTCCAAGCGTGCTCGCCAGATCAACGACTACTACGCCGACCTCCATGAGGGCAGCCTGTTCGACAACGTCGGACCGCTCGTCGACTCGACCATCGACGACAAGCCGCTCTCCGTCGCAATGCACGAGATCAACGAGGACAAGCTCATCGTCAAGCCCCTCGCCGAGCCCGTCGAGTAGCTTCGACCGCCGCTGCGCCTAAGCTCACGCTATGGCTGAGCGTTTGAACATCGTCGTCGGAATGACCGGCGGCATCGCCGCGTACAAGGCGGTCGGCGTGATCCGCGGCTTCGTGCTCGCCGGACACGACGTGCAGGTCGTCGCGACGGAAGCCGCGCTGCGCTTCGTCGGCAAGCCAACGCTCGAGGCCATCAGCCGCAACGTCGTGCACACCGACCTCTACGAGGGCGTGGCCGAGGTGCGACATGTGGCCATCGGCCAGGCCGCCGACCTCATCGTGATCGCTCCCGCGACCGCGAACACGATCGCGAAGCTCGCCGCGGGGCTTGCGGACGATCTGCTCGGAAACACCGTGCTCGCCAGCCGCGCTCCGGTCGTCATCGCCCCGGCGATGCACAGCGAAATGTGGCAGAACCCGGCGACCGTGGCGAATGTCGCGCTGCTGCGCTCGCGCGGCGTCACCGTCGTCGGCCCCGGCAGCGGGCAACTGACCGGCACGGATTCCGGCCAGGGCCGCCTGGTGGAGCCGGAGGACATCGTGGCCGCGGCCCTCGCCACGCTCGTGCCGAAGGATCTCGCCGGGCGCCGCATCCTCGTGACCGCCGGTGGCACCAGGGAGGCTCTCGACCCGGTGCGCTTCCTCGGAAACCGGTCGAGCGGCAAGCAGGGCGTCGCACTCGCGGTGGCCGCAGCGGCCCGGGGAGCGATCGTCACGCTCATCGGCGCTAACCTCGAGGTCGCGCCGCCGCCCCCCTTCGGCGGGAGCTCCATCACCGTGCAGCACGTCGGCTCGACGCTCGAACTCGCGGGTGCGGTCGCCGCGGCCGCTCCGCACGCCGAGGCCATCGTCATGGCCGCGGCGGTCTCGGACTATCGGCCGGAGACCGTCGCCGAGTCCAAGATCAAGAAGGAGACCGCGGGCGACCGACTCACCCTCGAACTCGTGAAGAACCCCGACATCCTCGCCGCACTGGCCGAGTCCCGTCCCGACGGGCAGGTGATCGTCGGGTTCGCCGCCGAGACCGAGACCGACCCGGACGCGCTGCTCGCCCTCGGTCGGGCCAAGATCGCACGCAAGGGCAGCGACCTTCTGGTTATCAACAGGGTGGGCTGGGCCGAGGGTTTCGGCACGGACGCCAACACGGTCGTGGTGGTCGACAGCCTCGGAGATATAGTGATGGAGGCCTCCGGAAGCAAGCAGTCGGTGGCCGACCGCATACTCGACGTAGTGGTCCGCCACCTGTCCTGAATCGGGTGTGGACCGGCCGTCAGTCCTCGATTCGCCTTCACGCCGGGAGCACCATGAGCGCAGCACCCACGACGCCACTTCGTCTGTTCACCTCCGAGTCGGTGACCGAGGGCCACCCCGACAAGATCTGCGACCAGATCTCCGACAGCATCCTGGACGCGCTCCTGGCCGTGGACCCGCACAGCCGGGTGGCCGTGGAGACGCTCGTCACGACCGGTCTGGTCCATGTGGCCGGTGAGGTCTCGACCTCCGGTTACGTCGACATTCCGACGATCGTCCGCGACCGCATCTGGAACATCGGCTACAACTCGTCGGACGTGTGGTTCGACGGGCGTTCCTGCGGTGTCACCGTCTCGATCGGCGGCCAGTCGCCCGACATCGCGCAAGGGGTCGATGACGCGTTCGAGAGCCGCGAGGAGTCGAGCGTCGACGGCCTCGACCGCCAGGGCGCCGGCGATCAGGGCATCATGTTCGGCTACGCCACCACCGAAACCCCGGAATACATGCCGGTGCCCATCTGGGTGGCCCACCGTATGGCCGAGCGACTCGCCGAGGTGCGCAAGACCGGAATGGTCGACTACCTCCGCCCGGACGGCAAGACCCAGGTGACGGTCGGCTACGAAGGCATCGTGCCGCGCACCATCGAGACCGTCGTCCTGTCAACCCAGCACTCTCCCAAGGTGAGCACGCAGACGCTCCGGGCCGAGATCGAGGAGCTCGTCATCCGCCCGGTTCTCGACCGCGTCGACCTCGACAGTATCGACCCGCGCGTGCTCATCAACCCCACCGGCAGGTTCGAAATCGGTGGACCGCAGGGGGATGCCGGCCTGACCGGCCGCAAGATCATCGTCGACACCTACGGTGGGGCGAGCCGTCACGGCGGCGGCGCGTTCAGCGGCAAGGACCCATCGAAGGTGGACCGCTCCGCCGCGTATGCCATGCGCTGGGTGGCGAAGAACGTCGTGGCGGCCGGGCTCGCGGATCGCCTCGAGGTCCAGGTCGCCTACGCCATCGGCAAGGCGGCCCCGGTCGGACTGTATGTGGAGTCGTTCGGCACGGCACACGTCGACGAGCCGTCGATCATCGAGGCGATCCAGCAGGTCTTCGACCTGCGGCCGGCAGCCATCATCCGCGACCTCGACCTGCTGCGGCCGATCTATGCCGCCACCTCGACGTACGGCCACTTCGGGCGTGAACTGCCGGAGTTCACCTGGGAGAAGCTCGACCGGGTCGACGCGCTTCGCAGTTTCACCGGGTTGTAAGAAGCGGTCGGGCCGTGACAGTGGGCGAGACGGAGGCGGGCTCGCCGCACGGCGGCGATGCGTTCGGCCCGGCGCGGGGCGCGGTCGCGCGCGTGATGATCGATTCCTCGCTGCCGCAACTCGACCGGCTGTTCGACTACGCCATCCCGTCGTCGATGGTGGCCGAAGCGCTGCCGGGGGTGCGGGTGCGCGTTCCGTTGCGCTCGGTCGGCCGGGTCGCGGATGGGCTCATCGTGGAGGTCACCGCCGCCGGGGACTTCGCCGGAACATTGAGCGAGCTGGAGGCGGTGGTGTCACCGGCCCGGGTGCTCGCGCCGGAGGTCTGGCTTCTGGCCCGCAAGCTCGCCGACCGCGCCGCCGGCAGCGCGAACGACGTGGTGCGGCTCGCAGTTCCGAAGCGCCAGGTGCGAGTGGAGAAGGCCTGGCTCGCTCGCCCGGCGGCCCAGTCGACCGAGGCGGCTGTCGAACCGGCAGTCCCCGCCGAGCGAGGCCCGGTTCACGCGGCATCGGTGACCGGCTTCGACACGGCCCGCATCGACCTCGCCATCGCGACCGGTGGCCGGCTCGCCGTGGATGCCGTGCCCGGCGTCGTCCAGGTGGCGCCCGGACGCTGGGTCGGCCACTGGGCCACCACGATGGCGGCTGCCGCGAGCCGTGCCATGGTGGCTGGCGGATCGGCGATCCTCGCGGTGCCGGACTACCGCGACCAGGAGCAGCTCGTCACCGCGCTGCACGCCGTCCTTCCGCCGGATCGCATCGTGCACCTCGACGCGCGGCAACCCAACCCCGACCGCTACCGCGCGCTGCTTGACTGCCTCGGCGGCGAGCCCCTCGCGATCGTGGGAAACCGGTCGGTGGTCTACGCCCCGGCATCCCGGCTCGGACTCATCGCGCTCTGGGACGAGGGCGATCCGCTGCACAACGAGCCGCTCAGTCCCTACGTGCACACCCGCGACGCGGCGCTCGTTCGCCAGGAACAGCAGGGCTGCGCGCTGTTCTTCGTGTCCCAGGCCCGCAGCACCGAGGTGCAGCGGCTCGTCGAACTCGGCTGGGTAGACGAACTCGCGCCCGAGCGGCCGGTGTCGCCGAAGGTGATCCCGACCGCTCAGCAGCAGTCCCAGGACCGGCTCGCGGCCCAGGCCCGAATCCCCTCCGCGGCCTGGCGGGAGGCCCGCACGGCGCTCGAGCATGGTCCCGTGCTCGTGCAGGTGGCGCGCCCGGGCTACGCGCCGCGACTCGCCTGCGTCGACTGTGGGCAGACGGCGCGCTGCCAGCGCTGTGAGGGGCCGCTGCGCCTCAAGACGGCCAGATCCACGCCCTCGTGCACCTGGTGCGGCAAGCTCGCCACCGACTGGAGCTGTTCGCAGTGCAGCGGCACGTCGTTCCGGCTCGTCGGGCAGGGGACCGGGCGCACGGCGGAAGACCTCGGCCGTGCGTTCCCCGGGGTCCGGATCATCGTGGCGGACGGCGACCGCCCCATTCTCGCGGTCGACGCTGAGCCAGCGCTCGTGATCGCCACCCGAGGGGCCGAGCCGATCGCGGCCGGCGGCTACCGGGCCGTGCTGTTGCTCGACGGCGAACGCATGGTCGCCAGGGAGAGTCTCCGGGTGGGGGAGGACTGCCTGCGCTGGTGGTGCAACGCCATCGCCCTCGCCGCGCCGGGGGCGACGACGGTGCTCGTCGGCGTCGGGGGAGCTCTCGCCTCGGCCCTGGCCACCTGGCGTCGCTTCGACTACGTGCGCTCGGAGCTGGATGACCGCCGCGCGCTGCGCTTCCCACCCGCCGTGCGGGTGGCAACGGTCACCGGCTCGGCCGAGACCGTCCAGCGGGCGGTCGCCGCGATCGCCGACGTCGACCGGGTTGACGTGCTCGGCCCGGTGGAGGTCGCCGACGGCGGAGTGCGGGCGATCGTCCGGTTCGACTACGGGGAGGGACGGGAGGTGGCATCCGCCCTGCGCGCGGAGGTGATCCGGGCCGCCACCACCCGGCGCAAGCGGGCGGGCGGCGCGGCCAGCCGCGTCGCGCTGCCTACACTGAGAGTGCGCTTCGACGACGCCCTGTCATTCGACTCCGTCGAGTGACGCCGCCACCACCCCCAACGATCGAGTTGTCTTCATGTCCGACCTTGTCCTGGTCTTCGCCGGCAGCCCCGGCGCGGCCGTCCCCAGCCTGCAGGCGCTCAGCGCCAGCCACCACGAGATCGCCGCGGTCGTCACCCGCGAGGACTCGCCGCAGGGCCGTCGTCGCCAGCTGACGCCCACGGCCGTGGCCGCCGCCGCCGACGAGCTCGGCCTTCCGACGATCAAGGCCAGCCGGCTGGCCGGCCAGGCCACCGAGGCGATCACCGCGCTTCGCCCCGACCTCGGCGTGATCGTCGCCTACGGCGGTCTGGTGCGCGAGCCGTTGCTCTCCGCCCCGAGGCTCGGTTGGATCAACCTGCACTTCTCGCTGCTTCCGCGCTGGCGGGGGGCCGCGCCCGTGCAGCGCGCGATCATGGCCGGCGACGAGATCACCGGCGCATCCGTGTTCCAGCTCGTTCCGGAGCTCGACGCCGGCGCCGTCTTCGGTAGCCTCACCCAGGCGATCGGGGCGGGCGAGACCGCCGGGCACCTGCTCGACTCGCTGTCGTTCAGCGGTGCCGAGCTGCTGGTGCGCGTCGTGGACGCCATCGCCGATGGCACGGCGCGCGCCGAGCCGCAGGTCGGTGACGTGACCCCCGCCCCCAAGCTCGAGCTCGCGGATGCGCACCTCGACTTCGCCGAGCACGCCACGACCGTCGCGAACCTCCTTCGCGGCGTGACGCCGGAGCCCGGCGCGTTCACCACGATCGACGAGACACGCGTCAAGATCCTCGAGGCGGCCATCGCGCGGGACGAACCACGGCTGGAGCCGGGCCGACTGGAGTTGCGCGGCGGCCGGCTTCTCGTCGGCACGTCGACTGACCCGCTCGAGATCCTCACGGTGCATCCGGCCGGCAAGAAGCCGATGGCGGCAACGGACTGGTGGCGCGGCCGACCCGCCGACGCCGGAATGGTGGCACGATGACCGATCGACGACCCGACCGACCCTCGAGCGCCCGGCGCGCCGGGCGCCCGGACCGGCGCCCGCCAGAGCAGTCGGCCGGCACGGTGCAACAGGCCCGCCGCATCGCCCTCGAGGTGATCATGGCCGTGCGCGAGACGGACGCCTACGCCAACCTCCTGCTGCCGGTGAAGCTCGAGCGCGCACGCCTCAGCCCGCAGGATGCCGCCCTCGCCACCGAACTCACCTACGGCACGCTGCGGCAGCAGGGATACTACGACGCGGTGATCGAACTGGCGGCCGGACGTTCCACCGACGAGATCGACTCGCCGATCCTCGATGTGCTGCGGCTCGGCACGCACCAGTTGCTCTCGATGCGGGTCGCCAAGCACGCCGCGGTCGACGAGGCGGTCTCCCTCGCCCGGGAGGTCGGCTCGCGCTCCGCGACCGGGTTCGTCAACGGGGTGCTGCGCACCATCACGCGAAGCGATCCGGCCGAATGGCACGAGCGTGTCATGGCGACGCCGCGCAACGACGACGAGCGCCTCTCACTCGAGCATTCCCATCCGCTCTGGATCGTGCGCGCCTTCCGCCAGGCGCTGGCCGCCGAGGGGCGCGAGGATGAACTCGAGGACCTGCTCATCGCCGACAACTTCGCCCCACGGGTGAGCCTCGTCGCGCTGCCCGGACTCGCCACCATCTCGGAGATCCGGGGAACCCAGAAGGCCAAGTATTCGCCGTTCGCCGCGGTGAGCGACGGGGGAGACCCCGCACTCTGGCCGGCGGTGCACGAGGGGCGGGCCCGCGTGCAGGACGAGGGCTCGCAACTGGCGGCACTCGCCCTCAGCCGGGCGCGCCCGATCGAACCGGGCGAGCGCTGGCTCGACCTCTGCGCCGGTCCAGGCGGCAAGGCCGCGCTGCTCGCCGCCGAGGCGCGCGAGGGCGGCGCGACGCTCATCGCGAACGAGATCACGCCCGCCCGTGCCGAACTGGTGCGCAAGGCCCTCGCGGTGTTCCCCGATCCGCCGCAGGTGCTCGCGCAGGACGGGACCCTCATGGGCGAGCGGATGCCGGAACAGTTCGACCGCATCCTGCTCGACGCACCATGCACGGGCCTCGGCGCCCTCCGTCGGCGCCCGGAGGCACGCTGGCGCAAACAGCCGAGCGACGTCGCCGAGCTCACCGGATTGCAGATCGCGTTGCTCGAATCGGGGCTCGCCGCGCTCAAGCCGGGGGGCATCCTCGCCTACGTCACCTGTTCACCGCACCTTGCCGAGACCAAGGTCGTGGTCGAGAGCGCGTTGAAGCGTGTCGACGGGATCGCCAGGCTCGACGCGGGAGCGGCACTCGCCGGGGTGACCAAGCGTCAGCTCGCCCTCGGCGACAGCGCGACGGACGGACACGTGCAACTGTGGCCGCACCGTCACGGCACCGACGCGATGTTCATCTGCCTGCTGCAGAAGGCGGTGTGACGGAAACGGGACCCACTCGCGCGCCCGTAGGCTTGGCACCGTGACCCTGCGCATCAATCCGAGCATCCTGACCGCCGATTTCGCCAACCTCGAACACGAGGTCGGGCGGATCTCCACCGCCGATTTCGTGCACGTCGACGTGATGGACAACCATTTCGTGCCGAACCTCACCTTCGGCCAGCGCATGGTCGAGTCGCTGCAGCGGGTGTCCCCGCTGCCGCTCGACGTGCACCTCATGATCGACGACCCCGACCGCTGGGCTCCCGGCTACGCCGAGGCGGGGGCCTACTCGGTCACCTTCCACGCCGAGGCGGCGAAGGATGCGGTCGCCCTCGCCCGCCGCCTGCGCGACATCGGCGCCAGGGCCGGCATCGCGGTGAAGCCAGACACCCCGATCGAGCCATTCCTCGAACTGCTGCCCGAGTTCGACCAGGTGCTCGTGATGACGGTCGAACCCGGGTTCGGCGGCCAGTCGTTCATCGGCGCGACGATGCCCAAGCTCGTCGCGCTGCGCGCGGCCGTCACGGCCGCCCACCTCGACGTCTGGCTGCAGGTCGACGGCGGCATCAACGCGGACACGATCGGCATCGCGGCGGAGGCCGGCGCCGACACCTTCGTCGCCGGATCGAGCGTCTTCAACGGGTCAGACCCGGCCGTGCAGATCGCCGCGCTGCGGGCCGCGGCGGCGAACCACAGGCATTGACCCGTCGACTCTGCTTCAATTGACCCATGACTGAGTTCAGCAAGACCAAGCCAGAGATCGAGTTCCATGGCGGCGACGCCCCGGCCGAGTTGGTGTCCATCGACATCGAAATCGGAACCGGCGACGAGGCCAAGCCCGGCGACAAGGTCGACGTGCACTACCTCGGCGTCGACTTCGAGTCCGGTGAGGAGTTCGACTCCTCGTGGAGCCGCGGCCAGTCCGTGAACTTCCCGCTCCGTTCGCTCATCGCCGGCTGGCAGGAGGGCATCCCCGGCATGAAGGTCGGCGGACGTCGCCAGCTCGTCGTCCCGCCTGCGCTCGCCTACGGTGCCGCCGGATCGGGACACCAGCTCTCCGGCCGCACGCTCATCTTCGTGATCGACCTGCTCGGCGTCAGCTGACCCGTTCACGCACCGCACACTGCCTCGAGTCGAGCGCGTCGGAATCATCCGGCCCCAAAGATTCGGGGCAGTGTGCGTGTGAGGGGCGCGTCACACCCAGGGCAGAGGCAGGGTCGTCGCATCCCGGCCGGCGCGGATGCCCTCGGCCGGCACGACGAGCACGCCGGCGGAATCCGCCAGGCCGCGCATCATCCCCGAGCCGAGCCAGTCGTTCGCCACCGCCCGCCCGTCCTCCAGATGGAACGGCACGAGCACGGTCGAGCCGGCACGTCCCGCGATGTCGACCGCCGACGGCACCGGTGTGAGTGCGGGTACCGGTCGCCCGGCGAGCCGCGCGAACAGCGGGGCGCCGAGCGAGAGCAGCCCCATCATCGCCGCGAGCGGATTGCCCGGCAGTCCGAGCAGCATGCGGCCGTCGGCGAGCCGAGCGAGCGTCGTGGGACCGCCCGGACGCATCGCCACCCGGCGCACGATCGACTCGGCGCCGATCGCCGCGAGCGCGGCGTGCAGGTGATCGACCGGGGAGTCGCCGGTGCCGCCCGTGGTGACGACGACATCCGACGTCGACGCGTCGTGCAGGATCGCCGCCGTCAGCGCCGCGAGGTCGTCGCTCACCCGCACCCGCGAAACGACGATTCCGCCCAGCATGCCCAGAACCACCGGCAGCTGCGGACCGAAACTGTCGCGGACCCTGCCCGGCACGGGGATGCCGCTTTCGTCCACCTCGTCGCCGGTGAGCAGCAGCCGCACCCGTGGCCGGTCGACGACGGTCAGTGCGTCGTGCCCGCAGCCGGCCGCGACCGCGATGTGCGCGGGGTTGAGGAGCGTCCCGGCGCGCAGGACGACGTCACCACGCCGTGCCTCCTTGCCCGCGGGACGCACGTGCTGGCCGTCGCGCGGCTCGCCCGTCGACGGCACGGCGGAGAGGCGGGACCCCGCGGCATCGACTGCCCCGCTCTCGCTGCGCAGAACGGCATCCGTGCCAGGCGGGATGGCGCCCCCGGTGACGATCGGTACCGCCCGTCCGGGGGAGAGGGGGGAGTCGGCGTCGTGCGCGCTGTCGAGCAGCCAGGGGCCGGGGCCGCTCACCGCCCAGCCGTCCATGGCCGACGAGGCGAAGTGCGGCACATCGATCAACGCGGGGGCGTCCTCGGCAAGCACTCGCCCGATTGCGCGGTCGAGCGGCACCGTCTCGGCCGGCAGCACGGATGCCGCAGCCGCGGCGGCCGCGCGCGCCTCTGACCAGCCGACCGCGGCCTCCCTGTCGCGCTCCCGGTCACCGGGGGTCTCCGTCACGGGGCCCCGGATTCGGCGAGGGCCGTCGCGGCGGCGGCCGCCCGGGCGAATGCGGTGTGCTCGAAGACCGCGTGGCCGGCAGCCCTGGGTTCGGCAGCGGCCTTCTCGGCCGCGGCGAGCCCGGCGGCATAACCGACGATGTAGGTGGTGAGGGGTGCGGCCGGGCGCATCACCGAATGGGCGGCGGTCCCGGCGAGCGCGAGCACGGCCGGAACGTCCACCTCGAGGCCGGCGAGGCCGAGTTCTGCGGTCAGTCGGGTGCTCCATTCGGTGAGCGCGGCGATCCTGGCGTCGTCATCCCGGTCGGTCATGGGTTGTCCTCTCGTGGGGCGGTGGAGTCGGTTTGTGTCGTGGCCAGAGACGGCGGTCGCTCGATTCCGAACCGCTCGGCATCCGCCCAGGTGTCGACGTCCGCGGTCGAACCGGGCGGCACCGGCACCTCGACGAGCGTGAGCCCCGCGAGCAGCGCCCGCACGGCGAGATTCTGGATGTCCGAGCCGAACCCCCGCACCGCCGCGGCGAGCGGGCCGCTGCGGTAGAGGCCGAGCAGCTGCTGGCGGTGGCCGTCCTCGTCCACCGCGACGACGCCGTCCGTGCCGGCGAGGGTTCCGGCGCGTGTGACGAGCTCGCCCACCGCGGCGGAGCTCTTCGGCATGTCGCACGCGAGCACGAGGGTGAAGTCGCTCCCTGGCCCGGCCGCGAGCGCGCCCATCCCCGCGGCGATGGCTGCGGCGGGTCCGCCGAAGGGGGGGTCCTCCCGGGTGACGCTGACCCCCGCTGGCACGGCCGCCGCGTCGCCGACCACGACGGTGCGCCGGGCGCCGGCCGCGGCGGCCAGTGCCGTCGCGAGCAGGGATCGGCCCTCCACCACGAGGGCCGCCTTCGCCTCGCCGCCGAGACGGGATGACCGCCCGCCGGTGAGCACGATGGCGTCGAAGATCATGCAATTACTCTAAGTCGCCCACCGGCCCGGCTCACCCTGAGCCCGCACCGTGCCTGAGTCTGTGCCGACTGTTCTGCCGATCCTGAGGGCATTTCGTTGTTTCGGCGGCCACGCGGTGATACTGATAGGTATGGGCAGAATCACGGTTCGACGTCGGGTCACCCGCATCACGGTCGGCGAGGGCGCGGTGCGTCGGGAAGACGTGCTCGCCGTCGAGGAGCCGCTCGAGATCCGGGTCGGGGGCACAGCGCTGGCCATCACCATGCGCACTCCCGGGCACGATTTCGATCTCGCCGCCGGCTTCCTCGTCTCGGAGGGCGTGATCGCCCGCGGCGACCAGTTCGCCGCGGCGCGGTACTGCGCCGGGGCGACGGTCGACGGCGAGAACACCTACAACGTCCTCGACATCTCCCTTGCCGCGGGGGTGCCCGCTCCCGATCCGAGCCTTGAACGGAACTTCTACACCACGAGCTCCTGCGGACTCTGCGGAAAGGCGAGCATCGACGCGGTGCGCACCCTCTCGTCGTATTCCGTGGCCGACGATCCGCTGCGCATCGACCCCGCGCTGCTCGCGACCTTCCCCGACCGGCTTCGCGCCGGCCAGGACGTCTTCGAGAAGACCGGCGGGCTGCACGCGGCCGCGCTGTTCGACGGGGTGACGGGGGAGATGCTGGTGCTGCGCGAAGACGTGGGACGGCACAACGCCGTTGACAAGGTCGTCGGATGGGCGGTCAAGGAGAACCTGCTGCCGCTGCGCGGCATGGTACTCATGGTCTCCGGACGGGCGAGCTTCGAACTGACCCAGAAGGCCTCGATGGCCGGCATCCCGCTGCTCGCCGCGGTGTCCGCGCCCTCGTCGCTCGCCGTCGAACTGGCCACCGAGCTCGGCCTGACCGTCGTCGGCTTCCTGCGCGGCCCGTCGATGGTGGTCTATGCCGGCGACGAGAGGCTCGCCCCGGTGGATCCGGCGACCGCCGGCATCCGGACCGCACCGAATCCTGACCGATCAGACGCACAGAAAGTCGCCGCCCAATGACGAAGAAGCCGCTCAACGACAGCAACGACTACCCCGACCTCACCGTGACGCCCCCGGAGGACTGGGCGGTCGGGCTGCCCGCGATCTACCACTCCATGGAACCGGCGATCGTGCAGATGGGGCTCACCCGCACGGCCAAGCTCATGACGACCATCAACCAGAAGGATGGTTTCGATTGCATGAGCTGCGCCTGGCCGGATCCCGACAACCGCAAGACGCTCGAGTTCTGTGAGAACGGCGCGCGGGCGGTGACCTGGGAGGCCACACCGATCACCGTGCCGACGAGCTTCTGGGCCGAGAACTCCGTCTCGGACCTGCTCACGAAGTCGGAATACTGGCTCGGCATGCAGGGCCGCCTCACGCAGCCCGTGTACAAGCCGGCCGGATCCGAGCACTACGAACCGGTGAGCTGGGATCGGGCCATCTCGATCGTGGCCGACCGGCTGAAGGCGCTGCCTGACCCGGATCGGGCCGTGTTCTACACGAGCGGGCGCACCGCCAACGAGACGGCCTTCGTTTACCAGCTGTTCGCCCGGGCCTTCGGCACCAACAACCTTCCGGACTGCTCGAACATGTGCCACGAATCCACCGGCACAGCGCTCGGCGAGGTCATCGGCATCGGCAAGTCCACCATCGCCTACGACGACTTCGAGCGCACCGACCTCATCATCATCCTCGGCCAGAACCCGGGCACCAACCATCCGCGCATGCTCACGGCGCTGGAGGATGCCAAGCGCAACGGCACCTCGATCGTCGCCGTCAATCCCCTCCCCGAGGCGGGGCTCATGCGCTACAAGAACCCGCAGACCGTGCGCGGCCTCATCGGCCGGGGAACCACCCTCGCCGACCAGTTCCTGCAGATCCGGTCCGGCGGCGACATGGCCCTCATGCAGGCGCTCTGCAAGCGTGTCCTCGACGCGGAGGATGCGAAGCCCGGCACGGTGCTCGACCACGAGTTCCTCGACGAATACACCATCGGCCTCGCCGGACTGCGCGCCCACCTCGCCACGCTCGACGAGGCCGAGGTGCTCGCCGCCACCGGACTCGAGAGCGCGGAGATCGACGAGCTCGCCGCCCGGTACATCGCCGCTGACCGCGTGATCATCACCTGGGCGATGGGGCTCACGCAGCACAAGAAATCCGTCGACACCCTCAAGGACCTGATCAACCTGCTGCTGCTGCGCGGGAACATCGGCAAACCCGGAGCGGGCGCCTCGCCGATTCGCGGCCACAGCAACGTGCAGGGCGACCGCACCATGGGCATCTGGGAGCAGATGGGCGACACGTTCCTCGACTCAGTAGAGGCCGAGTTCGGGTTCGCGCCGCCGCGCGAGCACGGCATGGACGCGCTCAAGACGATCCAGGCGATGCAGCGCGGCGAGGTGTCGGTGTTCTTCGCGCTCGGGGGCAACTTCGTCGCCGCCGTCTCCGACACCGGGGCCACCGAGGCGGCCATGCGCGGCTGTGACCTCACGGTGCAGGTGTCGACAAAGCTCAACCGCTCGCACGCGGTCATCGGCACCGAGGCCCTGATCCTGCCAACCCTCGGCCGCACCGAGTTCGACCTGCAGAAGAGCGGACCGCAGTTCCTGTCGGTGGAAGACAGCGTGTGTGCGGTGCACGCCACTCACGGAAGCGTTCCTCCCGTCGCCCCGACCCTGCTCTCCGAGGTGTCCATCGTCACGCGCCTCGCCTCGGCGGTTCTCGGCGATTCGTCACCGGTGGACTGGCTCGGCTTCGAGGCCGATTACGACAGCATCCGCGAGCACATCTCGCGGGTGATCCCCGGCTTCGAGGACTTCAACGAGAAGGTCCGCCGCAGGAACGGCTTCGTGCTGCCGAACGGCCCGCGGGACTCGCGCACCTTCGCCACCGCCACGGGCAAGGCGATGCTGAGCGTGAACCACCTCGAGCACCTCGAACGCCCCGAGGGACGCCTGATCCTGCAGACGATGCGCTCCCACGACCAGTTCAACACCACCATCTACAGCCTCAACGACCGCTATCGCGGCATCCACAACGGCCGGGATGTGGTGTTCGTGAACCCGGAGGACCTCGCCGAGCTCGGGCTCGACGACGGCCAGCGCGTCGACATCTTCAGCGAATGGCGCGACGAACCCGACCGCGTGCTGCGCAACTACCGGGTGGTGTCCTACCCGACGGCGAAGGGCTGCGCCGCGGCCTACTTCCCGGAGGCCAACGTGCTCGTTGCGCTGTCGAGCGCGGCCGAGGGCAGCAACACCCCCGTGTCGAAGGCGGTCATCGTGCGCCTCGAGCCGGTGCGGGTGGCGGAGGCGTCCCGTCCGTAGGCCACCGGCGGCTCGCGCGATCGTGGGTGGCGGGGACGGTAACGTTGACCCTGTGAAAACGTTCGACGACCTGTTTGCGGAGCTCACCGAGAAGTCGGTGTCGCGCCCCGCCGGTTCCGGCACGGTCGCGGAACTCGATGCCGGGGTGCACGCCATCGGCAAGAAGATCGTCGAGGAGGCCGCCGAGGTGTGGATGGCCGCCGAATTCCAGTCGCTGGACGAGACGGCCGAGGAGATCTCGCAGCTTGTCTACCACCTCCAGGTGCTGATGATCGCGAAGGGGCTGACCACCGCGGATGTCTACCGACATCTGTGAGTGATCACACTTCGTTCCGTCATCCGTCCGTAGCGCCATTCCCCCCGCAGGAGACCTGAACCATGTTGCGAATCGCAGTGCCGAACAAGGGCTCCCTGAGCGAGACCGCGGCCGAGATGCTGTCCGAGGCCGGGTACTCCGGCCGCCGGGACCCGCGCGCGCTCAACCACTCCGACCCGCGCAACGATGTGGAATTCTTCTTCCTCCGCCCGCGCGACATCGCCACCTACGTCGGATCCGGCGCTCTCGATGTGGGCATCACCGGCCGCGACCTGCTGCTTGACTCCGGATCCTCCGCGGTGGAGATCGCGAGCCTCGACTTCGGTGCGTCCACCTTCCGGTTCGCCGGCGTCGCGGGCCGCTTCGGCTCGCTCGAGGACCTCGAGGGCGTTCGAGTGGCCACGAGCTACCCCGGACTCGTCGGCGACTTCCTGGCGAAGCACGGCGTGACCTCGAGCCTGGTCAAGCTCGACGGCGCCGTCGAATCGGCCGTCAAGCTCGGCGTCGCCGATGCCGTTGCTGACGTCGTCTCGACCGGGTCGACGCTGCGCGCCCAGGGCCTGGAGATCTTCGGGCCGGTCATTCTCGAATCGACAGCCGTGCTGATCAGCGCGAAGGCGGAGCTGCCTGGCATCACGACCCTCCACCGTCGGCTTCAGGGGGTGCTGGTGGCCCGCCAGTTCGTGCTCATGGACTACGACCTGCCGATCGCGCTCATCGAGGCGGCCGCCACGATCACCCCCGGGCTCGAGTCGCCGACCGTCTCGCCGCTGCGCGACCGCGACTGGGTGGCCGTGCGGGTGATGGTGCGGCGGGTGGACACCAACCATGTGATGGACCAGCTCTACGAACTCGGTGCGCGAGCCATTCTCGTCAGCCCGATCCACGCGGCTCGGATTTGACGGTGACCCTCGCGGTGCGCGTGATCCCGTGCCTTGACGTGGCCGCGGGCCGGGTCGTCAAGGGCGTCAACTTCCTCGACCTGCGCGATGCGGGAGACCCGGTCGAGCTGGCCCGCCGGTACTACGAGCAGGGCGCAGACGAGATCACCTTCCTCGACGTGACCGCAACGGTGGACGACCGGGCCACGATGTACGACGTGGTGCAGGCGACCGCCGAACAGGTCTTCATCCCGCTCACCGTCGGCGGGGGTGTGCGCTCCGTCGAGGACGTCGCGCGCCTGCAGGGCCACGGGGCCGACAAGATCGGCGTCAACAGCGCAGCCATCGCCCGGCCGGCGCTGCTCGGCGAGATCGCAGACCGCTTCGGGGCGCAGGCGCTCGTGCTCTCGCTCGACGTCAAGCGCTCGCAGCGCACCGCGAGCGGCTGGGTCGTCACGACCCACGGCGGGCGCACGGAGACCGACATCGACGCCCTCGCCTGGGCCGCCGAGGCCATCGAGCGCGGTGCGGGGGAGCTCCTCGTGAACTCGATCGACGCCGACGGCACCAAGACCGGTTTCGACCTTCCGCTGATCGCCGCGATGCGCGAGATCAGCCGGGTTCCCGTGATCGCCAGCGGAGGCGCGGGAGCGGTGGAGCACTTCCCGCCAGCAATCCTGGCCGGCGCGGACGCGGTGCTCGCGGCATCCGTCTTCCACAACGGCGAACTCACCGTCGCCGACGTCAAGCACGAGCTCGCCGCGGCGGGCATCGTGGTGAGAGGCTAGGAATGACCATGGACACCGACACCGACTCGGTACTTGCCCGCGCCACGTTCGACTCCTCCGGGCTGCTTCCGGCGATCATCCAGCAGTGGGACACCGGCGAGGTCCTCATGCTCGGCTACATGGACGAGGAGGCGCTGCGGCGAACCCTCACCGAGGGCCGGGTCACCTTCTGGTCCCGTTCCCGCAAGGAGTACTGGCGCAAGGGCGACACCTCCGGCCACCGACAGTACGTCAAGGGCGCCGCGCTCGACTGCGATTCCGACACGTTGCTCGTGAAGGTTGAGCAGATCGGCGCCGCCTGCCACACCGGTGCCCACGCCTGCTTCGACGTGGACCCCCTCGACCCGACGATCGGCGATGCGAATGAGTGACACGACGAGCCGCGAGCAATTCGACTCACTGCTGCACGGACACCGGGTGGTCCCGGTGATCCGGGAACTGTTCGCCGACGGGGAGACCCCGGTCGGTATCTACCGCAAGCTCGCGAAGGGGCAACCGGGCACCTTCCTGCTCGAATCCGCCGAACAGGGCGGCATCTGGTCGCGCTACTCCTTCATCGGCGTCTCCAGCTTCGGCGTGCTCACCCAACAGGGGGATGCGGCCCAGTGGCTTGACTACGGGCTCGCCGCCGAGCGCGCGCTCGGGCCCGACGCCCCGACCGCGCCCCTCGAGGCGCTCGGTCACCTCTACGAACGCTGGGGCACACCGCACGTGCCCGGGCACCCGCCGCTCACCGGCGGGCTCGTGGGATTCATCGGCTGGGAGGCGATCCGCCAGATCGAACGGCTTCCGAACATTCCGCCAGCCGACTACTCGGTGCCCGGCCAGGCGATGAGCTTCGTCGCCGAACTGGTCGTCGTTGATCACCGCACGGGAGGAGTGCTGCTGATCGCGGCGGCGCTCAACGACGGGGTGGAGTCCGGCGACCGACTGTGGGACGGAGCGCAGGAGCGACTGGACAGCATGCAGGCGCGGCTCGCCGAACCGACGGAGGCGTGGCTCGCCGAGGTCGACCTCACCGTGCCGGCTGCACCGCAGTCCAGGATGACACCCGACGACTACATGGCCCTCGTCGACCGTGCGAAGCAGCATATCCGCGACGGCGACGTCTTCCAGGTCGTCATCTCTCAGCGATTCGACCACGAGATCACCGCGCATCCTCTCGACGTGTACCGCGTCCTGCGCACCCTGAACCCGAGCCCGTACATGTACCTGCTCTCCCTGCTGACGCCGGCTGGTGAGCCGTATTGGATCGTCGGATCCTCGCCTGAGGCTCTCGTCAAGGTCGAGGGTGATCGCGTCTACATGCATCCCATCGCCGGGTCGCGCCCGCGTGGAGCCAGTCCGGAGGAGGACCTCGCGCTGTCCGACGAGTTGCTCGCGGACGCGAAGGAGAGGTCGGAACATCTCATGCTCGTCGACCTCGCGAGGAACGACCTGCTCAAGGTGTGCGTGCCAGGCACCGTCGAGGTGACGGAGTTCATGCGGGTGGAGCGGTTCAGCCACATCATGCACCTGGTCTCGTCCGTCGAGGGCAACCGCCGGCCCGGGGCGAATTCGCTCGACGTGTTCCGCGCCACCTTCCCGGCCGGCACCCTGTCGGGCGCCCCGAAGCCGCGCGCTCTCGAGATCATCGACGAGCTTGAGGTGGCCCAGCGCGGCGTCTACGGCGGTGTCGTGGGGTACTTCGACTTCGCGGGCGACCTCGACCTCGCGATAGCAATCAGGACGACGACCATCATCGGCGGGCTGGCGCACGTTCAGGCCGGCGGCGGGCTCGTCGCCGATTCCGTGCCGGGGGCCGAACACCAGGAAAGCCAGAACAAGGCGGCCGCGCCGCTTCGTGCCGTCGCCGTTGCCAATGCCATGCGGCGGGTTCAGTAGATGGCCCGCACCGTCGGCCTCGCCCGCGCGCGTCGCTTCAAGAGCATCAGCCTGCTCACGGCACTCGTGCTGAGCGGCCTGACCCTGCTGGTCTGGACCGGGCAGTGGTACGCCGTCACCCTGAGCGAGTCAGCCACCGGACATCCGGTGCTGTCGGTCACCGGCGACATCGCCGCGCCAGCCCTCGTCGCTCTCGCTCTCGCCAGCCTGGCGCTCGTCGCCGCCCTGGCCATCGCCGGGCCGTTCTTCCGCGCGGTGCTCGGCGTGCTTCAGGTACTCATCGGTTTCACGGTCGCGCTGTCGGCCGTGATCGCCGAGTCGAATCCGGTGAAGGCATCCGAGGCTGCCATCTCGGCTGCCACCGGAGTCGGTGGCAGCAAGTCGGTCGCCGCCCTGGTCGTCTCGGTCGCGCCGACCGCCTACCCGGTGATCGCGATAGTCGCCGGGGTGCTCACGATGGCCCTCGGAGTCTTCGTGGTGGTCACCGGCCGGCGCTGGCCGGGCTCCTCCAGCCGTTACGGCCAGCCGGTGCGCCTCGAGGCGGCCGACACCGGCTCCGAAGCGGTCGAGACCGACGCGGGCGCGACGGCGGTGTCCGACTGGGACACGCTGAGCGGCGGCAGCGACCCCACCTCACGATAGACTTTTGATCGAACACCCACGAAGGAGACCTGTGAGCGACGAATACCCAGAGCCGGGCGAAGGCAATTCCCCGGCGGCCTGGACTGCCGTGATCCTCATGCTGATGGCCTTCGCCATCGGCACCATCGCGTTTTTCTTCGACCAGCCGATCGTGGTCTGGGCCTCCGCCGGGCTTCTCGTCGTTGGAGCCCTTGCCGGCTACGTGCTCAAGCGCATGGGCTACGGCGTGTACGGCGCCAAGTACACACCGAAGGGCCACTGACTCAGGTGCTCTCCGATCTCGTCTCCGGGGCACTTCAGGACGCCTCGGAGCGTCGTGCCCTGCGCAGCATCGCCGAAGTCGAGGCCGCGGCGATCGCCCGGATTCCGGCGATCGACGCGCTCCTCGCTCTCGCCCCGGCCTCCCGTGTGCGCATCATCGCCGAGGTCAAGCGGGCCAGCCCGTCGCGCGGACCGCTCGCCGACATACCGGACCCGGCCGCCCTGGCGGTCTCCTATGAGACCGGCGGAGCGAGCGCCATCAGCGTGCTCACCGAGCGTCGCAAGTTCGGCGGATCGCTCGCCGACCTCGAGGCCGTTCGGGAAGCCGTGTCGCTTCCGGTACTTCGCAAGGACTTCATCGCCGAGCCCTACCAGGTCTTCGAGGCACGTGCGGCCGGCGCCGACCTGGTGCTGCTCATCGTCGCCGCCCTCGAACAGGACACGCTCGCGAGCCTGTTCGAGCTCATCGGACAGCTCGGCATGAGCGCACTGGTCGAGACCCACAACGCCGACGAGGTCTCCCGCGCCCTGGACATCGGAGCCGGTCTGGTCGGAGTCAATGCCCGTGACCTGTCAACCTTCGAGCTCGACCAGGATCTGTTCGGTCGGCTGGCCGGTCAGATCCCCTCCGGCGTCATCCGCGTCGCCGAGTCAGCGATCAGATCGGCGGAAGACGTGGTGCACTATCGCGAGGCCGGGGCGGACGTCGTGCTCGTCGGCGAAGCGCTGGTCACCGGAGATCCCGTGCGAACGCTCGCAGAATTCCTCGGCAACTAGATCCGCTTCCCACCAGCAAGGGCGACAACACATGGCATTGCGTGACGAACTCGGCCCGTACTTCGGCGAATACGGAGGACGGTTCGTTCCCGAGTCGCTCATCGCGGCTCTCGACCAGCTCGACGCGGCCTACACGGCGGCGAAGACCGACCCGCTGTTCCAGGAGGAACTCGCCGAGCTGCACCGAACCTACACCGGTCGCCCGTCGATCATCACGGAGGTGCCGCGCTTCGGCGAGCACGCCGGTGGCGCGCGAATCATTCTCAAGCGCGAGGATCTCAACCACACCGGTTCGCACAAGATCAACAACGTGCTCGGCCAGGCGCTTCTCGCCCGCCGTCTCGGCAAGACCCGCCTGATCGCGGAGACCGGCGCCGGCCAGCACGGTGTCGCCACCGCGACGGCTGCCGCACTGTTCGGGATGCAGTGCGTCGTCTACATGGGCGAGGTCGACACGGAGCGCCAGGCGCTCAACGTGGCGCGCATGCGGCTGCTCGGCGCGGAGGTCATCCCGGTGACCGCCGGGTCCCGCACCCTCAAGGACGCCATCAACGAGGCGCTGCGCGACTGGGTCGCCAACGTCGAGAACACCCACTACCTGCTCGGCACGGTCGCCGGGCCGCACCCGTTCCCCGTGATGGTGCGCGACTTCCACAAGATCATCGGTGAGGAGGCCCGCGCCCAGGTGCTCGAACTCACCGGCGCGCTTCCGGATGCCGTGACCGCCTGCGTCGGCGGCGGGTCGAACGCGATCGGCATCTTCCACGCCTTCCTCGACGACCCCGATGTGGCCCTCTACGGTTACGAGGCCGCGGGAGACGGGCACCTGACCGAACGGCACGCCGCCACCATCACCCGTGGTCGTCCCGGCGTGCTGCACGGCGCACGCAGCTACATGCTGCAGGACGAGGACGGTCAGACCATCGAGTCGCACTCCATCTCGGCCGGCCTCGACTACCCCGGCGTTGGACCGGAACACTCCTGGCTCGCCGACATCGGCCGTGCCAACTACCTCCCGATCACCGACGACGAGGCGATGTCCGCGATGCGGCTGCTCTCGATGACCGAGGGCATCATCCCGGCCATCGAATCCGCGCACGCCCTCGCCGGCACGATCAAGCTCGGCAGGGAGCTCGGCCCGGACGCCACGATCCTGGTGAATCTCAGCGGGCGCGGTGACAAGGACATGGAGACGGCCGGCAAGTACTTCGACATCCTCGACGCAGTCGGGGACCCGGCGTGAGCGCCACGACCCCGAGCGCCGTCGAGTCCGCCATCGCCGCGCGCACGACGGCCGGGAGCGGAGCCCTCGTCGGCTACCTGCCCGTCGGGTTCCCCGACCTGCGCACGAGCATCGAAGCGGCCGTCGCCCTCGCCGAGAACGGGGTCGACGTCATCGAACTCGGCCTGCCATATTCGGACCCGGTGATGGATGGCCCGGTCATCCAGGCCGCGACCCTCACCGCCCTCAGCGCAGGCTTCAAGCTGCGGCACGGGTTCGAGGCGATCGCCGAGATCACCGCGCGCACGAGCGTGCCGGTGCTGCTCATGACCTACTGGAACCCGGTGGTCCAGTACGGAGTCGAGCGCTTCGCCGACGACCTTCTTGCGGCCGGCGGGTCCGGACTGATCACGCCGGACCTCGTCCCCGACGAGGCGGGCGCCTGGCTCGCCGCCTCCACCAGGACCGGGCTTGACCGGGTGTTTCTCGCCGCTCCGTCTTCCACGGACGCCCGGCTCAGCCAGGCCGTGCGGTCGAGTCGTGGATTCGTCTACGCGGTGTCAACCATGGGAATCACCGGGGCCCGCAGCGACGTCGATGTCGCCGCGAAGACCCTGGTCGCGCGCCTGCGCAGCGCGGGGGCGACCTCCACCTGCGTCGGTCTCGGCATCTCCACGCCCGAGCAGGTTCGCGAGGTCATCCAGTACGCCGACGGCGCGATCGTGGGCTCCGCCCTCGTGAAGGCACTCGCAGACGGGGGCGTGGCCGCGGTCGCCGACACGGCCGCCCACCTCGCGACGGGTACGCTTAGCTAGTTCTTCTCGACCCCGCACCACCCGAACGACAGAGCAAGGCAAGAGCGCTGCAGGTGAAAGCGCCGTATGAAAGGCAACCAGGATCGTGGTTCTTCCCCTGAGCATTCCCAGCCCGAGCGAACCATGGCAGGCGATCCAACTCGGCCAGTGGCTCAACAGCCTCGGTATCAGTTGGGTGTCGTCGAGCCTGAGCATCCGCACCTACGCGATCTGCATCCTCGTCGGCATCGTGGCGGCGACCATTCTGACCAACCGGCGGCTCACGGCGCGCGGGGCCGAATCCGGCATCGTGCTCGACATCGCCCTGTGGGCCGTGCCACTCGGCATCATCGGCGCCCGAATCTTCCATGTGGTCACGCATCCGAACGACTACTTCGGCTCCGCGGCGAAGATGGTGCACATCCTGTACATCTGGGAGGGCGGCATCGCCATCTTCGGTGCGCTGATCGGCGGCGCCATCGGCGTCTACATCGGCTGCCGGGTCACCGGGGTGCGGTTCTGGACCTTCGCCGACGCGCTCGCCCCCGGCCTGCTCCTGGCCCAGGCCTTCGGCCGCTTCGGAAACTACTTCAACCACGAGTTGTTCGGCCTGCCGACAAACGCCTGGTGGGGCCTGCAGATCGAGAAGACCAACGGGGCGTTCCCGGTCGGTCTGCCCGCCGGAACGCTGTTCCAGCCGACCTTCCTGTTCGAGGTCGTCTGGGATGTCGCAGGGGTGCTCGTGATCCTCTACCTGTCGAAGAAGTTCACCCTGCAGTGGGGCAAGACCCTCGCGGTCTACCTCATCTGGTACGGCCTCGGCCGCAGCTACTTCGAGTCGATCCGCATCGATCCGAGCCTCATCTTCCTCGGCGTGCGCACCAACGTGTGGGCGGCCTGGGCGGCCGCCCTCGTCGGCGTCATCATCTTCGTCGTGCAGTCTCGCCGCCACCCGGGCTTCGAGCCGAGCGCCTACGCTCCCGGTCGGGAGTGGTCCCCCTCGGCTGCGGTAGACTCTGAGGACACCTATCCGGAGTTCGACGAGGCCGACAGCGATGCGGCGCTCACCGATGGTTCGAAAGCCGCCCCGGGTCCAAAGAAAAAGACTGCCGTGAACTCCGTCACAAGCGGGACTCGCGCGAAGTAACGCACACGATGCCGTGAACTGACGGTTTCGCCGGTGGTGCGCCGTACCCCGGCTCTCGACCGCCATGATCCTTCCGGGCTTAATCCTTCCGCGCTTCATCCTCTTGGGCCGCCGCCGTCCCACCTGCCTACGTAACTTCGTGAGGACGGTTTCACCATGGCACTCACGCCAGCTTTCTCCCGCTTCAGCACCACCCCAGCCGCGACCGGCATGTACGACCCGCGTCGCGAGAAGGATGCCTGCGGCCTCGCCATGGTTGCGACGCTGCGCGGCACCGCCGGTCACGACATCATCGACGCAGCGCTCGGCGCGCTGCGCAACCTCGAACACCGCGGCGCCATTGGTTCCGATGCCGGCACCGGCGACGGTGCGGGCATCGTCACCCAGATCCCGGATGCCTTCCTGCGCGCGGTCGTGGACTTCGAGCTCCCGGTCGTCGGGAGCTACATCGTCGGAACCGCGTTCCTTCCCGTCGAGAACGCGGAACGCGCGGCTGTCAAGAGCGGAATCGAGGCCCTCGCGCTCGAGGAGAACCTCACCGTGCTCGGCTGGCGTTCCGTGCCCGTGCGCCCCGAGGGCCTCGGCACCCTCGCCCGCGAGGCGATGCCGTTCTTCGAGCAGCTGTTCCTCTCCAGCGCACTCGACGACTCCACCGGCCTGCCGCTGAACGGCATCGCCCTCGACCGCAAGTCGTTCCGCCTGCGCAAGCGGGCCGAACGCGAACTCAACGCCTACTTCCCGTCGCTGAGCTGTCGCACCCTGGTCTACAAGGGAATGGTCACCACCCTCCAGCTCGAACCGTTCTACCCGGACCTCTCCGACACACGCTTCGCGTCGAAGCTCGCCCTCGTGCACTCGCGGTTCTCCACCAACACGTTCCCGTCCTGGCCGCTCGCCCAGCCGTTCCGCATGATCGCCCACAACGGCGAGATCAACACGGTGCACGGCAACCGCAACTGGATGCGCGCGCGCCAGTCCCAGCTCGAATCGGACCTGCTCGGTGACCTGCGCCCGATCTTCCCGATCGTCACCCCCGGCGCGAGCGACTCCGCCTCCTTCGACGAGGTGGTGGAGCTGCTGAACCTCGGCGGCCGTTCGCTGCCGCACGCCATGATGATGATGGTGCCAGAGGCCTACGAGAACCAGACCGACATCGATCCGGCCCGCCGCGACTTCTACGAGTACCACTCGATGCTCATGGAGCCGTGGGACGGCCCGGCCGCGCTCGTCTTCACCGATGGTTCACTCGTCGGCGCCACGCTCGACCGCAACGGACTCCGCCCCGGCCGCTACCTGGTGACCGACGACGGACTCGTCGTGCTCGCGAGCGAGATCGGCGTGCTCGACATCGACCCGAGTCGGGTCGTGCGCAAGGGACGCCTGCGCCCGGGCAAGATGTTCCTCGTCGACACCGAGGCCGGACGGCTCATCGAAGACGACGAGATCAAGAGCGAACTCGCGGCGGCCGAGCCCTGGGGCACCTGGCTGGACGGCGGGCGGATCAACCTCAAGGACCTGCCGGAACGCGAACACATCGTGCACACCCCGGCCTCGGTCACCCGTCGCCAGCGCACCTTCGGTTACACCGAAGAGGAGGTGCGCATCCTGCTCAGGCCGATGGCGGAGAACGGCGCGGAGCCGCTCGGTGCCATGGGCTCCGACACCCCCATCGCGGTGCTCTCCGCCCGCCCGCGCCTGCTCTTCGACTACTTCACGCAGGCCTTCGCGCAGGTGACCAACCCGCCGCTCGACAGCATCCGCGAGGAGGTCGTCACCTCGCTCAGGCTCGGCCTCGGCCCGGAGCGCAACCTGCTGGACGCGACCCCGGAGCATGCCCGCCAGGTGATCCTCGACTTCCCGGTGATCGACAACGACGAGCTGGCCAAGATCCAGCACATCGCGCCCAAGTCGTCCCGCCACACCTTCAACCCCACCCGCACCATCAAGGGGCTGTACCGCGTTGACCAGGGGCCGAAGGCCATGGAGCAGCGGATCGCCGCAATGTGCGAGGAGGTCGACTCAGCCATCGAGGCCGGTGCGCTCTTCATCGTGCTGTCGGACCGCGACTCCAACAAGGACCTCGCCCCAGTGCCGTCGCTGCTCATGCTCGCGGCGGTGCATCATCACCTCATCCGGGCCGAGAACCGGATGAAGGTCGGCCTGATCGTCGAGGCCGGCGACGTGCGCGAGGTCCACCACGTTGCGCTGCTCATCGGCTACGGCGCCTCGGCAATCAACCCGTACCTGGCGATGGAATCCGCGGAAGAGCTCGTGCGCAGCGGCATGATCTCGAGCGTCGACGGCCAGAAGGCGGTCAAGAACCTGATCAAGGCGCTCGGCAAGGGTGTTCTGAAGATCATGTCCAAGATGGGCATCTCCGTCGTCGGCTCCTACGCCGGCGCCCAGGCCTTTGAGGCCGTCGGCCTCGACCAGGCGTTCGTCGACCAGTACTTCACCGGAACGTCGAGCCTGCTCGGGGGCGTCGGCATCGACGTGATCGCCGCGGAGAGCGCGGCCCGCCACGCGGCCGCCTACCCGGAGGACGGCGCCATCAGCGCCCACGAGCGCCTTGCACCCGGAGGCGAGTACCAGTGGCGCCGTGAGGGGCCAGCTCACCTGTTCAACCCGGACACGGTGTTCCGGCTGCAGCACGCCACGCGCTCGCGCCGGTACGACATCTTCCGCGAGTACACCAAGCTCGTCGACGACCAGGCGAGCAACCTGATGACGCTGCGCGGGCTGTTCGCGTTGCGCCACGGCGTGCGCCCGGCCGTTCCGATCGACGAGGTCGAGCCCGTGGCATCCATCGTCACGCGCTTCTCGACCGGTGCCATGAGCTACGGCTCGATCAGCGGCGAGGCGCACGAGACGCTCGCGATCGCGATGAATAGCATCGGCGCCAAGAGCAACACCGGTGAGGGCGGCGAGGACACCGCCCGGCTCCTCGACCCCGAGCGCCGCAGCGCGATCAAGCAGGTCGCCTCCGGCCGGTTCGGCGTCACGAGCATGTACCTGACGCACGCGACCGACATCCAGATCAAGATGGCGCAGGGCGCCAAGCCGGGGGAGGGCGGCCAGCTGCCGCCCGCGAAGGTCTACCCCTGGATCGCGCGCACCCGTCACGCGACGGCCGGCGTCGGCCTGATCAGCCCGCCGCCGCATCACGACATCTACTCGATCGAAGACCTCAAGCAGCTCATCTTCGACCTCAAGCGCGCCAACCCGGATGCCCGCGTGCACGTCAAGCTCGTGAGCCAGTCCGGCATCGGCGCGGTCGCGGCCGGCGTGGCCAAGGCACTCGCCGACGTTGTGCTCGTCTCCGGCCACGACGGAGGCACCGGCGCGAGCCCGCTCAACTCCCTCAAGCACGCCGGCACCCCGTGGGAGCTCGGCCTTGCCGAGACCCAGCAGACCCTCATGCTCAACGGGATGCGTGGTCGCGTGGTCGTGCAGGTGGACGGACAGATGAAGACCGGTCGCGACGTGGTCGTCGCCGCGCTGCTCGGTGCGGAGGAATACGGTTTCGCGACCGCGCCGCTCGTCGTCTCCGGCTGCATCCTCATGCGCGTCTGCCACCTCGACACCTGCCCGGTGGGGGTCGCCACCCAGAACCCGGAGTTGCGCAAGCGATTCAGCGGCAAGCCGGAGTTCGTGGTCAACTTCTTCGAATTCCTGGCTCAGGAGGTGCGCGAGTATCTCGCCGAGCTCGGCTTCCGTTCCCTCGAGGAGGCGGTCGGTCACTCGGAATTCCTCGACGTGAATGGCGCGATCGAGCACTGGAAGGCCGACGGGCTCGACCTCACTCCGATACTGGAGGGCCCGGTCTTCGGTCCGGACGAGCCGCGCTACAACGTGACCGCGCAGGAGCACGAACTCGAGAAGCATTTCGACGTGGAGTTGATCCGCCAGAGCGCCGCCGCACTGCTGAACGGCGAGCCGGTGTCGATCAGCCTGCCGATCCGCAACACCGAGCGTGCCGTCGGCACGATGCTTGGCCACGAGGTCACCCTCCGCCATGGCGAGAACGGCCTTGCGAACGGCACCATCGACATCTCCCTGCGCGGCACCGCCGGACAGTCCTTCGGCGCGTTCGTGCCGAGCGGCATCACGCTCCGGCTCGAGGGCGACAGCAACGACTACGTCGGTAAGGGACTCTGCGGCGGCCAGATCGTGATCCGCCCCGACCGCGACAGCACCTTCGCCGCCGAGCGCAACGTGATCGCCGGAAACGTGATCGGCTACGGCGCCACCCAGGGCAGCCTGTTCCTGCGCGGCACCGTCGGCGAGCGGTTCCTCGTGCGGAACTCGGGCGCGACCGCGGTGGTCGAGGGGGTCGGCGACCACGCCCTCGAGTACATGACCGGTGGATTGGCCGTGATCCTCGGTGGCACGGGGCGCAACCTCGGCGCCGGCATGTCCGGCGGCACGGCCTACATCTACGACCTTGTGCCGGAGCGCGTCAACCGCGAGGCCATCGCCGCGGGGGAGCTTGAACTGCTGCCGCTCGGCGCTGGCGACATCGAGATCGTGACCGATCTGCTCGAACAACACGCGGCACAGACGGACTCCGCGGTCGCCAAGCGGATGCTGGCGAGCCTCGACGAGACGATGTCCCGCTTTGTGAGGGTGCTGCCGCGCGACTACGCGGCGGTGCTCGCCACCCGGGCGACCGCGGTGGAAGAGGGCCTTGATCCGGACGGCGATGTCGTCTGGACGCGAATCATGGAGGTGACCGGTGGCTGATCCCAAGGGATTCCTGAAGACCCGGGAGCGCGAGCTTCCCGCGCGCCGGCCCGTGGCACTGCGCCTCATGGACTGGAAAGAGGTCTACGAGCAGGGCGACCTGGCCACCGTGCGCAAGCAGGCCGGTCGCTGCATGGACTGCGGCATCCCGTTCTGCCACCACGGCTGCCCGCTCGGCAACCTGATTCCCGAGTGGAACGACCTCGCCTGGCGTGGTGAGGGCCGGCAGGCCATCGAGCGACTGCATGCGACGAACAACTTCCCCGAGTTCACCGGGCGACTGTGCCCGGCGCCGTGCGAGTCGTCGTGCGTGCTGGCGATCAACCAGCCGGCCGTGACGATCAAGAACGTCGAGGTCTCGATCATCGACCAGGCGTTCGCCAACGACTGGGTCGAGCCGCACCCGCCGGAGCGCCTCAGCGGCAAGACCGTCGCCGTTGTCGGATCCGGCCCGGCCGGTCTCGCCGCCGCCCAGCAGCTCACCCGTGCCGGCCACACCGTCGCCGTGTTCGAGCGCGACGACCGCATCGGCGGGCTGCTGCGCTACGGCATCCCGGACTTCAAGATGGAGAAGAGGCACATCGAGTTGCGCCTCAAGCAGATGCAGGCCGAGGGCACGCGGTTCCGTGCCGGTGTCACCATCGGTGTCGACATCCCCTGGGACGAACTGCGGGCCCGGTATGACGCCGTCGTCGTCGCGACCGGCGCTCTCGTGCCGCGCGACCTCCCGATTCCCGGCCGCGACCTGTCCGGTGTGCACTTCGCGATGGAGTACCTCGTTCAGCAGAACCGCGTGGGCGCCGGTGACGTCATCGCCGACCAGCTGACCGCGGACGGCAAGCACGTCGTCGTGCTCGGGGGCGGCGACACGGGAGCCGACTGCATCGGAACCGCGCACCGCCAGCAGGCGCTGTCCGTCACCAACCTCGCCATCGGCATCCAGCCGCCGCACGAGCGCCCGGAGCACCAGCCCTGGCCGATGTCGCCGACGCTGTTCGAGGTGTCGAGCGCGCATGAAGAGGGTGGCGAACGGGTCTACCTGGCGTCGACCGTCGAATTCCTCGCCAACGAGGCCGGGGAGGTGCGCGCGATCCGCGTGGCCGAGACCGAATACCTCGACGGACGCCGCGTGCCCAAGGCCGGAACCGAGCGCGAGATCCCCGCCGACCTCGTGCTGCTCGCCCTCGGCTTCACCGGCACCGAGAGCGCCGATCTCGAGGACCAGCTCCGCGTTCCGATGGAGCGCGGCAACGTCGAGCGCGACGGCGACTACCAGACCAGCGAGTCTGGCGTCTTCGTCGCCGGTGACGCGGGTCGTGGACAGTCGCTCATCGTCTGGGCCATCGCCGAGGGCCGCGCCGCGGCAGCGGCCGTCGACCGCTATCTCGAGGGCGAGACCGAACTCCCGTCTCCGGTAAAACCGACCGATCGGGCCATCGCCATCTGACCGAACCGCACGCGAGGCCAGGGGCGATTGACCATCGTCTGGTGCCCGGCAGCGGATCGTTAACCACAAAGAGAAAGAAACACATGAGACGCGCAAAAATCGTCGCAACGCTCGGCCCGGCAACTGCCAGCTACGAGAACATCCGGGCCATCGTGGACGCCGGAGTGGATGTGGCTCGCATGAACCTCAGCCACGGCAGCTACGACGTGCACGAAGAGGTCTATGCGAACGTCCGCAAGGCGAGCGCCGCCTCCGGTCGTGCCGTCGCTGTGCTCGTCGACCTGCAGGGACCGAAGATCCGTCTCGGCAAGTTCGCCAACGGCCCGCACGAACTCGAGGTCGGAGACATCTTCAAGATCACCATCGAGGACATCCTCGGCACGAAGGAGATCTGCGGCACCACCTTCAAGGGCCTGCCGCTCGACGTCAAGGAGGGCGACCCGCTGCTCATCGACGATGGCAAGGTCAAGCTCAAGGTGCTCTCGACCGATGGCACCGTCGTCACGACAGAGGTCATCGTCGGCGGAGCCGTGTCCAACAACAAGGGAATCAATCTTCCCGGCGTCGCGGTGAATGTTCCGGCGCTGTCCGAGAAGGACGAGGCTGACCTGCGCTGGGGCCTCAGGCTCGGCGCCGACCTCATCGCCCTCTCCTTCGTGCGCAACGCCGAGGACATCATCCGCGTGCACGAGATCATGGCGGAAGAGGGTGTCAAGGTTCCCGTCATCGCCAAGATCGAGAAGCCGCAGGCTGTCGACAACCTCGAGGCCATCATCGACGCCTTCGACGGCATCATGGTCGCCCGTGGGGACCTGGGCGTCGAGCTTCCGCTCGAGGCCGTGCCGATCGTGCAGAAGCGCGCCGTGGAGCTCGCCCGCCGCATGGCGAAGCCCGTCATCGTGGCGACCCAGATGCTCGAATCCATGATCTCGAGCCCGATTCCGACCCGCGCCGAGACGTCGGATGTCGCCAATGCCGTTCTCGACGGTGCCGACGCCGTCATGCTCAGCGGTGAGACCAGCGTGGGGGAGTACCCCGTGACCACCGTGCAGACCATGGCGCGGATCATCACCTCCACCGAGGAGCACGGCCTCGAGCGGATCCTCCCGCTCGGCACGACGCCGCGCACCCAGGGCGGCGCGATCACCCTCGCCGCCGCGGAGGTCGCCGACTTCGTCGAGGCCAGGTTCCTCTGCGTGTTCACCGAGACGGGTGACTCGGTACGCCGCATGTCGCGACTGCGTCACCGCATTCCGATCATCGCGTTCACGCCGGAGGAGCGCATCCGGAACCGCCTCGCGTGGGTGTGGGGCACCGAGACCTACAAGGTGGATCGCAAGCGGCACACCGATGCGCTGTTCGGCCAGGTCGATGACATCCTCCTCGGCTTGAACCGCGCCGAGCTCGGCGAGAAGGTCGTCGTGATCGCCGGGTCCCCTCCCGGAATCTCCGGTGGAACGAACGACATGCGCGTGCACCGCATCGGCGACGCCCACAACGCGGTCGCGCCCGCCTACGCCTCGGAGTAGTCGAGGCGCGAAAGACGCCTGACCAGTCTGGCCGTCGGCTGTGAAAGCGACGGCCAGCCTTGGCGTTTCGGCCGCGATGCGCCGCCCCGGTCCGAACGTCAGCTGTTGATGGGGAAGGCGGGCTGGGTCGACAGCAGGGAGCCGACCTTCACGGCGGCGACGACGAATCCGACGACCGCCAGCCCGATCCAGAGCCAGACGGGCGCGAGCCCGCGGCGGGATCGACGCCAGACGATCACGGACCTGCCGATGATGTACACGGTGCCGCCGAGGAAGGCCCAGCCCCAGTGGAACGGGCGGTCGAACCCGGCGGCCAGCAGCCGGCTGCGGTCGAAGAAGGCGAGAAGCGCGGTGAGCAGGTAGGCGAGCAGGCCGAGTGACTGCGATCCGAGATATCCCGGATTCCGGTACATCCCCACGGGACCGGAGGGCGAGGACACTATCGACGACACGTCGAAGCTCAGTAGAGTCGCGATGCCGACTATCGGGAGCAGGGCGATGATCCAGATGAAGACGTTGTACACCGGGGCTCCGGCTGGCACGGTCCGAGGCGCGGGTCGCAGCGCATACGGCGTCGGTGAGCCGGTGAGCGGCGAACCGGCCGCGGGTTCGTTGGGGTGCACGCTGTCCGTCCAGGTGCTGCCGTTCCACCAACGCAGCTGCGGCGCTCCGGTGTGGTCCGGGTACCAGCCGGGCGGCGCTTCTGGTGTATTCGTCACGGGCGCTCCTGAGCGTTCGGGTCGGCCGATTCGTTCGGATCGACCGGTGGGTTTGGTTCGGCTCAGCCTAGTGAAGGGTGTCGTGACGTGACCGACTACCGGCGTTCCCACCTGTTCGAGACGCCATCCATTCCGGTGAACTACCGCAGCTACCTGCTGCCGACGATCTTCGAACCCTGGGCGGCGCGCCTCGTCGAGGCCGCGGGGATACGGGCTGGGCAGACCGTGCTGGATGTCGCGAGCGGCACAGGCGCGGTCGCGCGGGCCGCAGCCACCGCCGTCGGGGCGACCGGTCGGGTGATCGCGAGCGACATCAGCGGAGCGATGCTCGCCGAGGTGTCGGTGGGCGCCGATCCGGACGGCGCCCCGATAGAGCTCCTCGAGGCACCCGCGACCGAGTTGCCCCTGGCCGACGCGTCGGTGGATATCGCCGTCTGCCAGCACGGGCTGCCCTTCATGCGGGACAAGGCCCAGGCGGTCGCCGAGCTGCGCCGCGTGCTTCGTCCCGGTGGCACCGTCGGGATCGTGGTGTGGCTGGCAGACCAGCGACTGGAGCCGTTCGACAGCTATGGCGACATCCTGCGGGCCGAGGGCATCGAGGAACCGTTTCCGCGCGCCTGGGACTACAACTCGTTCAAGCTGTCCCGGGCCTCCGTCGAGGAGCTGCTCGGTGGGTTCCGTGACCTGCGTGTCACCGAGGAGACTCGGGAACTGCAGTGGCCGAGCGTCGATGCGGCGGTCAACGGCGTCTTCGGAACCCCCTACGGACCCGCCATCGCCGCGCTCGGGCCAAGGCCCCGCGAGCACGCCCTCGCGGCGTTGCGTCGGCTGATGGAGGCGGCGCCACGCCCGGTCGTCGGCGCCCTCGTCGCAATCGCAACCGCCTGACGAGCCCGGGATGCCGGCCCGCCGTTGGCGGGTCGGAGACCGGGTATTGCGTGCCGGTGGTGGGACTCGAACCCACACGCCCTTTCGAGCAAAGCATTTTGAGTGCTCCGCGTCTGCCATTCCGCCACACCGGCGCACGATACCGAGGCCAAGAATACCGTAGGGTTGTCCCCGTGCCAGACCAGGAAAACGCCACTCAGCCCCCCCGCCGCGTAGTAGTGGCCGAGGACGAGTCGCTCATTCGACTCGATATCGTCGAGACGCTTCGAGACAACGGCTTCGAGGTTGTCGGTGAGGCCGGTGATGGCGAGACTGCCGTCGCTCTCGCCACCGAGCTTCGCCCCGACCTCGTGATCATGGATGTGAAAATGCCGCTGCTCGATGGCATCTCCGCCGCCGAGCGTCTCACCAAGAACCACATCGCGCCGGTGGTGCTGCTCACCGCCTTCAGCCAGAAGGAGCTCGTCGAGCGGGCCACCGAGGCTGGCGCACTCGCCTACGTCGTCAAGCCGTTCACGCCGAACGACCTGCTGCCGGCCATCGAGATCGCCCTCGCCCGCTACGCGCAGATCATCACCCTCGAGGCAGAGGTCACCGACCTCGTCGAGCGGTTCGAGACCCGCAAGCTCGTCGACCGGGCGAAGGGCCTGCTCAACGAGAAGATGGGTTTGACCGAGCCAGAGGCGTTCCGCTGGATCCAGAAGGCATCCATGGACCGTCGGCTCACCATGCACGATGTGGCTCAGGCGATCATCGAGCAGCTCTCCGCCAAGAAGTAGCGGCGGCGTCCCCCGGCTCTCGGGGGAATTCAGACGTCGCGCAGGATGTTGGTCATGCGCACGGTCGAGAGGCGGCGCCCCTGCTCGTCGCGAATCACGATCTCGTGGGTCGCGAGAGTGCGGCCAAGGCTGAGTGCCGTGCAGGTGCCGGTGACGACACCTGATGTTGCCGAGCGACTGTGGGTCGCATTGATCTCGATGCCCACAGCGAACCGGCCGGGACCGGCGTGTATGGCCGAGGAAATGGATCCGAGGGTCTCGCCGAGCACGACGTGAGCGCCGCCGTGGAGGAGGCCGACGACCTGCTTGTTGCCCTCCACCGGCATGGTCGCGATCGACCGTTCGGCCGACAGCTCCAGAAACTCGAATCCCATCTTCCGGGCGAGCTCGCCTCCGCCCGACGTGACGAGGCGCTCCACGAGTTCTGGGTCGAGATTGTCGGGAATGATCGTCATCGGCTTCTTCCTGGGCTGCTGTGGGGGGTCGGCGGGCGCGGATAGGCTGGCCTCGTGCCTGACAACGAAAAGCCTACCCTCCTCGTTATCGACGGGCATTCGCTTGCCTTCCGGGCGTTCTACGCCCTCCCCGTCGACAGCTTCCAGAACCGCGATGGGCAGCACACCAACGCCATCCACGGCTTCATCTCGATGATGTTGAATCTGCTCGCGAACGAGAAACCCACCCACCTCGCGGTGGCCTTCGACATCTCCCGCTACTCGTTCCGCACCCGCGAATACCCGGAATACAAGGGCACGCGTGGTGAGACCCCCTCCGAATTCATCGGCCAGATCCCCCTGCTTGAGGAGGCGCTGCACGCCATGGGAATCACCACGGTGGCCAAGGAGGACTACGAGGCCGACGACATCCTCGCGACCCTCGCGGTGCAGGGCGCCAGCCAGGGTTTTCGCGTGCTGATCGTCTCCGGCGACCGTGACGCCATCCAGATGGTGAACGACGACGTCACGCTGCTTTATCCGAACGCCCGGGGGGTTTCCGAGCTCAAACGCTACGACCGTGACGCCGTGTTCGAGCGCTACGGCATCGAACCGCACCAGTATCCGGATGTCGCCGCGCTCGTCGGCGAGACCAGCGACAACCTGATCGGCATCGACAAGGTGGGCGAGAAGACAGCGGTCAAGTGGATCACCCAGTACGGCGGGCTCGACGAGGTGCTCGCCCACGCGCACGAGATCAAGGGGGTCGTGGGGGAGAAGCTCCGTGAGCAGCAGGAGCGTGCCGTGCGCAATCGCAAGCTCAACCACCTGCTCACCGACGTGGATCTGCCGGTCGCACCGAACGACCTGCTGCGTCGTCCGATCGACGAGGCCGCCGTCCGCGAGGTCTTCGACAGGTTGCAGTTCCGCACGCTGCTCGAGCGCGTGCTCAAGATCGCCGCCGCGTCGGGCGAACTCGTCTCGACCGAAGCGACCGGGGAGGGCTCGGCACCGGCCGGTTCGGAGATCCCCGGCGTGCGCACGCTGGTCGACGAGGAACTCGCACACTGGATCGCCACCGCGTCGGCGAAGGGATCGCGTCCGCTCGGGCTGCACCTCGAGGTCGGGCCGGACGGGATCACCGGCTTCGGACTGGCCTCCGCCGACGACTCCGCCTATGTGCCGTGGGCGCCCGGCCGGCCAGACTACGACGCTCTGGCCGAGTGGCTCGGCTCCGTGGCGCCCAAGTACCTGTTGGACTACAAGCCCGCCCTCAAGCGGCTGCAGAAGGCCGGGCTCGCCCTCGACGGCGTCGTCTTCGACACGACCCTCGCCGCGTGGCTGCTCAAGCCCGGCGGGCACGACCAGCCGCTCGCCGAGCAGGTCTACACGCACCTCGGTGAGCACCTGCCAGAGCCCGACCCCAACCAGCTCGTGCCCGAGGCGGATGCCGTGAGCGTGGCAACGCAGGCCTGGTACGTGCTTCGGCTGTCCGACTACCTCACCGAGCGGCTCGACGACGGATCGATCCGGGTGCTGCGCGAGATCGAACTTCCGCTCGTGCCGGTGGTGTCGGCGATGGAGAGCACCGGGATCACGGTGGATGCCGCCATCCTCGAGCGCCTCAACCGCGAACTCGGCGGGACCGCCGCGGAACTCGCGACGAGGGCGTACGCGGAGATCGGCGGCCGCGAAATCAACCTCGGCTCGCCGAAGCAACTGCAGCAGGTGCTCTTCGAAGACCTGCAGATGCCGAAGACCCGCTCGAACAAGACCGGCTTCTCGACCGACGCGGCATCGCTGGCCGACCTGCAGGAACAGAATCCGCATCCGTTCCTCGACCTGCTGCTGCAGCATCGGGATGCCACGAAGCTGCGGCAGATCGTCGACACGCTCGAGAAGGCCATCGCCGACGACCACCGCGTGCACACCCGCTACGACCAGACCGGCACGAGCACGGGCCGCATCTCGTCCACCGACCCGAACCTGCAGAACATCCCGGTGCGCACGGAGGTGGGGCGCGAGATCCGAACCGCCTTCACTGCCGGCCCGGGGTTCACGACGCTGCTCACGGCCGACTACTCCCAGATCGAGATGCGGATCATGGCCCATCTCTCCGGGGACGCCGGCCTGATCGAGGCGTTCAACTCGGGGGAGGACCTGCACCGTTTCGTTGGATCACGCATCTTCGGCGTCGATCCGGTCGACGTGACCCCCGCAATGCGCACCAAGGTCAAGGCGATGTCGTACGGCCTGGCCTACGGACTCAGCGCCTTCGGGCTCGGCAAGCAGCTGCGCATCGAGAACGCCGAGGCCAAGCAGCTGATGACCGACTACTTCGAGCGCTTCGGCGCCGTGCGCGAGTACCTCCGCAGCGTCGTCGAGAAGGCGCGCGAAGACGGCTTCACCGAGACGATCTTCGGGCGCCGGCGTCCGTTCCCCGACCTCAAGTCGAACAACCGGGTGCTCAAGCAGAACGCGGAGCGTGCTGCGCTGAACGCGCCCATCCAGGGCTCGGCCGCCGACATCCTCAAGATCGCGATGCTCGGCGTCGCGGCCGACCTCGCGGAGCAGCGGCTCAGCTCACGCCTGCTTCTGCAGGTGCACGACGAACTGGTGTTCGAGGTCGCCGACGGCGAGGTCGAGGCCCTGACCGCGATCGTCACCGACCGGATGGGCCACGCGGCCGCCCTGGCGGTCCCGCTCGAGGTGCAGATCGGTCTCGGCGCGAACTGGGACGCCGCCGCGCACTAGCGAGCCGGGGGCCGCGCCGGACGCGTCTGACCTGACCTTGCGCTGTGAGTTGACAAACGGACTCAAACGGACTTATATAAACCAATAACAACATTCTCCATGTTGGTATTGCTTCCGACGAAGAGGTCCCGATGTACGCCCCAGAGCGCCACAGGCAGATCCTGGAGACCGCGCGTTCACTCGGACGCGTCGAGGTCGCCGGACTCGCCCGCGACCTGGCCGTCACCCCGGAGACCGTGCGTCGCGACCTCACCGCCCTCGAACGCCGCGGCGTGCTGCGCCGCGTCCACGGCGGGGCCATCCCGGTCGAACGGTTCGGCAACGAGCCGGACGTCGCTGACCGCGAGAGCCATCAGGCCGACCAGAAGGACCGCATCGCCCGCGCCGCGCTCGAGGAGCTGCCCGACGGTGGTTCGATCATCCTCGACGCCGGGACGACCACGGTGCGCCTCGCCCAGCTGCTTCCGACGGACCGGGAGCTCACCGTCGTCACCCACTCGATCCCGGTCGCCGCGCTCCTCACCGCGCGCCCCAACATCAGCCTTCACCTGCTCGGCGGCATCGTGCGGCCGCGCACGCTCGCCGCGGTCGGCGACTGGACGAAGGCGCAGATCGCCGAGGTCTTCGTCGACGTCGCCTTCATGGGCATCAACGCCATGAGCGTCGAGCGCGGACTCACGACGCCGGACATCGCCGAGGCCACGATCAAGCTCGCGCTCATCAACTCCGCGCGCCGGGTCGTCGTGCTCGCCGACCACACCAAGTTCGGTCGTGAGGACTTCGCCCGCGTCGCGCCACTGAGCGTCGTCGACACCGTGATCACCGATGTCGGCCTCGACGCGGAATTCGCCGAGGACATCGAGAACGCCGGCCCCCAGGTGGTGATCGTGTGATCGTCACCGTCACGCTCAACCCGAGCCTCGACCGCACGGTCGCGGTCGAGCGTCTCGTGCGGGGCGAGGTCCTTCGCACGTCATCTCCGGTCCTCCAGCCCGGCGGCAAGGGCGTCAACGTCACGCGCGCGCTCAGCCGCAACGGCGCCGCGAGCGTCGCGGTGCTTCCCGTGGGAGGCGCAGAGGGCGCCGAACTCAGCGCGCTGCTTGATGTCGCCGACGTCGCCACCCGGCTGGTCCCGGTGAGCGGTCGCACCCGCTCGAACCTCACCATCGCGGAGCCGGACGGAACCATCACCAAGCTGAACGAGCCGGGATCGGTCCTCTCGGCATCCGACCTCTCGGCGCTCTCGACGGTGCTCACCACCCTCGTGAAGCACGGTGACTGGGTGGTCTTCTCCGGCAGCATGCCTCCGGAGTGCGGCCGCGACGAGCTTCTCTCACTCCTGGGCTCCGTTCGGGAGCTCGGCGCATCGCTCGCGGTCGACAGCAGCGGCGCCGCCCTGCTCACCGCCATCGCCGCGCACCCCCGGCTGATCAAACCGAACCGCTCAGAACTCGCCGAGGCCGTCGGCCGCCCGGTGCTGTCGATTGCCGACGTCATCGCCGCAGCCCAGGAGCTTCGGTCCCGCGGAGTCGAACGCGTGCTCGTGAGCCTCGGTTCCGACGGGGCCGTTCTCGTGAGCGAGAGCGGCGTGATCGTCGGCGCATCGACCGTGCTCCGGCAACTCAGCACCGTCGGCGCCGGCGACTGCTTCCTGGCCGGATTCCTCTCCCGGTTCTCCGCCGACGAGGCCGATGAGGGCGCCGCCTTGACCGAGGCGCTCGCCTGGGGCGCGGCGGCCGTCAGTCTGCCGGGGACCACCGTTCCCGGGCCGGGCGATATCGCCTATTCAAACGTCCAGCTGGTGTGGCAGCCAGACCTGGATCGGCCACTCGTGGCCACATAACACCGCCGAACCCAGCCCACCCATCCGTACTGTCCTGAATCGTACAAAGGAGTACCAAAGAAAATGTCCGATTACACTCCCGTGGCCGCCGGTACCGGCGTCCGCGCGCGCATCCAGCGAGGCGGCGCATTTCTGGCCGGAATGATCATGCCGAACCTCGGGGCGTTCATCGCCTGGGGCCTCGTGACCGCCCTCTTCATTCCGAACGGCTGGGTCAACCAGATCGCTCGCGCCACCGGCGGCCTCGCGGCCGACAAGACGCTTCCCTTCTCGGATGCCGCGAGCAGCATCGTCGGCCCGATCATCGTCTTCCTGCTGCCGATCCTCATCGGGTACACCGGCGGTCGCACGGTGCACGGCCAGCGCGGTGCCGTCGTCGGTGCCGTCGCGACGCTCGGTGTCATCATGTCGCCGCTCGCTCTGCACCTCGGCGGCGCATCGGCTCCGAAGACCTGGGCTGACCTCGGCCCGCAGTTCCTCGGCGCACTGATCATCGGCCCGCTCGCGGCGCTGCTGCTCAAGTGGATCGACGGCATGATCGACGGTCGCCTCAAGGGAGGGTTCGAGATGCTCGTCGACAACTTCACCGCCGGAATCGTCGGTGGCTTCTCGGCGCTCGTCGGCGTGTTCGCCCTCGGCCCGGCCGTCTACTGGCTCACCACCGTCTTCGCCAACTTCGTTGACGGGCTGATCAACGCGCGGCTGCTGCCGCTCGCCTCGATCATCATCGAACCGGCGAAGGTCCTGTTCCTCAACAACGCCATCGGAAACGGTGTGCTCGTGCCGCTCGCGGCCAAGCAGGCCGCGACGGGTGCCCACAAGTCGATCCTCTTCATGCTCGAGTCCAACCCCGGCCCCGGCCTCGGGATCCTCGTCGCCATGATGCTGTTCGGCCCGCTCGCCATCCGCGCCACCGTTCCGGCGGCGATCGTCGTTCAGTTCCTCGGCGGAATCCACGAGATCTACTTCCCGTACGTGCTCATGAAGCCGATCCTGCTCGTCGCGGCGATCGCCGGCGGCGCATCCGGAGTGCTGATGTTCAGCCTCTTCGGAGACGGACTCGTGGCTCCGGCGTCCCCGGGAAGCATCTTCGCCTACATCCTGGTGGCTGCGCCGGGCGACCTGCCAACGATCCTCCTCGGCATCCTCGTCTCGGCAGGCGTAGCGTTCATCGTGGGAGCCGCCCTCCTCGGGTTCGGCCACAACAAGGCGACCGGACTCGACCTCGAGGCCGCGCGTGAGCAGAGCGCACGCAACAAGAACACCCCGGCGGCCGCTTCCGTCGCCTAGGCGGGAAACGACCACCAGCAGGCACGACAAACAAGGAGATTCTCAATGGCCACCTTCGACGGATCAAGCATCAAGAAACTGATCGTTGCGTGCGACGCGGGAATGGGCAGCAGCGTCATGCTGGCCGCGACGCTGAAGAAGCAACTCGCCAAGAATGGGGTGACGGTCACCCATTCGCCCGTCGCGAGCATCCCCGGTGACGCCGACCTGGTGTTCACCCACACGGGGCTCGCGGACCGCGCCCGTCACGCCGCCCCTGGCGTGCCGGTCGTGCCGTTCCAACTCTTCCTTGGCGACCCGGCCGTGGCGAAGATCGTCAAGGCGATCCAAGCCGGCGAAACGTTCGAGGCCTAGAGAATGTCCGAATCGACCGACGAGAGCACGACCGCTCCCGCGCTGACCGCCTTGCTGGCCGAGTCGTCCATTCGACTCAGCGCAACCGCGACCGACCGGGAGGACGCGATCCGGCAGACCGGAGACGCGCTCCTGAAGGCCGGAGCGATCGATGCCTCATACATCGAGGCGATGTTCGAGCGTGAGAGGTCGGTGTCGACCTTCGTCGGGGAGGGTGTCGCGATTCCGCACGGCACCCTCGCCGGCAAGGACTCGGTGAAGAACGACGCTCTCGTCGTGCTTCGCTTTCCGGATGGCGTGGACTGGGACGGCAACGATGTGCGCGTATGCGTCGGCATTGCCGCGCGTGGCAACGGGCACATCGCCCTGCTGTCCCAGCTCGCGACCGTGCTCCTCGATCCGGAGCGAGCGGCGGCGCTTCGGGCTGCGACAACGAGCGACGAGGTCTACGCCCTTCTGACGCCCGACCCAGAGGAAGAGTAGACAGCAATGAAGGTCGCGAGATTTTATGCTCCGGGGGACATCCGCCTGGAGGACATGCCGGAACCGCAGGTGTCTGCGGGCGAGGTGAAGATCCGGGTTCGGAACTGCTCGACCTGCGGCACCGACGTGAAGATCTGGCACTCGGGACACCCCAACATGACCCCGCCGCAGGTGATGGGTCATGAGATCGCGGGGGAGATCGTCGACGTCGGTGACGGCGTCGACGGCTGGGCTCCCGGTGATCGCGTGCAGGTCATCGCCGCGATCCCGGACGGCACCTGCCCCGACTGTCTCGCCGGGCGCCCGACGGTCTGTCCGAACCAGCTCTCCATGGGCTACCAGTTCCCCGGCGGCTTCGCCGAGTACATGATCGTGCCGCGCGAGGTCCTTCGGGTCGACGGGCTCAACCGCATCCCGGACGGCCTGGGGTTCGCCGAGGCCAGCCTGGCCGAACCGCTCGCGTGCGTTCTCAACGGCCAGGAACTCGCCAGGGTCGGCGAGGGCGACGTTGTCGTCGTGGTGGGTTCCGGTCCGATCGGCTGCCTGCACGTTCGGCTCGCCCGCTCGCGGGGCGCAGCCACCGTGATCCTCATCGACCTGAACGCCGAGCGGCTGAAGGTCGCGGCCGACCTCGTGCACCCCGACCTCGCGATCGCCTCTGAATCGACCGACCCGGTCGCCGCCGTGCTCGAGGCCACCGGTGGCCGTGGCGCGGATGTCGTGATCACCGCGGCCGCGTCCGGCGCGGCCCAGGAGCAGGGTCTTCGCATGCTCGCCCGGCGCGGCCGGCTGAGCCTGTTCGGCGGACTGCCGAAGGACCACCCGACCATCACGGTCGATTCGAATCTCGTGCACTACCGAGAGCTGACGATCGTCGGCGTCAACGGGTCGAGCCCGGCGCAGAACAAGGAGGCCCTCGCCCTGATCGCCTCCGGCGCCGTGCCGGTGACCGACCTGATCACGCGCCGGATGCCGCTCGCGGATCTGCTCGAAGCCATCGGGATCGTTGGCAGGGGCGAAGCCATAAAGGTGACGATCGAACCCTGAACACCCGCACGTAACCACCGAAGCACACACCACCCAAGGAGTAGCAATGCCCGAACGTACCGTCACCGTCGCCTCCAGCGTCGGTCTGCACGCCCGCCCCGCCTCGCTGTTCAGCCAGGCCGCAGCGAAGGCCGGAGTGCCGGTGACCCTCACCAGCGCGGCCGGTAAGACGGTCAATGCCGCGAGCATCCTCGGCGTCCTGTCGCTCGGCATCGGTCACGGCGAGGTCGTGGTTCTCAAGGCAGAGGGCGATGACGCCGCGAGCGCGCTCGACTCCCTCGCCGAGCTTCTCAACACGGATCTCGACAAGGAGTAATACTGCGGGGGTTCTAGGCTCAACGAATGACCGATGACGACATGTCCCACACGGCTCGTCCCAGCACCCCCATCGACGCAATCGCGGAAGCGTGGGTCGATACCGAACTCGACCTGTTCCCGGAATACCGGGTCTATCTCGGCAGGCCGGGCCGCGAGGGCGAATACGCCGACTATTCCCCCGCCGGGGCCGAACGGGCCGTCTCCGAGGCGAAGAAGACCCTCGCGGCCGTGCAGGGGGCGACGCCGATCGACCACGTCGACGAGGTGACGAAGATGGATCTCGGCCGCGAACTGCAGCTGCAGATCGACAAGCACGACGCGGGCTTCGACCAGCGCGATCTCAATGTGATCGCCTCGGCGCCGCAGAGCCTGCGCGACATCTTCGACCTCATGCCGATCGACTCCGAGGAGGACTGGTCCCATGTCGCCACGCGTCTGCGCAACCTCCCGGCCGCCATGGACGGCTACATACAGACGCTGCGCACCGGCATCGACGCCGGGAACGTGCCGGCAATCCGACAGATCCGGGAGGTGATCGCCCAGGCGGCAAGGCAGGTCGCCGACACCGGTTTCTTCTTCCAGCTCGCGGAAGGCGCACGGGCGGGGGAGTCCGACCTACCCGAATCGCTCCGCAGCGACCTCGCCACGGCGGCGCGGCGGTCGGCCGACGCCTACGCCGTGCTCTCCCACTTTCTCGAGGACGAACTCGCCCCTCGTGCCCCGGAGCGGGATGCAGTGGGACGGGAGATCTACGAGCTCGCGTCGCGCGGCTTTCTCGGGGCCGTCGTTGATCTCGACGAGACCTACGAATGGGGGATCGAGGAACTCGCCCGCATGACAGCCGAGCAGGAGTCGATCGCCCGCGAGATCCTGCCCGGCGCATCAGTCGCCGAGGCGATCGCCTTCCTCGACCAGGACAAGAGCCGCAAGCTGCACGGCACCGACGCCCTGCAGCGATGGATGCAGGAGACGAGCGACCGCGCCGTCGAGGAGCTCTCGCGGCTGCACTTCGACATCCCAGAGGAGGTGCGCCGGCTGGAGTGCATGATCGCCCCGACCCAGGAAGGCGGCATCTATTACACGCCTCCGACCGACGACTTCTCGCGCGCCGGACGCATGTGGTGGAGCGTGCCGGAGGGCGTCACCGAGTTCGACACCTGGCGTGAGCTGACGACCGTCTACCACGAGGGTGTGCCGGGCCACCACCTGCAGATCGGCCAGGCCGTCTACAACAAGGCACTGCTCAACACCTGGCGCCGCAATGCGGGAACCTCCGGTCACGCGGAGGGCTGGGCCCTCTATGCCGAGCGGCTGATGGAGCAGCTCGGCTACCTCGACGACCCGGGCGACCGACTCGGCATGCTCGACGGCCAGCGCATGCGCGCCGCCCGGGTCGTGCTCGACATCGGAGTGCACCTGCAGAAGCGGCTGCCCGACGGCTCCGGTCCGTGGACCGGTGACTACGCGTTCGGATTCCTCGCCAGAAATGTCAACATGAACGAGGGCTTCGTGCGCTTCGAGGTCAATCGCTACCTCGGCTGGCCGGGCCAGGCGCCCTCGTACAAGGTCGGACAGCGCATCTGGGAGCAGCTGCGCGACGAATACGCGCAGCGCGAGGGGGCCGACTTCGACATCCGTGCGTTCCACAAGAAGGCGCTCGACATCGGCGGTGTCGGCCTCGACACCCTCACGGCGGCGCTGCTCGGGTAGCACGACAGCAGGCCGACTGGCGCGGCTCATCCCTGAGCTATAGACTCAAATGTCACATTTGTGGCATCTCATCCGCCTGCCTGTCGCGGACCACACCATTGCTAACAACGCACTCACTGCGGCCGGCCCAAAACAATGTCCATCCTGGAGCAACTACTACATGACAATCGTAACGACCGACAAGGCGCCCAAGCAGGTCGCAATCAACGACATCGGATCTGCTGAAGATTTTCTCGCCGCGGTCGAAAAGACGCTGAAGTTTTTCAACGACGGGGACCTCATCGAGGGCACCGTCGTCAAGATCGACCGTGACGAGGTTCTCCTCGACGTCGGTTACAAGACCGAGGGTGTCATCCCCTCCCGCGAACTTTCCATCAAGCACGACGTGGACCCCACCGAGGTCGTCCAGGTCGGCGATGTGGTCGAAGCCCTCGTCCTCCAGAAGGAAGACAAAGAAGGCCGCCTCATCCTCTCCAAGAAGCGGGCTCAGTACGAGCGTGCGTGGGGCGATGTCGAGAAGATCAAGGACGCCGACGGCGTCGTCACCGGTTCCGTCATCGAGGTCGTCAAGGGTGGCCTCATCGTGGACATCGGACTTCGTGGATTCCTGCCTGCCTCGCTCATCGAGCTGCGCCGCGTTCGCGACCTCACGCCGTACCTCGGCCAGGAGATCGAGGCCAAGATCCTCGAGCTCGACAAGAACCGCAACAACGTGGTCCTGAGCCGCCGCGCGCTGCTCGAGCAGACGCAGTCGGAGAGCCGCACGACCTTCCTCAACAACCTCGCCAAGGGCCAGGTTCGCAAGGGTGTCGTGTCGTCGATCGTCAACTTCGGCGCCTTCGTCGACCTCGGCGGCGTCGACGGTCTCGTTCACGTTTCCGAGCTCTCGTGGAAGCACATCGAGCACGCCTCAGAGGTCGTCGAGGTTGGCCAGGAGGTCACCGTCGAGATCCTCGAGGTCGACCTCGAGCGCGAGCGCGTCTCCCTGTCGCTCAAGGCGACGCAGGAAGACCCGTGGCAGATCTTCGCCCGCACCCACGCCATCGGCCAGGTTGCACCGGGCAAGGTCACGAAGCTCGTCCCCTTCGGCGCGTTCGTTCGCGTCGCAGAGGGCATCGAGGGCCTCGTTCACATCTCCGAGCTCTCCGGAAAGCACGTCGAGCTCGCCGAGCAGGTCGTGTCGGTCGGCGACGAGGTCTTCGTCAAGGTCATCGACATCGACCTCGAGCGTCGCCGCATCTCCCTCTCGCTGAAGCAGGCGAACGAGGGAGTCGACCCCGACGGCACCGAGTTCGACCCGGCGCTTTACGGAATGCTCACCGAGTACGACGACGCGGGCAACTACAAGTACCCGGACGGCTTCGACCCGGAGACCAACGAATGGCGGGAGGGCTTCGAGTCCCAGCGCGAGAAGTGGGAGCAGGACTATGCTGCGGCCCAGGCTCGCTGGGAAGCCCACAAGAAGCAGGTTGCGTCCGCGGACGAGATCTCGGACGCGCCGGTCGCCGGCGGATCCTCGTTCTCGAACGAGGCCGACACGGCCGGAACGCTGGCCGACGACGAGGCTCTTGCCGCACTTCGCGAGAAGCTCAGCTCGAATTCCTAAGCAGCATCTCCCGACCGGTCATCAGTGATCGGCCGGTAGCGTTGTCCGAAACGGCCGGACCCGGAAGGGTCCGGCCGTTTTGTCGTGAACGGTTAGCATTACTCGCGTGTATCTCATCGGGCTCACGGGCGGCATCGCCTCCGGAAAGACGGTCGTCGCCACGCGCCTGGAGGAGCTCGGCGCGGTGCGGGTCGACGCTGACCAGCTCGCGCGGGATGTCGTTGAGGTCGGTAGCCCCGGACTCGCGGCGGTCGCCGAGCGGTTCGGCTCTGGTGTCCTGGCGGCGGACGGCTCGCTCGAGCGGGCCGCCCTCGGCGCGATCGTGTTCGCGGACCCGGCCGCCCGGCTCGAGCTCAACGCGATCACGCACCCCGCCATCCGGGCCCTGAGTTCGCGCCTGTTCGCGGAGGCGGCGGAGCGCGACCCCGCAGCGGTGGTGGTCTACGACGTGCCGCTGCTCGTCGAGGCCTCGAATGATCCCGACTACCGCCAGTTCGACCTCGTCGTCGTGGTCAACGCCGACACCGAGACCCGACTGCGGCGCCTGATCGAACTGCGTGGGATGACGCGCGAGGAGGCCCTGCGACGGCTCCGCGCGCAGGCCAGCGACGCCGAACGGCTGTCGATCGCCGACGTGGTGATCGACAGCAACGGCGGTCTCGCCGACACCCTCGCCCAGGTCGACGCGCTGTGGGAGTCGTTGCCGGTTCGCCGCTGATGCCGAGAAAGGCGCCATGATTCTGCCCACGGCGATATGGGGCCGCTGCGTCGGTGGCCCTGCCTAAGCTGGATCCATGGAACCGAGACGTTCAGTTCACCCGTTCGAGGTCATCAGCGACTACACGCCGAGCGGCGATCAGCCCACCGCCATTGCGGAGCTGACGGCCCGGATCAATGCGGGGGAGACCGACGTGGTGCTTCTCGGGGCCACCGGAACGGGCAAGTCCGCGACCACGGCCTGGCTCATCGAGGCGGTGCAGCGCCCGACGCTCGTGCTCGCCCACAACAAGACCCTCGCAGCGCAGCTCGCGAACGAATTCCGCGAGTTGATGCCGAACAACGCGGTCGAGTATTTCGTCTCGTACTACGACTACTACCAGCCAGAGGCCTACGTGCCGCAGACCGACACCTTCATCGAGAAGGACTCCTCGGTCAACGCCGAGGTCGAACGACTCCGGCACTCCACGACCAATTCCCTGCTCAGCCGGCGCGACGTGATCGTCGTCTCGACCGTCTCCTGCATTTACGGTCTCGGCTCGTCCGAGGAGTACCTCGAGGCGATGATGGCCCTTCAGGTGGGCATGAAGATCAATCGCGAGACCCTCATCCGCAAGTTCGTGTCGATGCAGTACCAGCGCAACGACGTCGACTTCTCCCGCGGCAATTTCCGCGTGCGCGGGGACACCATCGAGATCATTCCGATGTACGAGGAACTCGCGATCCGCATCGAGATGTTCGGTGACGAGGTCGAGGGGCTGTACAGCCTTCATCCGCTCACCGGCGACGTGGTGAAGAAGCTCGAGGCGGTCTCGGTCTTCCCCGGTTCGCACTACGTGGCGGGCCAGGAACGCATGCACGCCGCCATCAAGACCATCAAGGTCGAGCTCGAGGAACGGCTCGCGCAGCTCGAGCGGGAGGGCAAGCTGCTCGAGGCTCAGCGACTGCGCATGCGCACCACCTTCGACATCGAGATGATGGAGCAGATCGGTTTCTGTAGCGGAATCGAGAACTACTCCCGGCATATCGACCAACGGCAGCCCGGTGAGGCGCCGCACTGCCTGATCGACTATTTCCCCGACGACCTGCTCGTGGTGATCGACGAGTCTCACGTCACCGTTCCCCAGATCGGCGCGATGTACGAGGGGGACGCGTCACGCAAGCGCACCCTGGTTGAGCACGGGTTCCGTCTTCCGAGTGCCCTGGACAACCGTCCGCTGAAGTGGAACGAGTTCCTCGACCGGGTCGGCCAGAAGGTGTACCTCTCCGCGACACCCGGGAAGTACGAGATGGGGATCACCGACAGTGTGGTCGAGCAGATAATCCGCCCCACCGGGCTGATCGATCCGGAGATCGTGGTCAAGCCATCGAAGGGGCAGATCGACGACCTGCTCGAAGAGATCCGCAAGCGCACGGCACTCAACGAGCGGGTGCTCGTGACCACCCTCACCAAGAAGATGGCCGAGGAGCTCACGGAATTCCTCGGCGAGGCGGGGGTGCGCGTCCGCTACCTGCACTCCGACGTCGACACGCTGCGTCGGGTGGAGCTGCTCACCGAGCTCCGACAGGGCGTCTATGACGTGCTCGTCGGCATCAACCTGCTGCGGGAAGGACTCGACCTGCCAGAGGTGTCGCTCGTCGCGATCCTCGACGCCGACAAGGAGGGCTTCCTGCGGTCGTCGACCTCGCTCATCCAGACGATCGGCCGGGCGGCCCGCAACGTCTCCGGTGCGGTGCACATGTATGCCGACGTGATGACCGATTCGATGAAGCTCGCCATCTCGGAGACCAACCGCCGCCGTCAGCTGCAGGTGGCCTACAACCTCGAACGAGGCGTTGATCCCCAGCCGCTGCGCAAGAAGATCGCCGACATCACCGAGTCCCTCACCAGGGAAGGCGCCGACACAGCCGAACTGCTGTCGAGGCGCGACGGGCGCAAGCGATCACCCACCCCGAACCTCAAGAAGCACGGTGGACTCGCGGCCAGCGGGGCGAACGACCTCGAGTCGATCATTCGCGACCTCAACGACCAGATGCTGCTGGCCGCCGGCGAACTCAAGTTCGAACTCGCCGGTCGGCTGCGCGACGAGGTCGCCGACCTCAAGAAGGAATTGCGCCAGATGGAGGCCGCGGGGCACCTCTCCTGACGAAACCCTTCCGCCTGGGGCGAGGTGCCGCTCTTCCGCCTGCGGCGGACAGCGCCGGGCAATGTCGGTGGCCTGCCTAGAATCTATAGAGTGTCTATTTCCCGCGTCGAGTCCGGTTCCACGCTCTCCGTCCACGGTGCGAGAGTGCACAACCTCAAGGGCGTGGATCTCGAGATCCCGCGCGATTCGCTCGTCGTCTTCACCGGCCTGTCCGGATCGGGCAAGTCCTCGCTCGCGTTCGACACCATCTTCGCGGAGGGGCAGCGTCGCTACGTCGAGTCCCTCTCAGCGTACGCACGGCAGTTCCTTGGCCAGGTCGATCGGCCCGACGTCGACCTCATCGATGGGCTGAGCCCCGCCGTCTCGATCGACCAGAAGTCCACCAACCGCAACCCGCGCTCGACGGTCGGCACGATCACCGAGATTTATGACTACATGCGGCTGCTCTGGGCGAGAATCGGCGTGCCACACTGTGCCATCTGCGGCGAGAAGATCGAGCGGCAGACCGTGCAGCAGATCGCCGACCAGCTGATGACCCTCGAGACCGGCGTGCGCTACCAGATCGTCAGTCCGGTGATCTCGCAGAAGAAGGGCGAATTCGTCGACCTCTTCAAGGAACTCGCCGCGAGCGGCTACTCGCGCGCGATCGTCGACGGCGAGCAGATCCCGCTGAGCGAACCGCCCATTCTCAAGAAGCAGATCAAGCACGACATCTCCGTCGTCGTCGACCGCCTCGTCGCCGCCGACGACATCCTCACCCGCCTCACCGACTCCCTCGAGACCGCGCTGCGGCTCACCGACGGGCTCGTGAGCGTCAACTATGTGGATGCCACCGGGCCGGATGCCTGGCGCAACTTCAGCGAGAAGCTCTCGTGCCCCAACGGCCACCCGGTGCAGCTCACCGAGATCGAGCCGCGCACCTTCTCGTTCAACGCCCCGTTCGGTGCCTGCCCGGAGTGCTCCGGGCTCGGCACCAAGATGTCGGTCGACTCCGAGCTGCTGCTCGGCGACCCGGCGTTGAGCCTGCGTGACGGCGTCATCCTGCCCTGGACCCAGTCGGGCAAGGGGCTGTTCAACTATTTTCAGCGACTGCTTGAGGGCCTCGCGGCCGACCTGGACTTCTCGCTCTCCACTCCGTGGCGGGACCTGGGCCCCGACATCCAGAGCGCCATCCTCAAGGGCAACGACTTCGAGGTGACGGTCAGGTGGAAGAATCGCTTCGGCCGGGAGATGAAGTACTCCACCGGGTTCGAAGGCGTCATGCCATATATCGAGCGCAAATTCATCGAGGCGGAGACCGATTCCGCCCGCCAGCGTTACTCCGCCTACCTCCGCGAGATCAACTGCCCGGTCTGCGACGGCAAGCGACTGAAGCCAGAGGTGCTCGCGGTCACGGTGGACGACCACAACATCGCGGATGTCGCGGAGCTCAGCCTGATCGACGCATTCGGGTTCATGCAGCGGCTCGAGCTGTCGGCCCGGGACGCCAAGATCGCCGCTCAGGTCCTGCGGGAGATCCGGCTCCGCCTCGAGTTCCTCATCGAGGTCGGTCTCAGCTACCTCAACCTCGCCCGCTCGGCCGGCTCGCTTTCCGGCGGCGAGGCGCAGCGCATCCGACTCGCGACCCAGATCGGCTCTGGCCTCACCGGTGTGCTCTACGTGCTCGACGAACCGAGCATCGGACTGCACCAGCGCGACAACCGTCGCCTCATCGAGACACTCGTCAAACTCAAGAATCTCGGCAACACCCTCATCGTCGTTGAGCACGACGAAGACACCATCCGCACCGCGGACTGGATCGTCGACATCGGACCAGGGGCGGGAGAGCACGGCGGCGAGGTGGTGCACTCCGGCTCCTACGAGGCGCTGCTCGAGAACCGTGCCTCGATGACCGGCGACTACCTCTCGGGGCGCCGCTCGATCGAGACTCCGTCGAGCCGCCGGCCGGTGGACAGGGAGCGCATTCTCACGGTCGAGGGGGCGCGAGCCAACAACCTGCGAAACGTCACAGCCGAGTTCCCCCTCGGCACGTTCACCGCCGTCACCGGCGTGAGCGGATCCGGCAAGTCCAGCCTCATCAACGACATCCTCTACAAGGTGTTGGCCAACGAACTCAACGGGGCCAGGCAGATCCCCGGCAAACACCGGCGGGTCACCGGCCTGGACAACCTCGACAAGGTCGTGCACGTCGACCAGGCGCCGATCGGGCGCACACCGCGGTCGAACCCGGCAACCTACACCGGCGTGTTCGACAAGATCCGCACCCTGTTCAGCGAGACGCAGGATGCGAAGGCCCGGGGCTACCTGCCCGGCCGGTTCAGCTTCAACGTCAAGGGCGGTCGCTGCGAGAACTGTTCGGGCGACGGCACGATCAAGATCGAGATGAACTTCCTTCCCGACGTCTATGTCGTATGCGAGGTCTGCAACGGCGCGCGGTACAACCGCGAGACGCTTGGGGTGCACTACAAGGGAAAGAACATCGCCGAGGTACTCGACATGCCGATCGGCGAGGCCGCCGGGTTCTTCGAAGCCATCTCGTCCATCAGCCGTTTCCTCAACACGCTCGTGGATGTCGGCCTCGGCTATGTGCGCCTCGGCCAGAGCGCGACCACGCTGTCCGGCGGTGAGGCGCAGCGCGTGAAGCTCGCGACCGAGTTGCAGAAGCGGTCGATGGGCCGCAGCATCTACGTGCTCGATGAGCCGACGACCGGCCTGCACTTCGAAGACGTGCGCAAGCTTCTGCTCGTGCTGAACGGGCTCGTCGACAAGGGCAACACCGTCATCGTGATCGAGCACAACCTCGACGTCATCAAGTCTGCCGACTGGATCATCGACCTCGGTCCCGAGGGCGGCGCGGGCGGCGGCGAGATCCTCGCTGTCGGCACGCCAGAGCACCTTGCGACGGTGGATGCGAGCTTCACGGGACTGTTCCTCAGGGAGATCCTGCCCGAGCCCGTCGCCCCGGTGCGTCGCAAGAAGCCCGCGGCTGCCCGGCCAACGGCACTTGCGACCACCTGACCGCCATGTCTGACACCGTTCCCTGGCGCCCGAAAGCGGGCGAGATCCCGCAGCAGCCGGGTGTCTACCGTTTTCAGGATGCGGCCGGGCGGGTGCTGTATGTCGGCAAGGCGAAGAATCTCCGCTCGCGACTGAGCAACTACTTCGCCCCCCTCGCGAGCCTGCACGAACGCACCCGGCGCATGGTCTTGAGCGCGGCATCGGTCGAGTGGACGGTCGTCGGCACCGAGTTCGAGGCGCTGCAGCTGGAGTTCACCTGGATCAAGGAGTTCGACCCGCCGTTCAATGTGCAGTTCCGCGACGACAAGTCCTACCCGCACCTGGCGATAACCCTGGGGGAGGACGTGCCGCGGGTCCTCGTCACCCGAAACAGGAACCTCCCCGGCGCACGCTACTTCGGCCCGTACACCAAGGTGTGGGCAATCCGCGAGACGGTCGACCTCATGCTCAAGGCCTTCCCGATGCGCAGCTGCTCGGACGCCACCTACAGGCGCGCGTCACAGACCGGACGCCCGTGCCTGCTCGGTGACATCGGCAAGTGCGCTGCACCCTGCGTCGGCCGGGTCACGAAGGAGGAGCACAAGTCGATCGCCCTCGACTTCGCCTCGTTCATGGCCGGCAACGACTCCAAACACGTCGGCGAGGTGTCGCGCCGGATGAAGGCCGCCGCCGCGGTGCAGGACTACGAGTCCGCGGCGAGGTTCCGCGACCAGCTCGGGGCCCTCGAGACGGCGCTGTCGAAGAACACCATCGTGCTCTCCGAGGACGTCGACGCCGACATCTTCGGCATCGCCCACGATGAGCTCGCGGCGGCCGTCCAGCAGTTCACGGTGCGCGGCGGGCGAATTCGCGGTGTGCGCAGCTGGGTCGTCGACAAGGAACTCGATCTGGACCTCGCCGAGCTCGTGGAGACCGTCGTGCACAACGCCTACGACGAGCTCGACCCACCTCGGCTCGTGGTCGTGCCAGAGCTGCCGGAGGACGCCAACGAACTCGAGTCCTGGCTCACCGAACAGAGGTCACAGCGGGGAGTGGGCACCGGTCGCGTCGCGATGCGGGTCGCCCAGCGCGGCGAGCTCGCCTCCCTCGCCCTCACGGTCGCGTCCAATGCGCGCAACGCCCTCATCCTCTACAAGACCCGGCGAAGCGGCGACTTCGTGGCCCGTTCGCAGGCGCTTGCCGACATCCAGGAGGCGCTGGGAATGGGCCAGGCGCCGCTGCGCATGGAGTGCTACGACGTCTCCCACCTCAGTGGAACCAACATCGTCGCCTCGATGGTGGTATTCGAAGACGGTCTGCCGCGCAAGGACCAGTACCGCCGCTTCAGCATCCCTGAATCGACCGACGACACCGAATCGATCTACCAGACCCTGTGCCGGCGCCTCGCCTACCTCGACCAGCAGTCCGCGCGTGCCCAGGCCGATTCCGACCCCAAGAAGTTCTCCTACCGCCCCAACCTGCTGATCGTGGACGGCGGCCAGCCGCAGGTCGCGGCCGCCAAGCGGGCCATGGATGATCTCGGCATCACCGGAATCGCCCTGTGCGGCATCGCCAAGCGTCTCGAGGAGATCTGGCTGCCCGGCAACGACTACCCGGTGATCCTGCCCCGCAACAGCGACGCGTTGTTCCTGATCCAGCGCATTCGTGACGAGGCGCACCGGTTCGCCATCACCTACCAGCGGCAGCGGCGCAAGAAGGATGTCGGGTCGGTGCTCTCCGAGATCCCCGGCCTCGGACCGGCGCGGGTGAAGGAGCTGCTGCGCCACTTCGGATCGGTCACGCAGCTTCGTGCCGCGGACGCCGAGTCCATCGCCGAGGTCAAGGGCGTCGGTCCGACCATCGCCGGGACCATCTTCTCGAAGCTCCGGGAGTGAGTTGGTAGATAGGCTTGACCCTCAGGCAACTATTGAGAGGCGAGGGCGTATCACCGCGATGACCGGGGACAGCTACAGGCAAGAGGTTCTCATCGTCACCGGCATGTCCGGTGCCGGGCGTTCGACGGTCGGCAACGCCCTCGAGGACCTCGGCTGGTATGTCGTCGATAACCTCCCCCCGCAGATGCTCCGCCCTCTCGTGGAGCTGGCGGGCAAGGCCGGCAACAACCTGCCGAAGGTCGCCGCTGTCGTCGACGTGCGCGGTGGGAACCTCTTCACCGACCTGCAGGACATCATCGATTCCCTGCGGAAACGGACGCCGGTGCGGATGCTCTTCCTCGAGGCGACGGACGCCGCGCTCGTTCGTCGGTTCGAGCAGGTCCGGCGCCCCCATCCGCTCCAGGATGACGGGACGCTGCTCGACGGAATCGGAGCGGAACGTCAGCGCATGCTTCCCCTGCGCGAGTCGAGCGACATCATCATCGACACCTCGGACCTCAATATCCACCAGCTTGCCACCATGATCTCCGAGACCTTCGCTGGCGACGACACTCCGGGGCTGCAGCTGACCGTTCAGAGCTTCGGCTACAAGTACGGGTTGCCGGCGGACGCCGACCTGGTGGCCGACATGCGTTTCCTGCCGAACCCGTTTTGGATCCCGGCGCTGCGGTCGATGACCGGCCTCGACGCCACGGTGAGTGACTATGTTCTCTCGCAGGAGGGTGCGACGGAGTTCGTCGACCGCTACGTGCTCGCACTCGCGCCGGTGCTCGCCGGCTATCAGCGCGAAAACAAGAGACACGCTACGATCGCCATTGGATGCACGGGGGGAAAGCATCGGTCTGTTGCGATCGCGCAACGGTTGGCTGCCATGCTGCGCGAGCAACCCGGCGTGGCCGTCAACATTAAGCACCGCGACCTCGGTCGCGAGTAGAAAGCAAGCACGGCGACCTCCGCCAGAACTTCGATGGCCCCGGACCCCAGCCCAACCAAGCAGGCCCGTCCCGCGCCATCCTCGATTAACTGATAGTTAGGAACACGGATTGGCACTCACCGCCGACGTTAAAGATGAACTCGTTCGCATCGATGTGAGCAAGACGACGGTCCGGGCCGCGGAGCTTGCGACCATCCTCCGTTTCTCGGGAGGGCTGCATCTGATCTCGGGTCGCATCGCCGTCGAATCCGAACTCGACACCTCCCAGCTCGCCCGCCGGGTGCGTAAGGATCTCGCCGAGCTCTACGGGGTCAAGAGCGAGATCTCGGTGATCTCCGCCTCCGGGCTCAGGCGCACGAGCCACTATCTGGTGCGTGTGCTCGACGGCGGCGAGACCCTCGCCCGGCAGACCGGGCTGCTCGATGCCCGTCGGCGCCCCATCCGCGGTCTCCCGAACAAGCTCACCACCGGCAGCCGCGAGGAACTCGCCGCCATCTGGCGCGGGGCCTTCCTCGCCCACGGTTCGCTCACCGACCCGGGCCGATCGGCCGCCCTCGAGATCACCTGCCCTGGCAACGAATCGGCCATGGCGCTTGTCGGAGCCGCCGGCCGACTGAACATCGCAGCGAAGGCCCGCGAGGTGCGCGGCGTGCACCGGGTGGTGATCCGCGACGGTGAGGCGATCAGCGCAATGCTCGTGCACATGGGGGCCCACTCCACCGTTCTCAACTGGGAGGAGCTGCGCCAGCGCCGTGAGGTGCGCGCCACGGCCAACCGCCTGGTCAACTTCGACGACGCCAACCTTCGCCGGTCGGCGCTGGCCGCCGTCGCGGCGTGCGCCAGGGTCGAACGCGCCCTTGAGATCCTCGATGGCCACGTGCCGGAGCACCTCCGCTACGCCGGCGACCTTCGACTGCGGTTCCGGGATTCGAGTCTCGACGAGCTCGGCCATCACGCCGACCCGCCGATGACGAAGGATGCCGTGGCCGGCCGCATCCGTCGTCTCCTCGCGATGGCCGACAAGCGGGCCGTCGACCTGGGGATTCCCGGCACGGACGCCAACCTCCCGACCGACTACGAAGACGCCTGAGTGGCGCGTTCCTGAACGGCACCCGAACGTCAGGGAAGCATTTGATGGGTGCCGGAGTCGTCCCGGGTACACTGAAAAGGCCCGGATCGGCGACGAACTGAAGCGCTGACGGGGCTACAGAAAAGGAGATCGCACTATGGCTGACTACACGCTGCCCGAACTGGGATATGACTATGGAGCTCTCGCGCCGAGCATCAGCGGTGCCATCATGGAACTTCACCACTCCAAGCATCACCAGGCCTATGTGACGGGTGCCAACGCCGCCGTCGCCGGTCTCGCCGCCGCCCGCGACTCGGGTGACCTCGCCAACGTGAACAAGCTCGAGAAGGACCTCGCGTTCAACCTCGGCGGTCACGTGAACCACTCGATCTTCTGGACCAACCTCTCGCCCGATGGCGGCGACAAGCCCACCGGTGAGCTCGCCTCGGCGATCGACGACAACTTCGGTTCGTTCGACAAGTTCACCGCCCACTTCACCGCGGCAGCCCTCGGTGTGCAGGGTTCCGGCTGGGCCGCACTGGTCTGGGACTCCCTCGGAGAGAAGCTCCTGATCAGCCAGTTCTTCGATCAGCAGTCGAACTTTGCCGCCGGCACTGTTCCGGTGCTCATGCTCGACGTCTGGGAGCACGCGTACTACCTCGACTACAAGAACGTGCGCGCCGACTACGTGAAGGCGTTCTGGAACATCGCGAACTGGGCGAACGTGCAGCAGCGCTTCGAGGTCGCTCGTGAAAAGACGAACGGCCTGCTGGTACTCTCGTAGCGTCGTCAGCGCGGTGCGGCCGGGTTCGTCCCGGCCGCACGCGCGTTTTCGTCCGCACCACCAAATACACCCACAAAGTCGCGCTCACTGCGCCTCAGCAACAGGAGTTCTCTTGACTGTCAAGATCGGTATCAACGGCTTTGGCCGCATTGGTCGCAACTACCTCCGCGCGGCTCTCGCGCAGGGTGCCGACCTCGAGGTCGTCGCCGTCAACGACCTCACCGACCCCAAGTCCCTCGCGCACCTCCTCAAGTACGACTCCGTCGCTGGCCGTCTGTCCGAAGAGGTCTCGGTCGACGGTGACTTCATCGTCGTCGGCAGCAAGCGCATCAAGGTGCTCGCCGAGCGCGACCCCGCGAACCTCGGCTGGGGTGCACTCGGCGTCGACATCGTTATCGAGTCGACCGGCCGCTTCACCAACGCCAAGGACGCCGTCAAGCACATCGAGGCCGGCGCCAAGAAGGTCATCATCTCCGCTCCCGCGACCGGTGACGACGGAACGTTCGTCATGGGTGTCAACGAGCACCTGTACGACACCGCCACCCAGCACATCCTCTCGAATGCGTCATGCACCACGAACTGCCTCGCGCCGCTCGCGAAGGTCTTCATGGAGGCCTTCGGCATCGAGCGCGGTCTCATGACCACGGTGCACGCCTACACCGCCGACCAGAACCTGCAGGATGGCCCGCACGACGACCTCCGTCGCGCCCGTGCCGCCGCGATCAACATCATCCCGACCTCCACGGGGGCCGCCAAGGCCCTCGGCCTCGTGGTGCCGGAGCTTCTCGGAAAGCTCGATGGCTACGCGCTTCGCGTCCCCGTGCCCACCGGCTCGATCACCGACCTCACGGTCGAGGCCAGCCGCTCCGTCACCGTCGCCGAGGTCAACGCGGCCTACAAGGCAGCGGCCGAGAGCGGACCGCTCAAGGGCTTCCTCAGCTACACCGAGGACCCGATCGTCTCCAGCGACATCCAGGGTGACCCGCACTCCAGCATCTTCGATGCCGGACTCACCAAGGTGATCGGCACCCAGGTCAAGATCGCCTCCTGGTACGACAACGAATGGGGCTACTCCAACCGCCTCGTCGACTTCACCGAGTACGTCGCAGACCGCCTGTAAGGGGCTCTCGATGACGCTCCGCACGATCGATTCACTCGGTCCGCTCGCGGGCAAGAACGTGATCGTCCGCTGTGACCTGAACGTCCCACTGAAGGACGGTCAGATCACGGACGACGGTCGCATTCGCGCCTCACTGCCGACGCTCAACACCCTCATCCAGGCCGGAGCGCGGGTCATTGTGATCTCGCACCTCGGTCGGCCAGAGGGCGCACCCGACGCCCGGTACAGCCTCGAGCCGGTCGCCCAGCGTCTGAGCGAGCTGCTCGGCAAGGCGGTCACCTTCGCCTCCGACACCGTGGGAGATTCCGCCACGGATGCGGTCGGCGGGCTGGTCGACGGCGGCCTCGTGCTTCTCGAGAACCTCCGCTTCAACCCGGGGGAGACCGCGAAGTCCGGTGAGGACCGCACGGAATTCGCGAGCCGGCTCGCGGCATTCGGCGACGCGTTCATCTCCGACGGATTTGGCGTAGTGCACCGCAAGCAGGCGAGCGTCTTCGAGCTCGCCCAGCTGCTGCCCAGCGCAGCCGGATTGCTGATCGCGACGGAGCTCGACGTTCTCGACCGGCTCACCGAGAACCCGACCAAGCCCTACGCCGTGGTTCTCGGTGGGTCGAAGGTGTCGGACAAGCTCGGCGTGATCGCCCACCTGCTCCCGCGGGTGGATTCGCTGCTCATCGGTGGCGGGATGCTCTTCACGTTCCTCGCCGCCCAGGGGCACAAGGTCGGTGCGAGCCTGCTCGAGATCGACCAGCTCGACATCGTTCGGGGCTACCTCGCCACGGCGAACGAGCTCGGTGTTGACATCGTGTTGCCGACGGATGTCGTCGTCGCCTCCAAGTTCGGAGCCGACGCCGAGCACCAGGTGCGACCGGCCGACGACATCGAGGGTTCGCCCTGGCTCGAGGCCGGACTCGGGCTCGACATCGGACCCGAGACTGCGGAGCGGTTCGCCGAGGTCATCCGTTCGTCGAAGACCGTGTTCTGGAACGGCCCGATGGGGGTCTTCGAACTCGCACCGTTCGCCGCCGGAACCACGACCGTCGCGCAGGCGCTCACCGAAGTCGATGGCCTTTCGGTCGTCGGCGGCGGCGACTCCGCCGCCGCAGTTCGTTCCCTCGGCTTCACCGACGACCAGTTCGGGCACATCTCGACCGGTGGGGGAGCGAGCCTCGAATTCCTCGAGGGCAAGAGCCTGCCCGGCCTCGAAGTGCTCGGCTGGGCCTAGACACCGTTCCACCGACGCCGCGCGGCCTGTTCGCGCGGCGTCGCCCCAACATGAGATGGACTGACGCATGATCCGCACCCCGCTTATCGCCGGTAACTGGAAGATGAACCTCGATCACCTGCAATCGATCGCGTTCGTGCAGAAGCTGGCCTGGAGCCTCAAGGATGCCAAGCTCGACTATGGCACCGTCGAGGTGGCGATCTTCCCGCCGTTCACCGACCTTCGCTCCGTGCAGACGCTCATCTCCGCCGACAAGCTCTCGCTCAAGTACGGTGGCCAGGATGTCTCCGCCCACGTGTCCGGTGCCTACACCGGCGAGATCTCCGGGGCATTCCTCAAGGCGCTCGATTGCGAGTACGTGATCATCGGACATTCCGAGCGTCGCACCCTGCATCACGAGTCCGACGAGGAGATCGCCGCCAAGGTCGCCGCCGCCATCTCGTTCGGCCTGGTGCCGGTGCTCTGTGTTGGCGAGACCGCGGAGGACCTCGAGACGCACGGTCCCAGCGCGGTCCCGGTCGCGCAGTTGCGGGCCGCCCTTGCGGCAGTGAAGCCGGGCGCCGATATCGTCGTCGCCTACGAGCCCGTCTGGGCCATCGGATCCGGCCAGGCCGCGACCCCGGCGCAGGCCGAGCAGGTGGCCGGCCAGTTGCGCGCGACGCTCGCCGAGCTGATCGGCGAAGAGGCCGCCGCGGCAACGCGCATTCTCTACGGCGGATCGGTCAAGGCATCCAACATCGCGGGCTTCATGCGTGAGAGGAACGTCGACGGCGCCCTGGTGGGTGGGGCGAGCCTCGACCTCGCCGAATTCTCCAGCATCGCGCAGTTCCAGAAGCACGTCGGGACCTGATCCGCCTCTATCACGGCGGATTCACAGCATTGTGCTGGCTCCAGTTATACTAGAAATCGGCCGGTCGAACGAAGATTCGGTCCGCCCCAGAAAGGCTGTTCGTGGCAATTCTTCAGGTCCTATTGCAGGTGGTGCTCGGCATCACGAGTCTCCTGCTGACCCTCCTCATTCTGCTCCACCGTGGTAACGGCGGCGGCATGTCCGACATGTTCGGCGGGGGAGTGACGAGCAACCTCGGTGCATCAGGCGTCGCGGAGCGAAACCTCAACCGCATCACGCTGGTCCTGGCGCTGATCTGGGTTTCTTCGATCATCGTCCTCGGCTTGATCACCAAGTTCGACATAACCGGTTAGGAGACTCCCCAATGGCTTCAGGTGGCAGTGCTATCCGTGGTTCCCGCGTCGGTGCGGGGCCGATGGGTGAACAGGATCGTGGGTTCCACGCCGAGCGTCTCCAGGTCTTCTACTGGTGCGCCAAGGGCCACGAGCAGAGTCCGCACTTCCTCGCGACGATCGAGCCGGACGAGATTCCCGAGACGCTCGATTGCCCGAACTGCGGCCTTCCCGCGGGACGCGACAAGGAGAATCCGCCGTCGGTGGTGAAGGTCGAGCCCTACAAGACCCACCTCGCGTATGTGAAGGAACGACGCACCGAAGAGGAAGCGGCGACGCTCCTGGACGAAGCCCTCGAGCAGCTGCGTGCGCGCCGCGGGCGTCTCACGCCCCAGTAGCCGCGTTGGGCCAGGAGCGACGTTGGGCCAGAAGCGAGCGTCCGATCGGCAGGGTCAGTATCCGGTCGCGATGAGGTCTTCCGGCACCTCGGACGCGGCCTTCCGGTCGACGAAGAACACGGTGCGCAGGCGACCCTGGATTCCAGCGACGGGCACCTCGATGGTGTTGGCGCCGGCCAGCGCGAGGCCGAGGGCCGAGGCCTTGTCGGGGCCGGACAGCGCGAGCCAGATGCGGTCGGAGCTGTTCAGCGCTGGCAGGGTGAGGCTGAGTCGTTCCGGAGGCGGCTTCGGTGAGTTCCGCACGGCGATCACCGTGGCGTCCGTCACGCGGACGCCGGGCGCCTCGGGGAACAGCGACGCCACATGGCCATCGGGACCGACGCCGAGGAAGGTGATGTCGAATCGGGGAGTCGCGAGGCCGTGCGGCGCGGCATCCGCGAGTTCCGCGCTGTAGAGCGCCGCCGCCGCGTCGAGGTCGATGCCATCGTCGGGAGCGGGACACCAGTGGATGTTCCCGGGCCGCAGTGCCACCTCGTCGAGCAGCGCCTGCCGTGCCTGGGTATCGTTGCGCTCGGCATCGCCCCGGGGGAGCCATCGCTCGTCACTCCACCAGAGCACGACTCTGGCCCAGTCGATGCTGTCCCTGGCGGGGGAGTCATTGATCGCCTTCAGAACGGCGCAGCCCACCGTTCCACCGGTGAGTGCGATGTTCACCGTGGCCTGCTGGTCGAGCAGATCGACGACCTTGGTGATGAAGCGGGCCGCCACCGAACCGGCGAGGGCCTTCTTGTCGGCGTGAACCAGCACGCGGCGCGCGTTCGTCATCGGCCAGGCACCGCGATGCTTCCGGTGACGGTCGGGGCTTCGAGCTGCACTAGACCGGACTCGATGACATCGCCGAACAGGTCGTCCGGGTCGAGCCGGCGCAACTCCTCGGCGAGGCAATCGCGCAGGCTGCGGCGGAGGAGCGAGATGTCGTGCACCGGCTGGTTCGGCTGCACGAGGGTGACGATATTGCTGTTGGTCCGTTCGAGTTCGATCACGCCGGAGGCACGGTGCAGGCGAACACCCTGGATGCCGCTCGAACCGTGCGCCGGTGTGACCAGTTCGTGGCGCGCCGGCGCCTGTAACTGCATCTGCAGCCAGGCGGCGAGCAGGCCGGTCGAGGGCGAGTCGGGTGCGCCATGCACTTCCACGCTCGTGATCGCCTCGTACGGCGGCTGGTCGAGCACGGCGGCGAGCTGCGCGCGCCAGAGGGTGAGCCTGGTCCAGGAGAAGTCGGTATCGCCCGGCGAGTAGGTGCGGGAGAGGTGGTTCAGGAACCCGCGCGGATCGGTCTGGGCCGCGGCATCCGTGATGCGGCGCTGGGCAATGCGGCCGAGCGGCGATTCGGAGACGACATCCGGCGCCTCGCCAGGCCACCAGGCCACGACGGGCGCGTCGGGCAGCAGCAGGCCGGTGACGAGGCCCTCCTCGTCGGAGGCGGTGTCACCGTAGGCCTTGAGCACGATGACCTCGCTCGCGCCGGCGTCCCCGCCGACCCGGATCTGGGCGTCGAGACGGGGCGCGTCGCTCATCGAGGGGCCGTCGTCGTCGGTCGAGATGACGATGACCCGCATCGGATGCTCGCGGGACGCGTCGTTCGCCGCCTCGATGGCTTCCTCCTCGTGACCGAGGTTCGTGGAGATCACCAGGGTGAGCACCCGACCGAGAGCGACGGCGCCGCCCTCCTCGCGGATCTTGACGAGCGTCTTGGAGATCTTGCTCGTTGTGGTGTCGGGAAGGTCGATGATCATGGACGTCTCCAGGTTCTGCCATCGCGGGCGAGGAGTTCATCGGCGGATTCCGGTCCCCAGGTTCCGGGCCGGTATTGCTCGGGCTGCCCGAGGGTCGCCCAGTACTCCTCGATGGGGTCGAGGATCTTCCAGCTCAGTTCCACCTCCTGGTGGCGCGGGAACAGCGGCGGGTCGCCGAGGAGCACATCGAGGATGAGGCGTTCATAGGCTTCGGGACTCGCCTCGGTGAAGGCGTGGCCGTATCCGAAGTCCATGGTGACATCGCGCACCTGCATTCCGGCACCGGGAACCTTGGAGCCGAAGCGGATGGTGACGCCCTCATCGGGCTGAACGCGGATGACGAGAGCGTTCTGGCCGAGGGCGGAGGTCTGGCTCTCGGCGAACAGATTCTGCGGCGCCCGCTTGAACACGACAGCGATCTCGGTGACCCGGCGCCCGAGACGCTTGCCCGCGCGGAGGTAGAACGGCACACCGGCCCAGCGACGCGTTCCGATGTCGAGGCGGATGGCCGCGAAGGTCTCGGTGAGCGAGTCCGGGTTCATGCCGTCCTCCTCGAGGAATCCGACGACCTTCTCGCCCCCCTGCCAGCCACTCGCGTACTGGCCGCGGGCGGTGGACTGGGAGAGATCCTTAGGCAGGGTGATGGCGGAGAGCACCTTCTCCTTCTCGGCGCGAAGGTCCTTCGCGTCGAACGAGACCGGCTCCTCCATGGCGGTGAGTGCGAGAAGCTGAAGCAGGTGGTTCTGGATGACGTCGCGCGCGGCGCCGATCCCGTCGTAGTAGCCCGCCCGCCCGCCGACTCCGATGTCCTCTGCCATGGTGATCTGCACGTGGTCGACGTAGTTGGCATTCCAGATGGGCTCGTAGAGCTGATTGGCGAAGCGCAGCGCCAGGATGTTCTGCACCGTCTCCTTGCCGAGGTAGTGGTCGATGCGGAAGACGGAGTCCGGGGGGAACACCGACTCGACGACCTCGTTGAGCTCACGCGCCGACTTGAGGTCACTGCCGAACGGCTTCTCGATCACCACGCGACGCCAGGCGCCGTCCACGTCGTCGGCGAGACCCGAGCGCCGAAGCTGCTCGGTGACCTGTGGGAACGACTTCGGCGGAATCGACAGGTAGAACGCGTGGTTACCCATGGTGCCGCGGGACTTGTCGAGCTTGTCGAGGGTCAATTTGAGTTCGGCGAACGCCTTGTCGTCGTCGAACTCGCCCTGAACGAAACGGATGCCCTCGGCGAGCTGTTTCCAGACATCCTCATCGAACGGGGTGCGGGCGTACTGGGCGACGGCGTCGTGCACGACCTTCGCGAAGTCCTGGTCGACCCAGTCCCGGCGGGCGAACCCGACAAGGGCGAAACCCGGGGGCAGGAGACCGCGGTTGGCGAGGTCGTAGACCGCCGGCATCAGCTTCTTGCGTGCGAGGTCACCCGTCACGCCGAAGATGATGAGGGCGCTCGGTCCAGCGATTCTGTTGAGACGGCGGTCGGAGGGCAACCTCAGCGGGTTGAACTCCGGCGTGATTTCAACCGGTGACATTCGGCTCCTAGCGAGAGTGGTGCATTAGAGATTGATGACGTGAATCGGGTCAGCCGAGCGCGCTGAACAGCGCGGCCCGGTTCTGGGCCGGATCGGTCAGGGTGAGGGTCAGCACCGGTCGGCCGTGCTCGGCGAGCACGCTCGCGTCACCGGCGGCCTGGGCCTGGATGAGGTGGCCATAGGAAAATGGGCTGTCCGGGATATCCAGATCCGCGGGCGGCGTGGCCGTGATCTGCAGGAATACACCGGTCGCGGGTCCTCCCTTGTGATACTGGCCGGTGGAGTGCAGGAAGCGGGGGCCCCAGCCGAAGGTCACCGGACGACCGGTCTTCGCGGCGAGGAGATCGCGCAGCTTCGCGAGCTCGTGGTTCGCGTGGCGGTCCACGTAGGCCTGCACGGCCAGGTAGCCGTCCGCACCGATGTGGGCGAGCAGGGCGTCAACGGCGGCGGTGATGGACTCCGCGCCGTCCAGCAGCTCCGCCGATCCGCGAACCTCGATGCCGTCGGCCGTGAAGACGGGTGCGACGGGCTCCGGGCGCGAGTCGAGCAGGGCGCGCGTGGCGACCTTGGCCGACTCGACATCGGGCTGGTCGAACGGGTCGATGCCGAGAAGGCGGCCGGCGACGGCGACGGCGTATTCCCAGACGAGCATCTGCGCGCCGAGGGTTCCGCTGATCTCGATCTCGCCCTGGCGTACCTCCTTGGTGGCACGCGCGCTCTCCACGAGGCGCACTATCTGCACGTCGGGGAGGTCCTCGGTGAGCTCTGGGGAGTTCAGCTCGAGGACGACGGGCAGCAGGCCCTTGCCGCTCTTGCCGGTGGACTCCGCGATGAGCTGCTCGACCCAGTCGCCGAAGCCGACGATGTAGGTGCCGTCGGCGACGATCCCGATCTTGTCCTTCAGCGGCTTGGTGCCGGCGATCGCCGCACCGAGCACGAGTCCGGGGTTGTCGGGAAGGTCGACCATGAGCTGGCCGGTGATGGCGGATGCCTCGGCGAGGAGCGCGCGGATGTCAACGCCCGCGAGCCCGGACGGCACGAGGCCGAACGCGGTCAGCGCGGAGTATCGGCCGCCGACGTTCGGGTCGGCGTTGAATACACGGTAGCCAGCCTCACGGGCGGACACGTCGAGCGGCGAGCCGGGGTCGGTGACGATGATCATGCGTTCCGCCGGGTCGATCCCGATGCCGTGAAAGGCCTCCTCGTACGACTTGCGCTGGCTCGCGGTCTCGAGCGTCGATCCGGACTTGGACGAGATCACGACGGCGGTGGTCGCCAGCCGATCGTTGAGCGCCGCAAGGATCTGGCCAGGGTCGGTGGAGTCGAGGATGGTGAGCTCGACGCCCGCGGTGCGGGTGATGACTTCGGGGGCGAGCGACGATCCACCCATGCCGCCGAGCACGATGTGGTTGACGCCGTCGGCGTGCAGCCGATCGCGCAGCGCGATGATGTCGTCGACGAGAGGCTCGGAGATGACGACCGCCTCGGTCCAGCCGAGACGCACGGCGGCCTCGACCTCGGCATCCGGTCCCCAGAGGGTCGGATCCTGGTCGGAGATCCGCGAGGCGACGAGGTCGCTCAGGAGCTGCGGCACGATGCGGTCCACCGCCTCGGCGGCGGCTCCGCTCACGGTGATGTCGAAGCTCACTTGGATGCCTCGGCCGCGGTGCCCGTCGACTCGAGCGCGGCGGTAACGGTGTCGAGCAGCTCGTTCCACGAGATGATGAACTTCTCCACGCCCTCCTTCTCGAGCAGCGCGGTCACCTCCTCGTAGGAGATGCCCTGCGCGTCGAGCGCGTCGAGCACGCCGTTCGCGTCGGCGTAGTTGCCGGTCACCTGGTCGCCCTCGATGACGCCGTGGTCGAAGGTGGCCTCGAGGGTCTTCTCCGGCATGGTGTTGACGGCGTTCGAGACCGCGAGCTGCGTGACGTAGAGCGTGTCAGGCAGCGTCGGGTCCTTGACGCCGGTGGATGCCCAGAGCGGGCGCTGCAGGTTGGCTCCGGCGGCGATGAGCCCCTTGGCTCGCTCGCTCGAGAACGCCTGCTCGAAGACCTGGTAGGCGAGGCGGGCGTTCGCGACGCCGGCCTTGCTCTTCAACTCGAGCGCCTCCGGGGTACCGATGGCGTTCAGTCGCTTGTCGATCTCGGTATCGACGCGCGAGACGAAGAACGAGGCGACCGAGTGGATTCTCGACAGGTCGTGGCCGGCCGCCTTCGCGTGCTCGAGGCCGGTGAAGTAGGCGTTGATCACCTCGCGGTGGCGCTCGAGGCTGAAGATCAGCGTGACGTTGACGCTGATTCCCGCCCCGATCGTCTCGGTGATCGCCTCGAGTCCCTCGATGGTCGCCGGAATCTTGATCATCACGTTCGGGCGGTTGACCTTGGCCCAGAGCTGCTTCGCCTGCGCGGAGGTGGCGGCGGCGTCGTGTGCGAAGCCGGGCTCGACCTCGATCGACACGCGGCCGTCCGTGCCGCCGGTAGCGTCGTAGACGGGGCGGAGGATGTCGCTCGCGTTGGCGACATCGTCGGTGGTGATCTCGAAGACGGCCTCGGTGACGGTCTTGCCTGCGGCGGCGAGCTCGGCCACCTGGGCGTCGTAGGCCTCGCCCTTGGCGAGGGCGCTGGCGAAGATCGTGGGGTTAGTCGTTACGCCGACGACGTTGCGCTCGGCGATCAGCCGCTGCAGGTCGCCGGAGTTGATCCGCTCGCGGGAGAGATCGTCGAGCCAGATGCTCGTTCCGACGGCGGACAGTGCTGCGGTGGGGGTGGTTTCAGTCATGTTGGTCTTTCCTTACCTTGCGACGCCTAAACGGCGGCGATCGACTCTTTGGCGGCTGAGATGGCGTGCTCAGTGGTGATACCGAACTCGCGGAACAGCGTCTTGTAGTCGGCGGATGCCCCGAAGTGCTCGATCGAGACGCTGCGGCCGGCGTCGCCGACGTAGCCACGCCAGGTCAGATCACGGCCGGCCTCGATGGAGACGCGCGCCTTCACGCTCTTCGGCAGCACGGACTCGCGATACTCCGCACTCTGCTCCTCGAACCACTCGAGGCACGGGGCGGACACCACGCGGGCGTTGATGCCCTCGGCCTTGAGCTGCTCACGCGCGTCGACCGCGATCTGCACCTCGGAACCGGTGGCGATGAAGATGACGTCCGGGCTGCCGTTCGGCGCCTCGGCGAGCACGTAGGCGCCCCTCGCGACGTGCTTCGCGGCGGCGAAGGTCTCGCCGCTCGCCACGTCGTCGCCGCGTTCGAACACCGGGATGTTCTGGCGGGTGAGGGCGAGTCCGGCCGGTCCGTTGCGGCGCTCGAGAATCGTCTTCCAGGCCCAGGCGGTCTCGTTCGCGTCGCCGGGACGCACGATGTCAAGGTCCGGGATGGCGCGCAGTGCGGCGAGCTGCTCGATCGGCTGGTGGGTCGGACCGTCTTCGCCGAGGGCGACGGAGTCGTGGGTCCAGACGTAGATGGCCGGGACCTTCATGAGCGCGGCCAGACGCACGGCCGGGCGCATGTAGTCGCTGAAGATCAGGAAGGTTCCACCGAACGGCCGGGTGTTGCCGTGCAGCACGATCCCGTTGAGGATCGCGCCCATGGCGTGCTCGCGGATGCCGAAATGCAACACGCGGCCGTACTTGTTGCCGGTCCACTCGTGCGTCGAGTGCTCGGCGGGCACGAATGACGCCGCTCCCTGGATCGTCGTGTTGTTCGACTCCGCGAGGTCGGCCGAGCCGCCCCAGAGTTCGGGGATGACCGGTCCGAGGGCGTTCAGCACCTTGCCGGATGCGGCACGGGTCGAGACATCCTTTCCGGCCTCGAACACGGGGAGTGCCGCTTCGACGCCCTCCGGGAGGTCGCCGGACAGGATGCGGTCGAGCAGAACCTTGCGCTCGGGGTTCGCGGCGGCCCAGGCGTCGAGCTGGATGTCCCACGCGGCGTGGGCGGCCTGGCCGCGGTCGACTGCCTTGCGGGTGTGCTCAAGCACGGCGGGGTCGACCTCGAAGGTCTTCTCCGGGTCGAAACCGAGGACCTCCTTGACGGCGGCGAGTTCCTCGGCGCCGAGGGCCGATCCGTGGATCTTGCCCGAGTTCTGCTTTTTCGGGCTCGGCCAGCCGATGATCGTCTTGAGGATGATGAGCGACGGCTTCGAGATCTCACCCTTCGCCGCCTCGATCGCGTCGTTCAGCGCAGCGACGTCCTCGACGTACTGGCCGGTCTTCTTCCAGTCGACCACCTGCACGTGCCAGTGGTAGGCCTCGTAGCGGGCCTTGACGTCCTCGGTGAAGGCGATGTTGGTGTCGTCCTCGATCGAGATCTGGTTGCTGTCGTAGATCGCGATGAGGTTGCCGAGCTCCTGGTGGCCGGCGAGTGAGGAGGCCTCGCTCGTGATGCCCTCCTGCAGGTCGCCGTCGCCGGCGATGGTGTAGATGTAGTGGTCGAACGGGCTCGTGCCGGCGGCGGCGTCCGGGTCGAACAGTCCGCGCTCGTAGCGGGCGGCATAGGCGAAGCCCACCGCCGACGAGAGGCCCTGGCCGAGCGGGCCGGTGGTGATCTCCACGCCGTCCGTGTGGCCGAACTCTGGGTGCCCGGGGGTCTTGGAGCCCCAGGTGCGCAGCGCCTTCAGGTCCTCGATTTCGAGGCCGTAGCCACCGAAGTAGAGCTGCACGTACTGGGTGAGCGAGGAGTGGCCAACCGAGAGGATGAACCGGTCCCGCCCGATCCAGGCGCTGTCGCTCGGGTCGCGGCGCATCACCTTCTGGAACAGCAGGTATGCGGCGGGTGCGAGGCTCATCGCGGTGCCGGGGTGCCCGTTTCCGACCTTCTCAACGGCGTCGGCCGCGAGGATCCGTGCGGTGTCCACGGCCTTGTTGTCAATGGGATCCCATTGGAGAGCTGCCACGAGAATTCGACCCTTCTATTGCGTACGATGTCTGTCCCGGGTGGGTCACACCGCCTGAGGTATTAGGTACCCGCTCACCTGACGACATCGGCAGTGCCGCAGGCAGCCGAAACCGGCAACGATGTTGGCGGGGGGCTGGGGTACGGCGTGCAAGCACGTCCAAGTATAGAGAACGGCGCGCATCACAGTTCGAATGCGCCATCAGCTTGACAGGACCCTCCATGTTGGGCGCTTAGACTCGGGGGTGGGCAGTGAATTGGGTGTTAGAGGAGCAATGGACGTAGCAGTACAGACGCGACAGCCGGGCGAACGCATCGGCTTCGCTCGCAAGACGAAGGCCTATTTCGCCCTGACCAAGCCGCGAGTGATCGAACTGCTCCTGGTGACCACCGCTCCCGTGATGATCCTCGCCGAACGCGGCGTCCCGAACCTGTGGCTGGTGCTGTGGACCCTCGTCGGCGGCGCACTCAGCGCCGGTTCCGCCGGTGCCTTCAACTGCTACATCGATCGCGACATCGATCGCGTGATGAAGCGCACGAGCACGCGACCGCTCGTCACGGGTGAGCTCACTGATCGCGAAGCGCTCGTGTTCGCGTGGACCGTCGGCGCGGCATCCATCCTGCTGCTCGGCCTGCTCGTCAACTGGCTGTCCGCGCTGCTCTCGCTCGCGGCGATCCTCTTCTATGTGGTCATCTACACCCTGTTGCTCAAGCGCCGCACGCCGCAGAACATCATCTGGGGCGGGGCGGCCGGCTGCGTGCCCGTGCTGATCGGCTGGTCGGCCGTCACCGGATCGCTCGACTGGGCGCCGGTCATCCTGTTCGGAATCGTGTTCCTCTGGACTCCGCCGCACTACTGGCCGTTGTCCATGCGCTACCGGGCCGACTACGCCTCGGTCAACGTTCCGATGCTCGCGGTGGTTCGTGGCCGCACGGCCGTCGGCCTGCAGGTCGTGCTCTACGCCTGGGCCACCGTCGCATGCTCGCTCGTGCTCATCCCGGTCGCCCAGATGGGCGTCCTCTACTCCGTCGTCGCCCTCGCCGCCGGAGCCTGGTTCATCTTCGAGTCGCACCGGCTGTATTCGATGGCCATCCGACACGACGTGGTGAAGCCGATGCGGGTATTCCAGAGCTCCATCAGCTATCTCACCCTGCTGTTCCTCGCCGTGGGCATCGACCCGCTGCTGCCGTTCCAGCACTGACCGGCCGCACACCACAGGAGGTCGTCCCATCGTTACCCCATTCGGCTGGCTCGCCAGCCGCGTCACCCTCGGGCCCCGTGCGCTGCGCTGGGGGACCACCGCAGCCCTGGTCGTCAGCATCATCATCGTATTCAGCGGCGGCATCGTGCGGGTGACCGGTTCCGGCCTCGGCTGCCCCACCTGGCCCGCGTGCGAAGCCGGGTCGCTCACCACGACGCCCGCCCTCGGAATCCACGGCCTCATCGAGTTCGCCAATCGCATGTTCACCGGCGTGCTGGTTCTCGCGGTCGGCTGGGCGATCGTCGCGGCACGACTCCAAAAGCAGCGCAATCGCACACTCACCCGCCTGGCCTGGTCCCAATTCTGGCTCGTCGTGGCGAACTCCATTGCCGGCGGTGTTTCTGTTCTCACCGGGCTCAACCCCTACGTCGTTGCCGTGCATTTCGTGATGGCGACCGCGCTGCTCACGACGACGACCCTCACCTGGCATCGTGCGCGCCAGTCGCTCGAGCCGACGCCGTCCGACGCGGCCTCCGCCGGCGGCCCGATCGCCGCCGCGGCCGGACCGCTCAGCTGGGCGCTCGGCGCCGTGACCGTCGTGCTCATCGCCGTTGGCACCCTGGTGACGGGGTCCGGGCAGCATTCCGGCAACTCCGCGGACGTGCCCCGGATGGGCTTCGTCTGGGCGGATGTGGCGGTGGTGCACGGCATCCTGGGCGGCGCGGTCGTCGTGATCGCCATCGTCCTTCTGATCATTCTTCGCGGATCGATCGCGGCATCCCTCGCCCGGAGGCGGGTGATCGCGTTCATCGTGGTGACCATCGCGCAGGCCATCGTCGGTGTGGTCCAGGCGACGACCGGCGTTCCTGCGGCACTCGTTGCGTTGCACGTGCTCGGGTCCGCCCTCGTTTGGGTCGGCGTTCTGCGGGTCATTCTCGATGTCAACCCGGAGCTGATGCGCACCCGCAGGGCTCCGGCGCCGGTCGCGGCTCCGGTGGGCGTCGCCGGCTGAGGCCGGCCGTCGGATTCCCCGCTGATTCCCACGCCAGTCCCTGTAGAATTGCTGAGTTCCTCCATTACAGCGATGCCACCGTGTCAGCGTTGACGTACAGGGCGCGGGACGCCGGTTCCTCGTCTGGACGGGCGGGTGCGCCTCACCAAGTCGGAAGCGATCGAGATGATTGCCGCCGGGTGTGCGCCGTGCGAGGGAATGCCGTTGCAGCCGCTCCGGTTGCTACGGGTAGGAAATGAGGGAAATCATGTCAGACATTCTGATCGACCGTCCCGAGCTTGAGAGTCTCGGCATCTACGAGTTCGGCTGGTCCGATTCCGACGTCGCCGGGGCATCCGCCAAACGCGGCATCTCGCCCGAGGTCGTCGCCGACATCTCCGCGCTCAAGAGCGAACCGGAGTGGATGCTGAAGAACCGCCTGAAGGCGCTTGCCCTGTTCTACAAGAAACCGATGCCCGCCTGGGGTGCCGACCTCTCCGGAATCGATTTCGACAACATCAAGTACTTCGTGCGGTCGACCGAGAAGCAGGCCCAGACCTGGGACGACCTTCCGGATGACATCAAGAGCACCTACGAGAAGCTCGGCATCCCCGAGGCGGAACGCCAGCGCCTCGTGTCCGGAGTCGCGGCCCAGTACGAGTCCGAGGTCGTCTACCACACGATCAACAAGGACCTGGAGGAGCAGGGTGTCGTCTTCATGGACACCGACACCGCCCTCAAGGAGCATCCGGAGCTGTTCAAGGAGTATTTCGGAACCGTCATTCCGGCGGGGGACAACAAGTTCGCTGCGCTCAACACGTCGGTCTGGTCCGGTGGTTCCTTCGTGTACGTGCCGAAGGGCGTGCACGTGCAGATTCCGCTTCAGGCCTACTTCCGCATCAACACCGAGAACATGGGCCAGTTCGAGCGCACGTTGATCATCGCCGACGAGGGTTCGTACGTTCACTACATCGAGGGCTGCACCGCCCCGATCTACAAGTCGGACTCGCTGCATTCGGCCGTCGTCGAGATCATCGTCAAGAAGGACGCCCGCGTTCGCTACACGACGATCCAGAACTGGTCGAACAACGTCTATAACCTCGTGACCAAGCGTGCGATCGCCCACGAGGGCGCCACGATGGAGTGGATCGACGGCAACATCGGCTCCAAGGTGACGATGAAGTACCCGTCGATCTACCTGGTCGGCGAGCATGCGAAGGGGGAGACCCTCTCGGTGGCCTTCGCCGGCCCCGGGCAGCATCAGGATGCCGGCGCCAAGATGATCCACATGGCCCCGTACACGCAGTCGTCGATCGTGTCCAAGTCGATCGCCCGCGGCGGAGGCCGCACCGGATACCGCGGCGAGGTGCGCATCGCCGAGGGCGCGCACCACTCCGCCAACACGGTGCGCTGCGATGCTCTGCTGGTCGACGCCATCTCCCGCTCGGACACCTACCCGACCACCGACGTGCGCGAAGACGACGTGCAGATGGGCCACGAGGCCACGGTCTCGCGGGTGAGCGCCGAGCAGCTGTTCTACCTGCAGTCCCGCGGGATGCCGGAGGACGAGGCCATGGCCATGATCGTCCGCGGCTTCATCGAACCCATCGCGCGTGAACTCCCGATGGAGTACGCCCTCGAACTCAACAAGCTCATCGAAATGGGCATGGAAGGCAGCGTCGGCTAGATGTCTGTGCCAACACAATCGGTGCCTGTGCCAACGGCGCCCCGCACGGTTGCGCCCGCAACCACCACCGGTGGCTCTCCCCACCACTCCCGCCTCGGTTCGAAGCAACACAGCGACGGCGGTTGGGGACTCGTGCCCGTTCAGGTGCGGTCCGCCCGGTTCAGCTCGTTCGAGGTCGGCGACTTCGAATCCGTCACCGGTCGCGAGGCGGAATGGAAGTACACCCCCGTCGCCCGGCTGGCTCCTCTCCTCGAGGGCGAGCTCGATGGCGACATCGAGCCGGTCACCGGGGTGTCGACGTCCGGCGACTTCTGCCTGATCGAGTGGGTCGACCGCTCCGATCGTCGGATCGGCCAGGCCGGCACACCGGAGGAGCGTGCATCCGCCAACGCGTGGAGCAGCTTCACCCGTGCGCTCGTGGTCACGGTCAGCGGGGAACACTCCTCGGAGGCGACCATCACGCGGTCGGGGCTTGGCGAATCCGCACGTGCGGCCCACACCGTCATCCACGCCACGCATCACAGCGTCGGAACGGTCGTGCTGCAGAGCAGTGGCCCTGCGATGCTCAGCGAGAACGTCGAGATCATCCTCGACGAGGGCGCTCAGCTCACCGTCGTGACCGTCCAGCAGTGGGATGGGGAGGCCATCCACCTCGCCAGCCACTTCGCGCGCATCGGCCGGGACGCACGCCTCAAGCACGTGGTGGTGACGCTCGGCGGTTCGATCGTGCGAGTGAACCCGTCAACCCACCTCGTGAGCGATGGCGGCGACGTCGAGCTATTCGGGGTCTACTTCGCCGACGCCGGACAGCACCTCGAGCAGCAGGTGTTCGTCAACCACGACGCGCCCAACACCCGGTCCCGCGTGACCTACAAGGGAGCGCTTCAGGGCTCGGGCGCCCACACCGTGTGGGTCGGCGACGTGCTGATCCGGTCGTCGGCCGCCGGCACCGACAGCTACGAGCAGAACCGCAACCTGCTGCTCACCGACGGCACCCGCGCCGACTCGGTCCCGAACCTCGAAATCGAGACCGGGGACATCACCGGTGCCGGTCACGCGAGCGCGTCCGGCCGGTTCGATGACGAGCAACTGTTCTACCTGCAGGCGCGCGGAATCGCCGAGGCGGAGGCTCGTCGCCTCGTCGTTCGCGGCTTCCTCTCCGACGTCGTGCAGAAGATCGGTTCGCCCGAACTCGAAACACGGCTGCAGAACGCGATCCTGGCCAAGCTCGGCTCGAACGCCGAAGACCAGAACAGTGACGACCGCAGCGTGGGGGATGACTCGTGACCATCAGGATCTGTGCCGAAGATGAGATCGAACTCGGCGCCGCCGTGCGCGTGGTCATCGACGGCACGCCCATCGCCGTTGTGCGCGACTCCGCGGGAACCGTGCACGCCATCGGGGACACCTGCACCCACGGCGACATCTCCCTCGCCGAGGGATTCGTCGAGGACGACACCCTGGAGTGCTGGGCGCACGGCTCCAAGTTCTCGCTGATCACCGGCAAGCCGATCACCCTCCCGGCCTACGATCCGGTCCCCGTCTTCGCCGTCAGCATCGTCGACGGCGACGTCTACATCGACCCGACGCCCATCGTCTCCTAAGGAGAGCATCCTCATGTCAGTACTCCAAGTCAAAGACCTGCACGTCAGCGTCGAAACCGAACAGGGCACCAAGCAGATACTCAAGGGTGTCAACCTCACGGTCAACCAGGGCGAGATCCACGCCATCATGGGCCCGAACGGCTCAGGCAAGTCGACCCTCGCCTACACGATCGCCGGGCACCCGAAATACCACGTGGAGAGCGGGTCCGTCACCCTCGACGGTGAAGACCTGCTCGCCATGACGGTGGACGCCCGCGCCCGCGCCGGACTCTTCCTCGCCATGCAGTACCCGGTGGAGATCCCCGGCGTCGCCGTGACGAACTTCCTGCGCACGGCCAAAACCTCGATCGAGGGCACGGCACCCTCGATCCGCACCTGGACAAAAGAGGTCACCGAGGCGATGAAGAACCTGCGGATGGATGCCTCGTTCAAGGACCGCAACGTGAACGAGGGCTTCTCCGGCGGCGAGAAGAAGCGCCACGAGATCCTTCAGCTCGAGCTGCTGAAGCCCACGTTCGCGATTCTTGACGAGACCGACTCCGGCCTCGACGTCGACGCGCTCAAGGTCGTTGCGGAGGGCGTGAATCGCGCGAAGGAGAACACCGGCCTCGGCCTCTTGCTCATCACGCACTACACACGGATCCTGCGCTACATCACCCCCGACTTCGTACACGTGTTCGTGGACGGTCGGGTCGCGGAAGAGGGCGGCGCAGAGCTAGCCGACCGCCTCGAAAACGAGGGCTACGACCGATTTCTCCGCGCCGCCCTTGCGTCAGAAGCGTAGGCTGGACGAATGGCAGTAGCACTCGCTCCGGCGCTCTTCGACAAGGTCGAAGAGGCCCTCAAAGATGTGATGGACCCCGAACTCGGCGTCAACATCGTCGACCTCGGGCTCATCTACGACCTCACCTGGGATGACGAGAACGACGCTCTCATCATCAGCATGACGCTCACCTCCGCCGGTTGCCCACTCACCGACGTGATCGAGGAGCAGACGGCCCAGTCCCTCGACGGCGTCGTCGAGCAGTTCCGCATCAACTGGATCTGGATGCCGCCGTGGGGCCCGGAGAAGATCACCGACGATGGCCGCGACATGATGCGAGCCCTCGGCTTCTCGATGTAGTCCCGGTCGAAAGCGCCGAGCGCTTCGGGCGTCACCGGTCGCTCTCGCTGCCGGGAATCGGACCTGCCAGACGGCGGGCGGGGAACGGATCCCCGGTCGTCGAATTATACTGGAGGCCACCCTCCCCCTTCTCGCCGTCGCAAGACGGCCAAAACAATTGGACTTTGCCTGTGCTCAGCGTGCACGACCTCGAACTGCGTGTTGGCGCACGCATGCTCATGGAGGACGTCACCTTCAGAGTAGAACGCGGCGACAAGATCGGCCTCGTCGGCCGAAACGGGGCGGGAAAGACCACCCTCACCACGGTGCTCGCCGGCGAGGAGCTGGCCACCGGTGGCACGATCGACTCCACCGGCGAAATCGGCTACCTGCCGCAGGATCCCCGCTCCGGCAATCCGGAGGATCTCGCACGCACCCGGATTCTCGACGCGCGCGGCCTCGGCCAGCTCATGATCGGCATGGAGAGGACCGCCCTCGAGATGGCCGACCCGGATGAGAAGGTCGCCGCGAAGGCGATGAAGCAGTACGGCGAACTGCAGGACCGTTTCATCTCCCTCGGCGGTTACGCGGCCGAGGCCGAGGCAGCGTCGATCGCGAGCAACCTGAGCCTGCCGGACCGCATCCTCGACCAGCCGCTTTCGACCCTGTCGGGTGGGCAGCGGCGCCGCATCGAGCTCGCGCGCATCCTGTTCTCCGGTGCCGACACGATGCTCCTCGACGAGCCGACCAACCACCTCGACGCCGACTCGGTGGTCTGGCTTCGCGAGTTTCTGAAGAACTTCCAGGGCGGGCTCATCGTGATCAGCCACGACGTGGAGCTCGTGGAAGACACCGTGAACCGGGTCTTCTACCTCGATGCGAACCGCCAGGTCATCGATATCTACAACATGAGCTGGAAGCACTACCAGCGCCAACGCGCCGCCGACGAGGAGCGCCGCAAGAAGGAGCGCGTCAACGTCGAGAAGAAGGCCGGAGTGCTGCAGATGCAGGCGGCCAAGTTCGGCGCCAAGGCGTCCAAAGCCGCTTCCGCCCACCAGATGGTGCGTCGAGCCGAGAAGATGCTTGCCGGCCTCGACGAGGTGCGCGCCGTCGACCGCGTCGCCAAGCTTCGTTTCCCCGACCCGGCGCCCTGCGGCCGCACGCCGCTCATGGCCTCGAACCTCTCGAAGAGCTACGGTTCGCTCGAGATCTTCACCGCGGTCGACCTCGCGATCGACCGCGGGTCGAAGGTCGTCATCCTCGGCTTCAACGGGGCGGGCAAGACGACGCTGCTGCGAATTCTCGCGAGCGTCGACATGCCAGACACCGGGCAGCTCGAGCCGGGCCACGGCCTGCGGATCGGCTACTACGCCCAGGAGCACGAGACCATCGACGTCAAGCGCTCCGTGCTGCAGAACATGGTCTCCTCGTCGCCGAACATCACCGAGACCGAGGCTCGCCGCGTTCTCGGCTCGTTCCTCTTCAGCGGGGATGACGCAACAAAGCTGGCCGGAGTGCTTTCCGGCGGGGAGAAGACCCGCCTGGCCCTCGCAATGATCGTGGTCTCCGGAGCGAACGTGCTGCTGCTCGACGAGCCCACGAACAACCTCGACCCGGCGAGTCGTCTCGAGATCCTGGACGCCCTCGCGAACTACTCCGGCGCCGTCGTGCTGGTGAGCCACGACGAGGGTGCCGTCGAGGCGCTCAACCCCGAGCCCGTACTCATCCTGCCGGACGGCACGGAAGACCTGTGGAACCCCGACTACGCAGACCTGGTGGCGCTCGCGTAGGCCACGACCTTGGCGGTGCCACCGTTGGGTAGCTCAGCGACCCCGTGACCCGATCGTTTCGAGGATCGCGTCTTCGATCTCGCTGTCGCTGCGCTGTTTCGTGCGCCGCTTGCGCTCCCGCGTCTCCGCGCGTTCCTGCTCATCCGGGTCGTCAATGTTGCGCATGCGGTATTCCTGGCGCACGGCGTAGGCGAGTCCGAAGAACGCCATGATTCCGAAGATCACCCACTGGATCGCGTAGGAGATATGCAGGCCCTCATCGAATCGTGGTTCGGGCATCGCGGTGGGCCGCGCGGACGCGGCGGGACTCTCCGACACCATGAGCCCGTACGCTCCGGTGTAGGTGGGCTTGCCCACGAGCTGCGCCACGTCCGGGAGGTGGATCGTCGCCAGCTCGCCCTTCAAACCGGTCCGTCCGGCCAGGTTCGGCTCGTTCGCCTGCAGGCGCGCGACCACGGTGACGGTGCCGGAGCGCGGTTCCGGGATGCTGTCGGGCCGGTCCTGCTTGTTGCCGATGGGGACGTAGCCGCGATCCACGACGAAGACGCTTCCGCCCGGCAGAAGCAGCGGGTCGAGTACCTCGAAACCGGGCTGCCCGTTGAGCGGGCGATTGCGAACGAGCAGTTGGTCATTGAGGAGGTAACGGCCGGTGACCTTCACCTGCTTCCACTGCTGGTCGGCCGAAAAGGAGCCGAGTGTCGGCAGGGCGTCCCCGATGACGACGGGTGTGCTGTGATAGTTGCGGATGACCAACTGGTTCGCGGCGTGCGTCTCATCGAGCCTCGCCACCTGCCAGTGGGAGAGCACGACGCACACCGCCGCGAACACGATGGCCAGACCGAGATAGCCGAACCAGCGTCGGCTGAAGGCGAAACGCCAGCGGTTCATTCGGACCACCCCGGGGTTGCGGCCGGAGCCGCGGTCGCGCGGTTCGACGCCTCATCGGGAAGCCGGTCGAGCATTTCGGCGAGCGGCGTGACGACAACGGGGAAGTCGCGCGCGGCGAGGTAGTCGCGCAGGTAGTCGCGGTGCTCATCGCAGGCCAGCCAGACCTTCACCCGCTCCGGGCCGTGCAGCCGGGGATTGCGCCAGTTGACATTCCAGGCGGCGGCACATCGGCAGCCGGCCCGGGAACAGGTCGGCCCGCCCAGCTCCTGCTCCTGCTCGGATCGGGTCACCGCTGATCGGGCCCGGGGGTCTCGGGAGTCCGACGCGCGATCGAGCCTGGTCGCCGCACCTCGGCCGCGGGCCGCGCGATGCTCGCGTTGGCCAGCACGACGGCGATGTAGGGAAGCGCGATGGCGCCGATCGCCGGGAGCAACCGCCACCATCCAGGAACGACAAGACACAGCAGGATGCAGACCGTGCGGATGGACATCGCCACGGTGTACTGGATCATGCGGCTTCGCCGGTCGTCCTGTGGAGACCGGGGGAGGGACGTAATTGACTGCTGCTGTTTTGCCATGGGTTGAGTCAAGCCTACGTCTAAGATTGGGGGAGTTTGTCGGCGCCCGGCATACGCTCAGGAGGCGTTGCGGCAGGCGGCGACAGCGAGGGGGACGAGCGATGACCAGCTCCGAATTCGTACCGAGAACCGTGCTCGTGACCGGGGGGAACCGCGGGATCGGCTACGCCATTGCGGCGGAATTCGTGGCGCTCGGCCATCGGGTCGCCGTGACGGCGCGCTCGGGTGAGGGACCCGTCGGGAGCCTGACCGTGCGGGCGGATGTCACGAACCCCGCATCGGTCGATGCGGCGTTCGGGCAGGTCGAGGCGGAGCTCGGCCCGGTGGAGGTGCTGGTCGCCAACGCGGGCATCACCAGGGACACGCTCCTCATGCGGATGACGGAGGAGGACTTCACCTCGGTGATCGACACCAACCTCTCCGGTGCCTTTCGCGTGGTGAAGCGGGCATCCAAGGGCATGCTGAAGGCGCGCTACGGCCGGATCGTGCTGATCTCGAGCGTTGTGGGTCTGCTCGGCTCGGCCGGACAGGTCAACTACTCGGCCTCGAAGAGCGGCCTCATCGGCCTCGCCCGCTCGCTCACCCGCGAGCTCGGCGGCCGTGGCATCACCGCCAATGTGGTCGCCCCCGGCTTCATCGAGACCGACATGACGGCCCAGCTCCCCGAGGCCCAGCAGGAGGTGTACCGCAAGTCGATCCCGGCTGGACGGTTCGCGAGCCCGGAGGAGGTCGCGCGGGTCGTGGCCTGGATCGCGGGCGAGGACGCCGGCTACATCTCCGGCGCGGTCATCCCGGTTGATGGCGGACTCGGCATGGGGCACTGACCGCCCGTCGGGAGATCAGCCGCGCAGGCCGAGCAGCGGAAGCAGCTGGCTGAGATCGCGGATGTCCATGAGCACGTGGGCCTCGTCACGAACCGGCGCCTTCGCGTCGAAACCGACCGAGAGCCCGGCGATCGCCATCATGAGCAGATCGTTGGCCCCATCGCCGACGGCGACGGTGTGACTGAGCGGCACGCCGAAGTCCGCCGCCCATTCGGTGAGCGTTTCGGCCTTCGCCTGCGCATCGATGATCGGGCCGACCAGCCCGCCGGTGAGCACTCCGTCGACCACCTCCAACCGGTTCGCCCGCCAGCAGTCCAGCCCGAGTCGTTCGGCCACGCTGTCGATGATCTCGTGGAAACCGCCCGAGACGACGGCGACCCGGCCTCCGGCGGCCTGGACGCCCGCGACCATCTCTGGCACGCCGGGAGTCACGGCAACGAGCTTCGAGACGTCGGCGAAGACCTGATGGGGGAGTCCGGCGAGCGTGGCGACGCGTGCCCGGAGGCTCTGCTCGAAGTCGACCTCGCCGTTCATGGCGCTTGCGGTGATCTCGGCGACGGCCGCCCTGGTGCCCGCGGCATCCGCGAGCAGCTCGATGACCTCGTTCTCGATGAGGGTTGAATCGACGTCGAGCACGACGAGAAGACGAGGCATCGGGTTCGGGCCGTCCTGTGTAGAGAGAGCGTTCTCTGGCGAATCCCCCGCGCGAAACAGGGGGGAGCGGAATCCGTGCTAGCTGACCGTGACGCCCTTTCCGACTACGGTGATGCCGGAGTCGGTGACGGTGAACCCGCGGGCCCGGTCGGCTTCGGCATCCACTCCGACGGTTGCACCGGCGTTGACGACGACTTCCTTGTCAAGAATAGCGCGGCTCACCACGGCGTTCGGCCCGATGCGAACCCGGTCGAAGATGATCGAATCGATGACATGGGCGCCGGAGTCGATGATCGCCCACGGTCCGAGCACACTGCGTTCGATGTGCGCTCCGGAGAGCAGGCTCCCGAGCGAGACGATGGAGTCGATCGTGGTGCCGAGATTGCCCTTCGAGTCGCGCACGAATTTGGCCGGCGGCGAGTTGAGCTGCTGGCTGTAGATCGGCCACTCGGTGTTGTACAGGTTGAAGATCGGAAGCGCCGAGATGAGGTCCTGGTGTGCGTCGAAGAACGACTCGATCGTTCCGACGTCGCGCCAGTAGTAGCGGTCGCGGTCGGTCGCTCCGGGGACCTCGTTGCGGTTGAGGTCGTACACGGCGGCGTCACCGCGGGAGACGAAGTCCGGAACGATGTCGCCGCCCATGTCGTGGTTCGACGTGGTCAGCTCGCCGTCGCGCAGGACCGCGTCCATCAGGATGTCGGCATCGAAGATGTAGTTGCCCATGGACGCGAGCACCTCGCCGGGGGAGTCGGCGAGCCCAACCGCGTTCTTCGGCTTCTCGAGAAACTGGGCGATGCGGGTCGGGTCGTTCTCGTCGAGCTCGATGACGCCGAACTGGTCGGCGAGGGCGAGGGGCTGGCGGATGGCCGCGACGGTGACGCCGGCGCCCGACTCGATGTGGGCGGCGATCATCTGGCTGAAGTCCATGCGGTAGACGTGATCGGCGCCGACGACGACGACGATGTCCGGCTTCTCGTCGCGCAGCAGGTTCAGGCTCTGCAGGATGGCATCCGCCGACCCGGCGAACCAGCGTTTGCCGAGACGCTGCTGCGCAGGCACCGAGGCGACGTAGGCGTTGAGGAGGCCAGAGAGGCGCCAGGTCTGGGAGACGTGGCGGTCGAGGCTGTGCGACTTGTACTGGGTGAGCACCACGATCTGCCGGAGGCCCGAATTGATCAGGTTCGACAACGCAAAGTCGACAAGTCGGTAGTTGCCTGCGAACGGCACAGCCGGCTTCGCTCGATCAGCGGTAAGCGGCATGAGACGCTTCCCCTCGCCGCCGGCCAGGACAATCCCAAAGATCTTCTTCGACTTCATGCCCCAACAGTAGATGACGGAACGCGCTGCGTCAGCCCGCGAACCGCGCTAGCGTGTGGACTGTGAGAGTCGATCTGATTACGAGGGAGTATCCGCCGGAGATCTATGGCGGCGCGGGCGTGCATGTCACCGAGCTGGTGAAGGCGCTGCGACTGGACATCGACGTCGTGGTGCGCGCCTTCGGGAAGCCACGGGATGAACCTCGGGTCTACTCCTACGACGTGCCGCCACGGCTCGCCACGGCCAACCCGACGCTCGCGACGCTCGGCGTCGACCTCGAGATCGCCCAGGATGTCGGCGGGGCAGATCTCGTGCACTCCCACACCTGGTACGCCAACGGAGCCGGCCACATTGCGCAGCTACTGCATGGCATCCCACACGTGATCACGGCGCACAGCCTCGAACCACTGCGCCCGTGGAAGGCCGAGCAGCTCGGCGGCGGCTACCGCGTGTCGAGCTGGATCGAGAGCGACGCGTTCGCCTCGGCCGACGCGATCATCGCGGTGAGCCACGGCATGCGCCGCGACATCCTGCGGTCGTATCCCTTCCTCGACGAGGCCAAGGTCACCGTCGTGCACAACGGCATCGACCTCGAATCCTGGCATCCCGTCGAGGATGACGCGCTGGTGCGCTCCCTTGGCATCGACCCGGACCGGCCGTCCGTGGTGTTCGTCGGGCGGATCACCCGCCAGAAGGGCCTGCCGTATCTGCTGCGCGCCGCCGCCCTGCTGCCACCGGAGGTGCAGCTCGTGCTGTGCGCCGGCGCGCCGGACACGGCGGAGATCATGGACGAGGTTCGCGGCGGGGTGGCGGAACTGCAGAAGACTCGCACGGGAGTGGTGTGGATCGAGGACATGCTGAGCCGCCACGACCTGTCCGCCGTGCTCACGGTCGCGACGACCTTCGTCTGTCCGTCGATCTACGAGCCGCTCGGAATCGTGAACCTCGAGGCCATGGCATGTGGTGCACCGGTTGTCGGAACCGCGACGGGCGGCATCCCCGAGGTCGTCGACGACGGCGTCACCGGACGTCTCGTGCCGATCGAGCAGGCCGAGGACGGCACCGGAACGCCGCTGTACCCCGAGCGGTACGTGGCCGATCTTGCCCGCGTCCTCACCGATGTTCTGAGCGACCCGGAGCTCGCGCGGCAGATGGGCCAGGCCGGACGCGCCAGGGCGGAGCGGGACTTCGGCTGGGACCGCATCTCGAAGCGCACGCAGGAGATCTACCGGTCGCTGCTCGTCTGATCGCCGGGTCCGGCGCGGCTCGTCGCGCGGGAACGGCCACCCCGAAAAGGTAGGGTTGGTGTATGGCCAGCGTTCTCCAGCTTTCCGACGTCTCTGTCGTCCGGGAAGGCAACCACATCCTCGATTCCGTCAACTGGACAGTGGAGGACGACGAACGCTGGGTCATCCTCGGCCCGAACGGTGCCGGCAAGACCACGCTGTTGCAGGTCGCCTCCGCGATGATGCACCCGAGTTCCGGCCAGGCGCGGATCCTCGACTCCACGCTCGGGCATGTCGACGTGTTCGACCTCCGGCCGCGCATCGGCTTCGCCTCGACGGCGATGGCCAAACGGATCCCCTCGAACGAGCGCGTGCTGGACGTCGTGCTTACCGCCGCGTACGCCGTGGCCGGCCGCTGGAACGAGGCCTACGAGGGCATCGACGTGCGTCGCGCGCAGCGCGTGCTCGCCGAATGGCAGCTCGACCACCTCGAGGACCGTCGCTTCGGACTGCTCAGCGACGGCGAGCAGAAGCGGGTCCAGATCGCCCGTGCGGTGATGACCGACCCCGAGCTCCTGCTTCTCGACGAGCCGGCCGCGAGTCTTGACCTCGGAGCGCGCGAGGAGCTGCTGCAGTTGCTCGGCGGCTACGCGAGGGCCGAGCAGGCTCCCGCCATCATCATGGTGACTCACCACGTGGAGGAGATCCCCATCGGCTTCACCCACGCCCTGCTGCTCGCGCAGGGTCGAATCTCTGCCGCCGGTCCCATTCATGAGGTGATCACCTCCGAGAAGCTGAGCAGCGCGTTCGGGCTGCCGCTCGACGTCGGGGAGCGGAACGGTCGCTATGTGGCTCGCGCCGCGCATTCTGCGTAGCGCCGGTGCCCACTCGGATAGCTCAAGTCTGGTAATGTAATTCCTTGGCCAACGCGCCAACTTCTTCCTGGCCTCTGAATACGCATGCCTTTCACACCATCACGGAAATACCATCAAGGAAATAACGATGAAGACTGACATTCACCCCGACTACAGCGCGGTTGTCTTCCGCGATCTCGCGAGCGGCGAGACCTTCCTCACCCGTTCGACCGTCAAGAGCGATAAGACGATCGAGCTGGAGGGCGTGACCTACCCGGTCATCGATGTTGAAATCTCCTCCGCCTCTCACCCGTTCTACACGGGCAAGCAGCGCATTCTCGACAGCGCAGGTCGTGTGGAGAAGTTCAACTCGCGTTACAAGGGCTTCGGCGCGTAACCAAACTGCAGACTCTCGGTAACCGCGGTTACCCAAAGAAGGGCGATCGGCTGAGGCCGGTCGCCCTTCCTCGTGTGTCCGTCGTCGGGTGTTCGTTGGCCGCCGACGCGAGACGTGCCGGAATGGCTCTGCATCGCTCTGAAGCCCGGCGTCATCCAGCGTGATGCCTGAGGCGGTCAGCGCTCCGGCCACGCCCCGTCGGCCACGAAGTCGGGATCCTTGCTTCGGCGCATGTATTCCTGGAAGCTCCGAGCGCTCTCGGCGGCCCAGGTCTTCTGCTGGGCGTGAAGCGCGACAGGGTCCCCGCGGAACTGCTCGGAATAGCGCCGGAAGATCGCCTGTGCCACCCGGCCGGCGGCGACCGCATCCGCTTCCGCATCGTGAGCGTCCATGAGCTCGACGCCGTAGAATTCCGCGGCGACCTCGAGCGTTCGCTTGCCCTTGCGGTAACGGTCCACCGCCCGGTCGATCACGAGCGGGTCGATGATCGGCGACGGATCAGCCAACGGCAGGATGCTGTGGCGCAGACACTCCCGATTGAGCAGCGTGAGGTCGTAGGCGGCGTTGTAGATGACCACGGGAACGCCCTGCGCGAGAAGCGCACGAAGCACGGCCACGATCTCCGCAACCACCTCCGCGGCGTCGCGACCCTCGGCCCGGGCTCGCTCGGTGCTGATGCCATGCACCGCCGACGCCTGGGCGGGGATCTCGATGCCGGGGTCCGCGAGCCACGAGACACCCTTGGGCGCTCCGGCGGCGTCGACGACGCCGACGTAGGCCGAGACGATCCGGCTCGTCTCCGTATCGATACCGGTGGTCTCCAGGTCGAAGACGCCGATCGTGTCGTACCAGAGCTTGTCTACAACGCCCGTTTCACTCACAGTCACAATCTAGAGCCGACCACCGGCAGGGCTCGACGACCCGACGTGCAACCAGTAGAAACTCTGGGTGCCGAGGGTGAGGGTGAGCATGCCGTTCTCGTCGAATGCGGGGAACTCGCCGCCGCCGAAGAGGTCGTAGAGCGTCGATCCGGCGAACTGCTCCGCCGTGAGCGTGACCGCCACCGGGTTGTGGGCGAAGCTGAAGACGCAGAGCACGTCCTCGGCGGAATCGCCGAACTGGGTGCCTGACCCGGCATAGGAGCGCACGAAAGCCAGCACCGATTCGTGGCTTGTCTCCAGGACGGTGAGCGTGCCGAGCCCGAAGGTCGGATGCGCCTTCCGCACATGGATGACGTTGCGCACCCAGTGCAGAAGCGAGCGCGACTGCGCGAGCTGCGACTCCACGTTCGTGAGGTTGTAGTTGTAGACGAGAGACTGCACCACCGGAAGGTAGAGCTTGCCCGGATCGGCGGAGGAGAACCCGGCGTTGCGGTCGGGAGTCCACTGCATCGGCGTGCGGGAGGAATCGCGGTCCGGCAGCCAGATGTTGTCGCCCATGCCGATCTCGTCCCCGTAGTACAGGAAGGGGCTTCCCGGAATGCTGAACAGGAGCGCGTGTGCGAGTTCGAGTTCGGCGCGGGAGTTGTCGAGCAGGGGAGCGAGCCGTCGGCGGATTCCGATGTTGGACCGCATGCGCGGGTCGTAGGCATACCAGCCGTACATGGCCTGGCGGTATTCCTCCGACACCATCTCGAGGGTGAGCTCGTCGTGGTTGCGCAAGAAGACGCCCCAGCCGGCGCCCTCCGGGATGTCGAGGGTCTCGGAGAGAATCCGGGTCAACTCAGCGGCGTTCTGCGAGCGGAGGGAGTAGAAGATCCGCGGCATGACCGGGAAGTCGAACGCCATGTGGCACTCGGGTTCTTCCTCGGTGCCGAAGAACGCGGCGACCTCACGCGGCCACTGGTTTGCCTCGGCGACCATGATGCGGCCGGGGAACTCCTCGTCGAACATCGCGCGAATCCGCTTGATGTACTCGTGGGTGGGGGGCTCGCCCTCGCCGTTGCCCTCCTCGGATTCGAAGAGGTACGGGATCGCGTCGAGCCGCATGCCGTCGACACCGAGGTCGAGCCAGAAGCGCATGATGTCCATCACGGCATCCCTCACGGCCGGATTCTCGAAGTTGAGGTCGGGCTGGTGCGAGAAGAAGCGGTGGAAGAAGAACTGTCGGCGCACCGGGTCGAAGGTCCAGTTGGACTCCTCGGTGTCGATGAAGATGATTCGGATGTTCGGGTACTTGTCGTCGGTGTCGCTCCAGACGTAGAAGTCGCCGTACGGGCCATCCGGGTCCGACCGGGACTGCTGGAACCAGTCGTGCTGGTCGGAGGTGTGATTGAGCGGGAAGTCGATGATGATTCGCATGTTGCGCTCGTGGGCCTTGGTGACGAGGTCCTTGAATTCATCGAGGGTGCCGAACTCGGGCAGGATCGCGCGGAAGTCCGCGACGTCGTAGCCACCGTCGCGCAGCGGCGACTGGTAGAACGGCGGGATCCAGAGGGCGTCGATGCCGAGCCACTGCAGGTAATCGAGCTTGGAGAGCAGCCCCTGCAGGTCTCCGGAGCCGTCGCCGTTGCTGTCGACAAACGACCGCACCATCACCTCGTAGAATACGGAGCGTCGGTACCACTGCGTATCCAGGGTGAGACCGGGCAGCTGGATGGGGGCGGTAAAGCTCACTGTTCTCCTCATTCGAGACGGTCCATTCGGCATGGACCTTCGGCTCTGGCAATTCTAGGCGCGTGTAAGACACCCCTGCGTAACCCAAGCATCCGTAGACTCGAGTCAATGTCTGTTCACTCGCCTTACGCCGCCAAGCTCGCCCGGATAGCCATCGAGCGCCACGAGATCGACATCCTCGGAAGCACAACCCGCTATTGGGTATACGGACCGGTCGATGCCTCCCTCACGATCGTCGTCGCGCACGGCTACCGCGGAGAGCACCACGGGCTCGAGCCGGTGATCGCCCAGCTGCCCGGAATCCGCTGGATCGGACCGGACATGCCCGGCTTCGGCGAGTCGACCCCGCTCACGGAGGTGCCGCATTCGATCGACGGCTTCGCGAGGTGGCTCACCGCCTTCGTCGACGCTCTTGGCCTCACCGGAAAGGCCGTGATCCTCGGCCACAGCTTCGGCAGCATGATCTCGGCCCGGGCGCTCGAGGCCGGGCTGACGACGCCCGCTCTCATTCTCGTGAACCCGATCTCCACCTCGGGGCTTGAGGGACCGAGCAAGTGGGCCACGAAGCTCACCGTCGCCTTCTACCGCCTCGCTGGCAGGCTTCCGGACCGCGCCGGCGACTTTTTGCTCAAGCGCTGGACCGTCGTGCAGTTCATGAGTTCGACCCTGGCCAAGACGAAGGACAGGGCGCTGCGGCGCTGGATCCACGACCAACACCACACCTACTTCAACAACTTCGCGAGCCGCGATTCCGTGGTGGAGTCGTTCGAGGCATCGGTCGGTTCGGATGTGAGCACGTATGCCGCGGGCATCCGAGTCCCTGCCCTTCTGGTGGCCGCGGAGCTCGACGACATCACGCCGGTGCAGGCCCATCGCGACCTTATCGCGACCATGACGGATGCCCGGCTCGAGCTTCTCATGGGCGTCGGCCACCTCATCCACTATGAGGCTCCCGAACTCGCCGCCTCCGCCATCCAGAAGTTCCTCCTCGAACAGGGTCTGCTCTCGGCGCCGGACAGCCGTCCGGCGTCCGGGCGGAGTGCCGGAGAGCCCCGTCAACGATGAAGGTCATCTTCGACTGCCGCTATACGCGCCTGAAGCGGCATGACGGAATCAGCCGATATACGGCGGGCCTGGTCGGCGCTTTCGCCAAGCTGCACCCGGTGACCATGCTCATCAGCGACGAACGCCAGCTGACGATGCTGCCCGATCTCCCGTGGGTTCTCGGGCGCCCCGGAACCAGCATTCTCGAACCGTTCATCGGCATTCTGTCCATCAACCGGTGGAAGCCCGACGTGGTGTTCAGCCCGATGCAGACCATGGGCGCCACCGGTCGTCGCTACAAGCTCGCGCTCACGGTGCACGACATGGTGTTCTACCGAATCAGCAAGATCCCCGCCGGGTACAGCTGGTATGTGCGCGCCCTCTGGCGGGCGTTCTACGTGACCTACTGGCCGCAGCGCGCCGTGCTGAGCCGCGCGGATGCGGTGGTCACCGGCTCGTACAACTGTGAGCGGGAGATGATCGAGGCCCGGCTCACCCGCCGGCCGCTCAGCGTCATCCGGCCGGGCGTCGACGACTCCGGACTGCCGGATCGTGGCCACGCGACCACGAAGAACCTGGTCTACATGGGCACGTTCCAGCCCAATAAGAACGTCGAGACCCTCGCAAGGGCGATGCGCCTGCTGCCGGGCTATACCCTGCGGCTGCTGTCGAGGATCAGCGCCGAAGACCGGGCGCGCATCGCAGCGCTCGCCCCGGAGGGCTCGATCGTCTTCGACGACGGTGTGACCGACGCGGAGTACCTCGAGGCGCTTGAGGAGGCCACCGCCATGGTCACCGCCTGCCGCGACGAGGGCTTCGGCATCCCGCTCATCGAGGGCGAAGCGGCCGGGGTGCCGCTCGTGCTCAGTGACATTCCCCTCTTCCACGAGGTCGGGGGAGAGGCGGCGGTGTACTTCGATCAGGAGGATCCGGCCGCGTTCGCCGACGCCGTGCGGTCGCTCGAGGCGCCCGGCGAGTGGCGCCGCCGCAGCATCCTCTCGCGTGAACAGTCCGCGACCTTCAGCTGGGACGAATCTGCCAGGCGGCTGCTTGTGCTGCTCACCGGGCTCGTGGCTGGATCAGCCGCGCCCGTCACCGATGAGTTGACGGCGTAGCGCCGCCGTCCTCGTCAGGCCGGGGCCTCGGCCTCGCGGTGCTCGACGGCATTCTGCTCCTCGAGTTCGCCGTCGCCCTCGGCGATCGACTCGAGGTCGATCGGGTCGTCGAAGAGCACAAGCCGCAGTCCATCGTCGACGTGTCGGAAACTGTGCACCGATCCGTTGGTGATCGGCACGCCCCGATGATGCCGCAGGTCCGGAGCGACGTGGTTCAGCACGGTGCGGATGACACCGCCGTGGGTCGTGACGATGAGATTGGCCGGTCGGCCGACGGTCGCGGAAAGACGTTCGGCCAGGGAGACGATGGAGGGGATCACGCGCGCCGAGACCTCTTCCCGGGTTTCCCGTCCGGGCACGGGAGTGTCGTCGGGGAACAGCCGGGCCAACTCGCGGTCGTCGAGGCCCTCGGCGTCGCCGTAGCGCCGTTCGACGAACTCGTCGACAACCTCGATCTGTGCGGGATCCGCGCCGATCGACCGCGCGATGATCGCGCCGGTCTCGAAAGCACGGGAGAGCGGGCTCGAGGCGATGCCGTCCCAGGAACGGCGTGCGAGCAGCCTTCCGGTGCGTTCGGCCTGCTCACGCCCGGTGTCGTTGAGCGGGATATCGGTGCTTCCCTGGATGCGCCGCTGCCGGTTCCAGTCGGTCTCACCGTGTCGCACGAGATAGATCAGTGTCATTCGCAAGTCCCTCTGACGGTCAGTGGGCGCGATTGCGCCGTGTTCCCATCGGCCCGACAGGAGGTCAGTCGGACAGGCGCAGCGCGAGCTCGGCGAGTGTTTCCGAGGTGCCCGCGTCAATCTTAACGGTGGCGCGCGGATCGCCCTTGGTGAGGCCGCGGTTCACGATGACGATCGGCAGCTTGCGCTTGGCGGCCTGGTCGAGCAGGCGAATGCCGGAGTTGACGACGAGGGACGAGCCAGCGATGAGCAGTGCCCCGGCCGACTGCACCAGCGCACTCGCCTCGGAGAACTTCTCGGTGGGGATGAACTCGCCGAAGAACACGATGTCGGGTTTGAGGATGCCGCCGCACACCGTGCAGTCGGGCGTCACGAAGTCGGCGATCTGGGTGAACTCGACGTCGCCGTCGGGGCCGAGCTCACCGGCGTCCGGCTCCTCGAGCCACTCGTTGGCCCGGGAGATGCGCGCCGAGACATCGGAGCGCGAGAATGTCTGACCGCAGGTGAGGCAGCGCACGCGGTCCATGGTTCCGTGCAGGTCGACCACCCGCTGGGAGCCGGCACGCAGGTGCAGACCGTCGACGTTTTGCGTGATGACCCCGTTGACGATTCCGGCGGCCTCGAGGCTCGCGAGGGTCCGATGACCGTCGTTCGGCTCCGCACCGTCGAAGCGACGCCAGCCGAGGTGGCTACCGGCCCAGTAGCGTTTGCGGTACTCGGCGTCCTTCAGGAACTGCTGGAAGGTCATCGGATTGCGGGGCAGAGCGCCCTCGCCGCGGTAGTCCGGGATGCCGGAGTCCGTACTCATTCCGGCACCGGTGAGCACGACGACGGTTCGGCCGCGCAGGGCGCCGGCCGCGGTCTCGAGCTCGGTCGCTGTCGCGACGGGCCAGTCGCGGAGGGTTGCACCGGTCATCTCAGCACATCCTTCCCGATCGGCGGTTAGCGGCGCCGTGGTTCACTCACCCGTTACCCAGAGTAATCAAACGAGTTTTCGGATATGTTTCGGATTGCTGGCAGTTGCGTGCCGCGACATCCCTCGACAACGCCTTTCCGGCATCAGGAGCTCAATGCATATCGTACGAGTCGACGACCTCGAGCATGTCGGCCTCGCCGACTACTCGGGGCTCACCGACGTGGCCCTCCGCCGGCGGAGCGAGCCGGCCGGAGGGCTGTACATCGCGGAATCGTCGAAGGTCATCGCCCGCGCCATCGCGGCGGGTCATCGCCCACGGTCGGTTCTGGTGCAGGACCAGTGGCTGTCCGACATGGAGACCCTGCTCGATCCGTTCGACGTCCCGATCTACGTCGGAGCACCAGGACTGCTCGAGAAGCTCACCGGGTTCAACCTGCATCGCGGAGCCCTCGCCGCGATGCACCGCCCTCCGCTCGCCCCGGTGGCCGAGGTCATCGCCGGCGCGCGCCGGGTCGTGGTGATCGAGGATGTCGTCGACCACACCAACATCGGCGCGATCTTTCGTGCGGCCGCCGGCCTCGGCGCGGATGCGGTGCTGGTGACCCCGCGCGCCGCCGATCCGCTGTACCGCCGCAGCGTGCGCGTGAGCATGGGTACCGTGCTCCAGGTGCCGTGGACCCGCCTGCCGGAGTGGCCGGAGGGCGCGACCATGTTGAAGGAGGCTGGCTTCCATATCGTGGCCCTCGCCCTTGCCGACGACGCCGTCACTCTCGACGTGCTCGCCGAACGCCCGCCGGAGAAGATTGCGCTGCTTCTCGGTACCGAGGGGGACGGCCTGAGCCGGCACGCCGTCTCGCAGGCCGACACCGTGGTCACGATCCCGATGTTGCACGGCGTCGATTCCCTCAACGTCGCCTCGGCGAGTGCCGTCGCGCTCTGGGCGCTCCGGGTTCGCTGACGGTGTGTGTCATCGTCCGGTGGGGCGCGCGCGAACCTGACCACGCGAAAACTATGATGGCCCAATGTCGCTGATGCGGAGGGGGAACCCCAGGGAAGGCTCGACACGGCGCCGTCCGCCCAGTCACGCGCAGTTCATGCGTCGTCGGTTGGGCGTGTTCGGCGCTGCGGCGGTGGTGCTCGCCGTCGGACTGTACCTGCCGCTCACTCTGCTCGCACCGCTGCAGGCGACCGCCGCCTCGCTCGCCCCCGTCACGAACTCCCAGGGGCTGGCTGCGGCCGTGACGCTACCGGCGTACGGGGCGAGCGCGATCGGGGCGATCGGGTACCCCGGCGTGCTCGAGACCGGAGGCAGCACCGAACCGATGCCGATCGCCAGCATCAGCAAGATCGTGACGAGTCTCGTTGTCCTGAAGACCAAGCCGATCGCTGCCGGAACCTCCGGCCCGACGATCACGTTCACCGCAGCGGATGCCGCACTCACGGCCAAGTACATCGCACTCAACGGCGAGACCAAGCCCCTGTATGCCGGGTCCAGGATCAGTCAGCTGGATCTCATGCGGGTGATGCTGGTGGCCTCGGCCAACAACTATGCGGATGCCCTCGCCCAATGGGCATTCGGATCCCGCGCCGCCTTCGAGTCGGCCGTGGCCGGCTGGCTCACCGCGAACGGCCTCGATCACACGACGATCCTCGAGCCAACGGGCATCAACCCCGGGAATGTGAGCACGGCGGCTGACCTGGTCTCGCTCGGCAAGCTCGCCCTCGCCAACCCGGTGGTCTCCGCCATCGTTTCGACGAGGTCGTTTAGTCTCGCGGGCGTCGGCAGTTTCGACAACACCAACACGCTTCTCGGCCAGGACGGCGTTGATGGAATCAAGACCGGCACGCTCAACGGGGAATCAAACCTGCTGTTCGCGGCGAATTACACCTACGGGCACCACACCATCACGGTCGTCGGCGCGGTCATCGGCGGGTCCGACCACAAGTCTGTCGACGGTGCGGTGAAGGCACTGCTCGCCGGGGTGAAGGCCGGTTTCCACCAGATCACGCTGGTGAAGAAGGGCCAGAGCTTCGCGAGCTTCACGACGCCATGGGCCGACCGGGTTCAGGCGGTTTCGACAAAGACGGTGTCGGTGCTGGTCTGGAGCAACGCGCCGGTGACCTCCGTCGTGAAGGCCCTCCCGGTCGGCGTGAGCCAACGCGGGAGCGTTGTCGGGTACGTGACCTTCGCGGTCGGATCGCAGACCGTGACGGTTCCGCTCGCCCTCGACCACGCCATCGGCGATCCGGGATTCTGGTGGAGGCTCGGCCACCCCGCCGACCTGCTGAAATAGGCATATCGAGACGCTTCGCGTATGCTTGTTGCGGCATAAATGCACAGATCTCACAGGGTTTGCCCCTAGGCTGAATAAATCCCAAGGAGCAATCGCTCGTCCACCCCGACTGGGAAATCATGTGAATCGAGGTACCGTGAGCGATGCGAGCGTGGGAGCCACACCAGTGGTGACCTTTACCAAGACCAAGCCGGGCGGATCCCGCGCCAATCCCACCACGGAGTATTCTTCCCTGCTGCGGACCGTGCGTGACGCGGGCCTTCTCCGTCGCCGCACCGGCTTTTACGTGATGATGTTCTCCATCATCACGGCCGCCCTGGGAGGCGCTGTCGCCGGTTTTGTGCTGCTCGGACACTCCTGGTTCCAGCTGCTCATTGCGGCCGCCCTCGGCATCATCCTCACCCAGTACGCGTTCCTCGCCCACGAGACCGCCCACCGACAGGTCTTCGAATCGGGCAAGGCCAACGATGCGGCCGGCCGCACCCTCGCCAACCTGTTCGTCGGCATCAGCTACTCGTGGTGGATGACCAAGCACAGCCGCCACCATGCGAACCCGAACGTCATCGGCAAGGACATGGACATCGAACGGGACTTCGTCTCCTTCACTCCGGAGGACGCCGCCCGGGCGAAGGGGCTGTATGCCTGGGCCACCCGTCGCCAGGGTTACCTGTTCTTCCCGGCGCTGCTGCTCGAGGGCATCAACCTGCACATCCTCGGTTTCAAGACCGTGTTCGGTCGCGGTCGTGTCGACCGCCGCTGGGTTGAGATCGCGATGCTCGTGCCGCGCATCGTCATCTACGTCGGCCTGATCTTCATGTTCCTGCCGGTGGGAATGGCCTTCGCCTTCATCGGCGTTCAGGTTGCCGTCTTCGGGCTCTACATGGGAGCGTCCTTCGCCCCGAACCACAAGGGGATGCCGATCCTTCCGCACGACAGCAAGGTCGATTTCCTGCGCCGCCAGGTGCTCACTTCGCGCAACATCCGGGGGTTCGGAACGACCACGTTCATGGGCGGACTCAACTACCAGATCGAGCACCATCTGTTCCCGAACATGCCGCGACCGCACCTCGCCAAGGCTCGCGAGATCGCCAAGGAGTATTGCGACTCGCACAACATTCTCTACACCGAGACGACCCTCACCGAGTCGTACGGCATCGTCATCGCCTACCTGAACCGCGTGGGACTCTCCGCGGGTCGCGACCCGTTCGACTGCCCGGCCGCAACGCAGTTTGGCCGCTGACCCCGACCACAGCAACACACGAAGCCAGCCCATCCGGACCCGTCCGGGTTGGCTGGCTTTCTGTGGCCCAGGCCGGCCACCCTAGCCCTTTGTCGCCGGGTGGTACGGTCCGGCATCCGGGCGCTTGGGCGCGATGCCGTCACCGGAGGACTGGTGTCGGATTCGCCGAAGCACCCACGGCACCAGGTATTCGCGTGCCCAGCCCATGTCCTCAACCCGTGCCTGGCGCCAGGGCACACGGGTGAGAGGCTCTGGACGGTACGGTTCGAGGTCGTTACTCACGTTGAGCGCATCGAGCACCATTCGGGCGATCGTGATGTGTCCGATCGGCGAGAAATGCAGCCGGTCAGGAGCCCACATCCGGGTGTCCTTGAGTTCGCGCAGCGCCCACATGTCCGCGACGACGAGATCGTGTCGGAGCGCGATGGCCCGCACGTTCTCGTTGTAGATCGCCACCTTGCCTCGTGAGCGGTTGAGCACCGGGGTCATGCCGATGTCGGGCCCCGTGAAGATGACGACGGTCGCGTCATCTGATCGCAGCCGGACGACGCCGGCCTCGAGCATTGTGGCAAGCCGATCCGGGTCGGAGTTTGGACGGAGGAGGTCGTTGCCGCCGGCCGAGATCGTGATGAGGTCGGGTCGCAGCGCGAGCGCGACATCCACCTGCTCTTCGCATATCTGCCGGAGCAGCCGGCCACGGATGGCCAGATTCGCGTAGGCGAAGTCCTCTGTCCCGTCGCTCAGCACCTCGGCGACGCGATCGGCCCAGCCGCGGTTGCCGCCCGGGCTCTTGGATTCCGGATCGCCGATGCCCTCCGTGAACGAGTCGCCGAGCGCCACGTACCGGGACCAGGGGTGCTGCTGAGTCATGGTTCTACACTGCATCAGTTGGAGGCGCCGCGCCAACCCGCGAACCTGATCGAAAATTAGGGGGACTTGTCCCCCAATCGGGGTGTGTCATAGTGGCCAAGGGCATTCGAGGTCCGAATGTCCGGATCACGACGTAGTGGAGAAGACCATGGGAATCATCGGTTGGATCATCCTGGGACTCATTGCGGGGGCCATCGCCAAGGCAATCCTCCCGGGCAGGCAGAGTGGGGGCTGGATCGTCACCCTGATCCTCGGCATCGTGGGCGCGCTGCTCGGAGGTTTCCTCGCGAGCTGGCTCTTCGGCGTCGCCATGGGCGGATTCTTCGACATCCGCACCTGGGTCATCGCGATCCTCGGCTCGGTTGTCGTCCTGCTGCTCTACGGCCTCCTCACCCGTGGCTCGCGCGGTCGCGCATAACACCATCGCCTGCGGGGAGGCGGTTCCGCGTGAACCGTCCCCGGCGTGACGTCGAGGACGGTGGCGGAGGGTAGCCTCGGTGGGTGAGTAACGCGCTGCCCTTCGGTCCCCAGGTGGGAACCTCGGCGGCGGAACATCTGTCCCCGGCGTTTCCGGAGCGTGCCGCGCGAGGCACCGCCGACAAGCTGCGCGCCTGGCAGCAGGAGGCGATCGCCGAGTACTTCGTACGGGAGCCGAAAGACTTCCTCGTGGCTGCGACACCGGGCGCAGGCAAGACGACCTTCGCCCTCCGACTGGTGACCGAGCTGCTCGCCCAGCGCAAGATCGATCGGGTCACCGTCGTGGCCCCCACCGAGCACCTGAAGCGCCAGTGGGCTGACGCGGCCCATCGGGTGGGCGTTCGCCTCGATCCGAGCTTCAAGAACGCCCAGGGCTGGGCCGGCAAGCACTTCCACGGGGTCGCCGTCACCTACGCGCAGGTGGCGACCCGCGCGGCGCTGCACCGCAACATGACCGAGGGCGGTCGCACCCTGGTGATCCTCGACGAGGTGCATCATGGCGGCGACGCGCTGAGCTGGGGCGACGCCATCCGCGAGGCGTTCGAACCGGCCACCCGGCGGCTCTCGCTCACGGGCACGCCGTTCCGCTCCGACACCTCACCGATTCCGTTCGTGACCTACTATCCCGACGAGCATGGCATCCGCACCTCCCAGGCGGACTACGCCTACGGCTACGGGCGCGCGCTGGCTGACGGGGTGGTCCGCCCGGTGATCTTCATGGCCTACGCCGGCCGGATGCGCTGGCGCACGCGCACGGGCGACGAGATGGAGGCTCGGCTCGGCGAGGGCGACACGAAGGACGTCACCGCCCAGGCCTGGCGCACCGCACTCGACCCGGAGGGCGAGTGGGTGCCGGCGGTGCTCAAGGCCGCGAACCGCCGACTCACCGAGGTGCGGCATGGCATCCCCGACGCCGGGGGGCTCGTGATCGCGACCGATCACTACGCCGCCCGCGCCTACGCCGACATTCTCGAGCAGGTGACGGGCCAGACCCCGACGATCGTGCTGTCGGACGAGAAGGACGCGTCCGACCGGATCGCCGCGTTCGCGGCATCCGACAGCCGCTGGATGGTGGCCGTGCGCATGGTGTCGGAAGGCGTCGACATTCCGCGCCTCGGCGTCGGGGTCTACGCCACGTCCGCTTCGACCCCGCTGTTCTTTGCGCAGGCGATCGGGCGCTTCGTGCGCACCAGGCGTCGGGGCGAGACGGCCTCGATCTTCCTGCCGAGTGTTCCATCGCTGATGTCCCTCGCCGCCGCGATGGAACTGCAGCGCGACCACGCCCTCGACCGGGATCCCGGTGAGGGGCTCGAGGAGATACTGCTGGACGACGATGCGGCCGACGACGCCAATCGGGTCGAGTCGGCCTCCGGCGACGCGCTGCTGTTCGACTTCAAGGCTCTCGGTTCCGAGGCAGCGTTCGACCGCGTGCTGTTCGACGGAGACGAGTTCGGCGCAGGGGCCCTGGTCGACAGCCTCGAGGAACTGGACTTCATCGGCATCCCGGGACTGCTCGAGCCCGACCAGGTGAAGGAGCTGCTTCGGCACCGCCACCAGCGTCAGGCCCGGCGCATCGGAGACCGGCAGCGCCAGGCCGACGAGGGCGGCGAGGGCGGCGAGATCGTGCCGCTTTACCGCAACCTCAAGGAGCAGCGCGCGCTGCTCAACAGCCTGGTCGGCATGCGGGCGAAGCACACGGGGGAGCCGCACGGCATCATCCACGCCGAATTGCGACGGATGGCCGGTGGCCCGGCCGTTCCGCAGGCCAGCGTCGCGCAGCTGCAGTCCCGCATCGACCTCCTGCGTCGCGGACTGCGCAGCTGAGACGGGGCGAGATGGCGCGAGCGGCTACCGGAAGTCACGGGATGTCGCGCGAGTGCCCATCGGCAGCGCCTCGAAGCGGTCTGCGAGCAGGTTGGTGACGCCCTCCGCGGAACGTTCAAGGATGCCGCGCACGATCAGCGCGGGAGAGTCGCGCGCGATGCGCCGGTAGCGGTTCCACATGCCCACACTGCAGATCACGTTGACGAGTCCGGTCTCGTCCTCGAGGTTCATGAAGGTGATGCCGCTCGCCGTCGACGGGCGCTGCCGGTGGGTGACGACGCCGCCCACCTCGATGCGCCGACCGGACTCCGCCGTCTTCAGGTCATCGGCGCTCAGGGCGCCCCGCTCTCTCAGCGTGGCACGGAGGTAGTGGAGCGGGTGGTCGTCGGGTGAGATGCCCGTGGCCCACAGGTCGGAGGCGAGCGTCTCGGAGGAACTCGGCAGGGTGAACAGCGGCGGCTGCACCGAGACCATGCTTCCGGCCAGATACTCCGCCCGGTCCTGCGCGGCGTTGCCAGCCGCCCAGAGAGCCTCGCGCATGGTCAGGCCGAGGGACTCGAATGCACCGGCCGCGGCGAGGGCCTCGAGCTGCGGTGTTGTCAGGCCGACCCGGCGCACGAGGTTCGCCATGTCGGCGAAGTCGCCGTTCGCCTCGCGCTCGGCGACGATCCTCTGCGCGAGGGATTCGCCGATGCCGGTGACCTCGGCGAGCCCGAGCCGCACCGCGAGGCCGCCGTCGCGCCGGTGATCGTCGCAGTCGAAGCGCGCGCCGCGATCGAAGGCGCCGACCGGCGGCTGGTGCGGCTCGAGACAGGAGTCGCTTCCGGTGGTCTCGCTCCTCACCGCGCCTGTCGGTCGGGTGGGTCGCCCGGTGCCCGTGTCGAGGCCCGAGAGGGGTTCAAGGCCCGGCTGCCAGCCCGACCGCAGGAGATCGGGGCGACGCACCACCACGCCGTGCCGCCGGGCATCCGCCACCAGGGAGAGCGGCGAGTAGAACCCCATCGGCTGGGCGCGCAGCACCGAGGCGAGGAACGCCGCCGGGTAGTGCAGTCGCAACCAGGAGCTCGCGTAGACCAGCAGGCCGAAGCTCAGGCTGTGGCTCTCGGCGAAGCCGAAGTTGGCGAACGCCTCGATCTTGGCGTAGATGTCGTCGGCCACCGCGCCGAGGATGCCGTTGGCGGCCATGCCGGTGTACAGCGTGGCCTTGAGCGAGGCGATCTTCGCCTGGCCGCGCTTCGACCCCATCGCGCGCCGCAGCAGATCCGCGTCGTCCGCGCTGCAGCCACCGACCGCCATGGCCATCTGCATGAGCTGCTCCTGGAAGATGGGGATGCCGAGGGTGCGTTCCAGCGGCTCCTTCAATTTGGGATGCTGGTAGGTCACCGCCTCCTCGCCGAGCCTGCGCCGCACGAACGGGTGCACAGCCCCACCCTGGATCGGCCCGGGCCGCACCATGGCGATCTGCACCACGAGGTCGTAGAATCTGCGCGGCTGCAGCCGGGGGAGCAGCCCCATCTGGGCGCGGCTCTCCACCTGGAACACGCCGATCGAGTCCGCACGGCAGAGCTGGTCGTAGACGCCCTGCTCCTCCTTGGGAATCGTGGCGAGCTCCCACTTTTCGCCGAGATGCTCCCGCACGAGGTCGAAGGTGTGTTGGATCGCGTTGAGCATTCCGAGCCCGAGCAGGTCGAACTTGACGAGCCCCATCCAGGCGCAGTCGTCCTTGTCCCACTGCAGCACGGTTCGCCCGTCCATTCGGCCGTGCTCGATCGGGCAGACCTCCCCGACCGGGCGATCGGTGAGCACCATCCCGCCAGAGTGGATGCCAAGGTGCCGCGGGAGCGTGAGTGCCTCGAGCGCGAGCGAGGTCACCGCGTCCGGGATGTCGTGGTCGACGCTCGAGAGCAGCGCACCGTGCCGCTCCACCTGTTTCGACCACGCATCCTGCTGGCCGGGACTCGCCCCGAGCGCCTTGGCCATGTCGCGTACCGCGAACTTCGGCCGGTACTGGATCACATTCGCCACCTGCGCCGCATTCTGCCGGCCGTACTTCTCGTAGACGTACTGGATGGCCTCCTCGCGCCGGTTGGAGTCGAAGTCCACGTCGATGTCGGGCTCTTCCTCGCGCATGCTGGAGAGGAACCGCTCGAACGGCAGCCGGTAGCCGATCGGGTCGACGGCCGTGATGCCCAGCAGGTAGCAGACGGCCGAGTTGGCCGCCGAGCCGCGACCCTGGCAGAGGATGCCGCGGTTCCGGGCGAACTTCACGATGTCCCAGACGATGAGGAAGTAGCCAGGGAAGTCCTTCGCCTCGATCACGTCGAGTTCGTGGGCGATGCGGTCGCGGTCCGCCTGAGCGAGCTGTGGGTAGCGCGTCGGCACGGCATCCCAGACCAGTTGACGCAGGTAGCTCATCGGGGTGTGGCCCTCGGGCACCTCTTGCTTCGGGAGCTTCGGCCGGGCCCGGCGCAGCTGGAATGACAGGTCGTCGGCCACCTCGACCGTGTGTTCGACCGCCCCGGGGTAGCGCCCGAACCGTGCGGCCATCTCTGCGCCGGAACGCAGGTGGGCCGCCCCGGATGCCGGGAGCCAGCCGTCCATGTCGTCGAGGCTCCGCCGGGCACGCACCGCGGCAAGCGCCGACGCGAGCCGGTGCTGCTCGGGCCGCGCGTAGTGCACATTGCCCGTGGCCACCACCCGCAGCCCGCGCCGACCGGCGATCGCGAACAGGGCATCGTTGTGGTCGCTGTCGAGCGGGGTGCCGTGATCGAAGAGCTCGAGGATCACGTTGTCCCGGCCGAACAGGTCGAGGAGGCGGTCCACCTCGCGGGCCGCCTCCGCGGCCGATTCCTGCAGCGCCTGCCGAACGGCACCCTTGCGGCATCCGGTGAGAATCGCCCAGTGCCCCTCCGCCCGGCCGGCGAGCTCGTCGAGGTCGTAAACCGGGCGGCCCTTCTCGAGACCGGCGAGCTGCGCGGCGGTGAGGGCGCCCGCGAGACGGTGGTAGCCCTCCTCCCCGCGCGCGAGCACCAGCAGATGGCTGCCCTCGGGGTCGGCGGCCCCGTTCTGCGGTCGGCTGAGTTCGAGCGAGAGCTCCGCACCGAAGACCGTGCGGATCTGCGGATGCAGCTCCGCCGCTTCCGCCAGGCGCACGACGCCGTAGAACCCGTCGTGGTCGGTCATGGCGAGGGCGTGCAGCCCGAGTCGCACCGACTCCTCGAGCAACTGCTCGGGGGAAGAGGCGCCGTCGAGAAAGCTGAAGCTCGAATGCGCGTGCAGCTCGGCATACGGCACGACGGTTCCGGGCGGCGCGGCCTCGACCGGGGGAGCCTCGTAGGCGCCGCGCTTCTGGGACCAGCCGGGGCTGTCGCCGCCGTCGGCTCCGGCCGGCGCACCGCCCGGACGCCGCGCATCCGACAGCGAGTGCTCGAACTGGGACCACGGGATCGGCGGGTTGTTCCAGCCCATCAGTCGTACCTCGCTTCGGCCCACCACGCGTGGTCGTCGAGCACGAGCAACCAGGCCGCCCCCGCGTCGTCGACAACCTGAAACCGGCTCGCCCGACTCGAGTTCTCGGCATCCCACCAGCGTTCGTCGATGGTCCATGGACCGGCCCAGGCCGACACCGGCCGGAGGCTACGGCCATCGGTCGAGAACCGGGCCGGTATGCCGGAGAGCAGGCCGCGCGCGTCGACGTCGACGGGAGCGCCCGCGGCATCGATCATCATCGCCGGTCGTGGCGCCTCGAACACCGTACCGGGCGTCGGCCTCGGCAATTGCCCCGGCCAGGGCAGCAGGTCGGGTCTCGCCGTCGACAGCCGATCGCCCCAGGCCACGAAGTTCTGCCGGTCGAGCAGGGTGCGCCCGCCGCCGACCGCAGCGGTGACGACGGCCCCGTGCCCGAGCATGCTCTGCACCCGGGACAACCCGTGATGGATGCGTTCATCATGCCCGGTTCCCCACAGCCCCTGTTCGTGGTTGCCGATCGCGTCGACGCTCTCGGGCACGACGCGCACCCGGGTGATGCCCGAGCTGAGGCCGTGGTCGAGAGTGCCGCTGCCCTGCAACTGCCAGCGCACCCGGTCGACGACATCCGCCGCGGTGAAGGACCTCGGATGCAGCCAGGTGCGCTCAGAGAGTTCGCCCGACTCCGAATCCACCTCGATGCGGATCGACGTGCAGACGAGCCGCGCGGCCACCAGTTGCTCGATGAACCGGTCGGCAGAGGCGCGGAAACCGAAGGTCACCTGGTCGATGCGGTCGAGCGGCGGTTCGAACCCGACCGAGCCGTCGAGCTCTTCCGGCACCACCCGCGGCACGACGGGCCGGCTGTCGAGACCGCGGGCGAGCGCGTGCACCCGGGCGCCGGACTCGCCGAAACGCGCCTCGACATCGCGTGGTTCGAGGCTGGCGAACTCGCCGAGGGTACGAATTCCCAACCGGCGTAGCAGGGTGGCGAGCACCTCCTCGCCGAGCAGCCCCACCGGCATGTCGGCGAGGAATGTGGACGACCCACCCTCCGGCACGATGCGGATGCGCTGCCGCTGCGGGCTGCGGGCCGCGTGCTCCGCGGTGAACGGGCCGTCGGCGATGCCGACCCGCGACCCGTGGATTCCGAGCGCATCGAGCGCGTCGAGCAGCCAGAGGGCGGCCTCCTCCTCGCCGCCGTAGTATCGGACCGGGCCGCGCGCCCGGATCGCGCAGGTTCCGGGCCGCAGCAGTTGTGCCCCTGGCATGGTCTCCTCGATCGCCTCGAGCACGGGCTCGAACGAACGGATGTCGAGGGCCTGGTCGTAGTCGAGCACCGTGAGCTGCGGACAGCGCGCCTGGGCCTCGCGCAACCGGAGGCCGCGCGTGACCCCCTCGGCGCGAGCGGCGGCCGAGCAGGCGAAGACGAGGCCGGCGTCGATCAGCGCGAGGGGTGCATCCGCCGTGAGCGCATGGCGACCGGTGCTGTTGGCCCGGATGGCCGCGGTGATCGGCCAGTCGGGGCACCACAGCATGATCGTGCGCATGGACACGCCCGCGGGCGAACCAGACCGGGCGGGGGAGCCGCTGGCGCGACGCATCATCCCGCCGCCTCCCGCGGGTATGGCCGCTGCTGGAGCTCTCGGGGTGGGGCCTCACGGGGTTGCGCGAACCGTTCGACCTCACGGAACTGCTCGTGCGGGTCGGGCAGCCAGAGCCGGGCGCTGCGCGGCCGGCCGCCGGCGCGGCTCGACACGGTGACGGTGGCCTGCCGGGCGCTGAGGTGCCCGTTGCCCTGCCCGATTCCGCTCCAGCTGCTGTCCGAGAGACTCAGCATCGCCTCGCTCTGCGGCCACGGGCCGAGCACGATGAGCGTGGCCCCGCGCTGCCGCAGCCGGGCACTCAGACGCGCGATGCTCGAATCGCTCGCCCGCGTGGGCGGCCGGGTGACCACGACCCCGACCACGTCGGCGATCGCCGCAGTGACGCCGAGCCACTGCTCGCCCGGGCGCGGCACGAGCACGAGCCGCTCGAGATCGATGCCGAAATGCGCCGCGGCCTCCACCCCGAATTCCGGCACCCCGATCACCCCGCACCACGAGCCGGCCGCCGACGGTCCCGCGAGCAGCGCCATGACGAGGGTCGCCGACTGGTCGACGGAGTAGGTCGCGCCCTCCTTGAGGCCGCCGCCCGGCAGCAGCCGGGCGATCGCGGGATGCGTGGGGATCGTACGAGTATCGAGAGTCGTCGCCTGCATCGTGCGGATGCGCGCCTGCAACTCTTCGACGGTCGCGCGCGTTGGAGGATCGGCGAGGGTTGCGGCAGCCGCCGCCGCACTGGTGATAGGCACGCGTCCATATTCGAACATACGTTCGAATATGTCAATTGCCACCGATATCCCGACGGCGTGTCGTCGCCCGGTGAATCCGGGCCGGCACCCGGTCGGACTAGGGGACGAAAACCCCGGTGCGGAGGCCTTCCGCAGCCGGGACACCAGCGGTGCGGCGGCGGCCGGAGTAGACCCAGAGACGATAGAGCGCGAAACGGAAGGCGGTGCCGAGGGCGAGGCCGACAACGTTGGTCGCGATGTTGTCATCGAGGATCGAGGTCAGGCCGAGCACGTAGTGGGAGATCCAGAGGCAACCGAGGGCGATCCCCGCCCCGGCAACGCTCACCACCGCGAATTCGATGCCCTCGCGCAGCACATCGGTTCGACGCTCGCTGCGGAAGGTCCAATAGCGGTTGCCGATCCAGTTGACGACGATCGCAATCGAGGTGGAGATGACCTTGGCGATGATCGGTCCGCCGGCGACGAAGTGCGGTTCGAGCACGGTCGTGCGCAGCGCGTTGAAGATGACGATGTCGACCACGAGACCGACCCCGCCGACGAGCCCGAAGCTCACCAGCTGGCGCAGAAGCGCGACCCGCGCCTCACGCGACAAAGCGCTGCTCCAGTCCGGAGACGGGCTGCAGCATCGCCGCATCATGATCCGCACGTTCACGGGCCTCGCGAACGGCAGATGCCGAGGCGATCGCCTGGCGATGGTCGCCGCGAAGCCGCGCCGGAAGCCCGCGAAGGCCCCACACGCTCACGCGCAGGATAGCCTCCTTCACGATCCCGGAACTCATCTTGGACTCGCCGTGCACGCGTTCAACGAAGGTGATTGGCACCTCCGCGATCCGCAGCCCTGCGCTATATGCCCGCCAGAGCATATCGATCTGGAAGCAGTAGCCCTGGCTCAGAACGTCCTGGTAGCCGATCTGCCGCAGCGCGTCGGCGGTGAAGGCCCGGTAGCCCCCAGTGACGTCGCGTACCGGAAGGCCGAGGGCGATGCGCGCGTACAGGCTTCCGCCCTGGGAGAGCACGATCCGCTTGAACGGCCAGTTCTCCACGGCCCCGCCGGTGATCCAGCGCGAGCCGAGCACGACGTCGGACCGGCCGAGACCGTCGAGAAGCCGCTGCAACTGTTCTGGCTGGTGCGACCCGTCGGCATCCATCTCGACCAGCCGACCATAGCCGCGCTCGAGACCCCACGCGAACCCGGCGCGATAGGCGGCCCCGAGCCCCTCCTTGCCGCCGCGATGGAGCACGTTGATGCGGTCATGGCCGGAGGCGAGGGCAGAGGCGAGGGCGCCGGTGCCGTCGGGCGAGTTGTCGTCGACGACCAGAATATCCACGGCGGGCGCGCTGCGAAGCACACGTGCGATGATCCCGGCGAGATTCTTCCGCTCGTTGTAGGTCGGGATGACGACGAGTGTTGAAGTCGGTCTCTGGTTCATGGAGTCTCCCGCGTGAGTTCGTAGACGACGGCGCGCACCCCGCACACCGGTTCGGACGCGACCGGGCACTCAGAGCCTGTGCTGCTCACGTGACGTCTCCCTGAGGTGGATTCAGTCGAGGGTGCCCCGACATGCTCCATCCTCTGCAACGAGCCTTGGCGTTAAGCCCGGATCGGCCGCCGCCGCCGTGAGAATTCATACAGGATGGACAAACGAACCCTAGATCCCGGTCGACTCGCGTGCCGTTGGGAGGGCCACGGTCACGGTGAATCCGTCAGCGTTGCTCAGCGTCACCGATCCGCCAGCCCCGGTAACGATGGCGTGCACGATGGCGAGCCCGAGGCCGCTGCCGCCGTTGTTCGCCGCGCGTGCCTCGTCGGGACGGCTGAACCGGTCGAACGCCACCGGCAGGAATTCTTCTGGCATGCCCGGCCCGGTGTCCACCACGGCGAGCAGCAGCTCCGAGGCCGAGTGGCGCAGCGCGAGCCGAACCGAGCCGCCGTTGGGCACCGCATTGATCGCGTTTCTCGTGAGGTTGTCGACAAGCCGACCGAAGTTCTCGATGGCGATTCGATACGTCGAGGCGGTCGGGTCGCCGCTCACGTCGAAGTCGATCGTCACGTTCTTCGCCACGGCGAGCATGCGGGCACGGTCGACGGATGCCGCAAGCTCGGCTCCGAGGTCCGACCAGCTACTCGTTCTTTCGGATGCCCGCGCCTCGAGTTGGGAGAGCTCGAGCAGCCCGGTGGCCAGGCTGGAGAGCCGCGCCACCGACTTCTGAGCCATGCTGATCTCGGCCTCGAGTGCCGGTGCATCCCCCCTCGAGAGGTGGGCGAGCTCGAGCTGGGCCATCAGGATCGCGAGGGGGGTGCGAAGCTCGTGGCTCGCATCCGACACCAGTTGCCGTTCCCGCTCGACCGACTGCCGTACATCGCTGATGAAGAGATTGAGCGTCGTGGCCAGATCCGAGAGCTCATCCGTCGCGTCGCCGAGCGGCAACGGTTCGGTCGAGCCCTGCGCGACGATCGCCTCTGCCTGCTTGCGCATGCGCGTCACCGGTCGAAGCGCAGCGCTCGTGAGGAGCCAGGAGGCGACGGCGAAGCCGAGAACGATCACGAGCGCACCCACGATGAGAGCCTGGGTGATGCGGTCGAGCGAGAGGCTCGAGGAGTCCTGGTTTCGCGCGCTGACGACCTTCCACGATCCAGCGGAGGTGTAGACCGTGGCGTGATAGACCCGGTATTCATCGCCGCCGCCGACGACGCTGTTCGCCTGGCCGGCGAAGTTCACGATGGTGGAGAGCTTGCTTTCGAGGCTGCGGGGGAGACTCGATTCCACGGTCTTGCCGCTCGGGTCGATCACGGCGATGAGCTGGCCGCGACCGGGCTTGTCGATGATGGGCGAGTCGGTTGAGGACAACTCGGCGACATACGGTGCCGCGTCGTGCTCCAGGAGCGTGGTCGTCGTGGTGCTGAAGATGTGCTCGATCTGGGCTCGGAATGCGATGACGGCCACGCCGGACAGCGCGATGGCAATCACGAGTGTGCCGATGGTGATTCGCCACTTGATCGTGAGGCGGCGAAGGTGCCTCAGCATGCCGCGCTCATTCGGTCACCTCGAGCACGTAGCCGGCCCCGCGTTTCGTCACGATGCGCACGCCGGCATCGGCCGGGTCGAGTTTGCGCCGCAGGTAGCTCACGTACTGGTCGACGATGTTGGGGTCGATGTTCTCTGCGGTGCCCCAGACGTCCTCGAGGATGCGGGTGCGGCTCACGACCTCGCCGGCCTGCCCGGCGAGGAGACGCAGCAGCGAGAACTCCTTCGGGCTCATCGAGACCGGCCGCCCCGACACGGCGACGGCGACGGCGAGCGAGTCGATCCGCAGGTTGCCAGCCGAGAGCACGAGCTTGTCGGCTCCGGCGTCGCGACGCAGCAGCGCACGAATGCGGGCGCTCAGCTCGACGAGGGCGAAGGGCTTGGTGAGGTAGTCGTCGGCTCCTGAATCGAGCCCGAACACGCGGTCTTCCACGGCATCCCGCGCTGTGAGGAGCAGAAGCGGCATCGAACTGCCGGTCTCGCGGATGCGGCGGCAGATCTCGAAGCCCGACATCTGCGGAAGCATCACATCGATCGCGGCGAGGGCATAGTCCTCGGTGGCGACGGCGATGAGCGCATCGACGCCGTTGTCGACGACCCGGGTCTCGTACCCGTCGGCGGAGAGCCCGCGGTCGATCAGCGCACCCATCTGCGGGTCGTCCTCGACGATCAGGATCTTCACCATCGTCTTCTCCCTGTGGCGAATCTTTGGCGCGGTGCGCGCCACGCCGCGGTAGGCGACTGCTGCAATGTTCGCACCTCCCATGCTTAATACGCGCCGAACCGCGCACGGTCGACCCGGCGCGGGCACGGCCGAAACTCTCCCGACCCTCTCGAACCGCCGGACGCGGCGTCGGTGGGGTGCGGAAGCGGGCACTTGCACATCACGCGCCGCGCGGGTAGACCGGAACGATGTCAGGCAACGACCAGTTCACCCCTCCGCCGGCGGCCCAGCAAACGCCGATCGAGCTCGTCCCGCTTCCCGGTAGCCACCGTGCATCGGCGGAGGTGCTCGCGCCGGCTCGTGCTCGACTCGCGCCGGAACAGCAGATCGAGGCGACCGTGGTGCTGCGGCGGCGGTCGCCGGATGCCGCGGTTGATCTGTCCCGGAGATTGACGCGGGAGGAGTTCGCTGATCGGCTCGGTGCAGACCCTGCCGACATCGACCACGTGACCTCGACCCTCAGCAGGCTTGGCCTGAGCATCCTGTCGTCGGATCCGCTGTCGCGGCGGGTGAGGGTGTCCGGCCAGGCATCGACGATGTCGAGGGTGTTCGGCGTGCACCTCGAGGCCGTGCGGAGCCGCGCCGCGGACGGCAGCGAGGTGGAACATCGCAACCGTGCCGGCATGCTGATGGTGCCAGCCACTCTCGACGGTGTTGTGACCGCGGTGCTCGGCCTTGATGACCGGCCGCAGGCCCGCACCGAGTTCCGCGTGGCCGAGGCGAGGGCGGTCACGGTGAGCTACACCCCGCTCGACCTCGCGGAGGTCTATCGATTCCCGCCGAGATTCGACGGGGCCGGCCAGACGATCGCGATCATCGAACTCGGCGGCGGATTCGCGCAGGCCGAACTCGACAGCTACTTCAGGGGCCTCGGGATCACCGGCCCGTCGGTGAGGGCCGTCGGCGTCGACGGGGCATCGAACGTTCCGGGTGGTGACGCGGCGGGGGCGGACGGCGAGGTCATGCTCGACATCGAGGTCGCGGGCGCGCTCAGCCCCGGAGCCGACATCGTGGTCTATTTCGCCCCCAACACCGATGCCGGATTCGTCGACGCCGTGAGCGACGCGACCCACGCGGCCGTCACGCCCACCGCGATCAGCATCAGCTGGGGCCAGAACGAGGACGCCTGGACCGCGCAGGCGCGCCAGGCCCTCGACCAGGCCTTCGTCGACGCCGCAGCCCTCGGGGTCACCGTCACCGCCGCGGCCGGCGACAACGGCAGCTCCGACGGCGCGAGCGACGGGCGCAATCACGCCGACTTCCCGGCATCCAGCCCGCACGTTCTGGCCTGCGGTGGCACGAGCCTGCGGGCGAACTCCGGCAGGGTGACGAGCGAAACCGTGTGGAACAACGGCGTGGGAGCAGGCGCGACCGGCGGGGGAGTCAGCGACGTGTTCGCGCTGCCGGTGTGGCAGAGGTCGGCGGGAGTTCCGAAGTCGAACCGCGCATCCGGGGGACGCGGGGTTCCGGATGTCGCGGCCGTGGCCGATCCGGCGACCGGCTATGAGGTGTTCGTTGACGGGGAGCGGAAGGTCTACGGTGGCACAAGCGCGGTTGCCCCGCTCTGGGCCGCCCTCGTGGCCCGGCTCGCCCAGGCGGCCGGATCCCCCCTCGGGATGCTGCATCCGACGCTCTACGCCGCGGCCGCGGCGAGCCCGCGACGGGACGGGTTCCGGGACATCACCTCCGGCGGCAACGGCGGTTTCACCGCGCAGGCGGGCTGGGACGCCTGCACCGGACTCGGCGTGCCGGACGGCGGGGCGCTGCTCGCGCTGCTCGCGAAGCGAACCTGATCGCAGATCGTTGAGACTTTCCCATGATGGTCCCATCCTGGGTGGATAACGTGAGGGAATGAATGAGATCGCCATCACCGGCTCCACGGGCCATGTCGGTTCCCTCATCGCGGCGAAGCTCGCGGACCTGCAGCCGACCCTCGTCGTGCGCAATGAGGCCAGGGCACCGCGCGTCCCCGGGGCCCGTGTGGTGGTCACCGACTACGCCGACGCCTCCGGTTCGGTACGGGCCCTCGAGGGTGTCGACGTGCTCTTCATGGTGTCAGCGTCGGAGTCCATGTTCCGCCGGGTTCACCACCGCACCTTCATCGAGGCCGCGGCCACCGCCGGTGTGCGCCACATCGTCTACACGTCGTTCTTCGCCGCACACCCACAAGCGGTCTTCACGCTCGGCCGCGATCACGCGGACGCCGAGGCAACGATCGCGGCGAGCGGGATGGACTTCACGATCCTGCGGGACAACTTCTACTCGGATCTGCTGCCCCACTTCGCGGACGATTCCGGCGTCATCCGCGGCCCAGCCGGCGACGGCCGGGTCGCCGCCGTCGCCCGCGCGGATGTCGCCGATGTCGCCGCCGAGATTCTCCGGAATCGCGAGGCTCACGCCGGTGTCACCTACGAACTCACCGGGCCGGAGGCGTTGACGCTCCACGAGATCGCCGCGCGGGCCGGACCGATTCTCGGAAGAACGCTGACGTACCGCCCCGAGACCACCGAGGAGGCGTATGTCTCGCGCGCCCATTACGGCGCGGAGCCCTGGCAGCTTGACGCGTGGGTCAGCACCTACACCGCGATCGCCGACGGCGAGACCGAGCGTGTGACTGACGACATCGAGCGCCTCACCGGGCATCCCGCGCGCACCATCGAGGACGCCCTCGTGGGGCGGTAGGAGACCCTGGCCGTAACACAGCATGATCGAAGGTCACGCTCAGCACCCGCTCAGAAGCCGGGAGCACGATTGTCCCCAACGAATTCGGATCCGTTGCTTTCGGGTAGTGACGGATCCGTGGGATCGGTTGTCGGTACCTAGGCCGCTCGATCCCCGCCGCCGGTTTCCGCTCTGGAACCGGCGGTGCTTTCGTCTCGGGATTGCCGCCGCGGGCGGCGACACCGCGTTAGCCTGACGCCATGAGCTTCTCGCTCCTCGCCCTCGTGGTGCTGGTGGGCCTCCTCGGTCCGTTGCTCGCCGGCCGCGCATCATGGAACCTCCCGGCCGTCATCGGCGAGCTGCTCGGCGGGCTCCTCGTCGGGGCATCCGGTCTGCGTTTGGTCGACTCGACGGGGTCGACCTTCACCCTCCTGGCGAACATCGGATTCGCCCTGGTGATGTTCGTCGTCGGCTCCAACGTGCCGGTGCGCGACGCGGTGGTGCGTCGCGCCCTTGGCCGCGGTGCCCTCGGCGCCGCGGCGGTCGGCATCGCCGCGGCGGTCGCGGGGGTGCTGCTCGCCGCGCTGTTCGGCACCGGGCACGGGGCGCTCTATGCCGTGCTCATCGCGTCGTCCTCAGCCGCGCTCATCCTTCCGATCATTGGCTCCCTCAAGCTCAGGGGTACGTCGCAGCTCACGGCACAGGTGGCGATAGCGGATGCCGCGTGCATCGTCGCCCTGCCCCTCGCGATTGATCCCTCTCGGGTGCTCACCACGGCGATCGGCGCCATCGCGATGATCGCCAGCGCAATTCTCGCCTTCCTCGTGCTCCGGAGGCTCGATCGGAATGGGCTACGCCTGCGGATCCATCGCCTCTCGGAGAAGCGCGAGTTCGCCCTCGAACTGCGCGTGAGTCTGCTCGTGCTGTTCGGACTCGCTGCACTCGCGCAATCCACGCGGGTGTCGATCCTCCTCGCTGGGTTCACCTTCGGGCTCGTGGTTTCCTCCATCGGGGAGCCCCGCCGGCTCGCCCGGCAGCTCTTCGGCATCACGGAAGGCTTCTTCGGACCGCTCTTCTTCGTCTGGCTGGGGGCGTCGATCAGCCTCGCACGGCTGGGTGAGCATCCGGCCATGATCCTGCTCGGCGTTGGGCTTGCGGCGGCGGCGGTGCTCGCGCATCTGGCCGCCCGCGTGGTCGGCCAGCCCCTGCTCTTCGGCATGATGGCCGCCGGCCAGCTCGGCGTGCCGATCGCCGCCGCGACCCTCGGCACGCAACTGCACCTGCTCCGGCCGGGGGAGGATTCCGCCCTGCTGCTCGGAGCGCTGCTGACGATAGTCTCGACGACGGTCGCCGCGAGCATTCGTGCCCGGCGGCAGAACGCTACGCCCGCTCGATGACGTCCTCGGCCTCACCGCACACCGGCTCCGCGACGGCGTCCTGCGGCTCAGCGTGTTGACTCTCCACGAGACGGCGCCAAACTCGGCGTTCTTGGCCCGTCGGGCTCCCACGGAGCCGGGACTTCGTAGACTTCAGGTGCGGACTGTGCTCGATTCCCCCGAGTGCCGCAGCGGAGGTGGGCAGGACGGTGACGGTTCGGGCGACGTTCGGCGCCCTTCGGCTGTGCATCGCGGCCGTCTGCCTCCTCGCGCTCGTCTCGCGATTCCTCTGGGGTCTCGGGTCGTCAACCTTCACGCCGGGCAACTTCTTCGCCTACCTCACGGTGCAGAGCAACATCCTCTTCCTCGTCGTCACAATCCTCGCCGGCATCACCGCGCTGCGGGACGAGGATGACGCACCCTGGCTCGATCTCGCGCGCGCCACCGTGCTCAGCGCCACCGTGTCGTGCGGCATCGTGTTCGCTCTCATCATCGAGCAGTCCGGCGAACGCGGCTTTCGCATCGATGTGCCCTGGTCGGACGTCGTGCTGCACTTCGTGTTGCCGACCGTCGCCGTTCTCGACTGGGTGATCGGACCCGGGCGGGGGAGGGCGCCGTGGCGCACCGTCCTCATCGTGCTGGTCTTCATGCTCGGATGGGGCATCGTGACCCTGGTGCGCGGGCCCATCGTCGGTTGGTACCCGTACTTCTTCCTCGACCCAGCGCAGCTCGCCAATACCGGCCAGTTCTTCCTCTTCGGCGGGACGGCCGTCGGGCTATTCGGCGGGATCTCCGCGTTGATGGTGGCCCTGAGCCTTCGCCAACCTCTCGCCGAGGACTGGTTCCCTAGCTCTTCGCAAACGCTGCCAGGGCGGCCATCGCGGCGTCGGCCAACTCGGCGTCGCTGAGCTTCGCCACTCGCCGCGCGGCCGCGCCGCCGACGATTCCCACCAGCACGGGCTCACCGGTGATCGCCTGCATGTTGATCCAGTCGGTGAGGTCGTGGTCCGTTCCGACGATGCTCCAGATCGCGGCATCCGAAGACCAGAACGGCTCGTCGAAGCGGAGCCAGACCGTTTCGATCGAGCCAGCGCCGAGCGCGTCGATGGCAGTGCGGTGGGCGAAGGGCAGAAGCGGGGAGAACCTGATCGACCCCTTCTTGAGCACACCGAGGGGAACAGTGACGATCACCCGATCCACCGAGAGTGATTCGCCGGTGCCGAGCTGGAGGCTCACCTTCGAGGTGCCGTAGGACACATGGAGCACCGCGGTGGAGAGCGAGGTGCGCACGTCGGTAAGGGCATCGCTGACGACCCCGCCGAAACCCCCGGTCACGAGCCGGTCATAGGTTGGGATGTCTCCGACGCCGTACCAGCTGGAGAGTTCCTTCGGCCCCGCACCCGTGTCGGTGGCCAGCGAGGCAAGCGACCCGTCGATCAGGTCAACTCCGGAGAGACCATCAGATGCCGAGCCAGCGGCCGCCGCGATTGCCCCCGACTTGTCAAGGGCGACCGCGAGGCTCGGATCGCCGGCCTGCTCGTCAGCCCAGGCCGTCGCCGTGCTGATCGCGTGGGGTCCGACCGCATTCGCGGTGGCCTCCCCGGCAACCCCCTTGACGAGGAGTCCGGTGAATGGACTCGTTTGGATGCCGAGTGCCGTCAGCCGATTGAGCAGCACCGCGTCGCTCGACTCCTGGAGACGCCAGGCGCCGAGTTCCACGCCGAGCGGCCAGGAGGCGGGGCTGCGGCTGTCGATTCGACCGCCGATCCGATCCCGCGCCTCGATCACGATCACGTTGAAGCCGCGTCGGGTCAGCGACCGTGCGGCCTCCGCACCGGCGACTCCGGCACCGATGACGGCGATCTTCTCACCGGTCCCCGCGACGGCCGCCACCTGGACGGCGGCGCGGGCACCCGTGCCCTGCGCGCCGAGCACCGTTCCGGGCAGGTCAGCAGAGGTGGCCTCGCCGGCGAAGAAGACGCGATCATCGATGGGCTTCGCCAGGTCGTCCCGGTGTTGAGGGGTCGCCCCCGGGGCCATGAAGCTGTGCGATCCACGCGAGAAGGGATCCGTGGTCCAATTGCTGCGCAGGATTCCGGCCGGCCGCGGCACGGCCGGGATCGCCGTTGGAGTGACGGTGGGCGATGGCGTGGGGATCGGAGTGGGTTCGGTGCAGGCCGTAAGCACGAGCATGGACAGCCCTGAACCTGCTCCGAGAAGAAAAGTGCGGCGATTGAACGACATCTCAGCGCCACTGTACTCGGAACACCGGCGCGAGTCGCCATTGGCGGCGTTCGAGACCCGGGTCGAGCCCGCCGATGTCGGCACACGGCCCTAGGCTGGCCGGATGGCACTGCCCGAAGTCTGCGTCTGCTACCTGCTCCGCGCCGGCGCCACCGGCGACGAGGTGCTGCTCGGGCGCAAGAAGTTCGGTCTCGGCGAGGGCAACCTGGTCGGTCCGGGTGGCAAGCTCGAGCCGGGCGAGACGCCTGAACTGGCCATCGTCCGCGAAGTGGCCGAGGAGACGTCCCTGGCTATCGGGGCCGTGGAACTCGTTGGAGAGCTCACCTACCCCTTTCCCTTCCGGCCATCCTGGAGCCAGAAGTCCTGGGTCTTCCTCTGCCGCGAGTGGCAGGGCGAGCCGCAGGAATCGGACGAACTCGTGCCGGAGTGGTTCCCGGTCTCCGCGATCCCCGTCGAGCGGATGTGGCACGATGCCGGCTTCTGGCTGCGGGACGCCCTGGCCGGCCGGTTCGTGACCGCAACCTTCGAGTTCGGGGCGGACCTGCGCACGGTGTCGGCATCCGACCATCCGGCGTTCGCCGTCGGCGCCCCGCCCCGCCCCTGAGCCCAGCAGCCGGCGCGCCGGGCGTGACGGGTGGCTGCGCTCCGACGGTGAACCGTTGCAGAGCGCGCCATCGACGGGCGCGAACCCGGTGAGCGGAGCCGTGGTCACAGCATGACCCGCTTGTACGACCGTCCATCGTCGAGCACGACGGTCGTTGCCTGCAGGGTGCCACGGGTGATGCGAAGGTAGACCGCCTGGGCGGTGATTCCGAGGATGCGGGCCGCGTCGGCGACGGACTGCCCTGGCAGGTCGGTCGGCACACTGCTCGGACGGGCGGACCGCTTGCGTCCCGCCGCCAGACGTGCGGCGATCTCCTCGTCGGTGCCCTGCCAGCGCCACTTCGCCGCGGCGGCGCCGAGGCCAGCGGCATCGGCGACTCTGTCCCACGGTTCGCCGTCGTCGAGTGCCTCGCGCACCGCCGCGAGCACAGCGGGGTCGGCGTCGAGGGCGCTCAGGAGAGAGCGGATGGCGCGCACGCGGTCGAGCGGCGAACCGACACCTTCATTCCTGCGCTGCCAGCGTCGTTCTCATCGTCGAGTGCGACCAGGATGTCGAGCGCTGCTCGTGCGGCAGGGGAGAGGAAGCTCATCGTGCGCACCGGCTCATCTCGTGAACGGGGTCCTAGATCAGCCGGGCCTGCACGGTGGCGAGTGACGGGTTCGTCGCGGTGGAGCCATCGGGAAAGACGAGGGTCGGCACCGTCTGATTGCCTCCGTTGACCTCGGCGACGAGCTCAGCCGTGCCCTCCACCTCTTCGATGTTCACCTCGGTGAACGGCACACCCGCGCGCTGGAGCTGGCCCTTGAGGCGTGAACAATAGCCGCACCAGCTGGTGGTGAACATCAGAACGGAACCGGCGGGCGGCGTGTAGGCGGAGGGAGTCGTCATGGTTCGAGCCTACGGGCGATGCGGCGCCTGCGGGTGAAGACGGCGTGGCGTTCCCGGCGCAATGTAGCGGGAAGCCCAGAGTGGTGCACCGTTGCCCCGAAACTTGCGTAACGTTGGGTGTGGGCTCCGCCAACCACGGATACCGCGCTAATGAGAGGTTCTGCTGTGGCCGAATGTATTCACGGACTCGAAGCGGGACTGTGCGACCAGTGCTTCCCCAAGGCAGTTCCGCTGCTCGAGGTGGTGACTGCCGCCGGCCAGCGCAATGCGCGCGCCAAGGCCGCAGTCACGCGCCGGGCCGCCTCCTCCGCCTCCAAGAAGGTCGAGAGCGTCGGCGACCAGCGCATCTACCACCTGACGCACATGCGCAACCTGGTCGATATCCTCTCCACCGGTGCACTGCTCGCCGACAGCAGCGAGTCCTTTGAGACCCGTCCCGCGGTCGACATCTCGTCGCCGGAGACGCGTGAATCCCGCCGTTCGACTCCCGTCGCGGGCCTCGGCAGTGCGACCGTGGCCGAATTCGTGCCGTTCTTCCTCGTACCGAACGCGACCATCTGGGAAGGCATCCGTTCCGAGACCGCCGACCCGCGACTGTCCAACGATGTCCGCCACGCCGTTCCCGCCGACTTCGTGCTGCTCGTCAGCACCGTTAAGCACATTGCCGACACCACCGAAGACGGTTCGATCGTCGTGACCGACGGCGACGCCGCGCACGTCCTGACCCGCTTCGCGGCCTCCACCGAGTCGAGTGAGCGGATGCTGCGCAAGCTCCGCGCCGCCGACAACGCCGAGACGATCGTCGAGGCTGAGCTGCTGGTGAAGGACTCCTTCCCGTTCGAACTCGTCACCCTCGTGGGAGTGGCGAACGACCGCGCGCGCGACGAGGTGCGTGCAATTCTCAAGCCGTCGGAGCACAGCCCGAAGGTCGCGGTCTACCCACCCTGGTTCCAGAAGTCCGAGGCCTGACGCCCGTTTTCGCGCGGCGTCCGGTGGCGTCGGCGTCGGACGCCCGCGACTCCGGCTCTGAACCGGACGGTCAGAACCCGATGCTCAGCCACGGCGCGACCGGCGAACGGAAGGCGGCCTCCAGCGTCGCCGCCGACCCGGGGCGGAGCTCGGTAATGTGGCCCGCCCGGGCGAGGGTGAGGGCCGAGACGCCACCGAGGTAGAGCGAGCCGAGATCGTTGACGCTGAGGGCGACGGCGGCCGCGGCATCCGGTGCCTCGCCCTCCAGAGCCTCGACCGTCGCCGTTCCGTCGTCGGCGATGGTGACCAGGAAGAGCCCGTCGGCGAAGCCGAGATCGTCGGTCACGTCGAGCACAATCTGCGCCGGGACCGCGTAGCGTCGGGCGGCGAGGGCGGTCGGCACATCGAGAATGCGGGTCCACAGGTGGTCGCGCACCGTCGTGCGGCGAACGGCGCGCGGGTCGGACAGCTGCCAGAGCACGGGCTCGTCGACCGCGCGCAGAGGTGCGCTGATGGTGGCGAGGAGATCCATCTCGACCAGAAACCGCCACAGCCCGGCGTAGGCGTCGTCGGTGGCGGCGGCGAGGAACGTGACGTCGAGGGTGTGGCGGGTGAAGTCGGCGGTGTTCTCGGTGACGCGGTACACCGCGAAGCCCTGGGGTTCGCCGTCGATGTCGTCGTAGCGGACACAGCGCAGCGCCTTCGACGCCTCCGCGTCACCGTCGAAGCCGAGCAGCCGCTCCCAGAGAATGTCGCCGAATTCCACCTGCCCGGGCGTGCGAAGCCGCACCCGCTGCACGATGTCGTAGCCGTCGACGAGAAGATCCTCCGGCTCGACCAGCTGCACGGTCCCCGCAGCCCGGGGGCCCGCCCACCGGGCCCGCTTGGTGTCGATGGACCAGTCCGCCGTCATGGTGCTCGGCCCGAAGCCGTATCGTCCGTAAATGGTGGCCTCGGTGACGGTGAGCATCGCCACGGGAACGCCGAGCGAGGCCGCGGTGCGCAGCTCGCTTTCCAGCATGGCGCGGGCGATGCCCCGCCGGCGGTGGGTCGGGGCGACGGTCACCGCGCTGACCGCCCAGGCCGGGATGCTCCGCTCGCCTGGCAGGGTCAGGTTCATCACCCAGGTGCTCACCGTCGACACCGGCGAAACGGTGTCGGCCGCCGACGGGTCCCAGACCCCGACGGTGCGGCGGTGCGCGATGTGCGGGAGTTGCACGCCGAGCTTCTCGGCCGACAGGCGTGCGCCATGGAAGCCCCGTGACTCCGCCTGCGCCCAGATGGTGAGGGCGGCCGTGTCGCTCGTGTCGACGAGGGCGAGGGTCAGACCGTTCGCGGCGAGTCGTTCGGTCGATTCCGGGTCAAGCGGGGCTGTTGCGTATTCGTAGCTCACCGTTCGAGCGTAGCGCTGGCGGAACACCGGTGGGGGTTCCCGGCGCGTGCTTGAATGAGCAGATGACTGCCGCGACCGAACATCTGACCGACCTCGCGAGCTACGTTCAGGCATCGCCGTCGTCATTCCACGCGGTCGCCGAGGCAGCCAGGCGTCTGCGTGCGGCCGGTTTCATCGAACTGGCCGAGTCGGACGACTGGTCAACCGAGCCGGGCCGGTGCTTCGTGGTGCGCGATGGCGCGATCGTGGCCTGGGTGGTGCCCGTGGCGGCGACCGCGACGAGCCCGTTCCGGATCATCGGGGCACACACCGACTCGCCCGGGTTCAAGCTGAAGCCGAAACCGACGACAGCGTCGCACGGCTGGCTGCAGGCGGCTGTCGAGGTCTACGGCGGTCCGCTGCTCAACTCGTGGCTCGACCGCGAGCTCGAATTCGCCGGAAGGCTCGTCTTCGACGACGGTACCTCTGCTCTCGTGCGCACCGGCCCGTTCCTGCGTTTTCCGCAACTGGCGGTGCACCTCGATCGCGGCGTGAACACCGACGGGCTCACCCTCAATCCGCAGCAGCACATGAACCCGGTGATCGGGGTCGGCGATCTCGCCGAGTCCGACGTGATCGCCCACCTCGCCGGACTCGCCGGCCGCGCGGGCAAACACGTCGTGGGATACGACATCGTCACCGCCGACACTGCCGCTCCGCAGGTGTTCGGCCTCACTGGCGAACTCTTCGCGTCCGGCAGGCTCGACAACCTGTCGTCCGTGCACGCCGGACTCGTGGCGCTGATCGCCGCCTCCGAGCCCGCTGCGGAGGCCGATCCGTCTGCCACGTCGCCGCACTCGGAGACCGGCCCGACCGGCCCGACCGCCCCGATCACCGTGTTCGCGGCCTTCGATCACGAGGAGGTCGGCAGCGCCACCCGCTCCGGGGCGGGTGGTCCTTTCCTCGAGAGCGTGCTCGCGCGGATCGGCCGGAGGGGCACGACCCAGCAGCGCGCCCGCGCTTTCGCCGAGTCCTGGTGCCTCTCCGCCGATGCCGGGCACGCCGTTCACCCGAACTATCCCGACCGACACGACCCCGCGAATCGTCCGCTGGTCAATCGCGGACCGATGCTCAAGATCAACGCCAACCAGCGCTACGCGACGGATGCCTGGGGTGCCGCCGAGTGGGCGCGTTCCTGCCGGCAGGCCGGCGTCGCCTACCAGGAGTTCGTGTCGAACAACGCACTGCCGTGCGGCTCGACCATTGGGCCGATCACGGCGACGCGCCTTGGCATCCGAACCTTCGATGTGGGGATCGCCCTGCTTTCGATGCACTCGGCCCGTGAACTGTGCGGCGTGAGCGACCCGGCCGCACTTGCCGGTGCGATGCGGGCCTTTCTCGCCCCGGCCTGACCGCCCTCCCGGGCGGCCGAACCGCTACTCCAGCAGCCCACGGATGTCGTCGGCCGTCAGCGCGGAGCCGAACACCGCGTCGTCATCCATCACCGCGTCGAACAGCTTCGCCTTGCGGTCGCGCAGCGCCATCACCTTCTCCTCGATCGTGCCGGACGCCACGAGCCGGTACACGTTCACCGACCGGGTCTGCCCGATGCGATGGACGCGGTCCACAGCCTGTGCCTCGGTCGCCGGATTCCACCACGGGTCGAGCAGGAACACATAGTCGGCCTCGGTGAGATTGAGCCCGAACCCGCCAGCCTTGAGGCTGATCAGGAAGACCGGCGCGTCGCCCTGCCGGAAGCGGGAGATGACGTCGGCCCGGTGCAGCGTCGACCCGTCAAGGTACTCGTAGGCGATCCCCACGGAATCCATCCGGGTGGCCGCCTTGCGCAGGAACGAGGTGAACTGGCTGAAGATGAGCGCACGGTGCCCCTCGGCCACCACATCGTCGAGCTGCTCGAACAGGGCGTCAAGTTTCGACGACGGGATGTCGGCGTAGGCGTCGTCGACGAGCGATGCATCGAGGCTCAGCATCCGCAGCAGTGTGAGCGAACGGAACACGATGAACCGGTTGCGATCCAGGTCGTCGATCAGGCCGAGCAGCTTCTGGCGCTCCTTCTGCAGGAACGTGTCGTACAGCCTTCGATGACGCGGCGCAAGGTCAATGCGCAGCACCTGCTCCTGTTTCTCCGGCAGTTCGCTGGCGACGAGCTCCTTGGTTCGCCGCATCATCAGCGGCCGGATGCGCCGCCGCAGTTTCGCGATCAGTTCTGGACCGGCTCCGGCCGCGATCGGCCGCACGTAGTCCTCCGCGAACCGTCGGCCGGAGGGGAACAGCCCGGGTGCCACGATCCGGAAGATCGACCACAGGTCGGTCAGGCTGTTCTCCATCGGCGTGCCGGTGATCGCCAGCGTGAACGGAGCGCGCAGCGCGAGCGCGGCCTCGTGCGCCTTGGAGGCGGCGTTCTTCACGAACTGGGCCTCGTCGAGGATGAGACCGCGCCAGTCGAGCTCCTGATACCGGTCGAATCCAATGCGGAACAGCGCATAGGAGGTCACGACGATGTGCGCGCCGTCGGCCAGCCCGGCGAGCGACTGTCGGGTGGAGCCGACGCCGCGCACCGTGAGCGAGGGGACGAAGCGGGCCGCCTCGGCGAGCCAGTTGGAGACCACGGATGTCGGCGCGACGACGAGGAATGGCCCGCCCGGCCCCTCCGATTCCGCGGCATGCGCCACCAGCGCGAGCGCCTGAAGGGTCTTGCCGAGCCCCATGTCGTCGGCCAGGATGCCGCCGAGCCGGTGTCGCCAGAGGAAGGCGAGCCAATTGAATCCGTCCTGCTGGTACGGGCGGAGCGTCGCCTCGAGCGCGACCGGAGGGGGCGTCGGGTCGATGGTGTTCTGCGCGAGGAGACCCGTGGCCGCATCCCGCCAGGCCTGCGCCTCGACCGTCTCGTGGGCGAGGTCCTCGAAATCCGCCCACAGGCCGGCCTGGTAGCGGCTGATGCGCAGGCCGGTCTCCCACTCGGCGAGGGCCGAGGCCTCGTCGATCAGCCGTTTCAGTTCGCCGAAGACCGGCTGGCCGAGCGAGAGGTAGGAGTTGTCGACGAGCAGGAGTCGGCTTTCGCCCTTCGACAGTGCCGTGAACAGCTTCGTGAACGGCACGTCGCGACCGTCGATGGTCACGGAGACGCCCAGGTCGAACCAGTCGCTGTTGTCGGTGGCCACGGTGCGGAAGACCAGCTTCGGGGTGCCCGTGAGCTCCGTATAGTCGGGGCGGTCCCCGAGCAGGTCGACGCGAAGCCCTGGCACCGCCTCGAGCGTCGGCATCACCTTGTCGGCGAAGTGCGCGGCATCGAGGGCGTGCAGTGTTTCGTCCGACGGTGCACCGACCAGCCGGGACACCCGTTCGAGCAGCTCGTGTTCGACGGCGAAGTCGCGGTCGTCCGCGCCGCGCAGCGACTTCCGTTCGCCGGCGTAGTCCCAATCCCAGCGCACTCTCACCGACTGCTTCGGGCGGAATTCGACCGTGAGCACGAGCATCGGCGGGACGATCGTGGGGAAGGCGACCGAGCCGTCGGTGCTCGTCACCTCGATCGTGCGGCTGAGCCGTGGATAGTAGTCGTGCAGGAACTCGGCGACATCGGCTGAGGGCACGACCACGGCATCCGTCGGACCGAGAAGCGCGCGCTGCTCGCCGCTCAGCGGGGCGGCTGTCGGTGCGAGCGCGAACCGGGGTCGCGGCTCGAACCTCCAGGCGTACACCCCGTGGTCGCCGATGGCGCCGGCAGCGCCGGCCTCGTGGGCGACACCGTCGATGAGCAGCGCGGGGGAGAGGCGCAGGTCGCCAGCGGGTTGCGTCGCCCGCGTCGCGTCGATACTGACGGATGCGGTCCCCGCCACGGCGAGGCTGGTCTCCCGCCTGCCGGTGACGAGGGCGATGTCGCGCGAACGCGCATCCGCGAGCAGCTGCCAGAGCAGCGGGCTGTGGAAGTCGTCGAGGTAGAGCCAATCGGGTTCCTGGCCAGAGTAGACCTCACGGGTGGAGCGGTGGAGGGCGGCGAACTGCGCGAACCAGCGCTGCTGATCCGTGGCGAGGTCGAGTCGGTTGGCCTGGTAGCCGAGCGAGTTCCAGGTGATGCTGCCGCGGATCCAGTTGCCGGTGTCGCTGAGGATCACCGGACGCACGCCCAGCCGCAGCTCCCCATCGCTGACCGCGGTGGCAGTCCGTGCGGACGGGCCGTTCCACTGGCTGCGCGAGTGGCGGATCTGCTCCCGCAGCTCGAACAGCAGTCCGAGGCGCGTGCCCCGGCCCGCGGATGCGGCGGGAGGCTCGGCGAGAGCGATCACGGCGGATTTCCAGTCGGCCTCCTTCGGCGCCGCTTCCCGGCTCGGCGCGGTGGGCAGCTTGAGCCCGGCGAGACGCTGGATGGAGACCGTGTTGCTGTGCAGGAGAACCGCCGCGATGTGCTTGCAGTTGGGGCTGGCCGGGCAGGTGCAGACGCCGCTCGTCGGCCGGCCCGTTGACGCCGAGATCAGCGTGCTGCAGTCGTAGGGTTCGGGCGCGGAGCCGAGCACCACGCCGGAGAGCAGGCGGCTGTCGGAATCCCAGATCAGCTTCGTCACCGCACCGCCGCGGGCATAGGCGTGACCCCGTTGGAACGATGCCGGGCCGACCAGGCGCTGGATGTCCGCCACATCGACCATCGGAGCCGCGTCTGTCGACATCCGTCCATGATCTCACGCACCAACGGCGCCCGGGGCGCCTGCCGTCGCGAGACCCCGCGCCGTGCCGGCCGCGTGAACCGTCCGGCATCCCGGCTGAGGCTGATGCCGCCGCTCAGGCCCGTTCGATCGCCTCGCCGGTGGGGTCCCCGGCCTTCCCGTCTTCGAGCCCGGGCCCGCCGATCGGGGCGCCCGCCCATGACACGAGCGTCCAGCCCTCCTTCGGGGAGCCCTGCAGCTCCACGATGCCGGTGTTGTCGAGTTCGTGGGTGCCAGCGAAGACCGGCGGCATATTTCTGGCGCGGCCCGCTGTCCATACCCGGATGGCCGCCCCGTGGCTGAAGACCGCCGCGGTCTCTACCCCGACGGTAGCCTCCTCGATGCCGGCGTCGAATCGCTCGAAGAACGCATGGCCGTCGCGTGCACCCGGCATCGTGAGACCCAGCTCGCCGGACCCCCACGCGAACGCCGTCTCAAGGTAGGCGCGTGCGGACGCGCGATCGCTCCGGCCCTCCAGGGCGCCGGCTTCGATCTCGTGCAGCCCGTCGAGCACACGGATCCCACGCTCGAGCGGCTGGGCGGTGAGCTGGGTGCGCACGAGAGTCGAGGCGATCACCGAGTCGATCGATTCCTCCGCCAGCGCGCGCGCCACCGCAAGAGACTGCCGCCTTCCGAGGTCGGTCAGCCCGGGACCGGGGTGGGCGGTATCCAGCTGTCCGAGTACGTTGGCGGGGGTCTGGCCGTGGCGGATCAAGAGGAGTCGCATGGTCCCTCCAGCATATTGTTCGTTGCGCCGGCACCGGCGGCTATGGTCGAAACCATGACCCCGGATGCCCTGCGCGATTTCTGCCTCGCCATGCCCCAGGCCATCGAGACCTTCCCCTTCGACGAGCGCACGAGTGTCTTCAAGACCAACGCCAAGATCTTCGCGCTCAGCGACCTCACGAGCGAGGCGCTCAGCGTGTCGCTCAAATGCGATCCGGAGGAGAGCCGCGCACTGCGCGCCGAGTTCGCAGAGATCACCCCCGGTTATCACCTGAACAAGAAACACTGGGTGACGATCGTTCTCGATGGCGCCGTGCCCGACGACCTGGTCGAGCAGCTTCTGCGGTCGAGTCATGAGCTGGTGCGACAGCGCGTCGTCAGCTCCCCAGCGCAGTCACGATAGCCTCGGCGCGCGGCCAGTACGGGTCGTAGTGGTTCGGGTCGGCGTTCACCTGAACCTTGTGGGCGGCCTGGCCGGGGGTCAGGTTCTTCCAACCGGGGATCTTCACGAGCCTGGTGAAGAAGTTCAGGGCCGACGTGTACGGGTCCATGCGGTCGGCGTAGGTTCCCCACGCGCCGTTGTCCCGCTGTTGGAAGAGACCGCGACTGTCGGTTCCCGCCGCGTCGCCGTGGTTGAGCACGCGCAGGCCGGACTCGCCCAGTGCCGTCATCACCCCGATCGCCTGGGTGTGCGAGCCGATGCCGAGCGAGCGTGCCGCCGTCATGATGTAGGCCGCGTTCACCAGCCGGTCCTGGCAGTAGCCGGCAACGGGCCCGGCCGGCACGATGATCGTTCCGATCGTGACCGGCGCGGCGCTCGGGCACACCGCGGCGGATGCCGTGGGGGAGTTCGGCGACAGCAGGCCCGACCTCACCACGACGCCGCCGGCCAGCACGACGGCGAGAAGTGCGGCGAGCAGGAGGCTCACCTTCACAAACCTGCCCATCTCCCCTCCTTCGCTGCCTCGATCCTGCGGGCTGTTGTGGTGTAACCGAGAGTTAAATCTAGTCTGGACGTCTGAATGCGCGCCAAACGCGGCGTAGCCTCGACCCATGAAGCGTGCGCTCGCGTTTGGTCTGGTCTTCGTGCAGTTCCTGCTGCTCGCCGCCCTCGTCTTCCTGCCGCACGGAACCCTGTGGCCGGTCACCGCCGCCGTGATTGCGGCCGTGATCGTCCTCGCCCTCGCCGGTGCGGCGTTCGCGGTCCTCGGCGTGACGGGCCTTGGCCCCGCGCTCACGGCGAGTCCGGTGCCCCGGGCGCACGCCAGTCTCGTCACGACGGGCGTGTATGGGCTGGCGCGCCATCCCATCTACACGGGGCTCATGGTGGGCGGTCTGGGCCTGACGATGTTCGGGGCGTCGCCGTGGCATGTCACCGCCTGGGTTGCCCTGGTGCTCTTGCTCTCGGCGAAGACCCGCTGGGAGGAGCGGATGCTGATGGCCGAGCATCCGGACTACCGCGACTATGCGGCCCGCGTCGGCCGGTTCGTGCCCGGCGTCGGCCGGATCCACCGTCGCTGACCGAGGAACCGTTCGACATCCCCCCGCGCCAATCGGGAACGAATCGGGCGGCACAGCGGTTGGCGTGAACAGCGCGCCGTGACGGCGTGCGACAGAAAGGCTCGCCGAATGACCATCCCACTGTCCATTCTCGATCTCGCCCCGATCGCACCGGGTCACACCGCGCGCGAGAGTTTCGCCGCGAGCGTCTCCCTCGCCCGCGCCGCCGAGCGGCACGGCTACTCGCGCGTCTGGTATGCGGAGCACCACAACATGCCCACGATCGCGTCGTCGGCCACGAGCGTGCTCATCGCCCACATCGCCGCCCATACCTCCACAATTCGACTCGGTTCCGGTGGCGTGATGCTTCCGAACCACTCGCCGCTCGTCATCGCAGAGCAGTTCGGCACCCTCGCGGAACTCCATCCCGGCCGCATCGACCTCGGGCTCGGGCGGGCACCCGGAAGCGACCAGAACACCGCCAGGGCGATGCGACGCGACCCGCGTGCCTCAGAGCAGTTCCCCGAAGACGTGCTCGAACTGCAGGCCTTCCTCCGCGGCGAGTCGACCGTGCCCGGCGTGCAGGCCGTGCCCGGCGGCGGAACCAGGGTGCCGCTGTACATTCTCGGGTCGTCGTTGTTCGGCGCCCGGCTGGCCGCCGCACTCGGCCTGCCGTTCGCGTTCGCCTCGCACTTCGCTCCGGATGCCCTCCACGAGGCGATGTCCCTGTACCGCGGTGAGTTCCGGCCCTCCGAGCAGCTCGCCGAGCCCTATGCGATCGCCGCCGTCAACGTGATCGCGGCGGAGGACCCGGCGGATGCCGCCCTGCAGTTCGAGACGACGCGCCGGTCCCGCGTGCGCGGTCTCATCGCCCGCGGACCGTCCGCACCCGACTACAGCGACGACCAGATCGATGCGTTCCTCACCACCGCGGAGGGGCGCAACATCGCGAACATGATGCGCTACTCGGCGGTGGGCACCGCCACCGAAGTGGGCTCCTACCTCGAGGAGTTCGCCACCGCGGCCGGGGCCGACGAGCTGATCATCGCGCACCAGTCCCGCGACATCGATGCGCGCCTTCGCTCGGTGGCGATGACCGCTGAGGCGATGCTGCCGCTGCCGGTCGAGTAGCTCGCTCGGCGAGCACCGACGCCGTGCCGTTGCTGGCCGCCGGCGGCATCGACTGACGGGCCGTTCGGCCCTGTCCCCGCCCATCGATGGGGCGCACGATGGGGGCAGGGTGGGGATCCGAGCGAGAGGGACGGCGATGAAAGATGGAGACGTCGAGACGATCGACAAGAACGGCCAGTGGGTCAACCGGGTGATCGGTGAGACGGAACTCAGCGAGAGCTTCTCCAGCAAGGAGGAAGCCGTCGACGCGGGCGCGGCGCTCGCCCGCGTGCTCGGCACGAAACATGTCGTGCGGGAGTCCACGCCGACCGGCGTCATCACCAACCCGCAGGAGGACGGCGATTAGCGCCTACGACCCGGTGGGCTCCGTCAGGCGGTCGATCGTGACCCTCACAATGAACCCGGCACTCGACCTGAGCACCTCCACCGATCGGGTGGTGAGCGAACACAAGTTGCGCTGCGGGCCGACCCGCCTCGATCCGGGCGGGGGAGGCATCAACGTATCGCGGGTGGTGCACCTGTTCGGCGGCGAGTCGTTGGCAATCTACGCTGTCGGCGGGCTGACCGGCGCGGCCCTGCGCCACATGCTCGACTTCGAGGGCGTCTCGAGCCGGGCGGTGCCGATCTCGGGCACCACGCGGCAGAGCTTCACCGTGGACGAGTCGGACACCGGCAAGCAATTCCGCTTCGTGCTGCAGGGGCCCGAACTCAGCGAGCCCGAATGGAAGGCTTGCCTCGCTGCCGTGCAGCAGACAGTCACACACGCCGGATACCTGGTCGCCAGCGGCAGCCTTCCGCCGGGAGTGCCCGATGACTTCTATGCCCGGGTCGCGCGGCTGGCCCGTGACAGTGGGACGCGCTTCGTGATTGATGCCTCCGGCGTGCCCCTTCACGAGGCGCTGGCCGAGGGGGTCTACCTCGTCAAGCCGAGCCGCCGGGAGCTCGGCGAACTCGTGGGGGCGAGGCTTGACACCGAACAGAGCCAGGTGGAAGCCGCATCGGGCCTGATCGCCGCCGGCTCGGCCGAACTCGTGGCTCTGACTCGAGGCGCGGAGGGCGCGGTGCTCGCCTCCGCCGCGGGGGTGGCGCGGCTGTCGGTGCCGGCGGTGCACGTGCTGAGCACGGTCGGTGCGGGCGACAGCTTCCTTGGCGCGCTCGTGCTGCGACTCTCGGAGGGCCGAGACGCGGATGCGGCATTCCGTTTCGCCGTCGCCACGGGGAGCGCCACCACGATGACGCCGGCGACCGACCTGTGCCGCCCGGAGGATGCGGATGCCCTCGAGGCGTCCCTCCCCCCGATCACGCGCTGAGCACGGCCGCCGGTTATCGGGCCAGATACGAAGAGACCGCGAGCACGCAGCATCCTCCGATCATCGCCGCGAAGATCAGCAGCCAGACCACCGACGGCACGCCGGTGCGGCGATAGAGCAGGTAGGCGTCGGAGGTAGCGAGCTGGTCACGCCGGCGCAGGTGTACGCCCACAACCGTGAGCAGGCCGCGCACGGAACCGACCAGCAGGGCGACGCCAAGCACGAGAAGCGCGTAGCTCTGCACCGTGGAGGTCGCCCAGAGCCACAGTGCGGCGCTCACCGCGACCGAGGCAAGCACGACGACCGCGCCGAACAGGTTGCGGATCACCAGCAGCGTGAGCAACAGCACCGCCCCGCCGACGACCAGCGCAATTGCGGTGTAGCCGTGGAACACGCTCCACAACTGGGCGGCTCCCACGATCGCCGGGGCCGGGTACCCGAGCACGCCGCTGATGACGGTGCCGGAGAGTCCGCGGCCGCTGCTGAGCGCGTCGCCGGAGTGGTTGCGCCGGATCCGGATGCCGTGCACCACCCGCCCGGAAAGCACCGCGGCGAAGGCGTGGCCGAGTTCATGCACGAGGGTGCTGAAGAGTCCAAAGTACTGCCAGCTGGCCCGCGGGATGCTCAGCGCGGCCGCGGCCGCGAGGATGCCGAGCACCAGGGGAGTGGACAATGCCAGGGGAGCGCCCATCTACCTGCCGCCAGACCGGCCGGACGGCATCGCGTCACCGGTTGGCGCCGCCCGACTGTTGTCGCGCCAGGGATGTGCCATGACGACACGCTAGCCGACCGCGCCGGGAGGGCACCGGTGGGATGGCCCCGCTCGCACATCCGCCGTCGGCCCGGCGCATAATCGAGAGAGTAGCCCTGCGCCACGGTGACGGGCGGAAAGGATGCCATGCCCGAAACCATCATCCTCACCGGAGCGAGCGACGGCATCGGCGCGGCGGCCGCCCGCGCCCTGGTGGCCAGCGGACGCGAACTCGTCATCGTGGGCCGATCGCCATCCAAGACGGCCCGAATCGCCGATGAGCTCGGCGCCGACCATTTCGTCGCGGACTACTCACGGCTCAGCGACGTGCGTCGTCTCGCCGCCGACCTGCTCGACCGCTACCCACGGATAGACGTGCTCGCCAACAACGCTGGAGGAATGTTCCGCTCGCACGAGCCCACCGAGGATGGCCACGACCCGACCATCCAGCTGAATTATCTCGCGCCGTTCCTGCTCACGAACCTGTTGATGGATCGCCTCGTCAGCAGCGACGCGCGCGTCATCAACACGTCGAGTGGGTCCAACCTCGGAGCCAGGCTCGACCTGGCGAAGCTGGATTCACCGGCCCGGGCGTACAGCAACGCGAAGCTGGCGGTCGTCCTGTTCACCAGGGAGCTGGCTCGCCGGGGAATCCGCTCCGCCGCGTTCCACCCCGGTGTCGTCGCGACCCACTTCTCGAGGGACCTGAGGATGCACGTGTTCTACGAGCGAGTCCTCGGCCGATTCATGATCCCTCCGGCGACAGGCGCGGACACCCTCGTCTGGCTGGCGACCACGCAACCGGGAGTCGATTGGGTCTCGGGGGAGTACTACTACAAGCGGCAGGTCGGGCGAGTGAACCGGCAGGCGGAAGATGCCGGGTTGGCTCGTTTGCTCTGGGATCGCAGCAGTTCGCTTCTCACGTAACACGCTCTGGCCTCGCGGTTCCCGACTCGAGGAGTTGGGCTACCAGTTGCGGGGAACCGTGTTCGGGGTGCCTTTCGAACCGTAATCGGCATAGTCACCACGCATGTGGCGGTATTCGCGATCGAGCGACTTCCGCATGAAGCGGATGACTAGGCGCACGAAGAGGCTCATGACGAACGCAGACGCGACGAAGCCGATGATGGCGAGAACGATCCAGAGAATCAGCGCGAGTATCCCGACGCCAGCGAGGGTGGGGACGTAGTTGGGATCCATGCCTCAAAACTAATGATTAATCAGATACCGCGAAAGCACCCGTCCGGGGGTGAGCAATCCAGCTCCTCCTTCCCACGGAGCCACCGAGGAACTTTCTCCCCAACATTGCAGCCGCCGCGTTCGAACAGAGATTCGAAGGTGGACACTAGGGGCATGACACCGACCGAGAACCTTCGGGAACAACACACCCGGGCCATCGCAACCCTGGGCGAAGTGTCGTGCGAGGTGTCGGCCTATCGCGCGGTCGACGATGACGCACTGTTGGAGTTTGCCCGGATGTGCGCCGCCCAGCAGCGCATGATTGGCGCGGCGGCCGCCGTCATCGCGGGTGAGATTGCGCGCCGGTCGGCAGCATCCCTTGGCAGTGCCGGATTGGCCCAGCGTACGGGTTATCGAACCGCCGAGAATCTGGTCCGGGCGACGACGGGCCAGACCGGTAGGCAGTCCGCGGCCTCGATCCACATCGGCCGCCTCACCCAGGAGGCCGCGGACCTGGGCACTCTGGATCCCGAGACCGGCCTGCCCGCCGTGTGCCCCCATCCGTGGCTGGCCACCGTCGCCGAGGCCGTTGTTTCGGGGTCGATGTCGGTCTCTGCCGCAGAATCGCTCACCTCGGGACTCGGTGGGCCCACCGCCAACGTCTCCGAAGGCGATCTTGCTTCGGCAGCGGAAGTGCTCTGCTCTGAGTCGGCGTCGCTCGACGCGGATCGGCTCTTTCGGCGAGCGCGCGCGCTGCGGGACGCACTCGATGAGAGCGGCATCGCCGACCGGGAGGCCGAACGCCGCAACGCCCGCAGCCTGCGACTCATCCGCCGGCCGGACGGGATGGCGCGACTCAGCTGGGCCATGGACCCCGAGACCGCCGCCCACGTCGGGGAACTCTTCGATCGTGCGACGTCGCCGCGACGCGGTGGTCCGCGATTCATCGGCGGGGAAGACGGCGATCTCGCCGGCCGCATCACCGCAGACACACGCACAACCGAGCAACTCGCGTCCGACGTGTTCCTTGAACTCCTCCGTCAGGGCTCCGCCGCCGACTCGTCGCGGCTCCTCGCAAGCGGAGCGCCGGTGCTTCGCCTATTGGTCTCGCAGTCGGCGCTCGACGCTCGCGCCGGACACGGCCGCATCGAAGGCCACCCCGACCCCGTCAGTCTCGAGACCGTCGAGCGCATCGCCTGCTCCGGCGCCGTAATCCCGGTGGTGTTCGGGAGCGACGGCCAGCCGTTGGATGTCGGCCGCGAGCAGCGGCTGTTCACCCGCCGGCAGCGGGTCGCACTGGCTACGCGGGACGGCGGATGCCGCTTTCCCGGCTGCGATCGACCCCCGTCCTGGACCGAGGCGCACCACATCCGACATTGGGTGAGGGATCGCGGCGGCTCGAACGTGTCCGACGGAATGTTGCTCTGTCGACATCACCACCTGCTGTGTCACAACAATCATTGGGAGATCGAGCGCCACGGCAGCGAGTACCTGTTGATACCGCCCACCGACATCGATCCGGCGCAGACCGCGATGCCGATGCCCACCAAGAGCGAGGCGCTGCGCGAACTTGTCCCGGAAACGGCACGCCGGTGACGCGCTCTCGCTGCGGCGCACGGCGCATCCCGTATCGGATTGCGTGTCCCTCGCGCCGCGTCAATCGCGGGCGGCCTCCGCACCACCGCGTGCGTGCCTCCAGCTCACGGGCCCGCGCCAGTCCGATACCGTGGGCAGGTGCCTGAACTCGAGCCCGGAACGTACCGTCACTACAAGGGAAACCTCTACGAGGTGATCGGTACCGCGACGCACTCAGAGACCGAGGAGACCCTTGTCGTCTATCGACCGCTCTATGGCGCCGGCGGACTGTGGGTTCGGCCGCTCGAGATGTTCCTCAGCGACGTCGAGGTCGACGGCGTGCCCGTGCCACGGTTCGCACCGATCGCCCGCGACGGTTGAGAGCCGGTGGCGGCTGGGACGCGGGCGGCGGGTGGCGCCTGGGACGCGGGCGGCGACTGAGAGCACCGCCGCAGACCGGTTACCCGACCACCTCGAAGACGGCGAAGACGGCGAAGACGGCGAAGACGGCGAGTGTCACGGAAATGCCGAGGCCGGAGGCAACGGCACGCCGCGCAACGGCACGCCGCGCTCAGGACGCGTCGGTCGCGATCGACCCGGTCTGGACGCGACGCGAATTGACCGCGGTGCGGAACCATGCGGCATCCGTCATTCGCGCCAACAGCGGCCCGGCGATCACCGTGAGCAGCACGTAGGCCGTCGTCAACGGCGCCAGCTCCGGCTGGATGCCCGCACCCACCGCGAGACCGGCGATCACGATGGAGAACTCCCCGCGCGGGGTGAGAGCGAAACCGGTCCGCCAGCGACCGGGAACGCCGATGCCAGCCGCCGCCGCCGCTCGATAGCCGGTGAACGTCTTTGTCGCAATCGTGACCATCGCCAGCAGCGTCGCGGGCAGAAGCACCGGAACGATATCGGATGGGTTGGTGGAGAGCCCGAAGAAGACGAAGAAGATGGCCGCGAACAGATCCCGAAGCGGCGAGAGCAGCTGCTGCGCGTTGTGCGCCACCCGCCCGGACAGGGCTATTCCGACCAGGAACGCGCCGACCGCCGCCGACACGTTCACCTGCTGGGCGATGCCCGCGACGAGCATCGTGAGCCCGAGAACCCCGAGCAGAAGCGACTCGGCGTGGTCCGCCTCGAACATCCGCGAGATGGCTTTGCCGTGCCGGAGGGCGAGAAAGAGGATCGCGGCCACGATGACGATAGCCACGACGAGCGCCGTCGCGCCGGCGAGCAGCCCGGCGCCGATGGCGATCGCCGACAGCACCGGCAGATAGAACGCCATCGCGAGGTCTTCGATCACCAGGATGGAGAGTATGGTCGGCGTCTCCCGATTGCCGATGCGGCGCAGATCGCGCAGCACCTTCGCGATCACACCCGACGAGGACACCCACGTGATGCCCGCGAGGGCGACCGCCGCGACCGGCCCCCAGCCGAGGATGAGCGCGAACACGGCCCCGGGGATCGCGTTGAGCAGGGCATCCATCAGTCCCGCCACGCGCGAACTCCGGAGACTCGTGACGAGCTCCGTTGGCGAGTACTCGAGTCCGAGCATGGTCAGCAGCAGGATCACGCCGAGCTCACTGCCGACGGAGAGGAACTCCTTGCTCGCGCTCAGGGGCACGAAACTGTCGGAGCCGAACGCAAGTCCGACGATCAGGTAGAACGGAATCGCCGATATCCCGATGCGATCCGCCAGCCGCGAGAGGAGGCTCAGAGCCAACAGCACGGCCCCGACTTCGATCAGGAGCAGGGCGGCGTCGCTCACCGGGAACCGCGCCCGTCAACCGTCGGTGAGGACGCGGGCGAGTGCGTCGAGACCGGGCCGTGTGCCGACCGCGATGATCGTGTCGCCCGATTCGAGAACGGTGTCCGGGGTGGGGGACGGGATGACATCGGCACCGCGCACGATCGCGACGATCGAGGTGTGGGTGCGGGTGCGGGCCTTGGTCGCTCCGAGCACCTCGCCGGCATATGGCGATCCCGCAGAGATCACGAGCTGTTCGGTGAAGAGCCCGGCGGCCTGCTCGCGGATGCCCGCGAGTTGGCCGAGCATGAGGGAGGCCCCGAGAATATCGGCGAGGGCCGCCGCCTCGTCATCGGTGAGCGGAATCGAATCGATGCTCGCGTCGGGGTCGTCGACGTCGAACATCGCCAGCTCACGCTCGCCCGACCGGTAAGAGACCACACCGATACGGCGCCCCTTCTTGGTGATGAGGTCATGCCGGGTGCCGATGCCCGGCAGATCCACCTTCTCGACGCGTACGCTCACGTTCGCCACCCTAACAGGCGGCAATCGTCGATTGCGGGCGCTTCGGAGACGGGCGCGGCTCGCGATCCATCGACGCTCACTGCTTCTTCGGCCCACCCGCGCCGGTGCCCCTGCCGCCGCCGGTGCCGATGCCGCCGCCCGGGCTGGTGCCGGTGACCGGACCGGGACTGCTGACCGGAGGCGCGGATCTGATCAGGGTCGGGTCCGGCGCCGGGAACGCCCCGCCGCGATACTCCGGGTTCGTGTCGAGTGATGTCATCGTGGCACGGAAGATGTTGAACTTGGTGTTGTAGCCGTTGGTCCCGGCGACCGTGGTCCGGCGCAGTGAATGCAGACCGCCGTCGGTGTTTCCCACCCAGACGGCGAGTGCGACCTTCGTGGTGCTCGCGATCAGCCAGTTCTGGTCGGAATAGTTGGTGGTTCCCGTCTTGCCGATGATCGGGACGCCATCCCGCGGGTTGCCCGGAGTTCCGGTGCCGGCCCTCATCACGCCGGAGAGCGCGTAGGCGACCGTGCTGGCGATGTTCGGGGCGACGGCCTGGGTGCACTCGCGCGGCTGGCCGGGGGCGTCCTTGCCGTCGGGACCCACCACCTTGTCGATGATGGTCGGAGCACAATAGATTCCGTTGGCGCCGATCGTCGCGATCGCGCCGGCCATGGTGAGCGGCGCGAGCTCGTTGGTGCCGATGATCGCCGCCGGGTAGGTCTGCAACTCGGTGCCGTCGGCGCGGTGCACCCCCATCGACTTCGCGGTGTCGGTGATGTCGCAGAGATCAAGCTTCTGGGCCATGGTGATGAAGGCCACGTTCACGGATGCCTGCAGGGCCGCCTGCACGGTCATCATTCCCCCCTCGCCCGGCGAGTCGTTCTTCGGCGAATAGGGCGGTTGCCCGTTGAATTTGGCACAGCGGGAATTGAAGCTCGCCATCGGAAATGCCCGAACGGTGCCGTTCACCATCTCGCTCAGAGTGTGCCCGTTCTTCAACCACTGGGTGAGCGTGAAGATCTTGTATGTCGACCCGGTGGCGAAACCGGATGACCCGCCGAAGGCCCTGTCGGTGTTGTAGTTGACCGCTGTCGAGCTCGGTCCGCTTCCCGACCTCGAGTTGTCGTAGGCCTTGTTCTCGGCCATGAGCAGGATGCGGCCGGTGCCCGGTTGCACCGAGACGGCCGCGGCGCCGAGGGCGAATCGGGTCTCGGTGGGGGGCGCGTCCGCGACCAGGTTGGCCTGCGCCACATCCTGCTGACCGAGGTCGATGCTGGTGTAGATCTTGTAGTCGCCCTGCGCCCAGGCCGCCTGCCGGGCCGCCGGGGTGGCACCGAGGGCGGTGAGAGTCGGCACGAGCCGCAGCGCGTAATCGCAGGCGAACTTCGCATCGGCGGCGTAGAGGCATCCGTTGTCCGGAGTGCGCAGCTTCGGCGCGATCGGGGTCGCGACCGCCTGCCGGTACTGGGCCCCGTCGATGTAGGCGAGGTCGAGCATATCGGTGAGGATGAGGTCACGGCGTTCCTTGTTCGCCGCATAGAACTTCGGGCTGCTGAGGTTGCGCAGGTTGGGCTGTTGCACCATCGCCATGAGGCTCGCCGCCTGGGCGAGTGTCACGTCCTTCGCGCTGACGCTGAAGTACTTCTCCGCAGCAGAATCGATGCCGTAGGTGTTTCCGCCGAAGCCGGCGATGTTCAGGTAGCCGAGCAGGATCTCCTGCTTGGTGTAGCGCTTTTCCAGCCCTATCGCGAGCTTCATCTCGCGCAGCTTTCGGTTGAGCGTGTCGTCGATCGCGGCGGCGTAGGCGGCCTTCTCCTTCGTCGGATCCTCGATGCGCAGCGCGCGCTGGATGAGGATGTTCTTCACCAGTTGCATGGCGATGGTCGAGCTGCCGCTCGTGATGGCCTTGTGCAGCACGTTTCCGGCGGCGGCCCGCACGACGGATTGCAGGTCGACACCGCCGTGGTCCCAGAACCGCCGGTCCTCGCCGGCGACCGCCGCGTTGGTGATGAAGGGCGACACCGCATCCCAGGCCACGCTCTGGCGGTCCTGGTTGTAGACCGAGGCGATCTGCACCGGCTTCCCGTCACGGAGCGCGAAGATCAGGTTCCGCTGGGTCTGCCTGTCGATCGTGAGGTACCCGGGCAGGTCGTCGAAGTAGCCGACCGATGCTTTGGTGCCCTGGCTCACGACGACGATCGACGGGATCGCGAGGCAGGCGACCAGAAGACCCGACAGGATGCTGAAGAACAGCAGGCCGATGAACGAGCCGATCAGGCTGCCGCGCTTGCCGTAGTCGGTCACCGAGGCGAGCCTGATCGACGGGGGGAGCGGCGCCGACGGGCGCGGCGTGCGAGTCATCATCGGGGGCGTCCTTCCCGCGCTGCACGCGCCTTCGCCGCTCCTGCGGGGGTATTCATTGTGAACCGGGCCACCCGACCCTGTCTGCCCCATTCCGCAGCGCGGCGCGGAGTGTGGTCAAACCGTGACCTTCCGCGGCAACCTGGTTCCGACCCGCGCGTTCGTCGCGCGGGTCTACGTGTTATCACCGCCGGTGTCGGTGGCGGAGATCGCTCCGGCACCCCCGACGCCCCAGGTCCAGTCGGCGACCTCGGGGATGTCCTCGCCGTGCTCTCGCGTGTAGGTGCGCGCCCGCATCCGGGCGTCCTGCATTTCCTGCCGCAGTCCCGCGGCGCGGGAAGCGAGTCCGGGGGTCCGGTCGATCACGTCGAGCACGAGGTGGTAGCGGTCGAGCTTGTTGAGCATCACCATGTCGAACGGTGTCGTGGTGGTGCCCTCCTCGTTGAAGCCACGGACGTGGATGTTGTCGTGCCCGGTGCGACGGTAAGTGAGTCGATGGATGAGCGTCGGGTACCCGTGGTAGGCGAAGATCACCGGCTTGTCCGTGGTGAAGATCGCATCGAACTCCGCGTCGGGCAGGCCATGCGGATGCTCGGCCTCGTCCTGCAGGCGCATCAGGTCGATCACGTTGACGACGCGCACACGGAGCTCTGGCAGCCGCTCACGCAGGATGGACACCGCTGCCATCGTCTCCAGCGTCGGGACGTCGCCGGCGCAGCCGAGCACGACATCCGGGTCCTCGCCATCGACCTCGGTTCCCGCCCATCCCCAGATGCCCACTCCGCGGGTGCAATGCGCGATCGCGTCCTCCATGTTGAGCCACTGCGGGCTCGGCTGCTTTCCCGCGACGACCACGTTGACGTAGTCGACCGAGCGGAGGCAGTGGTCGTAGACCGAGAGCAGCGTGTTCGCGTCGACCGGGAAGTAGACCCGCACGATGCTGGCCTTCTTGTTGACCACATGGTCGATGAAGCCGGGGTCCTGATGGCTGAAGCCGTTGTGGTCCTGGCGCCAGACGTGACTGGAGAGGAGGTAGTTGAGGGAGGAGATCGGCCGGCGCCACTCGAGCTTCTTCGACTCCTGCAGCCACTTCGCGTGCTGGCTGAACATCGAGTCGATGATGTGGATGAACGCCTCATAGCAGTTGAAGATGCCGTGGCGACCGGTGAGCAGGTAGCCCTCGAGCCACCCTTCGCACTGGTGCTCACTGAGCATCTCCATCACTCGGCCGGCTCGGGCGAGATGCTCATCGATCGGCCAGATCGCGCTGTTCCACTGCTTATCGGTGACGTCGTAGACGTCCTGCAACCGATTGGAGGCCGTCTCGTCCGGCCCGAAGATGCGGAAGTTGTCGGGATTGTTGCGGATGACTCCGGTGAGCCAGCCGCCGAGCACACGAGTGGATTCCGCGGCGATGCCGCCGTGTTCGCGAACCGTGACCGCCGAGTCGCGGAAGTCGGGCAGCTCGAGGTCCCGACGCAGCAGCCCGCCGTTGGCGAACGGTGTCGCGGACATCCGAAGCTCGCCGTCAGGCGCGAGGTCGGCGATCCAGTCGAACAGCCGACCGGCCTCGTCGAACAGCTCATCCGGCCTGTACTGCCGCATCCAGTTCTCCAGAATCCGGGTGTGGGCCTCGGTGTCACGGGCATTCACCAGGGGGACCTGGTGGGCCCGCCAGGTGTTCTCCACCGGGACCCCGTCGATCTCCGCCGGGCAGGTCCAGCCCTTCGGAGTGCGCAGGATGATCATCGGCCAGATCGCTGTGCCCTCCAGCGTTCCATCGGCGGCCGCCCGTTTGATGCGCGCGATCTCGTTGAGCACCTCATCGAGGGTCTCCGCCATGCGCTCGTGCACGCGCTCGGGATCTTCGCCGTCGAATCCGCCGGAGACGATGTAGGGCTTGTGGCCGTAGCCGCGCATCAGGGCGAGCAGTTGCTCTTCCGGGATGCGGGCGAGAATGGTGGGGTTCGCGATCTTGTAGCCGTTGAGGTGCAGGACCGGCAGCACCACACCGTCCTGCAGCGGGTCGATGAACTTGTTCGAGTGCCAGGCGGTGGCCAGCGGACCGGTCTCCGCCTCGCCGTCACCGATCACGCAGGCGACGAGCAGGTCCGGGTTGTCGAAGGCCGCGCCGTAGGCGTGCGACAGGGAGTAGCCCAGCTCGCCACCCTCGTTGATGGAGCCCGGGGTGGAGGGCGCCGCGTGACTGGCGATGCCACCGGGGAAGGAGAACTGGCGGAAGAGCCGCCGCATCCCGACGGAATCCTGGCGCACCGGGGAGAACAGCTGGGAATACGTGCCGTCGAGGTAGGCGTTCGCCACCATCCCGGGGCCACCGTGGCCCGGTCCCGTGATGTAGAGCGTCTTCTGTCGGCGCTGGCGGATGATCCGGTTGAGGTGCGCGTAGACAAAGTTGAGGCCCGGGGTGGTTCCCCAATGACCGAGGAGCCGCGGTTTGATGTCGTCGCGGGTGAGCGGCTCGCGAAGCAGCGGATTGTCGAGCAGGTAGATCTGCCCGATGGAGAGGTAGTTGGCGGCGCGCCACCACGCGTCGATCTGTGCCAATGAGTGCGCATCGAGCGGTGCGGGGGAGCGGTGCGTCCAGGCCTGGCTGTCGACATCGGCGCCGGTCAGACGAATCGAGTCGCTGGAGACACTGCCATCGCTGACTGCCGTTGCCTGGTCTGTGCCGTTGGGCGAGAATGGCTCGGTCATCTGGTCTCCGCTTCGTGTTGGGCTCATCGCACGCTAATTCAACGAGGGGAGCACACACGGTACGAAAGTCCCGACGACTAGGCCCGCAACCCCAGCACGAAGGGGAGCACCGCCGTCGCACCGGCGCGACGCAGCGTGCGGCCGGCGACGGTGAGCGTCCAGCGGCTGTCGGCCAGGTCGTCGACGAGCAGCACCGGGCCCGGTGGAAGCTCCAGGCGGTCGGCACCGAACCGCTCCCAGACTCCCGCCAGCCGGTAGGCGCTGTTGCCGCCGGCGTCCCCGCTCGGGCCCCCTCCGGTCCACTCCAGCGCGCCGAGGTATGGCAGTCGTCCCGCAGAGGCGATGCCTTCCGCCACCGAGGCCACGAGCATCGGGTTTCGCCGGGACGGCACGCTCACCACCGCGGATGGGCGTTCCTGCCAGCCCCAGTCCGCGAGCACCCGCACGCACGCCGCGATCATGGCGGGGCTCGCCCGGGAGTCGGTCGAGGTCGCCGCAAAGAGCTCACGCAGTGTCCCGCCCCAGCCGAGGTCGGTGAGCCGCGCGAGCGCGCGACCGGGCGAGAGCCGTTCTCCCACGGCGATGTTGCCCCGCACCGCCACACCGAGACGATCCATGCCGCCCGGCCACTGCGCGCGCGGATCGAGCTCGACGCCCACCCGGTCGAGGGATGCGGCTGCCGCGGCGGCCGCATCCGTCTGGACCTCCGTGGGGTACCAGGCCCCCGCGCACCGGTCGCAACGACCACAGGGCACGGCTGTCGCGTCGTCGAGCGCACGCTGCAGGAACTCCATGCGGCATCCGGTGGTCGTCTCGTAGTCGAGCATTGACTGCTGTTCCGCCTCGCGTGCGGCCGAGATGCGTCCGTAGCGTTCCGCGTCGTAGGTCCAGGGCTGGCCCGTGGCGATCCAGCCGCCCAAGACGCGCTTGACCGCTCCATCGACATCGAGCACCTTGAGCAGCAGCTCGAGGGGGGTGCGCCGAAGGTCGACCCGAGCCTCAAGGGCGGGTGTCGAAAGCGGGGAAGCGCCGAGGGCGTCGATCACCGCGAGAGCCTTGTGCTCCACCGGCATCGAGGACGTCGCGAAGTACCGCCAGATCGCCTCGTCCTCCACCCCCGGCAGCAGCAGCACGTCGGCATTCTCGGTGGCCCGACCGGCGCGGCCCACCTGCTGGTAGTAGGCGACCGGGGAGGAGGGCGCGCCGAGATGCAGAACGAACCCGAGGTCGGGCTTGTCGAAGCCCATCCCGAGCGCGCTCGTGGCCACGAGGGCCTTCACGCCATTCGACTTTAGGCGCTGTTCGAGCTGCTCACGCTCCGCCGTGTCGGTGCGGCCGGTGTAGGCATGCACCTCGTGCCCCGCCTTGCGAAGGAGTCGAGCGGTGTCCTCGGCGGCGGAGACGGTGAGCGCGTAGATGATGCCGCTGCCGGGGAGCCCGTCGAGGTGGCTGAGCAGCCAGGCCAGCCGGGCCGTGGCGTCCGGAAGTCGCAGTACCCCGAGCCTCAGGGAGGCCCGGGCGAGCGGCCCGCGAATCGTGACGACGCCGGAACCGTGCCCGGCGCCACCGAGCTGTTCGGCGATATCCGCGACCACCCGGCTGTTGGCCGTCGCCGTGGTGGCGAGCACAGGGATGCCGTCGGGCAGCTGGGCGATGAGATCGCGCAGGCGTCGATAGTCGGGGCGGAAGTCGTGACCCCAGTCTGAGATGCAGTGGGCCTCGTCGACGACAAGGAGCCCGGCGCGGGCGACGAGTGCCGGCAACTGTTCGTCGCGGAACGACGGATTGTTCAGCCGCTCGGGAGAGACGAGGAGCACGTCGATCTCGTCGTTGCGGAGCTTCTCGAGCACCTCCGTCCATTCGTGCGCATTGGCGGAGTTGATCGCCACGGCCCGCACTCCGGCGCGGGCCGCCGCCGCCACCTGGTCACGCATGAGGGCCAGGAGCGGGGACACGAGTATCGTCGGGCCCGAGCCGCGCTGCCGCAGCAGCAGGGTCGCCACGAAGTAGACGGCTGACTTGCCCCACCCCGTTCGCTGGACAACGAGCGCGCGCCGACGCTCATCGACGAGGGTCTCGATGGCCTCGTACTGCCCTTCGTGGAACTCGGCCGCGTCGGTTCCGACGAGGCTGCGCAGGATGGTGAGCGCAGATTCTCGGCTATCGGTCATGCGTCCAGCTTGTCAGGGGCTGGCGACAGCGGCGACCGCGCGGCAGTCATTGTGGGAGTCCAGTCAGCAACGATCCGGGCCAGGCGAGGAGAGGAGGCACCTCTCCTGCACCGTCAGCGTTCATCGGAAGAATCCAACCGAACGGGGAAACCCGGCCCCGCGCCGATCGCATGGGCCTCACCATCAACGCATGACACTCAACTTTGACGACACCGTCACCCGACCACTCACGACCGATGCCCTCATCGAAGAACGGATCGGGGCGCTCGTCGGCCGGGCCTGCCGACGACAGCTCTGGTTCCTGTTCCTCGATGAGCATGACCTTCAACTGCCGATCATCGTGCCGGTCGCCGATCCTCCGCGGATACCCGACGGGTCGGTCGCCGCGCTCGCCCGGACCATCGCCGAGCATGTCGAGGACCGCGCCGCCCGCTCCGTGATCATCGTGCTCGAGCGTTTCGCTGATGCGACCTTCACTGCGGCGGACGCCGCGTGGGCGCGCGCGCTCAGCGACGCCTTCGATGAGGCCGGATTGCCGACGCGCAGCGTTCTCGTGAGCCACCGCAACGGGGTTCGCTGGTTCGCCGCGGACGACTACCGCTTCGGCCAGACGTGACGCCAGACGACCGGCGCTGTCAGGCCGCCGGGAGGGAGGATTCGATGAGGGAGACGATCGCTGTCGCATCAGGTTCCGTCATCGGCCGGAAGCGGTGGACCTCGCCACCGGGCGTGATCACGAACTTCTCGAAGTTCCACTTCACCTTGCCGGCCTTGCCCTCGGCATCCGGGGTCTTCGTGAGCTCCGAGTAGAGCGGATGCGCATTCTTGCCGTTGACCTTGACCTTCTCGAACATCGGGAAGGTGACACCCCATGTGGTGGAGCAGTATTCCTTGATCGCGTCTTCGGTGCTGAGCTCCTGCAGGAACTGGTTGCTCGGGAATCCGAGCACGGTGAAGCCGCGGTCACCGTAGGTCTTCTGCAACTCCTCCAGCTTCTTGTACTGGGGCGAGAGACCACACCGCGACGCGACATTGACGATGAGAAAGACCTTCTCGCCGAAGTCGCCGAGGGTCGTCGAGGCACCATCGATGGTGGTGAGGGGAATATCCGTCAGAGTCATACCGTATGGAACCTCGCCGCAGTGGCCGGCTATTCCCCATTCCGGTCGAATTCCGGGCATTTCGCGGCGGATCCTTGACCGGCACGCACGGCCATCCCAGCCTGATTCGCTATCGTCGATGGTGGTGCGGGATTTTGCCGCGCCTCCGTCCCAGCCGCTGCGCCCGCCGAAAGCCCGAGATGCCCGAGAGTCCGATCACCGCCACACCATACGAGGTGCTCGGCGTGAGTTCGACGGCCAGCCAGGACGATCTCCGCCGTGCCTACCGTCGTCTGATGCGCGAGACTCACCCCGACACCGGGGGCAATGCCGACCGCTTCACCGCGGTTCAGGTGGCCTGGGAGCGCGTGGGGGACCCGGATGACCGTGCGGCCTACGATCGCGGCCGGTCCGCCGGCAGAGAGACCGACTCGCCGTCGACCTGGGCGCCGCGATCGCAGCCGAAGCAGGCGAACACCCGGCCGCGCGCCCGCGCGTACGGGCACCCGGGCGGTTGGCGCCGGGAGCGCTACCTCGCACTGATGCGCGAGTGGGTGGGCCGCGGCGAGCGGATCGACGATCCGTACGACCCCGCCCTGGTGCGATCGGCCCCGATCCATCTTCGGCACCTTCTCGCCGACGCCCTCGCCGAGGAGACGACGGCTCGCGCTCTCGCCGAGCTCGGAATCGGCTTCACGGTGTGGCACGACGTGAGCACTGGCCCACCAGAAGAGAAGATCGATCACGTCGTTCTCGGCCCGACCGGGCTGTTCGCAATCCTCTCGGAAGACTACGGCGAGCCCGTACGCAGCCGACGGGGGGAGCTTCTCGGCAAGCCGCTCGGGGCTGCTCGTCCGATGCACGAACTCGGGGTCCGCTCCAAGGTCGTCTCCCGCGCGGCCCGGGTGAAGTTCACCGCACTGCTGATCGTGCTCCCGGACGACGCGCTTGAGGAGCCGTTCACGGTGCTCGGCAAGATTCGAGGCGCAACGACGGTGATCGCCCGACAGTCGATGCTGCCGGCGCTGTTGCGGGAGGGCATTCCGGGTGCCAGCCTGATCGGCGGCAATGAGCTGTTCGACGTGCGCACCCGGCTGCAGGACGGCATCCGTTTCGTCTGAGTCGCCGCGGGAACCGCGAACCAGCTCGGAGGGGGGCGACGACGACGCCGCGGTCAGGCGCTGAATCTGTTGGTGCCGATCATCCGGAGCCCGGTCACGCGGCCGGTGCTTCGCTCACCAGTGCGAACGCGGAGTTCGGGAGAGACGAATCGACCACCACGTTGAGGTTCAACTTCACCGACGCGAGCGTACCAACGCACGTGGCCGAGGTTCCATCGACAGTGGAGGCCAGAGCCGGGCAACTGATCGAATCGAAGTGCTGGTTCTTGGCGAGAGTCTGCGCCGTGAGCGCCGCGGCCATGCCGGTCGGCGTCAACTCGGTCGCGCGAGCGGCTGCACTCAGCGGACCGCTCGCCACGACCGGTGGGCTGATCGCGTGGGCGGCGCCGACGGGAAGGAACGCAAAGACGGCGGGCACCTGCAGGAGCAGGAACACGACCGATGCGGCCTGGATGAGCAGCCAGACGAGCAGCGGGGCGATTCCGGCGGCTCCGACCCGGAGTGCCCGCACGAGCAGGTAGAGCGGCGGGATGATCGCGAGGGCGGTCGGGGCGGTCCGGTCGAATTCTCGGCGGCGCAGCATCCGGCGGTCGGCCGCGGCGAACACGAGCGAAAGGATCACGGAAGCAGCGATCAGCCCGATCTGCAGGGGGACTGCGGCGGTGAGGTGCAACCGACTGAGTGCCAGCCACGCGCCGACCGCCAGCAATGCGGGAACCAGGGCGAGGACCCACACAGCCCAGGTTGTCGAGCGCGCACGAGCGGAGGCCGGGAGAAGGGGTCCGGTGACCCACGCCGGAGGCTCGGGACGGAACGTGCCGGCGGCACCGGGCAGTGCGAAGGGGTCTGGCGGGAGGCTGAGGCCGAACGGCCCGACCGATGAGGACACGGGAGCCTCGACGCCCGGCGGCGTCTCGAAAACGACGGTCTCCTCTTGACCGGGCGGCGAGACGACCAAGGGCGGCGCGGAGCCGATCCAGCTTCGGCCCGACGACGAGTCGATCGGTTCCGCCGGGTCGAGGAGGGCTGTCGCGGCGGTGACGCTAGCACTGAGGGCCGGATCGTCACGGTCGACGCCGCCGGTACTGTCGACGGCCTCGGTGCTCTCGGTGCTCTCGGTGCCGTTGGTGCCGTTGACGTCGTTGACGTCGTTGACGTCGTTGACGTCGTTGACGTCGTTGACGTCGTTGAC
>JBBSBA010000002.1:0-139771 GCA_038251725.1 Actinomycetales bacterium
AGCGGGTGGAGGTGACCATGAGCCCCGCGACCGCGAGGGCCTTCAGCAGCTCGGAGGGCGAATCCGGGTTGAGTGCCGGGGCCTCGAGGGCGGTGCGCAGCCGCAACAGTGTCGCCTCGAGCAGCGCGGGGCGCTGGCCGGCCTGAGGTCGGGGCCCGAGGTGGCTCTCGAGGATCCGGTCATGGATGTCGGCCCGCCACGGCAGCCCGGCGAAGAGTATCTCCGCGGCGACCAGCGCCCCGGCCGACTCTGCGGCGAGCAACAGCCCGAGCCGACGCGGGTCCTCCGCCGCGGCGATTGCCTCGCGCTGGAGCGAGAATTCGGCGATCGAGTCCTCGCCAGCGACCACATCATCCGGCTCTTCGAAGTCGAACAGGGCCTGTTCGACCGGTCGGTCGACGGTATCGGGTGCCGCGCGGTCCCAGGAGCCCGTGGGCGCGGCCGCCAGGCGCGAGCCGGAGGTGAGAGCGGAGCCACGCAGGATGGCGTGCTGGAGCCTCAGGTCGACGCAGCGCTCGACGCGGACGCCGGCGGCGAGCAGTCGCGGATACCAGCGGCTCGTGTCGTCCCACACCCAGCGCGGATGCTCGCGCTCGAACACGACGACGGCAGCGGGCAGTTCCGACTCGGTGACGAGCCGCGCCGCCGCGGAGGGGCGCCCGGCCGAGTCGAGCGGCTGAAGACTGACACCACCGGGGGCAGAAAGAACGGCGACATGCACGTCTTCAGTCTGCGGGATGCCGTCCGCCGGAGCGTCCCGACACGGGCGGAGCGCCGCACTCGACCAGCAGCGGGATCAGGCGAACGGGGTCGCCGTCTCCATCAACCGGGAACGGATCATGAAGCGCACACCCTCGGGAGACTCGACCGAGAAGCCGCTCCCCCGGCCCTTCACCACGTCGACAGTGAGGAAGGTGTGGCTCCAGTACTCGAACTGCTCCGCCGACATCCAGAAGTCGATGACCTGCGGCTCGGCGCCGGCCGGCGCTATGTCGAGTCGACCGAGCAGCACGTCCTGCGCCGAGGTGAGGAAGTCACCCGCGGGAAAGCACATCGGGCTCGAGCCGTCGCAGCAGCCGCCCGACTGGTGGAACATGAGGGGGCCGTACTGGTCCCACAGCGTGCGCAAGAGTTCCACGGTCACCGGCAGGAACTCGACACGCGGAATGGTCTCACCGGGAACGGTGACCGAGGCGGTGACGATTCCCGAACTTTCGATGACAGACATCGGTGTCCTTTCGATCTCAAACCAGTATGCGCGTACCGTGGCAGGAAAAGACGGGGTGCCGGCCGCAGCGCGACCGGCACCTCGTCGTTGCGGGTTTAGAAGAACCCGAGCTTGTCCTCCGAGTAGGAGACCAGGAGATTCTTGGTCTGCTGGTAGTGATCGAGCGCCAGGCGGCTGTTCTCCCGGCCGATGCCCGAGCTCTTGTAGCCGCCGAACGCCGCTCCCGCCGGGTAGGCGTGGTAATTGTTCACCCACACCCGACCGGCCTGGATGTCGCGACCCGCCCGGTACGCCACATTGCCGTTGCGCGACCAGACCCCGGCACCGAGCCCGTACAGCGTGTCGTTGGCGATCGCGATCCCGTCGTCGTAGCCGTCGAAGCTCGTGACGGCCAGCACCGGTCCGAAGATCTCCTCCTGGAAGAGCCGCATCTTGTTGTGGCCCTCGAAGATGGTCGGCTGCACGTAGTAGCCCGCGCTGAGGTCCCCACCGAGATCGGCGCGCTCCCCGCCGAGCAGCAGCTTGGCGCCCTCCTGCTTTCCGATGTCGATGTAGCTGAGGATCTTCTCCAGCTGGTCGTTGGACGCCTGCGCGCCGACCATCGTGTCGGTGTCGAGCGGGTTGCCCTGCACCGCGAGGCCGGTGCGCTTCACCGCGGCGTCGAGGAAGCTGTCGTAGATCGGCTTCTCGATGAGGGCACGGCTCGGGGCGGTGCACACCTCACCCTGGTTGAAGGCGAAGAGAGCGAAGCCCTCGAGGGCCTTGTCGTAGAACGCGTCGTCTTTGTCGGCGACATCCGCGAAGAACAGGTTCGGGCTCTTTCCACCGAGCTCGAGGGTCGCCGGGATGATGTTGGCGCTCGCGTACTGCAGGATCAGCCGGCCTGTCGTGGTCTCGCCGGTGAAGGCGATCTTTCGGATGCGCGGGCTCGATGCGAGTGGCTTGCCGGCCTCCACTCCGAATCCGTTGACGATGTTGACGACTCCGGGCGGGAGAATGTCGCCGATGAGTTCCATCAGCACGAGGATCGACACCGGGGTCTGCTCCGCGGGCTTCAGCACGATCGCGTTGCCGGCCGCGAGAGCGGGGGCGAGCTTCCAGACGGCCATGAGGATCGGGAAGTTCCACGGGATGATCTGCCCGACGACGCCGAGCGGCTCGTGGTAGTGATACGCCGTCATGTCGCCGTCCATCTCGGCGAAGCTTCCCTCCTGGGCGCGGATCGCGGCGGCGAAGTAGCGGAAGTGGTCGGCGGCGAGCGGAATGTCCGCGTTGAGCGTCTCGCGGATCGCCTTGCCGTTGTCCCACGTCTCGGCCAGCGCGAGCAACTCGGTGTTGGCGTCGATCACGTCGGCGATCTTGTTGAGCACCGCCGCGCGCTGGGTGGCGCTCGTCTTGCCCCACGCCGGCGCCGCCCGGTGCGCGGCGTCAAGGGCGAGTTCGATGTCTTCCGCGGTGCCGCGGGCGACCTCGGCGAACGGCTTCCCGTTGACCGGGGAGATGTCCTCGAAATACTGGCCCTTGACCGGCTTGACCCATTCGCCCCCGATCCAGCTCTCGTAGCGGGGCTTGAAGGTGATTTTCGCATCCGGGGATCCCGGGGCCGCGTAAACGGTCATTGCAACTCCTGTCGACGACTCTGTCTGGAGGATCCATTGGATCCTGATGCAGGTTAGGTCCGCCGAGGTTGCGAGAAGGTTGCGACTTGTTGCATGCCGAGCTCGGCCTCGATTCGCTCGAGCCGGGCGACGACCGCGGCGCGCTTCGGAGACTTGGGCGGGAGCATCTTGAGGCAGGCACGCCACACCTCGGTGTCGAAGGCCGCCTCGTCGCTACGGGCGTAGGCGAGCAGGGTCTCGACCGAGGCGTCGGTGAGCAGGGCATCCCGAAGGCGGTCGCCGAGTTCAACCCGGATGTCCACGATGCCGGGGGCGGTGGACGTTGGCAGCACCGATCCGGAGTAGGCGCCAAGTGCCACACGATGCGCCCCACGGTCGAGGAAGGCGAGCACCCGATGGGCGTCGAGTTCGAGTCGCACAGGCAGGCGGTAGGGGCGGGACAGCGGCACGAGCGACACATCGATGCGTTCGAGCACCTTGCGCAGCCGCACCATCTCGGCGCGGAGGGTGACGACGGCCCCCTCGCGTTCGTAGAGGAGCGTGGTCAGCCGTTCGACCGACAGCCCCTCCGGATGCCAGGCAAGCAGGGTCAGGATCTCGGAGTGCCGCGTGCTCAGCTCGGTCACCCGACCGCCCGACGCGATGCGGCCGAGATCGCTTCCGAGCACGGAGAGAACGGGTGGGGCGATCGCCCGCGGCGGCATGATCGTCGTCACCGCGCGTCGGCCCCGCGACGATTGCTCGTCGAGGCGTCGGATCCGCATCTCGGATTCGACGGCGGCGACGGCCGCTTCGAGCAGCGGGAGGGTCGCCGGTGCGACGGCGTCCTCTCCCCCGGTGATGTCGATGACACCGAGGATGCGACCGGAGGCCGGATCGTGCACGGGCACGGCCGTGCAGCTCCAGGGATGCACGATGCGGTTGAAGTGCTCGGCCCCCTGGATCTGGATGCCGTGGTCGAGAGCGAGGGCGGTGCCCGGTGCGCTGGTGCCCACCGCGCGCTCCGACCAGTCGGCTCCCTCGACGAACAGCATGCCCTCGGCCTTGCGACGGAGGGCGCGGTCGCCGTCGATCCAGAGCAGACGGCCCGCCTCGTCCCCGATCGCGACGATCAGGCCGGAGTCGAAGGCGTGGCGGATCAGAAGACTGTGGATGGTGGGCAGGGCCAGTGCCATGGGGTGGGCGCTGCGGTACTCCTGCAGGTCGTCATCGTCGAAGTCGAGCCCCGGGCCGAGATTGTCGGGGTCGAGATCGAGCTGGAGTGAACGCTGCCAGGACTCCTGCACGAGCTTGCGCACGCCGGTCACCGGGGTGCGGGCGGCGATCACGGAATCGTGAGCGACGGAGAGTCTCTGCCGTTCGGAGCCATCGGTCGGACGCGCGACAATCCAGGGACTGGCCACGGCACCTCCGATCAACCTTGGTCGAGTGACGCAATCATAGTCGGAGGTCCCGAACTCTTCCTCAACAGTCCTGGTACCGGTTGACAGGAGCATTGAGAAGGCCGATCGGCCCGGACTTCGGAGAGGAGATCGGATCCCCGACGCCGAAACCGGATGCGGTGGTCACGACCACTACGCCGGGAGTCTTCGGCACATCGGATCGAACGACGAACAGGGCAGTTCCGCCTCACTCGTGCAGTAGTGAACCGTCTTTCTTCAGCACCTGCTTCTCTCCGGCCTCGATCGGCACGGAGAAACGGTTCTGCTTCGGCGGCATCGGGCAGTTGAACGCATAGCTGAAGGCACAGGGCGGCAGGATGGCGCGATTGAAGTCGAGGGTGATCGAGCCATCCGCGTTCGGGGCGATGAACAGGAACCGGCCGACGCTGTAGGTACTGCCACCGCTGGTGGAGTCGGAGAAGACCAGTTGGAGAGCACGGCCGGCCTTGAACGCGGCGAGGTTGTAGTCGATGCCGTCCTTCGAGAAGGTGATCTGCCCGGGAACCGCGAATTCACGGGTCTTTCCGTCGTCCTTCAGGTGCTCGAAGCCGACCGTGGTGCCGTCAGGCAGCTCGGTGAACGTGTCGGTCACGATCCACTCGGGGTTGTAACCGAAGGCGTCGACCGAGCCGAACTCCTGGATGCCTTCCGAATTCGCGTCCCAGACGCGCAGGGCGTAGGTGCCCTCATCGCTCGCGATGACGAAGCCGGTCACCGCGTCGCTGAAGACGATCTCGCTCGGAGTCTCGGCATCCTTGCCACGCACGATCGCCTCGCCGTCGACCAGCACGCCGTCCACGACGATGTTCTCGGATGCCGCGGCAGTCAGCAGCAACCCGGACTCGCCGGCCGGAAGTGGGGCCCAGATGCCCGGAACCCCCCAGATGGTCTGCGACGAGTCGATCCACTGGGTGTTCACCAGTGCCAGGCTGCCCTTGGGCTGTACCACCGAGAGTTCGCGGCGGTGATGCCAGGTCGCGAGAGCCTCTTCGGGGCTCGGCGTCGATGTTGTCTTGGCTGCGGTTTCGGTCATCGTTCCATCCTTGCTGAAGTCACTGATCGTAACGGGCCCCGACACACACGCATTCCCGCCGTCGGCCAACCACGTGCGTGTGCGGGCCCGGCCGGGCGCGAAATGAAAAAACCGGCCCCGCACGAATGCGGGACCGGTTCAATCGGAGTATCAGCTGCGATGGACGGCATTGCGGTCCACAGCAGGCGCGAATCCTTATCCCTGAGGAAGGACTCCCACCGCGTCTATTCGACGCACGAAGCTGCATCCAGTTCGGCCACTACGGCCACAAGACTTGCGTCTTAGAGGGGGCGAATGTTCTCCGCCTGCGGGCCCTTGGGACCCTGAGCGAGGTCAAATTCGACCTTCTGGTTCTCGTCGAGGGACTTGTATCCGCTCGAGGCGATCGCCGAGTAGTGTGCGAACACATCCGGGCTTCCGTCGTCCGGGGCGATGAATCCAAAGCCCTTTTCAGCGTTGAACCACTTCACTGTTCCTAGTGCCATAATTTTTTCTCCTTCAGGAGTCTTCGCGCGAACCCGACTGTCGGGCCGCTCGTCGCGGTGTTCATCGTCCGCTCCCGAAAGAAACATGGCACTCATCGTTCTGGTTCTTGCGATCCAGTCCGTCGGGTTCCAAGCATTCAAGATGTGCGAGGTACTGCAACTGCACGTCCAACTGTAGTGCACGGAGCTTCTTTTGGGCACCCATGTGACAAAAACTGCACAAAGTAATTCGAGGCACGCTCGCGCAATGCCCCTGCCTCACCCCTTGCTTCGGCTGCCACCGCTGCGGAAGAACCCGGCGACGGCGGTGACGGCGAAGAGGATCAACCCCAGCACCGCGAGCCAGAACAGGCCCTTGATGATGAGGCCGAGCACGGCGAGCACGAGCCAGACGACGAGCAGGATGACGATGAGTCGGAGCATGGGATTCACCGTACTCCGCCTCTCGTCATACGTCTCGCGTCCGCGCAACGCGCCTCGCTGCTTAGCGGGACATGATCCAGGCGAGCAGGTAGCTGCGTGAGTTGCCGTCGTCGATGAACTTCTCTGGCAGCTGGCGGGCGGTCGCGAGGGCGGCCTTCGCCTGCTGCGCACCACCGAGCGCGGAGTACATGAGCAGGTAGTCACCGAACTGCACGTTGTAGCCACCGGGTGTCGCCTCGGCCACGTTCTTCTTGATGCGGGACGGGTCACCGACGAGATAGCCAGCCGCGGGGCTCATCGGGATCAGCTGGATGCCGAGCTTCGCGTTCGCGGCGGCGCTGAACCAGGTGGAGTAGTCGCGCTTGCCGCCCCAGTTGAGCGACACCACCGAGTGCTGGTAGTTCGCGTAGACAGGGTCCGACGCGTCGAAGTTGGTCCAGTAGGCGGAGGCCGAGGCAGCTTCGCTCGACAGCATCCAGACCGCTTCCTTCCGGAGCGGGGAGTTGCCACTCACACGAGCCCACAGCGCGAGCCCGTTCCAGGCGCTCACCGCCTCCGAGCTGGACTCGAGGTTGTTGCCGTCGGCGAACGGCGAGTAACCGCTCGCCCAGGAGTGACCAGCGTAGGCGTCGAAGCCGCGGCGATCGGGAAAGTACTTCGAGGCGCCGCTCGTGGCGAGATCCGCAGCAAGCAGGTTCATCACCGGGGTGATCTCGGCGCGGAGTTTCGGATCGTGCGCCGCGGCGACGCTCGCCGCGTAGAGGAAGTACCCGTAATGGAAGTTGTGGTCGTTGAACTGCTCCGACCCGAACGAAGCGGTGAGCCCGACCAGCCCCTTCATCTTCGGGTCATAGACGAAGCAGCGATCTGTGTTGGTCTTGCACCTGGCAGGGTCGGTCCACTCGCGCAGCGCCGAGGCGAGCGTCGCGCTCACCGACTTCTTGGCTGCGGTGTCACCGAGCTGGCCGGCGAGGGTCTCGAGGTTCGCCAGCCGGTACAGCGCCTTTCCGCCGAAATAGGTGTCCGCTGGCAGGGCGCCAGTTGCCTTGACGTCCTGGGCGAGAGTGCCGCGCAGCTCGTCCTTCTGCGATTGGTCGAGCTTCGACAGGTCGAGCGTGTCGGACGGGGCGATGATCGGGGTGGTCCAGGCCAGCGAGCGTCCGGCGCACAGGGTCATCGTGCCGTAGACGGATGGATAGCTGCCAAGCGTGCACGCCGACGTCGTCATCGTCTTCTGCTGGTGCGGAAGCGTCGCGATGAGGGAGTCTCCCGAACCGCTGGCGTGATAGTCGAGGGTGGTCGTGGCCGTGTTCGATCCGGCCGAGTAGCCGAGGCTCACCGATTTCAGCGGCATCGCGTGGGCCGCCACTGCGGCGAGCGAACCGTCCTTCGGCACCGGGAACCAGACCGCGGTGGCGCCCTTGTCGAGCGACAGTCCGGTCTTGTCCTGCGTGACCGTTCCGGCGGTGCGGAGCCCATAGGTCGTAGTGCCGACGGTGGTCGACCACACGCCCTTGCCTGCGGCCGTGAACGGCTGGCCCAGCCGGAGGGTCAGCTTCTTGGCTGCGGTGAAGGTCACCAGCGGTGAGCCCTCGGCGATCACGGTCGACCCGACCGTTGCGCCGGAGCGGTCGAGTTGCGCCACCGTGACCGAGGCGTCGTCGTAGTCCGTGATGAGACTCTTGGCGGCGCCGGCATCCACGGTGATGATCGGGGCATTACCCCCGGTGATGGTGTTCGGCGTGGTGGTGACCGTGGGCAGCCCGAAGGTGAATCCGCGCTCGGTCAGGGCGAAGGACAGCGGAAGCGGGAACACCGGAAGTGGCTTATCGCCGAAGACGAGTCCCGAGAACCAGCGGTTGGTCGGCGGCGTGAGCCCGGCCGCGAGCCGCATGACCGGTGGCTTGCCCACCGACTTGGCCGGGAGCTTCGCAATGGTCGCGCCGAGCGCGGTGTCGGAAAGCACCGAGGCCGGCGCCGAAGCAGCAGTCGAGCGCGCCGGTGCGGCCGGGCCGCTGCAGGCCGCGACGATCAGGGACACGGTGACGCCGGCAGCCACGATGCCGAGGCCACGGGCGATGGTGGTGCGGGACAGGGAGGGGCGTGTCATCAAATTCCGATCTGTTCGAGCAGCGAGAAGAACGAGTCCTTCACGCCGGCGAGCGGTCCATCGTCGCGCAGGTGCAGGATCGCGGTGACGGGGGTTCCCGGCTCGACAAGTCCGCTATTGCTCCCGACGATGAGGTCTTTGCTGCTGACCTTGATCGCCGCATCGGCCTCGCCGCCGACTGTCTGCACCTTCACGTCGGAGACGGTCCCGTTGATGCGTTTGTGGTTCGGCAGCACGATCTCGACGCGGGCGTTCTTCTCGATTCGCGCGAAGTCATAGGAGTCGACCCGGAACTTGGCGAGCACGAAGAGCGGTCCGTTTCGGTCGATGACGGCGAGAGTCTGGCCAGCGCCGACAATGCCACCGACCTGCGCCTTGAGCGTCGAGACGATGCCAGGCTCGGTTGCGGTGAGCGTGAGGGTGCCATTCTTCGAGGTGGTGTACGCGGCACTCACCGGCACCGTCTTGGGCGACGACAGGTCGCGAAGCAGGCCGGCGCTCTGAATGGTCATGAGCGGGTCGCCCTTCTTCACGCGGTCACCGGCCTTGACGGCCTCGCTCACCACGGAGCCGGCATAGTCGGAGCCGACCGAGTAGGAGATCGCGTTGATGGAGGCCGTTCCGCTCGCCACCTGGTTTTCGCGTTGGTTGAGCACGAGCGTTGCCCCGGCGACGATCACCAGGACGATTACTAGTCCGCCAAGAAGGCGGAATCGGTTTCCCCAGGTCATCGGGTCACCATTCCTTTCGAGTTGAGGAGCTCCGCGGCAGCGGGTGGCGCTACACGGTGGGGTGACACCGGCCTGGGTGCGCGGGCGAAGGTCGGATGAAGCTCCAGCGGCGCCGGAACGGCGACGCGGGCGCGGTGGGATTCCTTCATGGCCGCGATGATGAAGACCGCGAAGACAAGGGTGCTCGTGAGGTTCCAGGCCGTGGCGAGGGTGAGGCTGCCGTGGCCCATATCCTTCATGACCGCCACAACCGAGGTGAGCAGCAGGAACGCGAAGACGAGCACCTGCGGGATCATGAAGTTGAACGGAGAAACCCGCTTGCCCGCGGCGCCGGTGACGTGCCACTTCTGCTCGCGGCCGGAGAACACGTTCACGAAGGCACGGATGTAGATCGGGAACGACACGGTGGCCATCACGAGGGTGGCGGGCCGGAACGATCCCATGGTGTTGAAGGCGAGCAGAATCTGCAGGCCGTAGAAGCCAAGGTAGAACATCAGCCAGGTGAGCCAGGTCACCGTGAGGTTGACCGGCCGCAGGTCGAAGTAGATCTCCAGCGGCGGCACCATGAGCAACAGCAGCGGGGTTATTCCCACGAGGTAGTGGGTTGCCGTGACGGTGTACTGCAGGCGTTGGTCCATGGTCAGCCTGCGGCGCGGGCTCAGAGGGTTGTGGCGCATCAGGATTTCGAAGCCGCCGGATGCCCAGCGCAACTGCTGCTTCGTGTAGTCCTCCACGGTCTCCGGCGCATCGCCGACGGCGAGAGTCACCGGGATGTAGATCGAGCGCCAGCCGTTCTCGTGCAGCATGAGGGAGGTCCAGACGTCTTCCGACTTGGAGTCCGTGTACATGCCGCCGACGTCATCGATCGCCTCGCGGCGGAAGATCACATTGGTGCCGACGCAGAAGGCGGCGTTGAAGCGATTTCGACCGGGCTGGATGAACCGGTAGAAGACCGATTGCATGAAACCGGCGCCGCTCGAGATGAGGTTATCGGTGTTGCCATAGGTCTGCGGCGTCTGCACGAAGGCGACGTTGCTGTCGATGAAGAAGGGAACGGTCTCGTAGAGGAAGTCCTCTTTCGGCACGAAGTCCGCATCGAAGATCGCGAAGAACTGGCCGTTGCTGATCGACAGCGCGTGGTTCACGTTGCCGGCCTTCGCACCATTGTTGCTGAGCCTTCGCACGTAACGGGCGCCGAGTTCCCCCGCGAGGTCGCGCACGGCATCCGAGCCGCCGTCGTCGAGGATCCAGGTGAGGTGCTCTCCGCGCATCGCGATGGCCGCGGCGGCGGTACGGCGGATGACGGAGACGTCCTCCCCATAGACGGTGATGAAGACATCGATGCCGATGCGGGTGTCTTCGAGAAAGACGGCCCACTTCTCCGGGTTGGCGTCGGTGCCCTCCCGCTCAAGCGACTCGGCGTCGAAGAGACGCTCCTGGGAATGGTGAAACGCGAAGTCCCGGGGGTCCACGCCACCGGAGAGGATCGTCCACATCGACACCAGCGCCTGGGTGACAAGAACGACCTCTGCCGAGATCACGAGACTGTAGGGCAACCAGTCGCCCCGATTGGCCGGGTTAAGCAGGAAGAACGTGTAGGCGAGGACACCGATGGTGGCGATGAGGACGAAAAGCACGAGTGTCGGCGAGTTCGCGGCTCCGTTTTCGGCGGCGCGCGGCTGGGGCGCCGTCTCGGAACGGCGCTCACCGCGAAACGGTTTGTCTTTCCAAATCTGGGTCACAGTGGATTTCCATTCGATGGGGTAGGCGCGGTTGAACGCGCCGGGCATGAGGGAAGCGGGCGACGCCGTCGGTGGCGCAGAAGGTGGGGCACCATGCCCGACACCGTTAGAGAATGCAAAAGGCACATATCTGCGGCCGTGAAACGCCTGACAGTGATGTCATCCGGGGGTCTCGCGGCGGATTGTGCCGAGCTACACACTAGGCAGATGAAGTTGCGAAAGTCCCGTACATCTGTCCGTTGTCCCCCTATTCGGGGGTCATTTCGGCATTTCTGTACCCCGATTCGGCGTCGACGGGGTGTTCGACGGCAACCACTCCCCTCGCCCGACCGGGCGATCCGACGGGACCAAAGGCACGTTCTCCCGGCGGCGGGCACGGCAAACTCCGGGGATGGGCGAGCGACGCGACACTGCTTCAGAATCGAACGAATCATCCCCGGTCGACGCCGTGATCTTCGACCTCGACGGCGTCGTGGCCGACACCGCGCAGGTGCACGCGCGGGCCTGGATGAGGCTGTTCGATGCGGAGCTTCCCGGGCTCAGCCCGACCGCACGCCCCTTCGACGCCGTTGCCGACTACCACTCACTGCTCGATGGCCGTACCCGTGAGGACGGCATCCGGGCGTTTCTCGCCTCCCGGGGAATGGCTCTCGCCGCACACGACCCGGTCGTGGCCGCGCTCGCCGCCGAAAAGCAGACCCTGTTCGAGTCGGAGCTGAGCGCGAACGGGGTGACCACGATCGCCGGCACCATAGACTTTCTGCACGGCCTCCGGCAGCGCGGCGTGCGCACCGCTCTCGTCACCTCAAGCCGCAACGGGCCGGCAATCGAGGCCGCCGCCGGCGTTACGGACCTCTTCGATGCGCGCGTCGACGGAAACGACCTGCAGCGGCTGACGCTCGAGGGCGAGCCGAGGCCCGGCCTGCTCCAGGAGGCCTGCCGGCGCCTCGGTGTGAAGCCAACCCGCACGGCGGTGATCGCCGGAACCGAGGCCGGAATCCAGGCGGCGGCGGCGGGCAGCTTCACCAGGGTGATCGGGCTCGTTCCCCGGTTCGACGACGAGTCCCTGCGGTTTGCGGCGCTTCGAGCTGCGGGAGCCCGACTGATCGTGTCCGACCTGCGAGATCTCGACCTCGACGGTCTCGACCTGGGTGATCTCGGCCCGGCACGGGCCGCTGCCTCTCCGGCTGGCGACGAATCCTCCGGCCAGTGGGTGCTCGGCTGGGACGGCTTCGATGCCGCAGAGGAGGGCACTCGCGAGGCGCTGTGCACCCTCGGCAATGGCTATTGGGGAACCCGAGGTGCCGCGTCCGAGGTCGATGCCGACTCCATCCACTACCCCGGGACCTACTTCGCCGGCGTCTACAACACCGTCACCACCGAGCGCAACGGCATCACCTCCGAGAGCGAAAGCATGGTCAACTCGCCCAACTGGTTGCCCCTGTGGTTTCGGATCGACGGTGGTGCCTGGTTCTCCCCCGCACGGGCCGCGCTGCTCGACTACCGCCAGGAACTGGACCTGCGCCGGGCCGTGCTCACCCGGGACCTGCGATTCAGGGATGACGCGGGCCGCATCACCCGGGTGCGCTCGCGCCGGCTGGTGTCGCAGGCGACCGCGCACACGGCATTCGTGGAGACCACCATCGAACCCGAGAACTGGAGTGGCGCGCTCACGGTGCGCTCGGCCATCGACGGCCGTGTCACCAATCGCGAAGGGGCGGGATCCGCGATGCTCGCCCGCCGGCATCTCACCGCCCGCACGACCAGCGAGCTCGATGACGAGAGCATCCTGCTCGAGATGGAGACCATCTGCTCCGGCATCCATATCGCGGTCGCCGCTCGCACCCGCGCCTTCGTCGGAACGGAGCAGTTGTCCCCCACCCGCAGCCTCCTGGTGGATGAGGCCGGCTGGGTGGCGCACGAACTGGACCTGTCCGCGACGGTCGGACATGCCATCCGGATCGAGAAGGTGGTGGTGGTGCGCACCTCGCGCGATCGCGCAATCGCCTCCCCCGCCGAGGCCGCCGAGACCCTGCTCGGGCGCACACCCGGCGCGGACGCGCTGCTCGCCGCGCACGAACGGGCCTGGCAGATCCTGTGGGACGAATTCCGGGTCGAGATGACCGCAGGCAAGCGCCAGTCGCTCGCGCTCAATCTCAACACCTTCCACCTCCTTCAGACGCTCGCATCGGTGACCGCCGACCTCGACGCCGGAATCCCGGCGCGGGGCCTGCACGGCGAGGGCTATGGCGGCCACGTCTTCTGGGATGAGCTGTTCGTCTATCCGATGCTCACCCTGCGCCGCCCCGACCTGAGCCGGGCGCTGCTCGGCTACCGCTACCGCCGGCTCGACGAGGCGAGGTCCGCCGCTCGCGCACAGGGGGTCGCCGGCGCGATGTTCCCCTGGCAGAGCGGCATTGACGGCCGGGAGGTGACCCCGCGCGAGCTCTACAACCCGCGCGCCTCCGCCTGGATGCCCGACAATTCGTACCGTCAGCGCCATGTGGGGCTCGCGATCGCCTACAGCGCCTGGCAGCATTACCAGTCGACGGGAGACCTCGGCTTCCTCATCGAGCAGGGCGCAGAACTCGTGATCGAGGTTGCCCGGTTCTTCGCCGGGCTGGCCGTCTATGATCCGACCGACGGTCGCTACTCCATCGCCGGTGTGATGGGTCCGGACGAGTTCCACGACGGCTACCCCGATTTCCCCGGGGAGGGCCTGCTCAACAACACCTACACCAATGTCATGACGGCATGGGTGCTGCGCCGGGCGGCGGATGTCGTCGCCCTGCTCGAAAGCCGCTCGTGCCGCCCGCTGTGGGACCGGCTGGACCTGCGTGACGACGAGCTGGAGAGCTGGCGGCGGATCGGCGGTCGGCTGACCGTGCCATTCTTCGCCGATGGCACCGTCTCGCAGTTCGAGGGCTACCAGGACCTCGCCGAACTCGATTGGGCGAGCTACCGGGCGCGCTACCGGTCGATCGGTCGGCTCGACCTGATCCTGAATGCCGAGGGCGACAGCACCAATCGCTACAAGGCATCCAAACAGCCGGACGTGCTGATGCTCCTCTACCTCTTCTCGGCGGAGGAGCTGCGCGAACTGCTGGCCGACATGGGCTACCCGCTTCCGGCCGAGGCCGTCATCAGCACCGTCGATCATTACACCGAGCGTTCGACGTACGGCTCCACTCTCTCCAATGTCGTGCACTCGTGGATCGAGGCCCGGCAGGACCGGGAACGATCGTGGGACTTCCTGACGCGCGCACTCGAAAGCGACCTGTCGGACATCCAGGGCGGATCGACCAGGGACGGCATCCACGTCGGGGCCATGGCTGGCTCGATCGACATGGTGCGGCGCTGCTACACGGGGCTCGAAATACGTTCGGACATGCTGTGGCTGCATCCGCTGATGCCGCCCGAAATCGCCTCGATCGCCTTCGGCTTCACCTACCGGGGGCAGGACATCCAGCTCGAACTGACGCAGACACTGTTGCGGATCACTCTGGAGATGAGCAGCGCACCCCCGATCACCGTGATGGTCGACGGCCGTCGCGCCGAGCTGGCGCCCGGGCAGACGATGGAGTTCGCACTCGACGGCAACGGGTAGGCATGCCTACACCTTTTTGAACGCCGCGAGCACCTTCGCGAGGGAGTCCTTTGCGTCTCCGAACAGCATGGTCGTCTGCGGCGCGTACAGCAGCTCGTTCTCGATGCCGGCGAAGCCCGATCGCAGGGAGCGCTTGAGGAAGACGATCTGCCGCGCATCCGCAACGTCGAGGATCGGCATGCCGTAGATGGGCGAGCCGGGGCTGGACTTGGCGGCCGGGTTCACCACGTCATTGGCTCCGACCACGAGCACGACGTCGGTGTTCTTGAACTGGGGATTCACCTCGTCCATCTCCTTGAGCACCTCGTAGGGCACGTTGGCCTCGGCCAGGAGCACGTTCATGTGGCCGGGCATGCGACCGGCCACCGGATGGATGCCGAACAGCACCTCGATGCCGCTGGCCTCGAGGGTCGTGGCGAGCTCCGCCATCGCATGCTGGGCCTGCGCCACGGCGAGCCCGTAGCCGGGGACGACGATGACGCGCTGGGCGTAGGCGAGCAGGATCGCGACATCCTCCGGCGAACTCGAGCGCACCGGGCGGTCGGAGACCACGGTGCTGCCGGCCGTTGAGCCGCCCTTCCGGAAGGCGCCGAAGATGATGCCGCCCACGCTGCGGCCCATGGCCGACGCCATCGCCCGGGTCAGGATGGTGCCGCTCGCCCCGACGAGGGTTCCGGCGGCGAGCAGCAGGACATTGCCGAGCACGAGTCCGGATGCCGCGACCGCCAGCCCGGTGAAGGCATTGAGCAGCGAGATCACGATCGGCACATCGGCGCCACCGACCGGCAGCACGAGCAGCACCCCGCTCACGAGACCGAGCACGAGAAGGATCGCCGCCGCGAGGAACGAACCGGAAGCGACGAGGAAGCCGGCGGTGACGAGCGCACCAAGCAGCACGCTACCCATGATCCAGCGCTGGCCGGGGAAGGTGAGGGGTCTCGTGGGCATCAGCTCCTGCAGCTTGGCGAAGGTGATGGCCGAACCGGAGAATGACACCCCGCCGACCAGGATCGTGAAGGCGACAGCCAGGCCCGACCACGGCGACTGCAGGTGTGCCAGTTCCAGTAGCGCGACGATCGCGGCAGCACCGCCGCCCACCCCGTTGAAGAGCGCCACCAGCTGGGGCATCTGCGTCATCTTCACCCGGCGGGAGACCGGCGCGGCGATCGCGGCACCGACGACGATGGTCGCGAGGATCCAGGGCAGATTGTCCAGCTTCACGGAGAGGAACACCGTCACGAGGGCGACGAGAGCTCCGGCCGCGCCGATCAGGTTGCCCCGGCGCGCGCCCTTCGGCGAGCTCAGGCCCTTGAGGGCGAGGATGAAGCAGACGGCGGCCACGAGATAGAGACCCGCGGTCCATGCGGGGGTGAGCAGGCTCACTTGGTGTTCTCCGGCTTCTTCGCGACGGCCCTGTGGCCGCCGAACATCTCGAGCATGCGGTCGGTCACGACGAAGCCGCCGACCAGGTTGACGGTCGCAAGCAGCACCGCGAGGAGCGCCGCGATGAGAATCCACGGATCCCTGGCCTGCCCGGCGACGATGATGGCCCCGACCAGGATGATGCCGTGGATGGCGTTCGCCCCCGACATCAGGGGCGTGTGCAGCGTGCTCGACACCTTCGACACGACCTCGAAGCCGAGAAAGACCAGGAGCACGAACAGGGTGAGGAGGGTGATCGGGTCCATCAGTTTCCTCCCGTGGAGGCGGTGAGATCGGGCGCCGGCACCGGCGGAACCGGGTCGAGCGCCTCACGTGTCGGTTCGTGGGTCACTCGGCCCTCGTGAGTCAGGTTGGCTCCGCTCACGACGGCGTCGGAGAAATCGGGCTCCACCCGGCCGTCCACCGTCATCAGCGCGAGCAGATTGGAGACGTTCTTGGCGTAGAGGCGCGACGCGTCGTAGGGCATGGTCGAGGCGACATCCTTCATTCCGACGAGGGTGACGGCGCCGAGCTCGTCGGCGAGCGCGATCCGCGTGTCAACTCCAGCCACGCTGCCCTCGACGTTGCCGCCGGACTCGGCCGCCAGGTCGATGATCACCGATCCCGACCGCATCCCCCTCAGCATTTCCGAGGTCACCAGGCGGGGGGCGGGGCGGCCGGGGATGGCCGCGGTCGTGATCACGACATCCGCATCCGAGATGTGGGGGGTGAGCAGCTCCCGCTGGCGAGCGGCGCGGTCCTCGGCGAGTTCCGTGGCGTATCCCCCGGCGCCGTCCGCGGTCTCCAGCTCGAGGGTGATGAACGTGCCGCCCATCGAGGCGACCTCCTCTGCCGATGCCGCCCGAACGTCGTAGGCCGAGACCTTTGCCCCGAGCCGCTTGGCCGTGGCGATCGCCTGCAGCCCCGCGACACCGGCCCCGAGCACCAGGACCTTCGCCGGTGGAATCGTGCCGGCGGCGGTCATGAACAACGGGAAGAATCGCGGGAGCCGCATCGCGGCCTCGAGCACGCAGCGGTAGCCGGCGATGAGGGTCTGGGAGGTGAGTGCGTCCATCGACTGTGCCCGCGAGATCCTCGGCACCAGTTCAAGCGCGAACGAGGTGATTCCCGCCGCCTGCAGCGCCCGCACGAGTGCCGGGTTCGATGCCGGGGAGAGCAGGCCAACGGTGATCGAGCCCGCGCGCAGCCGTGCGACGGTTTCGAGGCTCAGCGGTCGCACATGGGCGAGAACGTCGCAGGCCTCCAGTTCCACGGTTCCGACCAGTCGGGCGCCCGCCTCCTCGTACCCGCGGTCGGCGTAGCCGGCGAGTGCGCCGGCGCCCCGTTCGACGGTGACGGTGAGACCAACACTCACGAGTTGGCGAACGGAGTCCGGCGTGGCCGCGACGCGCCGCTCCCCCGACTCCGGCTCTTTACGAACGGCGATGTCCATGCGACTCCTTCGGCCCCCTGACGCAACCCTTCGAGTAAGTATCAGCGAATAGGAGGCCAGGTTCCTGATCTTACGGAGGGGGGCGGCGAAAGATGCGCCGTTCGTGTTCGACACGCGTGTTCTGGCTGTGTCGGCGACGCGCCGGGCGGCAGTCGATCGGCCGTTCGCTCGGGCCGAGCGGTCAGCGGGTGGCGGTGCGAACCGTCATGTCGTCGAGGTTGGGGAGCGCGTGGCCGAGGCGGTGTTCCGCCTCCCCGGCGATTGTCTCGGCGTCGGACAGCGACATATCGGCGACGATGATCGTTGCCGCGCCCTGCAGCCGGTGGCCCACCCAGCGCAGCTGCAGCTTCGGTGTGGCGAGGACGCCAGGGGTCGAGTCGAGCGCCGACCGCGCCCGATCGAGGAGTTCCGGTTCGATGCCGTCCATGAGACGCCGACCGATGCTGCGCACGGTGCCCCAGAGCAGCACGATGATCGCCGCCGAGATCAGAAGGCCGACGATGGGGTCGGCGAGCGGAAAGCCGATCATGACGCCGAGTGCGCCGACGACGACCGCGAGCGAGGTGAATCCGTCGATGCGCGCGTGAACTCCGTCCGCGACCAGTGCCGCAGAACCGATCTGCGCTCCCACGCGAATGCGGTAGATGGCGACCACTTCGTTGCCAGCGAAGCCGACGAGACCGGCCGCCAGCACCCACCACAGGTTGTGCAGCGGATGCGGGTGCACCAGGCGATCGATGGACTGCCAGGCCGCCAGCACGGCGCTCAGCGCGACGACGCCGACGATAAACAGGCCGGCGAGGTCTTCGGCGCGACCGAAGCCATAGGTGAACTTGCGCGTCGCCAGGCGCCGACCGAGCATGAAGGCGATCCAGAGGGGCACGGCGGTGAGGGCATCCGCGAAATTGTGGATGGAGTCGGCCAGCAGGGCGACCGATCCGCTGCTGAGCACGACGATGAATTGCACAAGCGTGGTTCCGAGGAGCAGGAACAGACTGATCTTCACCGCGCGCACGCCCTCCTTGCTTGCCTCGAGCGCGTCGTCTATCGAGTCGGCGGCGTCATGGCTGTGCGGCACGAACAGCCCGTAGAAGAATCCGCGGATCCCGGCCGGATGGGAGTGCCCGTCCGTCCCGTGGGAATGCCCGTGGTCGTGGTCGTGGTCGTGGTGATGGTGCTCGGTATGCGAGCTCTCGTGCGCGGTGCTCATGGGGCCGTTTCGTCCTTCACATGGTGGTGGCGAGGAGCGCCGCCGAGCGAGTGCTCCGCCTGGAAGATGGCGTCAGAGACGAGTTGCTGGGCATGACCGTTTTCGAGCCGGTAGAAGACGCGTTGTCCGTCCTGGCGTGCCGACACGATCCGCGCCAGTCGCAGCTTGGCCAGGTGCTGGGAGACCGCGGCCGGCGACTTGTCGACGATTTCGGACAGACGGTTCACCGATTGCTCTCCGTCGCGAAGCGCCAGGATGAGACGGACCCGGGTGGCGTCGGCAAGCATCGCGAACACCTCGACCGCCAGCTCGACGAATTGGCTGTCGGGCTCTCTCCCGCAAACCTGCTTATCTGCATCCATGCGCATATCTTGCCATGGGATGCCCGGGGCCGTTTACTCCGTCACAGCAGTTCACCCACCCACAGGCCGAGGCAGGCGAAGGCGATGCTGACCGCGAGCATCCCGACGCCGTTGGCAAGGGCCGCGCCGAATCGTCGTTCCTGAATCAGCCGGACGGTCTCGAAGCTCGCCGTGCTGAAGGTGGTGAACCCGCCCATCAGTCCGGTGCCGAGTATGGTCTTCCACTCCGGCGACAGCACGAGTCCGAGAGCCATTCCGGAGGCCACTCCGAGCAGGAACGAGCCGGAGACGTTGATGATCGTCGTGCCGAGCGGGTAGCCGATCCGAACCCGGCTTCGCACGAGCCCGTCGACGAGCAGTCTGCTCGCCGCACCAACGCCGCCGGCCCCGGCCATGGCGAGCCACACCAACGGGCTCACGGCGTGCCCTCGCGTCGTTGGGCCGCGGCCACCCGAGCACGGTGCACCGTATTCGCCGCGGCCATGCCGCCCCAGGTCGCCACTGCGCCGACGAACAGCGTCGCGCCCGCATAGAGCAGGCCGACCTCCGCCTGCGCAGCGGAGAGACGCAGTGCGGTGTCTGTGGCGAGCGAGCTGTAGGTGGTGAAACCGCCGAGGATGCCCGTGCCGACGACCAACCGGATTGACCGCCGGCGGCCCTCATCCGGACCTCGCCGCACGAGCGACTCCAGGAGAGCGCCGAGGAGGAACGCGCCGGCGACATTGATGAGGAAGGTCGCCGCGGGAAAGGCGCCCCACGGCGGAATGAGCAGGGTTAGTGCCTCCCTGATCGTGGTGCCAATCGCGCCGCCCGCCGCCACGAGCGCGAGAAACCGCCAGCTCAGGTGTACGGGGCGTGAGGCCGTCGACGGGGATGCCGGCTCACGCATGCGTCACCCGCCCGGGTCGTCGAGGGAAAGAGCTATGACGATACACCCCGGCCGCGGCCCGGGCCGGGTGGCCGCACGAGTTTTCCGAGTTCATCGTGCCATCGTCATGCCGACGGAGCTCGCGTGGGACGCCATACCGGTGCGGGTCAGTTGGCGACGAGGGCGGCTCGGGCCAGTACGGCCGCTCCGACGACACCGGCGTCGTCTTCCAATTCGGAGACGACGAATTTGAGATCGGGACTTGGTTGCAGCATCCATGGTTCAGCTGCCGCATAGAGGCGGTCGGCGAGGTCTTGGCCGAGTTTCTCGGCCAATCCTCCGCCGACGACGACCCGGTCGAGGTCGAGGAGGTTGATCGTGGAGCCGACGGCGATGCCGAGAGTCTCGATGGCGGTGTCGAACAGCTTGTGCGTTAGTTCGTCGCCGTCGTCGAGTGCGTGGGCCCAGACCTTGGAGGTCAGCCTGTTCTTGCCCTCGTCGTCCCGGGTGGTGAACAGTGAGGTCTTCCACCCCGCGTCGACCATGGCGGTGGCGACGCCGCGCATCGAACGGCGTCCCGCGTATGCCTCCGCGCAGCCGCGCCGACCGCAGGTGCACAGCGCCCCGCCGGCGAGGACGATGACGTGGCCGATTTCACCGGCGGCACCTCGCGATCCGACATAGGGTCGGCCGTCGAGGATCAGGCCACCCCCGACCCCGGTGCCCATCCAGAGGCCGAGGACGTTTCTGCCGCCTCGTGCCGCGCCAGCCGTCCATTCCCCGAGCAGTCCGACGTTGGCGTCGTTCCCGAGGGTCACCGGTACGCCGAGCTGATCGGAGAGCGGCTCGATCAGGTCGACACCTTCGGTCCAGCCGATGAGGTTGGGAACGGTGAGGGCTCGTCCATCGTGCACGACGCCCGGGATCCCTACGCCGACCGCAACGGGCGAGCCGCCGAGGGAACGCACCAAGTCGGTGATGACCTGGAGGACTTCCTCTGGTCCGCTTTCGGGGGTGGCAGCCTTCACCCGCTGCAGGACGTTGTGGCGTTCGTCCACGGAGCCGACTTCGATGTTTGTTCCGCCCACATCGACCCCGACCACAACAACGCCTGTTTCACTCATATGGCATCCTTTCATCCGGTGCCCAAATCACCGCATTCGCCCGCCGGGAAGGCCGGGGAAGCCGACGTCAGATCCAGTCCCCATGTTCGAGTTCCTCAGTACCCCAGGGGTGTCGGCGCTTCTCTCCATCTTGGCCATCGTGGCGTTCTCGGCGTACACGATCGCTCGCACGAAGAACAGAACGATCACGATCGACCTTGAAGTTGTGCTGATGTACTCGATCGGCATCATCGGCTTCAGCGGAATGTCCAACTTCGTAATACATGCGTTCTTCGGGGAGACGATCGCACAATCAATCGGCTGGCCGGCAGGAAACCCCTTTCAGCTTGAGGTGGCTGGGGCAAACCTCGCAATCGGCTTGACAGGATTCCTCGGATTTTGGCGTCGGGATTTCTGGTTGCCCTTTCTCGTCGCCAAGGCGGTCTTCAGCTGGACGGCGGGAGCGACCCGCGTCATCGACCTCGTTGGTCGACGCAACGCCGCTATAGGCAATGCGGGGCCGATCCTGTACCTCGACTTCTTGGTGCCAGTTGTCCTGCTCGTCAACTACGCGGTCTACGCCCGTGTCCTGCATGAGCCAGTTGGAGCCGTACGAATTCGGCCTTTGTCGACCCGTGAAAGCCGGTGGGGCGGACGGGACTTGAACCCGTGACCGACGGATTATGAGTCCGCTGCTCTAACCAGCTGAGCTACCGCCCCGCGAGCTCGAGACGGTTCAGGGAACCTGCTCGTCGAGCGACGCATCGGTGACCGGATCGGTCACCGTTTCCCCACGATACAGGCTCTCGAAGATGCTCAGTGTGCGCTGGATGTCGTGGGCGGCGATGTAGCGCAGGCTGGCCTCCTTCATGTGGCGAAGCTCAGCATCCGGAAGGCGCAGCACACGGCTGAGCTTGTCGGCGAGGTCCTGCGAGCTGCCCGGTTCGAACAGGTATCCGTTCTCGCCCTCGTGCACGAGGTGGGGCAGTGCCATGGCGTTCGCGGCCACGATCGGAAGAGCGGAGGCCATCGCCTCCATCGTCGCGATGCTCTGGAGCTCCGCGATCGAGGGCATTGCGAAGACGGTCGAACGGGTCAGCGCCTCGCGAAGCTGCTCATCCGTGACGTATCCGGTGAAGGTGACCCGATCCTGGATTCCCAGGTCGCGCGCCATCTGCTTCAGCTGATTCATCTGGTCGCCCCCGCCAACGATCTCGAGCTTCGCGTCCAGCGACGGATCGATCACGACCATCGCGCGCAACAGCACCTCGATGTGCTTCTCGCCCGAGACACGCCCGACGAAGATGATGCGATTCTCGGCGCTGCGCTCGAAGTTCGGCCTGTAGAGCGCCGCATCGATTCCGCAGGAGATCGCATGCACGTGATCGAGGTTCGTCTCGGTCTCGAGGAAGTCCGCCGCCTTACGACTCGGGGAGGTGACCGCCTCGCAGAGCGCGAACGTCGCGGAGGCGTCCTTCCACGCCATGCGGATTGCCCACGCGCGCGCGAAGTGCGGCAACCTCGTGTGGTCGATCATGTTCTCGGGCATGAAGTGGTTGGTGCCGATCACCCGAATGCCGCGCTTGACAGCCTGACGGGCGAGTCCGCGGCCCACGACGATGTGCGACTGGATGTGCACGACATCCGGCTTCACCTCGTCGAGGATGCGGGCGGCGTTCGCCTGGCTCCGCCACGGCATCGCGAAGCGCAGCCAGTCGTGCGGGTACCAGCGCAACGAGAACAAACGGTGCACGACGAACTCGGCGCCGTCATGCTTCTCGAGGAAGGTGCCGTGGGTGCGGTTGAAGGCGGGAGCCTCCACGTGTACGACGTGTCCACGCTCGGTGAGACCGGCGGCAAGCCGCGAACCGAAGTTCGCGGCGCCGTTCACATCGGGCGGAAAGGTGTCGGCGCCGATCAGGATGCGAAGGGGCGACTTCGCATCCGAGGCTCGCGCCATCGGCGTCGTGTCGTGCGGGGAATCGGACAAATTCTAGGCATCCCTTGCGGTTGAGACCATTGAGAGCAGTTTAGCGGGGCGCTTCTGGCTGACGCTTGGACAGTTGGAACACACCGTACACGGCCAGAGCGCCGGCCACGAGGAAGACGAAAGTGGCCCACAGCGGCGCCGAGGACGCCTCCTGCAACACCACGATACCGATCGTGACCGCGACGATCGGGTCGATCACCGTGAGGCCGGCGATCACGAGGTCGGGCGGACCGGACGAGTACGCGGTCTGCACGAAGTAGCCGCCGAGCACCGTTGCGACGAGCAGTGCGACGACGCAGAACAAGGTTAGCCACTCGAATCCGTGGGTGTCGGACTGCCCGAGGAGGAGCGTGTGCACGCGGTCGATGACGACCTTCGCGAGGGTCGCGACGAAGCCGTAGAGCACTCCAGCGCCCACGATGTAGATGAAGGCCTTGAAGCGGTGCCGGAGCAGGGCGAAGACGATCCCGAAGGTGACGGTGATGATGCCGAGAAGGGCGAGGATGAGGACAAGCTCCTGCTCCGAGATCGGCCTCGACTTCGCCGTGAACGACGCGATCGTCACGAAGATGCCGACGCCCACGATGCAATAGATGATCGGCTGGATCGCATCGCGTTTGAGCTTCACACCCGAGATCCGCGCGTTGACGAGCGCCGTGATGATGAGCGCGATCGCCCCGAGTGGCTGGACCACGATGATGGGCGCAAAGATCAGCGCCGTGAGCTGGAAGACCACCGCGAGACCGAGCATGAGGGTGCCGAAGACCCAGGACGGCCGGCGCAGAAGCAGCGCGAACTGCGAGAGGCTGAGCCCCGAGGCGGCCAAGCCATTCGTTGCCCTGTCGACCTTGGTGACCCCGCGGTGCTGGAACTGTGCCCCGAGGGCGAGGAAGACCGCCCCGACGAGCGCGATCGGAATTCCGACTACCTGGTTGGGGGTGAGAGAGATCTGGTCCGAAATGGCACTGAGGTCTGGCGTCACGCCATGACACTACCCGGCGGCCCTCAGATATTCTTGCCGAATGGCCGTCCTCCCGATTCAAATCACGGGCAATCCCGTGCTCCACGCCCGCGCATCCGAAGTCACGGAATTCGACGCAGGTCTCGAAACGCTCGTTGCCGACATGTTCGAGACCATGGAGGCTGCCCCCGGGGTCGGCCTCGCGGCCCCGCAGGTCGGCGTTCCGCTGCGACTCTTCGTCTTCAACTGGGCTGACGACGATGGCGCGCCCTGGCGGGGCGTCGCGATCAACCCCACCCTGTGGCTGAGCCCCGCGCCGATCGGGCCGGCGGATGAGGAGGAAGAATCCGAGGGATGCCTCTCGGTGCCCGGCGAGCGTTTCCCGCTTCGCCGGTCTGAGCTCGCGATCCTCACCGCCGTCGACCTCGAGCAGAAGCCGTTCGAGATTCGCGCGGAGGGGTGGCTCGCCCGGATCTTCCAGCACGAATACGACCATCTGGACGGCTTGCTCTACGTCGACCGACTCGATCACGCCTGGGCGAAGACCGCCGCCAAGGCCCTGCGCAAGAACGGCTGGGGCGAGCCGGGGCTCAGCTGGATGCCGGGGATCGACGATCTGGAGGGGTAGCAGAAGGTCGGGCCGTCGAGGCCGTAGCGCCTGGCCGTTTTGCATTGCTCGGGTGAGTTTGGTTAGGCTCACCTAAATTACTAAACAGTCGCGCTGGCGTCGAAGGAGAACAACCCGATGCATGTCGTCGACTTCCTGATTCTCGGGTTCATCGCCGGATTCACGATCTTCATCGGGCTCCCGATCGGGCGCCTGCGGTCGAAATCCGTGCGTCTGAGGTCGCTACTGAACGCCGTCACGATCGGCGTTCTCGTCTTTCTGCTCTGGGATGTGCTGGCGCACGCGGTGGAGCCCATCGATTCGGCGCTCGCCAGCGCCGCGGACGGAAAGTCGGCGTCGCTGTTGCCGGCGACCGGGCTGGTGCTGATCTTCTTCGCGGCGATCGGCGCCGGCCTGGTCAGCCTGGTCGCCTACGACCATTGGGTGGCGCGCCGGGCCGAGGCGAGCACCCTGGCCGCCATCGCGGGAACACGGCCGGGGATTCTTCGTCTCGGCGAGGCACCGAGCCGGCTGGCCTTCCTCATCGCCGTCGGCATCGGCCTGCACAATTTCTCCGAGGGCCTCGCGATCGGGCAGTCGGCCGCCAATGGCCAGATTCGGCTCGCCGTCGTGCTCGTCGTCGGCTTCGGCCTGCACAATGCGACCGAGGGGTTCGGCATCACGGCGCCCCTCGCCGGACAGACGCTTCGTCCGTCGTGGGGCCAGCTCGCCATCCTCGGAATCATCGGTGGTGCCCCCACCGTGATCGGCACCCTCCTCGGAAGCGTATTCGTCAACGACATCGTCTCCATGGTGTTCCTCGCCCTTGCCAGCGGTTCGATCCTCTACGTGATCGTGCAGTTGCTCGGAGTGGCCCAGCGGTTCGGGCGCGGATACACGCTCTATGTCGGGCTGCTGATCGGGCTGTTCGCCGGGTTCGCCACCGACTTCGTCGTCACCGCCGCCGGAGTCTGAACCTCGGCTCAGGCCAAAGCCCGGATGAGCGCCGCGGTCACCGCGGCGGCAACCACGACGACGATGAACGGCACCCGGAAGTGCAGGAGCACCGCGGCAACGGCGAGGGCGGGCACCCGCGCATCCAGCACGATGCGGTTCCCCGACCCCAGCGTCTGCACCGCGATGAGCGCCGCGAGCAGTGCGACCGTCAGCAGGTTCGCGATGCGCGCGGGCGCCGGCCGGTCGAGGAACGATGCCGGCACAAGGAAGCCGGCGAATTTGAGCGCGAGACAGGAGAGCGACGCGACGATCACGATGAGCCAGAGCGTCATGTCGGGATCCCCGGCGGTTCGGGTTCTGGCGCGGGGCCACCGAACCAGTTGAACGCTCCCACCACGACGGCCACCACACCCGCGACCAGCACCGGCAGCCCGGGAATGAGCACCGGGGTCATCACGGCCGCGATGACGGCCGCGGCGGCGGCGACGGCGATCGTCTGCAGCTGGCGCAACCGGGGCCAGAGCAGGCCGAGGAAGGCCGCGGCCGCGGCCGCATCCAAGCCGTAGAGACGCACATCCCCCAGGGTGTTGCCGATGAGCGCCCCGACGAGCGAGGTGAGGTTCCAGCCAGCGAACGTCGCCGCGGCGGTCACCCAGAACCCGATCTGCTGGCTGCGCCGCGTCGGCTGCGTGGTGGCGACCGCCGTCGACTCGTCGATCGTGACCCAGGCTGCGGCGAACCGACGCCACCATCCCCCGCCGATGATCGGCGCGACCCGGATGCCGTAGATGCCGTTGCGGATGCCCAGGATCGCGGCACTGGCGATGGCCGACGGCCCGGCCGCCACTCCCCCGGTCGCGATCACGCCGACCAGGGCGAACTGGGAACCGCCGGTGAACATGAGCAGGCTCATCACGCAGGTCTGCCAGACATCCAGTCCGGCCGCCACGGCGAGGGCGCCGTAGGAGACGCCGTAGGCGGCAGCGGCGAGACCGACGGCGAGACCCTTGCGGATCGCGGCCCGGTCCTCCGGAGCGCGGGCTGGTGACTTCGTGGCGAGATCCCGGTCAGTCCTGGCCATCGCGCAGATTCACACCGTGCACACCGTTGTCGTAACGGATCGAGGGGAACACCGCCGAGACGGCGAATCCGACGCCCGGAAGCAGGTTCGCGGTGAGGATGCCGCGATAGAGCGATGCCCGTTCGCGCATCTCGCTCATGCCCGGACCGACCACCACCTCGGTGAGCGCATCCAGGTCGTCCTGGAACGTGTAGGTGCGGCTCTGCGCGAGCTTGTCGGGATCGAGCCCCTCGCGGCGAGCCGCGGCGCGCACGCCATCGTCATCGATGACCACCTGCAGTCCCTCGTCGGTCCAGGTGGACGTGACCTTGACCCGGGTGCCCGTTCCGCCGTACTTGAGGGCGTTCGACAGTGCCTCCTGCACGATCCGGAAGACCGCAAGCTTCGGACCCTCCTGCAGCTCGAATGGCTGACCATGCTCGACCAGCTCGATCTCGAGTCCGGCGTCGCGCATCACCTCGAAGAGCTCTCGGGTCATGTCGATGGTGGGCTCTGGCGGTTGATCGAGTGCGGTGTTTCCGCCGACGATGGTCATCACCCGGCGCAGGTCGGCGAGAGTGGTGCGGGCCGTCTCTGCGATCGTGGCTGCCGCGCGCACCGCGGCCCCGGCATCCGTCATCGCGGCATAGTGGGCGCCATCGGCCTGGCTCACGATGGTGGAGACCGAATGGATGGCCACCTCGTGCAGCTCGCGCACGATTTTCAGCTTGCCGAGTTGCTCCTGCAGCGTGGCCTCGAGGTCGAGATTGTCCCGCTCGGCATCGACCCGGGCGAAGTGCTGGCGGCGGCGCGCGCGCGCGGCACGGATCCAGAGCAGGAGGAAGACGATTGCGAGAACCAACAGCACCGCGGACAGGGCGGCGAAGAGCATCGAATGCTGATCCAGCCAAGAATTCACTCGGTTCTCCCTCGGGCTGGCAACGGCGCGCTGTCACCATGAGGCTATCGTGAACCCGACCGGCTACGTGACCGGAGGCTTCGGCCAGGCGTTGGCCCGCAGCACTTCGAGGCGGGCGCGGTATTCCTTCTCATCGATGTCGCCCTGGGCGAAGCGCTCGGCGAGGGTCGACTCGGCCGAACGGGAGGCGGAGCCCCAGTGTCCGCCGAAACCGGGGTGTCCGTAGCCTCCCGCGGCGAACCACGCGCGGCGCCGACGGCGGGCGAGTCCGAAGATCACCGCGAAGAGCGCGATCCAGAACAGGGGAACGAGCAGGAAGAGAAAGCCGAAGCCACCAACCATGGGGCCGGCGAAGTGGGCCATTGGGCCGACGAAAGCGAGTGTGGAGAACACGGGACATCCATTCTGTGCAGGGTTTTCGAGAGTCAGTCGGTTCCAACGGAACCGGCTACAGACAACCCTCGTCTCCCGGCGCGGTCGGCGAATCTGCCCGGCGGATGCTTCCGGCTACTTCCGCGGGAGCATCCCGCCGGGCGCCGGTACTCCCGGCGGAACCATCAGCCGGTTCACTCCTGGTAGCCGGCCCGCACGAGCCCGGTCTCGTAGGCCACGACCACGAGCTGCACGCGATCCCGGGCGAGCAGCTTCGACATGATGCGGGAGACGTGCGTCTTGGCCGTGAGCGGGCTGAGGAAGAGCGCACGGCCGATCTCGTCGTTGGTGAGACCGTGCCCCACGAGGCCGAGCACCTCGCGCTCACGGTCGGTCAGCACAGCCAGCTGCGAGGCGTCGGGGGCCTCCTTGAGCGAGCCGGCCACCCGCTCGAGCAGTCGCTTGGTCACACCAGGAGACAGCAGCGCCTCGCCACCGGCCACCACCCGGACGGCCCGGATGAGTTCCTCTGGTTCGGTGTCCTTCACGAGGAATCCGCTCGCGCCGGCCCGAATGGCCTGCGCGACGTATTCGTCGAGCTCGAAGGTGGTCACGATCACGATATGGGTTGCGGCGAGGGCCCGGTTGGCGACGATCTGCTCGGTGGCCCACAGGCCATCCCCGCCGGGCATGCGGATGTCCATGAGCACGACATCGGGTTTCTCACGCGTCACGAGGTCCACTGCCTCCGCGCCGGTCCCGGCCTCACCGATTACGTCGAGGTCGCTCTCCGCCTCCAGGAGCGAGCGGAAGCCGCCCCGGATGAGCTGCTGGTCGTCGGCGATCGCGACTCTGATCATCGGGTGGCGCCCTTCGCTGCGGGTGCGGGGATGCGGGCCGAAACCCGGAAGCCGCCGGCCGCCAACGGTCCGGCCGTCAGGCTGCCGCCGAGCAGTTCCGCCCGCTCACGCATGCCGAGCAGGCCCCTCCCGCCGGAGTCCGGGCGAGGAGGCGAACCGATGCCATTGTCGGTGATCCCGAGGGTGTAACTTCCGTCGATCTCGCTCACCACGATCGTCACGGCGGTCGCCCGAGCGTGCCGCAGCACATTCGTCAGCGACTCCTGGGCTATGCGGTAGAGGGCGAGCTGCACCGCGGCCTGCGGCGGGGAGGTGATGGTGTTCTGCACGTCGATCGCCAGCCCCTGGGCGGCGATCGAGGCCGCGAGGCCCTCGAGGCGGGAGAGATCAGGCTCGGGCAGCAGCGGCGCGCTCGGATCGGCTCCGCCCTCGGCACGCAGAATACCGAGCACGGAACGCACCTCGTGCAGCGCGGTCTTGCTCGTCTCCTTGATGCTCGCGAGGGCCTCCCGCGCCTTGTCGGGTTGCTTCTCCATGAGGTGCAGCCCCACTCCGGCCTGCACGTTGATCTGGCTCAGGGAATGTGCCAGCACGTCGTGCAGTTCGCGGGCGATGCGAACCCGCTCCGCCTGCACCTCCGACTGCTTGCGTTCGGCAATTCGCCGCGAGATCTCGCTGAACTGCTCCCGGCGGGTTCGTATGCCCTCGCCGATGCCGAGCACGATGAGGATGCCAAGGGTGACGGCCGCGATTCGCGGCGGCGCGACATTCAGCCCGAGAACCAGGGCGATGGCGATGGCGACGATCCACGCGGCGGACACCGAGATCCAGGCCCAGCCGCGCGCCCCGCGCACGATCGCCGAGACGATCGCGAACGCGAGCGCGACGTAGGGCGGATGATCGGCGTTGCTGAACACCAGGAGGTCGGCGGCACCCGCCGCGGCCGCGATCGCGACGACGGGGCCCGGGAACCGGCGGGCGGCGAGCAGCACGAGCGGACCGACGAGCGCAAGCCCGAGCGCGATCAGAAGCAGTCCAGAATCGGTCCAGACCGCGCTGCGCACGATGCCGGTGCCGGGCCGGAAGCGGAAGAACACCGCGGGAACCTGCACGAGGAGCGAGACGAAAACGGGAACCAGCAGCCGGGCGCGCCGCGATCCGCCGGAGGCCCGACGCTCGGCGTGCCACGCCTCGATCTCCTGCCAGGGCTCCTGCCACTGCTCGCGCCAGCGGTCGGCGTGCCGATCGGCGATGCGCTCGCTCCAACGTGAGCTGGCGAAACGACCACGGTTGGGCATGGCTCGATCGTAGTTGCGAAGCCCACCGCCGACATCCGCTGCGCGACGCACGCGGGGTACTCCCGAGGGAGTAGGCACGGGCATCAGAAACCCGCCGACTTAAATAACGAATGCCGCAGGGGGTGGAGCCCCTTGCGGCAATCGAGCTCCCCGACTTGGACTCGAACCAAGAACCGCCGCATTAACAGTGCGATGCTCTGCCAATTGAGCTATCGAGGATTGGTGAAACAGCTTTACCACTTTACCAAAGGAATGCCCTGCACCAAATCGTGCGTCACAGTCCCATGGTTGGTTGTGCCGGATCCGTCTCCCGCGCACGCGGAAGCCGAATCGACGTGTCTACAGTACCGGTTGCAGGAAGGTCGGTGATGCAACCCGCACCGGCGATCCGAACGGACGTGGGATGCCGGTGGCCCGGTCGATGCGAAATCCGGCGATGGTGCTCGAGAGCTGGTTGGCCACGAGCAGCAGGTCGTCGTCGCCGTCGGCGCCGGGCAGGATGCACAGATGACGCGGCCAGTCGCCCTCGCACGGCACGTCGGCGACCGCGCTGAGGTCGGACAGTCGCACCACGGCGATGCGATTGGATCCGCGCAGCCCGGAGTAGAGAAATGTTCCCGTCGAGTCGACGGCGAGCCCCGCCGCATGATCGCCGTCCGCCCACGACTCCACGAGTCGTCCGCTGGCCACCACCGCGCCGGTGCCATCGAGGGCGAACACCCCGCCACTCAGCTCGCCGAGCAGGATCACCCGGTCGCCCTCCACGCGCAGGTCGCGAGGCCCGGTGCCCGGCGGCAGAACGGCCGATGCGGTGCGCGCCAGCGTTCCGCCGTCGGCGGAGTGGGCGTGCACCCGATCGGTGCCGAGGTCGGCGCTGAGCACCGTGTCCCCGATGACGAGCGTCGAGTGCGCGTGCGGACCGTCCTGCGCCGGGTTCGGTCCCGACCCGCGCGAGGCGAGTGTCTGCCGCGCTGGCCCGATCCGGCCCTCGTGGTCGAGCGGAAACACATCGATCGATCCGTCACCGTAGTTGCAGGCGTACAGGTGGTCGGAGGTGACTCTGAGGTGGCAGGGGAAGCCGCCAGAGGTGGCCTGCCCGCCGAGGGCCTCGAGGGCGTGGTCAGGTCCGCGCCGGAACGCCTCGACACGGCCGGCCTCGTCGGTCGAGTAGAGAACGCGCCCATCGACGGAGGGACTCACGAACGACGGGGAGGAGGTCTCGGCCACGGTGCCGAGGAACTCGAGGGCGTCGTCTGCCGCTCTCACCCGAAGGAGGCCGATGCCGGCGCCGGCGCCGCCCATCGTCGGCGTGTAGCTGCCGACCCACAGGAATCGATCATGCCGCCCCGTCGCCGGATGCTCGTTCAATACCCCGCGCCGACATCGACGACGCCGACAAAGCGACCGTCCCCGACGAACGCCGCAACGTTCTCCCGGATCCGCTCCGCAAGCAGCGGCACCGTCATCTCTGGCGTGTCCGCGCTGTGCGGGGTGATGATGATGTTCGGTTCGGTCCAGAGCGGATGCCCGTCCGGCAACGGTTCCGGGTCGGTGACGTCCACGCCCGCACCCGCGATCGCCCGCGCGGCCAGGGCCTCGGCGAGGGCATCCGTGTCGACGAGGTCGCCCCTGGCGATGTTCACGAGCACCGCCGTGCGCTTCATCGCCTGGAGCTCCGCGGCACCGATGAGCCGGCGGGTTCCGGGAGTGGAGGCGGCCGCGATTATCACCACATCCGCCTCCGGCAGCACCTCGAGCAGGCGATCGGCCGTGACAGTGCGCTCGACACCCGGCACGGGGGCCGAGCCCCGGCGAACGATCGTCACGTGCACCCCGAACGGCTCGAGCAACCGGATGAGTTCGATCGCGATGCCGCCGGCTCCCACGATGACCACGTTGAGCCCGAAGAGCGAGGTGCCGATCTTCGCCCCGGTCGGCCAGTGCGTTGCACGCACGCGCTCGGGGAGCACCCGCAGCAGGGCGAGCGCCAGCGTAAGCGCGTGCTCTGCGACGGGTTGCGAATACGCGCCCTTCGCACTCGTCCAGAGCGGGAACGGTCGGTCCGCGTAGCCATCCAAGAGGCCGGCGAAGGCATCGACGCCGGCGTAGGGCAGCTGCACCCACTCGATCGAGGGGCGCGCGTCGAGCGTGGCCTTGAGAGCGTCCGTGCCGCCGTACGAGAGCCAGATGAGCCCACGGGTGTCTGCGCCGAGCTCGTCCACCCGTCCGCCTGCCTGCCGCACCGCCGCCACGAAGACGTCGTCCGCCGGCGTGAAGTCCGCGGCCGCGGGGATCACGGCGATCGGGCCCGGGGTCGGGCGACGCTCCCCCGCGATCGGTTCGGATGCGGAGGCGGTCACGCCTCGGTGCTGCGGGGCGGCCATCAGGCACTCCTTCCGGGGTCGCGCGACCGCGCGAGCCCCTTGAGATATTCGTTCTCCGGTGAGGCGGTGAGGGAGTCGATGTCGCCGAGCCCGATCACGATGCCGTGTTGCATCGCGGCAATGCGGGGGGCGATTCGGGAGATCACCTCGAGGTCGCTGCTGATCACGATCGCGGTAAGGCCGCGCGAGCGATGCAGGTCGCGGAGGGCGTCGAGCACTCCCTCCCGAACGCTCGCGTCGACGCCGCGGGTCGGTTCGTCCGCGATGAGGAGAGTCGGTTCGAGCACGAGGGCCCTTGCGATGGCCACGCGCTGCCGCTGGCCGCTGCTCAACTGGTAGGGCAGCTTGTTCATGAGGTCGAGCGACAGGCGCACCGAGTCGATGACCGCCGCCGCGGCATCCTCCGCCTCGCCCGCATCGAACTTGGAGTCGCGCAGATAGATCGGTTCGGCTACGTTCTCGGCGACGGTGAGCAGCGGACTCAGCCGCTCGGCGGCGTCCTGCCGCAGGTAACCCACCCGAAGGGTGAGCCGGTCCCGCTTACTCCGACCGACGTGGCGCAGGCGCGTGCCGTAGACCTCGAGCTGCCCGCCGCAGATCTGCGGCGAGCCATCACCGCGGTGCCCGCCGCCGGCGCGCCCCGCGATCACCCGGGCGAGGGTGGACTTTCCCGACCCGGACTCTCCGACGATGCCGAGCATCTCCCCCTCCGCAACGTCGAGGGTCACGCCGCGCACGGCGAGGAACGATCGCGCGTGATTCGACCGATAGCCGATCGACACGTCACGGGCTGAGACAGCGGTCTCTGGCACGCTCGCGGCCGGGGCGTTGGTCATGGTCATTCGCGCCAATCCTGCATTCTCCAGACGCCGACGCGCGCCCGGGACCGACAACGCGGGCGACCCGATCGAGTGCGGATCATCCCGGCTACGGCTAAATCGATAGTAGCCGCAGCAGCCGTACCGGCCGGGTGACGGTCAGCTGCCGTTCATCGACGGGCACCCCGCCGCCGGAGGGCTATTCGGTGCGCAGGGCCCGGCGTTCCGCCTCGATGCGCACGAGTTCGACCTGCAGAGCGCGGTATTTTTCCGGCTCCGCCGCGGCATCCGTGCGTTGCGACTGGCCGAGCAGCTCGGCCTTGCGACGCAACAGGTCGCGGGCGATGAGGTCGGTGGTGACGGCGCGACAGTAGGCGGTCAGTTCTCGCCCTTCCCGCTCGGGCAGCGGGGCTAGTCCGAGCTCCTTCACCAGGGTGGAGAACGGGGCCGGGACCTCGTCGATCACGCGGCCGAGCCAGTCCGGCGAGTCGAAGGCGTCCATGCTCGCCATGACCCCGTCGCGCACGACCCCGAGCGACGCGTTCGAGAAGCCGGCGAGACTGGCCCGCTGCACGAGCTCACGCCCGATGATCTGCGGCTGCTGCAGCATCGCCATGAGGGCATCCCGCTCCAGGCGGGTCACCGGGTCGATCGGCAGGTGCACGAGCGACGGGCCCTGCGCGACGACCGGCTCCAAGGCGGCCGGCTCACCGAACGTGCGCTGTTCGCGCGGCGCCTCCGGCCCGCGACCGCGGGCGGCGGCGACCGCGCGGCCGACCTCGTACGGGTCCATGCCGAGCCAGCCGGCCAGGTTTCGCACGTAGCCGATGTTGAGCGCCTGGTCGCGGATGCCGGCGACAACGGGGGCGGATGCCCGCAACGCCGCCACTCGGCCCTCGACCGTGTCGAGGTTGTGGCCGGCGAGCACGCGGCGGATCATGAACTCGAACATCGGTTTCTTCGACTGGATGAGGCGACGCACGGCGTCGTCCCCGCGCTCGAGCCGGAGGTCGCACGGGTCGAGTCCGCCCGGTGCGACGGCGACGAAGGTCTGCGCGGCGAAGCGCTGCTCCTCGGTGAAGGCGCGGCTCGCGGCCTTCTGCCCGGCCTCATCCGGGTCGAAGGTGAAGACGACCTCCCCCGTACCGGTGGTGTCGGCGTTGTCCACGTCGCCGAGCACCCGCCGCACGACCTTGATGTGGTCGACACCGAACGCCGTTCCACAGGTGGCGACGGCGGTGGTGACCCCGGCGAGGTGGCAGGCCATCACGTCGGTGTAGCCCTCGACGACGACCACCTGGCGGCCGCGGGAGATGTCGCGCTTGGCGAGGTCGAGACCGTAGAGCACCTGCGACTTATGGTAGACGGCCGTCTCGGGGGTGTTGAGGTACTTGGGGCCCTGATCGTCGTCAAGCAGCTTGCGCGCGCCGAAGCCGAGGGTTTGGCCGGTGACGTCACGGATCGGCCAGACCAGCCGGCCGCGGAAGCGGTCGTAGGTGCCGCGCTCGCCCTGGCCGACGAGGCCCGACGCAACGAGTTCGGCCTCGGTGTAGCCGAGCGACCTGAGGTGTTTGGTGAGCCCGGTCTTCGGCGCGAACCCGACGCCGAAGCGCTGCGCGGCCGATGGATCGAAGCCGCGCTGGCCGAGGAAGGCGCGGGCGGGTTCCGCATCCGGGGTCGTCAGCTGGGAGACGAAATACTCCGCGGCCGCCTGGTTCGCCGCGAGGATGCGGGCCCGGTTGCCGTGGTCGGCGTTGGCCTGGCCACCGTCTTCATAATGCAGCTCGAAGCCCACGCGGGCGGCCATCTGCTCGACGGCCTCGGTGAAACTCGTGTGGTCCATCTTCTGCAGGAAGGAGAAGACGTCACCGTCCTCGCCGCAGCCGAAACAGTGGTACCGGCCCACCTGTGGGCGCACGTGGAAGCTCGGGCTTCGCTCGTCATGGAATGGGCAGAGGCCCTTGAGCGAGCCGACTCCGGCGCCCTTCAGCGTGACGTAGTCGCCGACGATGTCGGCGATGTTGATCCGCGCCCGAACCTCGTCGATGTCATTTCGTCGAATGAGGCCGGTCACCTGCCCATCTTACTTTCGTCGACGGCGTGCTCCGGCGGCGGGCGGTCAGGGCGCCAGGCGCTCGTGCCAGGCCATCGCAGACTGGTCGGTGAGGCTCGCCACCTGGTCGACCACCGCACGCTTGCGGCCCGCATCCGTGGTTGCGGCACGCCAGTCGGCGGCGAAACCGGGATCGAGGGATTCCCCGCCCCGCGCAAGCAGCGCGCTCGCGAGCTCGGTGAGTACCTCGCGCTGCTGCGTGTAGATCGGCTGGCGGGTGTTCTTGGACATGACGAAGGCTGCCACGATGCCCTTGAGCACCGCGATCTCCGCCGTCACCTCGCGCGGCACGACGATGTCGGCTCCGAACCGGATGAGGCTGCCGCGGTCCTGCTTGCGGGTCGCCTTCACCGCAGCCCCGGCGAAGCGACCGATGAGCTGCGAGGTCAGGTTCTTGAGCCGGCCCTGCGCGCGGCGGCTGCCGTCGTAGTCCTCGAGCCAGACGTCGAGCGAGTCGAGCCGGTCGAAGGCGGCGATGAGCTCGGCAGGGTCGAACTCTCCCCCGATCCAGGCGAACATCGAGTCGACGAGCGCGTCGTGGTTGACCCGGGCGCCGAGCGCCCTCACATCGATGTAGCCGCTGACGATGGCGTCCTCGAAGTCGTGCACCGAGTAGGCGATGTCGTCGGAGAGGTCCATCACCTGGGCCTCGATGCAGAGCCGGCGATCGGGCGCGCCCTCGCGCAGCCAGCGGAATGCCTCCACGTCGTCGGCGTAGAAGCCGAACTTGGCGCGGCCGCTCGGGTCCCCGACAGATGAGCTCTCCGGCCACGGGTACTTGCAGCTCGCGTCGAGGCTTGCGCGGGTGAGGTTGAGCCCGTAGGACCGGTCGTCCGGACCGAAGACCTTCGGCTCGATGCGCGTGAGCAGGCGCAGGGTCTGCGCGTTGCCCTCGAAACCGCCGATGTCGACCGCCCAGCTGTTGAGCGCGCGTTCGCCGTTGTGGCCGAAAGGCGGATGCCCGAGGTCGTGGGCGAGGCAGGCGGTGTCAACGACATCCGGATCAAGCCCGAGGCTCGTCGCGAGCTCGCGGCCCACCTGCGCCACCTCGAGCGAGTGGGTGAGCCGATTGCGGGCGAAGTCGAGGCCGGCGGCCGGGCTGAGCACCTGGGTCTTCGCGGCGAGACGGCGGAGCGCGCTCGAGTGCAGCAGTCGGGCGCGGTCCCGGGCGAAGTCGCTTCGGCGGCTCGAATGCTCCTCCGGGAACCACCGGGCGGTGTCGTGTTCCGAGTAGGCGCTATCCACCACTGTTGTGGATTTCTGCTTCGGCGACCTCGGCGCGCTGGGTGTCCGCGAGCTCGCGGCTCTCGAGCCAGCCGTCCGGCAGCGCGGTGCGCTTCGGGGTTCCGGCGCGACCGCGCGGACCCTCCGCGTCCACGCCGGGGTACGGCTGCTCCCAGTCGAGCCGGCCGAGCAGGTCGTCCATCTGCTGCAGGCTCTCCACCGTTGCCAGCGCGGAGCGGATGTCGCCGCCCACCGGGTAGCCCTTGAAGTACCAGCCGATGTGCTTGCGGATGTCGCGACAGGCGTGGTCCTCGTCGCCGTCGAAGAAGTCGACGAGCAGCTCGGCGTGCCGCCGGAGCGTCGCGGCGACGGTGCCGAGCGACGGTTGGCTGATGTCGGTTTCGCCCCGGAAGGCGGCGGCCAGGTCCCCAAACAGCCACGGTCGGCCGAGGCAACCGCGGCCGACGACGACCCCGTCGCATCCGGTCTCCTCGACCATGCGGATGGCGTCGGCTCCCGACCAGATGTCGCCGTTGCCGAGCACCGGCACCGACGTGACCGCTTCCTTGAGCGTTCCGATCGCCGACCAGTCGGCGTGCCCGCTGTAGAACTCGGATGCCGTGCGCGCGTGCAGCGCGATGCTCGCGACCCCCGCGCCCTCGGCGATTCGGCCGGCCTCGAGGTAGGTGAGGTGCGACGAATCGATGCCCTTGCGCATCTTGATGGTGAGGGGAAGATCACCGGCCGCCTTCACGGCGCCCTCGACGATCTCCCGGAACAGGTCGAGCTTCCACGGGAGCGCGGCTCCGCCGCCCTTGCGGGTGACCTTCGGCACAGGGCACCCGAAGTTCAGGTCGATGTGGTCGGCTCGGTCTTCGGCGACGAGCATGGTCACGGCCTCGGCGACGGTCTTCGGGTCAACGCCGTAAAGCTGGATGCTGCGCGGGGTCTCGGACTCGTGATGCTTGATGAGCCGCATCGACCCAGCGGTGCGCTCGACGAGGGCCCGGCTGGTGATCATCTCTGACACGTACAGGCCGGCGCCGAACTCGCGGCAGAGACGGCGGAACGCGGTGTTGGTGATGCCGGCCATGGGAGCGAGCACGACGGGAACAGCGAGCGTCAGCGGCCCGATCTGCAAGGCGGGCGCCTTTTGTAAGCTCTGTTCGGGAGCGGCTGTCATCGTCATCCATCAATTCTCTCAGGCAAATCTCTCAGGCAGGGGCTAACAGCACATGACAGGGCTCATCGGGCGGGCACGAGTGCTCGCCGATGCCGCTGCTCGGGGGCTCGACATCGAGGTCGTCGAGCGACCGGCGGCCGACTCGCTCGAACAGGCGGCGGAACTTCTCGGCATCGCGCCGCGCGACATCGTGAAGTCGCTCGTCGTTCGCCGGCACACCCCCGAGGGCGCACCGGCGGAATACCTCTTCGCGCTGATCCCCGGCGATCGTCAGATCTCCTGGGCGAAGCTGCGCTCGGTCGTCGGCGCCAACCGGTTGTCCCTGCCATCGCCAGAGCTCGCCCTCGAGGCGACCGGCTACGAACGAGGCTCGATCACCCCGCTCGGAAGCAGCGCGGCGTGGCCGGTGTTCGCGGACTCGTCGATGCTGGGCGGCCGGGTCGCGATGGGTGCCGGAGAACAGGGCTACAGCGCGTTCGTCGACGCCGACGCCCTGATCGCAGCGTACGGCGCGACCGTGGCGGAGATCAGCGCGGACTAGACCAAGTCCTCGTCGAGGCGGCGGTTGACGACCGCCTGTTCGTGGTGGTCCGGGATCACACAGGAGTCGCCCTCGCAGGCCGCCGCGGCCGGGTCACCGACCACGATGAGCTGGCGCGGTGCTGTCGCATCCGTCACTTGGTGACCTCTCGTTCGGTACGTGCCTGTTCGAGCACGTTAGCGAAGGTTGCCGCGTCCTGCGCGCCTGACACCCCGTATTTGCCGTCGATGACGAAGAATGGGACACCCTGGATGCCGTACTCGATCGCCTGGGCGACGTCGGCTTTCACGTCGGCGAGAAAGGTCTCCTCGGTGAGGGCGCGCACCACATCGGCACGGTCGAGGCCGATCTCGGCCGCCAGGTCGGCGAGGTCCTCGATGCGGCCGACGTGCCGGCCGTCAACGAAGTAGGCCTTGAGCAGGCGCTCCTTCATGTCGAGCTGGCGTCCCTTCGACTTGGCGAAGTGGAGGAGCTCGTGCGCCTTGATCGTGTTGGTCTGATGCACGTGCTCATAGTCGTAGTTGAGTCCGACCGAGGCGGCGATGCCGGTGACGTTGGCGAGCATCTGGGTGACCTGCTCCACCGGGATTCCCTTGCGTTGGCTCAGGTAGTCGACCGGTGAGCCGTCGAAGTCGACCGGGGTGTCGGGGGCCAGCTCGAAGGAGTGGTATTCCACCATGACGGTGCCGCCGAACTCTGCCGCACCGGCCTCGAACTTGCGCTTGCCGATGTAGCACCACGGGCACTGCACGTCGGACCAGATGTCTACCTTTATCGCGTCATTCACCCTCACTTTAACGTGAGCGTCGGTGGCCTATTCCCCCGGGCGGCGCATTCGCGGGATCGGGCGGAGGAGTGTCCCCGGGTACCCGTACCCGGGGACACTCGGCCATCGCTGGCGAGGTAGCAGGAGCAGGTCGTCCCGAACGTCCGACCCCCAGCTAGTGTCGAACTTATTGGAAGACAAGACGGTCTACCAATTCAGACGCGCCGACGAATCCTTCGGCCCGTCGCGCGCTATGCGCCGACGAGTTGCTCGGCGAGGTAGCCGACCACCCGGTCGAGCGGGATGCGCTCCTGCGCCATGGAATCACGCTCCCGCACGGTCACGGCATTGTCCTCGAGAGTGTCGAAGTCCACGGTGATGCAGAACGGCGTGCCGATCTCGTCCTGGCGGCGATAACGGCGACCGATGGCGCCGGCGTCGTCGAACTCGATGTTCCAGAGCTGGCGCAACTCGGCCGCGAGCGCCCGGGCGACCGGTGACAGCCGTTCGTTGCGCGACAGCGGCAGGACGGCCACCTTCACCGGCGACAGGCGACGGTCGAGGCGCAGCACGGTGCGCTTGTCGACGCCACCCTTCGTGTTGGGCGCCTCGTCCTCGTGGTACGCATCGACCAGGAAGGCCATGAGCGCACGGGTGAGCCCGAAGGCAGGCTCGATCACGAAGGGGATCCACCGCTCGTTCTTGGTCTGGTCGAAGTACGACAGGTCGACGCCCGAGCCCTCCGAGTGCGTCTTCAGGTCGAAGTCGGTGCGGTTGGCGACACCCATGAGCTCGCCCCACTCGCTGCCAGCGAAACGGAATCGGTACTCGAGGTCGACGGTGCGCTTCGAGTAGTGGGACAGCTTCTCGCTCGGGTGTTCGTAGCGGCGGATGTTGTCGGTCGAGATTCCGAGATCGGTGAACCACGCCTCGCAGGCGTCGATCCAGTACTGGAACCACGTGTCATCCGTGCCAGGCTCGACGAAGAATTCCATCTCCATCTGCTCGAACTCGCGCGTGCGGAAGATGAAGTTGCCTGGCGTGATCTCGTTCCGGAAGCTCTTGCCGACCTGGGCGATGCCGAACGGCGGCTTCATGCGCGAGGTCGCGAGCACGTTGGCGAAGTTGGTGAAGATCCCCTGGGCGGTCTCGGGGCGCAGGTAGTGCATCCCCTCCTCGTTGTCGACTGGTCCGAGGAAGGTCTTGAGCAGTCCGGAGAAGTTCTGCGGCTCGGTCCAGAAGCCCGGCTGGCCGGTTTCCGGGTCCTTGATGTCGGCGAGACCGTTGACCGGCGGGTGCCCGTGCTTCTCCTCGTACTGCTCGAGCAGGTGGTCGGCGCGATAACGCTTGTGGGTGTGCTGGGACTCGACGAGCGGGTCGCTGAAGACATCGACGTGGCCGGAGACCTCCCAGACGCGACGCGGAAGGATCACGGCGGAGTCGAGGCCGACGACGTCGTCGCGGCCCTGCACCATGAACTTCCACCACTGGCGTTTGATGTTCTCCTTCAGCGCGGTGCCGAGCGGCCCGTAGTCCCAGGCGGAACGCGATCCGCCGTAGATTTCACCGGATTGAAAGACGAATCCGCGGCGCTTGGCCAGGTTGATGACGGGATCGAGCGGGGAGGCATTGGCCACGAAGAAACTCCAAAGGTCAGCCGTGCTGGATGCACGGTCGAAGGGCAAGCCCCAATCCTAGTTTGTACGGCCGGAGCCGACCGCGGCCACGGCATCCGCCACCGCGACGGCGACGCCGGCGATGTCCTGCGCCGTCACGTCGCCGCCGAGGGTGAAACGCACGGCGGTCTGGGCCAGTTCCGGCGTGATTCCGAGGGCAAGCAGCACGTGCGATGGTTCGTCGCGCCCGGCCGCGCAGGCCGATCCGCTCGAACAGACGATGCCGCAGCGCTCGAGCTCAAGCACGATGGATTCGCCGCTCGTCCCGGCGAAGGTGAACGAGGCATGGCCGGGCAACCGGGCGGTCGCCGATCCGGTGAGTCGGGCCGTCGGGACCGCGCAGAGCACGTCGCGCACGAAGGCATCGCGGATGCCGGCGATCGCGTCCGCGCCGGCCAGCCGCGCCCGCTCGGCGGCCTCGAGCGCCGTGGCGAGGCCGACCGCGCCGGCGACGTTCTCCGTTCCCGACCGGCGGCCCCGCTCCTGACCGCCACCGTGCAGCAGCGGCTCGATGGTGAGCCGGGAACCGAGATAGAGCGCACCGATTCCCTTCGGCGCACCGAATTTGTGGCCGGAGATGCTCAGCGCGTCCACCCCGAGGAGGCGCACATTCAGCGCGAGCGCCCCGGGGGCCTGCACGGCGTCGGTGTGCATCGCCGCTCCGACGGCGTGGGCGGCCCGGGCGATCCGCGCGACAGGCTGCACCGTGCCAACCTCGTTGTTGGCGTAGGCCACCGAGACGAGGGTGGTGTCGGGGCGGAGCACGGCCTCGAGCCCCACCGGGTCGACGAGCCCATCGCCGTCCACCCCAAGGCGGGTGATCTCGAAGCCGTGAAACCGTTCGAGGTAGTCGCAGCTCTCGAGCACCGCGGGATGCTCGATCCCTGCCGTCGCGATATGCCGGCCGCGCGGGCCTGCCAAGGCGATGCCCTTGATCGCGAGGTTCGCGCCCTCGGTGCCTCCCGAGGTGAACACGATCTCCGACGCCCGGCACCCGAACACCGCGGCGATCCGCGAACGGGCGCCGGCCAGGGCATCGGCCGACGACACCCCGAGCTCGTTGTGGCTCGACGGATTGCCGAAGTCCGCCGTGAGAAACGGCCACATCGCCTCGAGCACCTCGCGGCGGACGGCCGTGGTGGCCGCGGCGTCGAGGTAGATCACGGAGCTCCCGTGTCGAGGCCGATGTCCAGGCCGAGGTCGAGGGATCGCACGCTGTGGGTGAGGGCGCCGACCGAGATGATGTCGACCCCAGTGCGCGCGATCGCCCCGACAGTCTCGAGATTCACCGAGCCGCTCGCCTCGACGAGCGCCCGACCCGCCACGAGGGCGACGCCCTCGACAAGCCGGTCGACGGTGAAGTTGTCGAGCATGATCGTGTCGACTCCGGCCGCGAGAACGGGCTCGATCTGGTCGATGCGGTCCACCTCGACCTCGAGGTGCGTGGTGTGGCCGAGGCTGGCTCGAACCTCACGAAGGGCCTCGGTGACATCCCGCCCGCCGGAGGTGAGCACGGCGAGGTGGTTGTCCTTCGCCATCACGGCGTCGGAGAGCGAGAAGCGGTGATTGTGGCCGCCGCCGCAGCGCACGGCATGGCGCTCGAACGCCCGGAGCCCTGGCGTGGTCTTGCGGGTGTCGACGATGCGGGCGGCGCTGCCGGCCGTCTCGGCGACGTACCGGGCCGTGAGTGTGGCGATGCCGCACATCCGCTGCACGAAGTTGAGGGCCACCCGTTCGGCCTGAAGCACCGATCGTGCATTGCCGGTCACCTCGGCGAGCACGTCACCGCGCTCGAACGACGCGCCGTCCTCGGCGAGCACGGCCACCTGGATGCCCGGGTCGGTGAGGCGCATGGCCGCGCCGAACACCGCTCCCCCGCTGAACACGCCCGCCTCCCGCGCCACGAGGCGGGCGCTCGCGGTCGCCTCGGCGGGAACGAGGTACTCGGACGTGACATCGCCCCAGGGGGCATCCTCGGCGAGAGCCATCGAGACGACGGGGTCGATCTGGTTAGGCGAGAGCATGAGCGCTGTCCTTTCGTGCCGCAGCGGGCCGTCGTGGCCCGACCGGAGCGAGGGTCACTGCGGAGTGCCGGCCGAAACCGGGGTCGGTGAAGGGCAAGTCGTCGCGGTAATGCGCGCCACGGGATTCGCGGCGGGCGAGCGCCTGCCCGACGACCAGGCGGCCGAGATCGAGCAGGTTGCGATCCTCGAGGGCGCCGACGGATGCCGCCCGGCCGGGAACGGCCCAGCCGGTCAGCGTCTCGGCCGCGGCCCGGAGTCCCGCCGCCGAGCGGAACAGCCCGGCGCTCTCCCACATCAGCCTCTGCAACTGCCCTCTGGTGAATGCATCGCCGGTCCCGGCCCTCGAGCGGTCCTCCGCCGGTCCAGCGTCCGCGCCGACGACCGGCCCGAAATCGGGCCACGGCTCGCCGAGTGAGTCGACCGAGCGCCAGGCGAAGACGAGCGACTCGAGCAGCGAATTGGAGGCGAGACGGTTGGCCCCGTGCACCCCGGTGCAGGCGACCTCGCCGACGGCGTAGAGGCCGGGGAGCGAGGTGCGCCCCCGCAGGTCGCTCTCGATGCCGCCCATCCAGTAGTGCGCTGCGGGCGTGACCGGGATCGGCTCGCGCGACCAGTCCAACCCATGCGCGCGGCAGACCCGGTCGATTCCGGGGAACCGTTCGGCCAGCAGGTCGGATCCGAGCGCGGTCGCGTCGAGCAGCACCGGGGCTCCGCCCTGGGCGGCCATCTGCCGGGCGATGCCGCGCGCCACGATGTCGCGTGGGGCGAGTTCGGCATCCGGATGCCAGTCCCCCATGAACCGGCGGCCGGTCGCGTCGAGCAGTCGGGCACCCTCGCCGCGCACCGCCTCCGAGACGAGGAAATTGCCCGGCACCGCGAGCGAGGTGGGGTGGAACTGGTAGAACTCCAGATCGGCGAGCCGCGCACCCGCCCGGTAGGCCGCTGCGGTCCCGTCGCCGGTCGCGACCGCGGGATTGGTGGTGTGCGCGTAGAGCTGGCCGGCGCCGCCGCTGGCGAGGATCACCGCATCCGCCTCGTATCGTTCGTCGACACCACCCTGGGCCGAGACCTCGACGCCGACGACCCGCCCCTCGCGCACGATGAGGTCCCTGACGAAGCGGTATTCCAGGATGGCCACCTCGGATGCGCGCACCGCCGCGACGAGGGCGGACTCGATCACGGCACCGGTCGCGTCCCCGCCGGCATGCAGGATGCGCGCGCTCGAGTGCGCCGCCTCGCGACCGCGGGCCAGCCCGGCGAGGCCCGAGCCACCGTGCTCACGGTCGAAGTCCACGCCGAGTCCCACCAGGTCGCGGATGCGCTCCGGCCCCTCGGCACAGAGGATCTCGACCGCGGCGGGAGCATTGAGCCCGGCACCCGCGGCGAGAGTGTCGTCGATGTGCGACCGGATGTTGTCGTCGGGGAACAGCGCCGCGGCGATGCCGCCCTGCGCGTAGCGGGTGTTGCTCTCGCCGATCTCCGCCTTGGTCAGGAGGGTGACGCTGTGGGTGCGCGCGGCGCGAAAGGCGGCCACGAGCCCGGCGATCCCGGTGCCGACCACGATCACGCTTGCCACGTTCAGTCGCCGATCACCGCGGTCGGAGCGACGGGTGCCCCGGGCCTGGCCGCGAGCATCCGTTCCAGTGCCACGCGGGCGGGCGCGGCGACGGTCTGGGGCACCGAGATCTGGTTGAGCACCTCGCCACGGACGAGCGCCTCGAGCACCCAGGCAAGGTAGCCGGGGTGGATGCGGTACATCGTCGAACACGGGCAGATCACCGGGTCGAGGCTGAAGATCGTGTGCTGCGGATACTGGGCGGCGAGCCGGTTGACCATGTTGATCTCGGTGCCGATCGCGAAGGTCGTGGGCTCCACCGCCGCGGCGATGGCCTTGCCGATGAAGTCGGTCGAGCCGGCGGCGTCCGCGGCGTCGACGACCTCCATCGGGCATTCCGGGTGCACGAGCACGCTCACACCGGGGAACTCCAGCCGCGCCTTCTCGATCTGGCCGACCGTGAAGCGCTTGTGCACGGAGCAGAAACCGTGCCAGAGGATGACGCGGGCTTCCTCGAGCCCCTCGGCGGAATTGCCCCCGAGCGGCGAGCGAGGGTTCCACATCGGCATGCGCCCGAGCGGCACCCCCATGGCCTTCGCGGTGTTCCGGCCGAGGTGCTGGTCGGGGAAGAACAGCACCCGCTGGCCGCGCTCGAAGGCCCACTCCAGGACGGTCGCCGCGTTCGACGACGTGCAGACGATCCCGCCGTGGTCACCGCAGAAGCCCTTGAGCGCGGCGGAGGAGTTCATGTAGGTGACCGGGATGACGGGCACGCGGCCCTCGGCGTCCGGTTCGGTGCCGTAGAGCTCGGCGAGCTGCTCCCAGCACTCCTCCACCGAATCGATGTCGGCCATGTCGGCCATCGAGCAGCCCGCGGCGAGGTTCGGCAGGATCACGGACTGCCGAGGACCGGCGAGGATGTCCGCGGTTTCGGCCATGAAGTGCACGCCGCAGAACACGATGGCCTCGGCCTCTGGCCGGGAACGGGCCGCGTTGGCGAGCTGGAACGAGTCGCCGACGAAGTCCGCGAACTCCACCACCTCGTCGCGCTGGTAGAAGTGGCCGAGCACGACGACGCGCTCGCCGAGGATCCGCTTCGCGGCACGGATGCGGTCGGCCAGCTCCTGCCTCGTCGCGGTGCGGTACAGCTCGGGCAGCTGCCCTTGGCGGGGACTGCCGGCCGGGATGATGTCGCCCATCGAGGAACCGGGGCCATAGCCCGGCGTCGGCTGCGCGTCGAAGACCCACGGGCCGTCGGCGAGGTCAGGGCTGCAGACGGCCCCCTTCTTCGCCCCGGTGCGGATGAGCTGGATGATGGTGTCGACGGACGACAATGTGTCTCCTTGGATGGTCTGGTCGTCGGGCCTATTGGCGGGCGAGGGGGCCGCGGTCGGTGAGTTCGACCGCGGTGTTGTAGCGGTAGAGGCGCGGCGGGCGGTGACGCCCGCCGGTGAGGCGGTCGCCGGTGGCGATGACCGCGGTGTCCGATTCCATCTGGCGGCGGAAGTTGGCCGGATCGAGCGGCCGGCGCAGCACCGCCTCGTGCACGTGGCGGAGTTCGGCCAGGGTGAAGGTCTCGCCAAGGAATGCGTGCGCGATGCGGCTGTACTCGACCTTGGTGCGGAGTCGCCAGAGCGCGTACTCGACGATCGCATTGTGATCGAAGGCGAGCGGTGGCAGTTCGTCGGCGGCGAACCAGCGCACGTTCTCGCCGACCGACGCGAGCTCGGCCTCCTCCGTGCGCACGAGGGCCCAGTAGACGATCGACACGACGCGGGCGCCGGGCGCCCGGTTCACGTCGCCGAACGCGTAGAGCTGTTCGAGGTAGGTGGGGCTGAGGGCGGTGGTGTCGAGCAGGTTGCGCCCGGCGGACTGCTCGAGGGTCTCGGGCGAACGGATCGGTCCGCCCGGCAGCGCCCAGAGTCCGGCGAAGGGTTCCCGGATGCGGCGGACGAGCGGAAGCCGCAGCGACGCCACCCCGCCCTCGCGCGCGGCCTTGAGTGCGAAGATCACCGTCGACACCGCGAGGGAGACGAGGCCAGCCTCGTTCTCGCTCTGTTCGCTCTGTTCGGTCTGTTCGGTCGACAACGCCATCACCTCGCCTGGTCGAGTAAAGGTCAGAGTGACCTTAACCAATTCTAGCGCGTATCGCTGGGTGCCGGATCGGGTGTCGTTGATTGTTTCGCGGATTGTTTCGCGTGCCCGACCGCGCGGTCAGCCCACGACGCTGGCGCCGGTCGGCGGCTCGGCGCGGATCAGGTACGCAGCGCCGAGACGACGGCCGCGACATCCGACTCGTCGTTCCAGAGATGGAACGACGCCCGCAGCCGACCGGCGCGTCCGGAGACCTTGATCCCCGCCGCGACCAGCTTGCCGAGGTCGGCTCGGTCGGGATCCGCCCACGTCACGATCGCCTGGTGCTGCTGCGGGATGTCGAGGGCGGCGCAGAGGGAGTCGCCGAGGCCGCTCGTCCGCTCCCACACCTCGTCGATGTCGAGCTCTGAGAACATGCGGATGGCCGGCTCCGCGCCCACCCAGGCCGGCCAGGCCGGCGAGACGTCGAAGGCCCGGGCATCCGGCGCCAGTGCCATGTTCGGCCCGTAGCAGGACTGCCAGACGTCCGCGCCCGCGTACCACCCGGCCTGCAGCGGACGCAGCAGCTCCTGGAAAGGCTCGCTCAGCGTGAGGAAGGCGACGCCGCGCGGGGAGCACAGCCACTTGTAGGTGTGGCACACCGTGGCATCGAAGAGCGAGGCATCCACCGGATGCACGCCAGCCGATTGCGTCGTGTCACAGAACGCGTAGGCGCCATGCGCGGCCGCGGCGGCCACGACGGCCGCGACGTCGGCCACCAAACCGGTCGAAGACTGGATGTGCGAGAACACGACGAGCCAGGTGTCGTCGGTGATCGAGGCGGCGAGGTCGGCGAGGTCGACGGTTCGCAGGCGAATGCCCGGCCGCTGGAGAAACGGAAAGACTATCGATGAGAAGTCCCCGGCGACGCTGAGCACCTCGGCGCCCTCCGGGACTGCGGCGGCAACCACGCTCGTGAGCACCGACGTCTGCGACCCGGTCGCGACCCGGTGCGGAGAGACGCCGACGAGCTTCGCATAGTAGCCACGGGTGCGTTCGACGATGGCGTCGTAGTCCATGGGGTCGCGCTTCGCTGCGGACCACAGGTCGAGATCGGCCTTCTGCGCGACGACGGTGTCGCGGATCGGAAGTCCGATCGAGGCCACGGCGAGAAAGTTGCGCGGGGCTTCGTAGCTGGCAATGGCCGCTTGTAGGGCCGGGGAGAGGGCGCGGCTTGTGGCCGCCGATGTGCTGGTCATGTCACCAGCATGCCCCGCCCGCCGTCATTTGTCAGTCGCGACGTCGTCCCGCCGCCAGATTTCTGCGCGACGGCGGCACGAGACGCTCAGAATCCGGCGATTTCGTGCGCCCGTTCGATGATCCGCAGCGTTTCGAGGGCGTCCCGCGGTTCAACCGGCACCGGTGCGGCGTCACGGATGGCTGAGGCGACCCCGGCGTAGAAGGCCGGGTAGTCACCGCGCTCGGTCGGCACCGGGGTGAGCGGGACATCCGCGGATCCGGTGATTCCGATGAGACCCCACTTCTCCTCCGGCTCGACGCCGTAGCCCTCCGAGGTCGGCAGGCCACCAGCCCCGAGGAACGGCTCCTGGCCGTCGAGTCCATGGACCGAATAGGCCGCCTTGTCGCCGAGCACCCGGAAGCGCGGGCCGTTCTGGGCAGCGAACCGGCTGAGCGTCAGGTGCGAGCGCACCTCGCCGTGCTCATCGGTGGCACCGTGCAGCAGCGAGACGAAGGCCTCATCGTCGCTCACGCCGCCCTTCCTCAGGATCGAGAGTTCGGCATCCGCGATCGTGGCTGGCCCGAAGAGGTGCAGCGCCTGGTCGATGAGGTGACTGCCGAGGTCGAAGGTGATGCCGGCAGCCTGGGCGCTCGTCGTGGTGTCCTGCCAGCGGTCGCGCAGGCCGGGCGACCACCGCTCGAATGTCGACTCGAAACGGTGCACGACGCCGAGCCGCTTTTCGGCGACCAGCTTCTGCACGGTGAGGAAGTCACCATCCCAGCGCCGGTTCTGGAACACGGTGAGCGGAAGGCCCGCGGCCTCGGCGGCGGCGATGAGCCGCTCCGCCTCGACGACGGAGGCGGCAAACGGCTTGTCGATGACCACCGCGGATCCCGCGGCGAGCGCCGCGAGTCCCTGTTCGAGGTGGGCTTGCCCCGGAGAGGCGAGCACCACGAGGTCGAGCCCCCTGGCGATGAGCTCCTCGGGGGTGTCGACCGTCTCGACGCCGGGATGCTGGGAGCGCGCGACCGTCTGGCGCCCCGCGTGGCTCGTGGCGATCACATCGAGCGAGAAGCGCGGGTTGGTCGAGATGAACGGCGAGTGGAAGACCCGGCCGGACAGCCCGTAGCCGATGATTCCCGTGCGGATGGGGGTGCTGTCAGTCATGAGGCCAGAGTATCGAGCGGAGGGGCATCCGTCGCCGCGCCCCCCACCGAAAACGCAGGAGTTTCGCCACCCCCGCCGGTGAACCGCGCCACGAACCACCCATTCGTGGCGGAACTCCTGCGTTTTCGGAAGGCGCGACGTGCGGGTCGTTGCCGGAGGCGGCTCCTAGACCGTGGGAGTGTCGACCGCCCCGCCGAACCGTCGGGTGCGTTGCGCATAGAGCACGATCGCATCCCAGAGCTCAACGCGGGTGAAGTCGGGCCAAAGCGTGTCGAGGAATACCATCTCGGCGTACGCACTCTGCCAGAGCATGAAGTTGCTCGTGCGCTGCTCCCCTGAACTGCGGACGAACAGGTCGACGTCGGGAAGGTCCGGCGTATAGAGATGCTTCTGGATGGTCTTCTCGGTGATGCCGGAGGGCTTCTGGTGTCCGTCGGCGACCTCGTCGGCGATCGCCCGCACGGCATCAGCGATCTCGGTTCGTCCGCCGTAGTTGACGCACATGGTGAGGGTGAGCACGGAGTTGCCGGCGGTGAGCTTCTCCGCGAACTGCAGTTCGTTGATGACGGATGCCCAGAGCCGCGGCTTGCGGCCGGCCCAGCGCACACGCACCCCCCAGTCGTTGAGCTGGTCGCGGCGACGGTGCAGCACGTCGCGGTTGAACCCCATCAGGAATCGCACCTCGTCGGGTGAGCGCTTCCAGTTCTCGGTGGAGAAGGCGTACACGCTGAGGTGCTTCACCCCGATCTGGATGGCGCCGGCGACGACGTCGAGCAGCGACGCCTCCCCCGCCTTGTGGCCCTCGATGCGGGTGAGGCCCTTGCCGTTGGCCCAGCGCCCGTTGCCGTCCATCACGATCGCCACGTGCTCGGGAACGGCGTTCTTCGGCAGCTTCGGCGGGTAGACGCCGGTCCAGTCGATGGGCTTGAAATCGACGGCATCGCGGTGGGTCTTCGCGACCTGGTTCTTCTCGGTCATGTGCGCACCCGATCGACATGCTCGAGCGAGCGGAGGCCCCGATCGAGGTGGAACTGCGTGTAGGCCGCGACCACGCCACTCGCCTGCGAGCGGGTACCGTCGTCCGCGTCATCCGCGAGCCCCCAGTCACCGGTGAGCAGAGACGAGAGCAGAAGGATGGTTCTCGGATCAAGGCGCGGCGCCCCGGGCGGGGCCACCTCATCCGCGACGACTCCCCCCAACTGCACCACGAATGCCGAGTGCGGTCCGGGGGCGCCCGTCACCGAGCAGTCGTCGAAACTCGGCGACCAACCGGCGATCGACAGGGCACGCAGGAGGTAGGAATCGAGGGTGAGGCTCGCACCGTGCTCACGACGGGCGAGCGAGCGGAGGGCGCCGACGAGCAGGAGGTACTGCTGCAGGCTCGGCTCCCCCTCCGTGAGCTTGTCGGCGGTCTCCACCATGGCGCTCGCCGCGGTGTAGCTGCCATAGTCGGCGGTGATCTCCGCGCCATACGACCCCACGGATTCGGCCTGGGTGATGATGTCGAGGCTCCGTCCCTCGTAGAGCTGCACGTCGGCCACCATGAACGGTTCGAGCCTCGCCCCGAACTTGGATGCCGTGCGCCGCACCCCCTTGGCGACCGCCCGCACCTTGCCATGCTGGCGCGTGAGCATCGTGACGATGCGGTCGGCCTCACCCAGCTTGTGGGTGCGCAGCACGACGGCTTCGTCACGGTAGAGGGGCATCATCCAATTATCGTCTCCCCCACCCGGGAGACCAGCGTGCCGTGCCGTGATGGCAACGACTGTCAACGCACGCCAGTGCGTTCGCCGCGCGGCCGCTACGGGCCGAAGACGACGGCCGCCCGGTCGATGAGCCGGCTGAGCAGTTCCGTGTAACTCACACCCACCGCCTGCCACATGCGCGGATACTGGCTGAGCGCGGTGAGCCCGGGCAGAGTGTTGACCTCGTTGATGGTGATCGAGCCGTCCGCGCCGAGGAAGAAGTCCACGCGGGCCAGGCCCTCGCAGTCGAGCGTGGTGAAGGCGAGTTTCGCGAGTTCAGTCAGGCGACGGGTCGACTCCTCCGGGATGCGGGCCGGCACCTCGAGGGTCGCGCCGCCGCCAGCCGTGTACTTGGCTGTGTAGTCGTAGAAGGCCGTCGCCCCCTCGGTGAGCACGCGTAAGGGCGCGGCGACGAGCAGGCTTCCGTCGAGATTCTGAAGCACTCCCATCGCGATCTCGTCCCCCATGATCATGCGCTGCACGAGGGCGTTCCTGTCGTGTTCGAGCGCGAGCGCGATCGCTGCCGGAAGCTCGTCGTCGCTGTCGGCACGGCTCGCACCGACGCTCGACCCCGACCGATTGGGCTTGACGAAGACCGGGTAGCCGAGTTCCCCGGCGAGGCCGGCGGCGTCCGCCGCGGTCGAGGCGCTCAGCATCCGGGTCGGGATGGTCGGGATGCCGGCGAGTTCGAACAATCGCTGGGCGAGCATCTTGTCCATGGCGAGGGCACTCGAGAGCACGCCGCAGCCCACATACGGCACCCCGGCCAGCTCGAGGAGCCCCTGGAGGGTGCCGTCCTCGCCGAATCGCCCGTGCACCGCCGGGAAGGCCACGTCGATGCCGTCGAACTCCGGAAGGCGCGTTCCGCCGGTCGCGTCGGCGAGGTCGTCCACGGATTCGACCCGGTGCCAGCGACCGGCGCGGTCGATGCCGATCAGCACGACATCGAAGCGCTCTTGGTCGAGGTGGGAGGCGACGCTCCTGGCCGAGCTGCAGGACACCTCGTGCTCGTTGTTGGCTCCGCCGAAGATGATACCGATGGTCTTCAAGGTCATCTCCTGTGTTCTGGTTGACGGGTTCCGCAACCCACCCAAGGATACCGAGCGGGCCCTGGGCTGGCACACGGCGCTCGGGTGCGATCCCGGAGTTCACGGCAGAACGCGACCGGCCGGAAGACGTCGAACGGCCGGTCGCCCGGGCGCCCCGCGAGCCCGTGGTCTAGACCGAGGCGAGCTCCCGGTCGCCGGACTCCTGGCGAATCGCCCGGTTGACCGCCGAGACGACCGCCTTGAGGGATGCCGTGGAGATGTCAGCGTCGATGCCGACCCCCCAGAGGCGCGTGCCGTTGACGTTCAGTTCGACGTACGACGCGGCGAGGGCGTCGCCGCCACCGCTGAGGGCGTGCTCCACGTAGTCGTAGAGCTTCACCTCGACGCCCTGATCGGATAGCACGTTGAGGAATGCGGCGATCGGACCGTTCCCGCTGGTGTCGGTGCTCACGATCTGCTCACCGACTCGCAGTTCGGTGTGCAGCGCGACATTGCCGGACATGTCGCTCTGGGTGCGGGTCGAGGCGAGCTCGAACCGGCCCCACTTGTCGTCGTCAGCCGCCGCCGGAAGGTATTCGTCCTGGAAGATCTCCCAGATCTCGGGGCTCGTCACCTCGCCGCCCTCGGCATCCGTCTTGGCCTGCACCACGCTGGAGAACTCGATCTGCAGCTTGCGCGGCAGGTCGAGGGCGTGGTCCTTCTTGAGCAGGTAGGCGACGCCGCCCTTGCCCGACTGCGAGTTGACGCGGATGACCGCCTCGTAGCTTCGCCCGAGGTCCTTCGGATCGATCGGCAGGTATGGCACGGCCCAGACGAGCTCGTCGACCGTGATGCCCCGCTCATCGGCCTCGGCGGCCATGGCCTCGAAGCCCTTCTTGATCGCGTCCTGGTGCGATCCGCTGAAGGCGGTGTAGACCAGGTCGCCGGCCCAGGGGTGGCGCTCCGGAACGGGCAGCTGGTTGCAGTATTCGACGGTGCGCTTGACATCGTCGAGGTCGCTGAAGTCGATCTGCGGGTCGATGCCCTGGGTGAACAGGTTGATGCCGAGCGCCACGATGTCGACGTTGCCGGTGCGCTCGCCGTTGCCGAACAGGCATCCCTCGATGCGGTCGGCTCCGGCCAGGTAGCCGAGCTCCGCGGCGGCGACGGCCGTGCCGCGATCGTTGTGCGGGTGCAGCGACAGGATGATGTTTTCGCGGTGGTTGAGGCGACGAGACATCCACTCGATCGAGTCGGCGTAGACGTTGGGGGTCGCCATCTCCACCGTCGCGGGAAGGTTGATGATCACCTTGCGCTCCGCGGTCGGCTGAATCACCTCGATCACGCTGTTGCAGACCTCGAGCGCGAACTCGAGCTCGGTGCCGGTGTAGCTCTCTGGCGAGTACTCGTAGAAGATCTCGGTGTCGCCGGTGATGGCCTCGGCCTTCTTGCAGAGCCTTGCACCCTCGAGCGCGATATCGATGACGCCCTGCCTGTCGGTGCGGAACACGACGTCACGCTGCAGCACGCTGGTGGAGTTGTAGAGGTGCACGATCGCCCGCTTCGCCCCGATGAGCGACTCGTAGGTGCGGTTGATGAGCGATTCACGGGCCTGGGTCAGCACCTGGATCGTCACGTCGTCGGGGATCAGGTCGCCCTCGATGAGGCTGCGCACGAAGTCGAAGTCGGTCTGGCTCGCCGAGGGGAAGCCGACCTCGATTTCCTTGTAGCCCATCTTCACGAGCAACTCGAACATGATGCGCTTGCGTTCGGGGCTCATCGGGTCGATGAGGGCCTGGTTGCCATCCCTCAGGTCGACGGCGCACCAGCGCGGTGCGTCGGTGATGTGCTTCGAGGGCCAGGTTCGGTCGGGCAGGTCTACGCTGAGTGTCTCGTGATACGGGCGGTACTTGTGGATCGGCATTGCAGAAGCCGTCTGTGTGTTCTTCATGGTCTCGTTCTTTCACTTGGTCTGAGTTGTCAGCCAACGACGCTTCGTTAAGCGCCAGTCTCCGCGACGAGGGAGGCCTGGAAGTTAGGACCCGTCGCGGCAGCTAAGGAGGAGCAGACCGAACAGCACGTAGCAAGGATAGCACCGCCGGAGGGACGGAGGGGTGGCGATCAGCCGCGACCCCGCAGGAACCGCACGGTTTGCGGCATGCTCACCGAAGGAAGGTAGGCCCGCCCGAGGGCCGCGCCGATCGCGGGCAGCCCGAGCGGGTCCGGGTAGGCCATCAGGAGCGGTTGGAGTTGCGGCTTGAATTTCTGCTTGAACGTGAAGAGCGACTGGAACCCGTATGCGGGCTCGAGCGTCCGCGCGAGGAAGCTGAGCAGGCGGTCCGTGCCATCCTGCTCCTCGGCTTCCGACTCACGCCGGGCAAGTGGCGCCGCCGACAGGCTCATGAACTCGATTCCGCGCCCCTGCATGATCAGCGCGGCGGAGGCGATGAGGAACTCCATGACGCCGTTCATGCTCCCCGGGCGGCGGCGCATGAATTCGAGGGTCCAGCCCACGATCTCACCGTCTCGGTAGGTGGGCATCCAGCTCGTGACCGCTTCGACGACGTCGTCGTCCCCGACCGCAAGCAGCACAGCGACGTCCGGATCCTGCAGCTCGTCGATGCCGCCGAGGGTGAATCCCAGCTCCGGGAGCTTCTTGTCGGCCACCCAGGCCTCGGAGATGCTCTCGATCTGCGCGGTGTGCGCGATCGAGAGTTTGGCCCAGCTCGTCCAGACCGCGTGCACCCCGAGGCGCTCCGCCCGGTTGATCGACGACCGCACGTCCTGCCAGCTCTTGCCCTGGGTGGAGAAGGTGGCCGGATGCACGACGGTCTCCTCGGCAACCACCATCGTCGACCATCCCATCATGGAGAACACCGGAAGGAAGTCGCTGCTCACGCTGTAGAACACCGGCATCCAGCCGTTGTCGTCGCAGAACACCGCGAATTGGCGGATCGCGGCGTCGGCGTGCTCTGCGGCGCCGAGCGGACCGCCAACGGTGAGGGCGACGCCCGAGACGACTCGGTAGGCGAAGGCGGCACGGCCGTCGGCCGAGAACCAATAGTCGTTGCCGTTCCAGAGCGCCATGTGCCCGATGGATCCGCTGCCCTCCCGAAGGATCGCCCGCACCCGGTCGCGCTCGGCGAAGCTTTGGGCTGTGCGCTCGGAGAAGAACATCGGCAGGGCGGCGACGATCAGCACCACCCAGAAGACGGGCCCGATCCATTGGTACAGGATGCTCGCGACGGGCCCGGCCGGAAAGAATGCGACCGTCTCGAGGCGCAGGAAGCCCACGGGAACGAATCGGTCGGGCAGGTCGAGGAGCAGCTGCCAGAGGCCGACGGCCGGCCGGAACTGCGTGGCAAAGAGCAAGCCGAGCCCGAGGTAGAGGGCGCAGAGGCCGAGAAAGGTGGCCACCACCGTCACGAGGAACCGTTCGGCGACGCGGCGGGGGATGCGCACGCTGAAGTGGCGCAGATTGGCCGCGATGAGAACGCCGATGGCCAGCGGAACGAGCACCGACACCACCAGACGCGCGACCGGCTCCGCCCCGGAGGCGTAATCGGAGACGGCCTCGTCGCTGCCGAAGGCGGGAAGGAAGCCGTAGTAGAAGGCCGCGATCAGGGCGAGAACGAGGTTGCCGGCGACGGCGATCAGTGCGGCGCTGCGCCTTCCCCGCAGCATGCCGATCGCCGCGACGGCAAGAAGTATGAGCGGCAGCGGCGCCAGGAGCACCGTGCCAGGCCCGTTGATCCTGGCCAGGGCAAGCTGAAGGTGACAGCCGAGCGACGCGGCGTGACCAAGGCACTGGAGCATCACCGACTGCAGTCCCGGCAGCTGGTCGCGGAACAGCAGTCCGAGCGGATGCAGCGGGCCATAGCGCGCCGGCGTGAAGATGCTGACGAACGGTCCGGCCGCCGTGATCATCAGCAAGACCGAGAGCAGGCTGCGCGCCTCATGATGGGAGCTGCGGGTCCAGGACACCACCGGCTTCGTTCCGGCGAGCAGCATTCCGAGCCCGAGTCCGGCGAGCGCCGCGATGATGCGGAACAGGTCGGACGGCTGTCCGGAGTACAAGAAGACGATCACCAGTGCGGCGAAGCCGAGCACTCGGATGCGGCGACGCCAGAGCGGTCCGGCGAAGGCGCTGGCGGTGAGGAGCGTTCCGGAGATGGCGGTGAACGGGTCGAAGACGATCGTCTCCTGGATGCGCACCGCCCAGACCTCACGCGCGAGCAGTCCGGCCGCCTGGAGCAGGATGCCGAGCGCCGCACCGATGTAGGCCGTGACCACGAAGGCGACGAGGGTGCGCCACCAGCCCATGAGCCGCTCTGCCGCGCCAACCAGCACCACGATCGCGGCGACCGAGAGCAGCAGTCCGAACAGCCCGGAGGCGAAGAACACCGAGGTGAGGGGCGAGAACACGTTTCGGGTCTCGAGGAAGACGTCCAGGCCGGTGCCGGCGAATGTGCGCAGCGTGCCGCGGGGACCGTGCAGGAGCGACCCGGTGACGAAGGCCAGCGTCATGATGACGCCGGCGAGAATGAGGCTCACCCTGCGCTGCGCGATCCAACGACTCATGACAGGCCCCAGCGCGCGAAGAGCAGCGGCATCGCCTGGCCGATGGCGAACTGCACCGTGTGCCAGTCGTGGGCGGTCCCCGGGGACTTCTCGTAGTAGACGGTCATGCCGGCGGCGCGGGCAGCGTTCGAGATGGACACGGATGCGGTGCCGTAGCGGGCATCGTTCTGCCCGACGATGAAGATGCCGAGGGTGTCGGCGTAGGGCGCCTTCGCGGACATCAGGCCGAGCGGGGACGCCGCGGCATAGGCGGCCGCGGAACCTCCGAACGCGGTCGCGATGGTGCGGGCGACCGAGCCGCGGAAGGGGGCGATCTGGCCGGAGATGTCGAAGATACTGCCGTACAGCCCGGGATATTTCGCCCCGAGCTGGATCGAGCAGGTGCCTCCCTCCGAGAACCCTCCGATCGCCCACTCGGTGCGGCTGGAGAGAACGTGCAGGTGGCTGTTGATCCAGTTCGGAACGTCGACGGTGAGGTAGGTGGCGGCGTTGCCGAGGGGGGAATCGACACACATCGGGTTGCGCTGCGGCGAACCCAGCTGGTCAGGAATCACGACGATCGGCGCGAGGCCGGCATGCTTTGCCGCAAATGAGTTGAGAATGTTGGCCATGTTGCCCGAGGTGATGATGTTCTCGGGGGCCCCGGGCTGGCCGGAGAGCATCTCGAGCACCGGGAGGCGCGGAGCGTTCTTCACCAGCGCGGCCGGCGGGAGGTACACGATCGCCTGGCGGGCGGGAAAATGCGACGCCGTCGACGGGATGGTCACCGATCCGACCGTTCCCACCTTCGGGAGGTCCGCGGGGGCGTGCCAACTCTGCGCGAGCGACTCCACGGCGGTGCTGGCGGACGTCGGGCCGCCGGTCGGCAGCGCGAGGCTGGAGATCGAGCTCACTCCCAAGGCGGAGCCGAGGGTCGGGAACTGCGCGACATCCACGTTCACGCCCGTCGCCCCGACGAGGGCGAACAGGAAGACGGATGTCGCCGCCAGTACCGTGCGCCAGACCCGCGAATGCCGGAGGCCGGCGAGCGCGAAGCCGATGCCCCCGACGCCGATCCCGAACCACAGCCGGGTGATCGGGGTGAGCGCCACCCCGAAACTGTCCCAGACATCGCTCACCAGATAGGCGAGCAGGTAGCCGACTCCCACGCCGGCCAGAGCCCCGATCAGTTGGATCGGCAGCCAGCGCCGCAGCGGGCGCTTGGTCGCGAGGATCGCCAGCGTCACCGCGCCGACGCCGTAGACGACGAGCGGGAACGGTCCGGTCTCGAGTTTCAACGTCAGCAGCGAATGAATCATCGCTCTCTCCCTGCCCCGTTCATACCCAGCGCACTGTTGCGCTCGCTCATTATGAGCACGTCCCGCGGGCCTCGATCGGCTCCTCCGGCCTGTCTGTGAGAGCCCTCAGACAAGTCGGGCGGTTAGCTGATGGGGTGCTGAGCGCGGATGCCGCCGTGATCGCCGAGCCGAATCCAGGGTTCTAGAAACCCAGGCGCCCCAGCTGCTTCGGGTCTCGCTGCCAGTCCTTTGCGACCTTCACCCGGATCGACAGGAACACCTGCTTGCCAACGAGCGGCTCGATCTCGGCCCGCGCGCGGGCTCCGACATCCGCGAGCCTCGACCCCTGGTGGCCGATGATGATGCCCTTCTGGCTGTCGCGCTCCACGAACAGGTTGGCGTAGATCTCCACGAGATCCTTGTCGTCACGCTCGATGATGTCGTCGATGGTGACCGCGATGGAGTGCGGAAGTTCGTCCTCCACGCCCTCGAGCACGGCCTCGCGCACGAGCTCGCTGATGCGTGCTTCGAGGCCCTCCTCGGTCACCGCGTCGGCCGGGTACAGCGCCTGGGAGACGGGCAGGAGTTTGATCAGTTCGGTGGCGAGGGTATCGAGCTGGATGCGGCTGGTCGCCGACACCGGGATGATCGCCTCCCACTCGCGCAACTCCGACACCGCGAGGAGCTGCGCGGCAACCTGGGGGCGTGACGTGGCGTCGATCTTCGTGACGATCGCCACCTTCTTGGCGCGGGGGAACGAGTCGAGCTGTTCGTTGATGTAGCGGTCGCCTGGGCCGATCTTCTCGTCCGCCGGCATGCAGAACGCGACGACGTCGACATCGCCGAGGGTGGTCTGCACGATGCTGTTCAGTCGCTCGCCGAGGAGGGTGCGCGGGCGGTGCATCCCTGGGGTGTCAACGAGGATCAGTTGGCCGTTCGTGTAGTGCGCGATTCCGCGGATGGCGCGCCTGGTGGTCTGCGGTTTTGACGAGGTGATCGCGACCTTCTCGCCGACCAGCGCGTTGGTGAGCGTGGACTTGCCCACGTTGGGTCGCCCGACGAAGGAGACGAATCCCGCCCGGAACTCTGGGGCGTCTTCACTGGAATTGGACAAGCTCATTCACCGTTCTGTCGTTGACGCGTTTTGTGTTCGCCGCGTGGCTTGCCGAAGGCGGCCTGCGCATCGCTGAGGGCCTGGTCGCGCTCGACGAGCACGGTGCTGAGCCGTTTGCGGCGGCCCTCCGTGCGTTCGGCGGTCAGAATGAGGCCGGAGAAGGTCGCAACCGACCCCGGGAGCGGGAGGCGGCCGAGCGCCTTGGTGATGAGGCCGCCGACCGAGTCGACGTCGTCGTCGTCGAGGTCGATCTCGAACAGTTCGCCGAGTTCGTCCACCGGCAGTCGGGCGCTCACCCGGTAACGGCCGCCGCCCAGATCCTCGATCTCCACGACCTCGCGGTCGTATTCGTCCGAGATGTCCCCGACGAGTTCCTCGATGAGGTCCTCGAGGGTCACGAGTCCCGCGATCCCCCCGTACTCGTCGACCACCATCGCGAGATTATTCGACTCGAGCTGCATCTGGCGCAGCGTGTCCGCGGCCTTCTTCGACTCGGGGATGAAGAGGACCGGCCGCACGACGGATGCGAGGGCGACCGTATCGAGCCCCTTCGGACGCTCGTAGCCGAGGCGCGCGATGTCCCGCAGATAGAGCACGCCGATCACCTCGTCAACGTCCTCGCCGATCACCGGCACGCGCGAGACGCCGCGGCTGAGGAACAGCCCCATGGCCGCGCCGACCGACTCGTCGTTGTCGATGGTGACCATGTCGGTGCGCGGGATCATCACCTCACGCACCACGGTGTCATTGAACTCGAAGATCGAGTGGATGAGCTCGCGGTCGTCTTCCTCGAGCACCTCGAGCTCCGTCGCCTCGTCGACCATGCTCAGCAGTTGCTCCTCGGAGGAGAAGGTGGCGGTGCGGCCCGGTGTGACCCGGTTGCCGATGGCGACGAGAGCGGCCGCGACCGGACCGAGGAACAGGCGGATGGCGTGCACCGTCCAGGCGCTGATCCGGGCCACCGCTCGCGAGTGCACCCGTCCGACGCTGCGCGGGCTCGACCCGACAAGCACGAAGGATGCCAGGGTCATGATGAACGCCGAGGCCAGCAGCGCCCACCACCACTGGCTCAACAGGGAGGCGAAGGCGAGCGTGACGAGCACCGCGGCGGTGGTCTCCGCGACAACGCGCATGAAGTTGACGGCGTTGACGTGGGCGCCGACGTCCGCCGCGATCGCGGTGAGTGACTTTCGGGCCCGCGAGGTGGCGGCGATCTCGAGCAGGTCGGCCCGGGACAGGACGCTGAGCGCCGCATCCGCCGCGGCGAGGAGGCCGCCGAAGATCACCAGGAGAACGGCGACGGTGACGAAGAGGGGGATCATCGCGAGAAGCTAGCTCGGTCGTCGCTCGGACACGGCGAATCCGCTGAGGATGTCGCGCTGGATGCCGAACATCTCCTTCTCCTCTTCTGGCTCCGCGTGGTCGAAGCCGAGGAGGTGCAGGATGCCATGGGTCGTGAGCATCAGGAGCTCCTCGAGCGGGCTGTGGCCGGCCGTCTCCGCCTGGGCGATCGCCACCTGCGGGCACAGCACGATGTCGCCGAGCAGCCCGGCCGGGGTGATCGAGTCCTCTGTGCCGGGGCGCAGCTCGTCCATCGGAAAGCTGAGCACGTCGGTCGGACCGGGCTCGTCCATCCACTGCAGGTGCAGCTGCTCCATCGCGCCCTCGTCAACGAGCACGATCGCGAGCTCCGCATCCGGGTGCACATGAAGCCAGTCGAGGGCGTAGATCGACAGCCGCTGGAGGGCGGCCTCGTCTACCGGGATGACGGACTCGTTGTTGATTTCGATCGACACGTTTCGTGTTGCCCTATCTCGCGTCGCGATTGTTGCGCGGAAGGTTTCCGCGCCGATTGTCCTGGCCGCCGCCGTTCTGCTCGACGTCGAAACGCGCGGCTTGCCGCTCAGCATCGTACTTGGTGTACGCGTCGACGATGCGGCCGACGAGGTTGTGCCGCACGACATCCTCGCTCGTGAGCCGGGCGAAGTGGATCTCGTCCATCTCGGAGAGCACCCGGGTGACGAGTTGCAGTCCGCTCGCACCGAGCGGAAGGTCGACCTGGGTGACGTCGCCCGTGATGACCATCTTCGAGCCGTGCCCGAGGCGGGTGAGGAACATCTTCATCTGCTCCGGAGTGGTGTTCTGCGCCTCATCGAGCACGATGAACGCGTTGTTCAGCGTTCGACCGCGCATGTAGGCGAGCGGGGCGACCTCGATGGTGCCGGCCACGAGCAGCCGTGGCACGACATCCGGGTCCATCATCTCGTTGAGCGCATCGTAGAGCGGGCGAAGGTACGGGTCGATCTTCTCGGTGAGCGAGCCGGGGAGATACCCGAGCCTCTCCCCCGCCTCGACCGCCGGACGGGTGAGGATGATCCGCTCGACCTCCTTGCGCTGCAGGGCCTGCACGGCCTTTGCCATCGCGAGGTAGGTCTTTCCCGTTCCGGCCGGGCCGATGCCGAACACGATGGTGTTCTGGTCGATCGCGTCGACGTAGGCCTTCTGCCCGAGCGTCTTGGGTCGGATGCTCTTGCCTCGGCTCGTGAGGATCGCCTGGCTCAGCAGTTCGGCCGGGCTGACCCGCGGGTCGGCGCCGAGGATCTTCGCCGACTCCGTCACGCTGCGCTCATCCAACTCCTGCTGCCCGCCCTGATAGTCGCTTCGCACCATCGTCACCAACTCCTCGACCAGCCGTGCCGCGGCCACCAACTGGGCTGGATCGCCGTCCAGGCTGATTTCGTTTCCCCGCACGAGCACCTCGACGCGCGGAAATTGCTGTTCGATCGTCTTGAGCAGTCGATCCTGGGGGCCGAGCAACCGCACCATCGCGACGCCGTCGACACGGATGTCGAGGTGCTGCGCCGAGCTGGCGGAGGAAAGATCGCTACTGGCCAAGGGTTCCTTCGGGAAGAAGCCCGCCGAGAAGGTGGGCATGAACATGGAAGACGGTCTGGCCGGCGGACGACCCGGTGTTGAAGACGAGCCGGAACTGGCCGTCGGAGTGCTCGTCGGCGAGCCGCTGCGACACGTCGACGACCTCGGCGAGCAATCCGGCATCCCCGGCCGCGAGTTCCGCGACGTTGGCATATTGCCCCGTCTTGGGGACCACGAGCAGGTGCACCGGCGCCTTGGGCGCGATGTCGCGAAAGGCGATGATCCGGTCGTTTTCGAACACAATGTCGGCGGGGATTTCGCGCGCGACAATGCGTGTGAAGATCGACGGCTCGGCGGTTTGAGACATGAAGCAAGCGTAAAGGACGTCCGCCGGCCGGCGCTGCGGAGTTCGCTTACAGCCTCTGTCCCCGAGCCGGTGGTCTCGACACGACCGCGGGGCTCGCTCTGCGCGGAGCGGGGACATTACCAGCGGCCGAGGCGCCCGTTGAGCACCGCGATGGCTGCGGGACCGGCGGTGGAGGTGCGCAGGATGGTGCCCCCAAGACGCACGAGAGTCGCTCCCGCAGCCTCGAGCCTGCTGAGCTCGGCCGGAGCGATGCCGCCCTCCGGGCCGACGACGAGCACGACGTCGCGATCATCGGGCTCGAGGGAGCTCAGGGCGAGTTCCGCGGTCGGCTCGAGGACGAGCATCCGCGTCTCCCCCGCCAGGGCCGCGAGCACGGTCGTGGAGGAGAGATCGGCGACCTCCGGCACCCACGGGCGCATCGACTGCTTGCTCGCCTCGCGCACGATGGCACTCCAGCGGTCATGCCCCTTGCGCACCTTCTGGCCCTCCCATTTCACGATCGACCGCTGCGCCGACCAGGGGATGACGCCGTCGATGCCGAGCTCGGTGGCCTGCTGCACCGCCAGTTCGTCCCGGTCACCCTTGGCGAGCGCCTGGACGAGCCAGATCGCCGGCGCGGCGGGTGGCGTCTCCACCACAGCCATCACCTCGACGACGAATTCCGCGTGCTCGGCCGACACGACGGTGCCGGTGACGATGAGCCCCGATCCGTTGCCGATCGAAATCGACTCACCGGGCGCGATGCGGCTGACCGTGACCGCGTGGCGCGCCTCTGGCCCTCCGACCGTCACCCGCTCGCCGACGGCCGCTGAGAGCATTTCCTCACTGAGATAGAAGTGCGCCACGGTCAGGCTCAGATGTTGAGGAAGCGGTCGCGCAGCTTCTGGAACAGCCCCTGCTGGAAATGGGTAAGCGTGGGCGGCGTGGGCTTGCGCGCGCCGGCGAACTGCTTGATGATCTCCTGCTCCTTGTGGCTGAGCTTCGTTGGGGTGGTGATCTGAACGCCGATTTTGAGGTCGCCGCGGCCGCTGCCCCTGAGGTGGGTCACCCCGCGATCCTTGATGGTGATGACCTCCGCACTCTGGGCGCCGGGGCGGATCTCGACCTCGACCTCGCCGTCGAGGGTCTTGAGGGTTGTCTTGGCGCCGAGGATTGCGTCCGTCATCTGCACCTCGAGGGTGGCGAGCAGGTCGTCGCCGTTGCGGCTGAAGACGTCGTGGTGGCGAACCTTGATCTCGAGATACAGGTCGCCGGGGATTCCGCCGGCAGGGCCGACCTCGCCCTGGTTCGGCATCTGCAGTCGCAGCCCGGTGTCGACACCGGCCGGGATGTCGACCGGGATGCTGCGGCGGGCACGCACGCGGCCCTGGCCCTGGCAACTGGCACACGGGTTCGGAATCACGGTGCCATAGCCGCGGCAGGAGCCGCACGGGCTCGACGTCATCACGTTGCCGAGCAGGCTGCGCACGGTGCGCTGGATCTGGCCGCTTCCGTGGCAGATGTCGCACGTCACCGGGCTGGTGCCCGGGGAGCAGCACGAGCCGTTGCAGGTCGCGCACAGCACGGCCGTGTCCACCTCGATGTCCCGGCTGGTGCCGAAGATGATCTCGTCGAGTTCGACCTCGACGCGCACGAGAGCATCCTGGCCGCGTTCGCGACGGGACCGCGGCCCGCGGGTCTGGCCGCCGCCGAAGAACGATTCGAAGATGTCTCCGAAGCCGCCGAAGCCCTGCCCGCCCTGCCCGCCGAAGCCTGCCTGCGGCCCGAGATCGTACTGCTGGCGCTGCTGCGCGTCGGAGAGCACATCGTAGGCGTGCGTCACGAGCTTGAACTGCTCCGAGGCGTCAGCCCCCGGGTTCACGTCGGGATGCAGCTCCCGCGCCAGGCGTCGATACGCCTTCTTGATCTCGTCGGACGTCGCGCTGCGTTCGACACCGAGTACTTCGTAGTGGTCAGCCAAAAATCTTCCTTACGGGTCAGTCCTCGCCGAGCAGGCGGGACAGGTAACGCGCGACCGCTCTCACGGCCGCGATGTTATTCGAATAGTCCATGCGGGTGGGACCGATAACGCCGAGGCGTGAAACTTCGCCCCCAGAGGCCGAATAGCCGGTGGTCAGCACCGAGGTCTCCCCCAGCCCGAACGAGGCGTTCTCCTTGCCGATCGACACGGAGAAACCGTTCTGGTCGGGATGCATCTCGCCAAACAGGCGCAGCAGCGTCACCTGCTCCTCGATCGCCTCGAGCACCGGGAAGACACTGCCGCTGAAGTCCTCTTCCGTGCGCACCAGGTTCGCCGTTCCGGCCATCACGAGCTTGTCCTGGCGGTTGGCCAGAACCTGCTCGATGAGGGTGGAGGAAATGCGCGCCACCTCGGATGCACGTTCCACCGGAAACTGCTCGGGGAACTTGGCGAGCTTCTCGGCCCCTTCGACGAGTCCGACGCCGCCAAGGGTGGAGTTCAGTTTCGCGCCCAGCTGGCCAAGGAACGAGTCGTCCAGTTCGGCGGAAACATCGATGAGCCGCTGCTCGACGCGGCCGGTGTCGGTGATGAGCACCGTCATCACCCGGGTGGAGGCGAGGCGTACGAGTTCGACGTGACGGATTCGCGAGCGAGACAGCGATGGGTACTGGACGAGGGCGACCTGGTGGGTGAGCTGCGAGAGCAGACGCACCGTGCGGCCGAGCACCTGGTCGAGGTCGGCGGAGGAGCCGAGGAAGATCTCGATCGCCGTGCGCTGTGCCGCGCTGAGGGGGCGCAGGTCGGCGAGCTGGTCGACGAAGACGCGATAGCCCTTGTCGGTGGGGATGCGACCGGACGACGTGTGCGGCGCCGCTATGAGCTCCTCCTCCTCGAGCAGTGCCATGTCGTTCCGGATGGTCGCGGCCGAGACCCCGAAGGAATGGCGCTCGACAATCGACTTTGATCCGACCGGCTCGCGGGACGCCACGTAGTCCTGCACGATGACGCGGAGCACATCGAGACCTCGCTCGGAAACCATCCACTCCACCTCCGACCCTCGAACTCACGAATACTTGGCACTCGCTACGACAGACTGCCAATTGTACCGTGACACTCCGTGACGAAGGCATTGCACCCGCGGTGACCGGAGCGATACCTTATGCATGTACTCGTGTACCGGCCTCGGCCGGGGCCGAGCGAGATCACACCCGATGTCTGTCCTGGATTGCTCAGGATCGAACCGCTCACGGAAAGGCTCTGCTCATGACTGATTCCGCCCCGCAGCCCGTTGCGCCGCAACCGGCAGCTCCCCTCTCCGAGACCGAGGACCGCCAGTGGGCGTCGTTCGCCCACCTCGGCGGAATCATCTCATTCCTCCCCTCGCTCATCATCTGGCTTGTCTTCAAGGATCGCGGCAGCTTCACGAACAAGGAGGCGAAGGAGGCGTTGAACTTCCAGATCGCCCTCGCGATCTCACTGGTGGCGCTGAGCATCGTGTCGACGATTCTCACGGCCGTGACCTTCGGCATCTTCGGTCTGATCGCCCCCCTGCTCTACCTCGCGCTCTGGGTGGTCGACATCATCTTCTCGGTACAGGGATTCCTCAAGGCGAAGGACGGCATCACGTACCGCTACCCCGTCTCACTGCGCTTCATCACATAGCCTTCATCACATAGCCTTCATCACATAGCACCGACCCGACGAGAGCCCCGGGCGCACGCGCGCCCGCCCGGGCTTCTTGCTTTAATGGCCTGATGTCAGACTCAACGCCGAACCCCTACCGAACCTCCCAGCCGCTCAGCCCGAGCGACGAGAAACTCTGGGCGACCCTGGTGCACCTCGGCGCGATCTTCTTCCACTTTCTGCCCGCGCTCATCGGCTACCTTCTGTTGAAGGATCGCGGCCCGTTCATCCGGCAGCACACCACCGCCGCGCTCAACTTCCAGCTCACGATGCTGCTCGGCTACCTCATCGGGTTCTTCACGCTGTGGATCCTCGTCGGCTTCCTCGTTCTGATCGTGGCCGGAGTGCTGAACGTGATCTTCAGCATCATCGCCGCGGTCGCCGCCAACCGTGGGCAGCCGTACCGCTACCCCATCGCGCTGCCGTTCATCTCGAACTAGGACGGCGAGCCGGTCCTACTCGGTCAGCCGGCGCACCACCGCGTCGGCCAGCAGCCGGCCGCGCATCGTGAGCACGAGCGTTCCGCGCACGGCCGAGGCGCCATCCACCAGCCCATCGGCGATGAGGCCCGCGACGGCGGTTCGCGCCCCACCCGGCAGAGAGGCGATGACCAGCCCCTCACGGATGCGGCTGCCGAGCAGCACACGCTCGAGCTGACGCGTGGCGTCGTCGAGGGTCTCGCGGCCGGCGGCGGGCGAGAGTCCGGCGCCGATCCGGTCGGCGTAGGCCGCCGGATGCTTGACATTCCACCAGCGAACGCCGCCGATGTGGCTGTGGGCGCCGGGACCGACGCCCCACCAGTCATGGCCCTGCCAGTAGGCGAGATTGTGTCGTGACCGGTGCTCGGCGAAGTCGCCGTCGGACTCGCGCCCGAGGGGGAGCTCCGCCGTGCGATCCGAGGCGCGCGCCCAATTGCTCACCTCGTACCAGCCGTAGCCCGCGGTCGTCAGCACTGCGTCTGCCAGCTCGTACATGTCGGCCTGGAGGTCCTCGTCGGGCTGCGCCACCTCACCGCGGCGGATCTGCCGCGCGAGCTTGGTTCCGTCCTCGACGATGAGCGAATAGGCCGAAAGGTGGTCGGGCGACAGGGAAATCGCCTGCTCAAGGGAGGCACGCCAGTCGTCGAGCGACTCCCCCGGTGTGCCATAGATCAGGTCGAGACTCACCTCAAGCCCGGCTTCGCGCGCCCACGCGACCACGAGGGGAACGCGTTCCAGATCGTGGGTGCGTTCGAGGGTCGCGAGCACGTGCGGCACCGCTGACTGCATTCCGAATGACACGCGCGTGAAGCCCGCGGCGGCGAGCGAGCGCAGGTACGCGGCATCCACCGAATCGGGGTTCGCCTCGGTCGTCACCTCGGCGCCCTCGGCGAGGCCCCAGGTGTCGATCACGGCGCCGAGCATCGCCGCCAGGTCGGTCACTGGCAGCATCGTCGGCGTTCCGCCGCCGAAGAACACCGTCGCGGCCGCGCGGTCGGGCAGGCCGGCCGCCCGCAGGATGCCGCGGCCGAGCGCGATCTCCGCGATGGCCTGTCCGGCGTAGTCGGTGCGCTTCGCCCCGCGGAGTTCGTCGGAGGTGTAGGTGTTGAAGTCGCAATAGCCGCAACGCACCCGGCAAAACGGAACGTGAACGTAGACGCCGAAGTTGCGGTCGGCCACGCCCTCGACGACGGAGGGGGGAAGAGCGCCGTCGGACGGTGCCGGATCGGCGATCGGAAGCGCACTTGGCACTATGACCCGGTATTCTGGCCGGGCGCCTGACCCGACACCGGACCCGACAGCGACTCGAAGTAGCGGCGAGTGTAGAACGCCTGTGACAACCGAAGCACCGGGTAGACGAGCCACCACCACCCGTTCGCCGGACGTGAGAACGCGCTGATCTCGAGCCAGACCGAGCCGTCGTCCGTCTGCTCGACGACGAACGCCTCCTCGCCACTCTCCGGATGACCGGGCAGCGTGCCGTAGGCGAAGCCCTTGCGGTTCGGTTCGTCGACGACATAGACGACGCGGGCGGGCGCCTTCACCCGGAACGGGCCGAACGGGATGCCGAGCACCACCGAGTCGCCCGGCACGATGAATGCCGTGCCGTCGGAGCCGAACACGGTCTCATCGGCCTGCACGGAGGGGAGCACCGGGGCCCCAGAGTCGTCGAAGGCCACGGGGACATAGGTCTGGTCGGTGACGGCGGTCGGCGAATCCGCGATGTCGATGTGGAATCCGCTGTTGCGCTGGATGCCCCACGCCATCGCGGTGGTCCAGGCATGGTCCCAGCGCGCATCGCCATGGCCGATCCGGCTGCGCTGCACGAACGGCCGGTAACCGGCGGGCGAGTGCGACGCCAGGCCGGAGCCCTGCGTCGCGCCGATCGCCGGATAGGTCACCGTCCGCTCCCAGAGCGGAATCGGCGTCGCCATCCCGCGACGACCGATCGACGGCGTCGGGAGGGAAGGCGCGGGCATCCAGTAATTGTACGGGTGCCGCGCCGCCCTCCCGGGCCTCTAGAACTCCGTCGGCTCGAAGGCGAACAGGTCGCGCGTTCCGGCGGTGGCGGCACCGAGCAGCCCGGAGGACTGCGGGAGCAGTTGCTCGGCGTAGAACCGGGCGAGTACGAGCTGGCTCTCCGCCAGTTCGGCATCCCCCGTCGCTGCGCCGGCGATAGCGGACCGCGCGAGCAGCCAGCCGCCCGTGCAGACGCCCCACATGCGCAGGAACGGCGTCGAGCCGGAAAGCACCGCGTTCGGGTCCGACCGGCCGGTGCGCAGCATCCACTCGGTCGCGAACTGAAGCGAATCAAGCTGCGTGCCCAGTTCCGAACGGATCGTGCCGAACTCCTCGCCGGCTGCGGCGAGCTCCGAGTCGATCTCGCGCATCATCGCGATGAACTCCAGCGCCGAGGCGCCACCGCGCACACCGAGCTTGCGGCCAACGAGATCGGCGGCCTGGATTCCGTTGGTTCCCTCGTAGATCGGGGTGATCCGCACGTCGCGGAAGTGCTGGGCCGCGCCGGTCTCCTCGATGTACCCCATGCCGCCGTACACCTGCAGGGCGAGGGAGGTGAGCTCGACGCCGAGGTCGGTTCCGAACGACTTGGAGATCGGGGTGAGGAGGCCAACGATCTCCGCGGCCCGGGTGCGCTCCGCGGCGTCGGTCCCGTGGGTGCTGAGGTCGATCTGAACGGCGTTGAACAGCACGAGGCGGCGCAGCGCCGCGAGGTATGCCTTCTGGGTCATGAGCATGCGACGCACGTCGGGAAATTCGACGATCGCCGAGTCGTCACCGGTCGCGCCGATGGCCTTGCCCTGTCGACGCTCCTGGGCGTAGGCGACCGAACCCTGGTAGGCACGCTCGCCGATCGAGAGGCCCTGCGTTCCCACCGAGAGTCGTGCGCTGTTCATCATGACGAACATGATGCGCATACCGAGGTTCTCCTCCCCGATGAGGTAGCCGGTGGCACCGTCATAGGACAGAACGCAGGTGGGCGCACCGTGGATGCCGAGTTTGTGCTCGATCGAGAGGCAACTGACCTCGTTGTGTTCACCGATCGACCCGTCCTCGCCGAAGTGGAACTTGGGCACGATGAAGCACGAGATGCCGCCGGTGCCCTCCGGCGCACCCGGGGTGCGCGCGAGCACGAGGTGCACGATCTGCTCTGCCATGTCGTGCTCGCCGTAGGTGATGAAGATCTTTTGGCCGGTGATGGCGTAGGTACCGTCGCCGTTCGGAACCGCGCGGGTGGTCAGCGCGCCGACATCCGATCCGGCCTGCGGCTCCGTGAGGTTCATCGTGCCGGTCCACTCACCGGCGATCATCTTGGGCAGATAGGTCTGCTTCTGCTCGTCGCTGCCGTAGTGCAGCAGCGCGTCGATGGCGCCCTGGGTGAGCAGCGGACAGAGGGCGAACGCCATGTTCGACGCACCGAGCATCTCCTGAATGGCCAGCCCGACCGACCACGGGAATCCACCGCCGCCGAACTCCTCCGGGAACGGCACTGCGCCCCAGCCGGCCTCGATGTACTGGCGGTAGGCGGACTTGAATGCCGCGGGAGTCGTGACGGTACCGTCCGGCTGGCGTTGCGCCCCCTCGACATCCCCCGGAAGGTTGGTCGGTGCGACGACCTTGACCATGAAGTCGCCACAGTCCTCGAGAAGGCCGACGACGGTCTCCAGATCGGCGTGCTCATAGCCGGGCAGTGCCGCGACGGTCGGATACCCCACCACGTGCTCGAGGACGAAGGCAAGGTCGGAAACGGGAGGTCGGTAATCGCTCATGTTCGCAGCGTACCTCGCCGCGGCCGCGCGTTCACGAACGTTGTGCCGAGCCACAAAGGACCTTCGGCGACGGGCCTACTTCTTGTCCTTGGTCTCCGTGTCGCCACTCAGCGCCGCGATGAACGCCTCCTGCGGAACCTCGACTCGACCGACCATCTTCATGCGCTTCTTGCCCTCCTTCTGCTTCTCGAGGAGCTTGCGCTTGCGGGTGATGTCACCGCCGTAACACTTGGCCAACACGTCCTTGCGCATGGCGCTGATCGACTCACGCGCGATGATGCGCGCGCCGATCGCGGCCTGGATCGGCACCTCGAACTGCTGGCGTGGGATGAGCTTCTTGAGCCGCTCCGTCATCAGCACACCGTAGGCGTAGGCCTTGTCGCGGTGCACGATGGCGCTGAACGCGTCGACCGCCTCGCCCTGCAGCAGGATGTCGACCTTGACGAGATCCGCGTCCTGGTCGCCGGTGGGCTCGTAGTCGAGGCTCGCGTAGCCTGCCGTGCGGCTCTTCAGCTGGTCGAAGAAGTCGAACACGATCTCCCCGAGCGGCATCGTGTAGTGCAGCTCGACCCGGTCCTCGCCGACGTATTCCATTCCCTGCATGGTGCCGCGACGGCTCTGACAGAGTTCCATGACGGTACCGACGAAGTCCTTGGGGGTGAGGATGGAGGCCTTCACCACGGGCTCGCTCACCGAGGCGATCTTGCCGCCAGGGAACTCGCTCGGGTTGGTGACGGTGACCGTCTTCTTGTCATCCGTCGTCACCTGGTAGATCACGGACGGCGCCGTCGCGATCAGGTCGAGCCCGAACTCCCTCTCGAGACGCTCGGTCACGATCTCGAGGTGCAGAAGTCCGAGGAATCCGCATCGGAATCCGAAGCCGAGCGCGACGGAGGTCTCCGGCTCGTAGACGAGCGCGGCATCCGAGAGCTTGAGCTTGTCGAGCGCCTCGCGCAGCACCGGGTAATCGGAGCCGTCGATCGGGTAGACACCGGAGAACACCATCGGCATCGGCTCGGAGTAGCCCTTGAGCGCGACCGTGGCTGGCTTCAGAAAACCCGTGACCGTGTCGCCGACCTTGCTGAGCCGCACATCCTTGACGCCGGTGATGAGGTAGCCGACTTCGCCGACACCGAGTCCCTTTGTCGGGGTCGGTTCCGGGGCGCTCACACCGATCTCGAGCACCTCATGCGCGCTCTTGGTGCTCATCATCATGATCTTCTCGCGGGGCTTCAGCGCCCCGTCGATCATGCGCACGTAGGTGATGACGCCACGGTACGCGTCGTACACGGAGTCGAAGATCATGGCGCGCGCGGGAGCCTGCGGGTCACCGGCTGGCGGCGGGATGAGACGGGTCGCCCGGTCGAGCAGTTCCGACACCCCGACACCGGTCTTGCCGGAGACGAGAAGAATGTCTTCCGGCGCGCAACCGAGCAGACCGACGATCTCCTTGATGTACTTCTCCGGGTCAGCCGCGGGAAGGTCGATCTTGTTGAGCACCGGGATGATGGCGAGGTCGTTGTCGAGAGCCAGGTACAGGTTCGCGAGAGTCTGCGCCTCGATGCCCTGGGCGGCATCCACGAGGAGGATCGCGCCCTCGCACGCGGCGAGGGAACGCGAGACCTCGTAGGTGAAGTCGACGTGGCCCGGGGTGTCGATCATGTTGAGGGCGTAGGTCTGGCCGTCGAGCTCCCACGGCATGCGCACGGCCTGGCTCTTGATGGTGATGCCGCGCTCGCGTTCGATGTCCATGCGGTCGAGGTATTGGGCGCGCATGTCCCGGTCGCTCACGACCCCGGTGATCTGCAGCATGCGGTCGGCGAGGGTGGACTTCCCGTGGTCGATGTGGGCGATGATGCAGAAGTTGCGGATGAAGGCGGGGTCGGTCGATGCCGGCTCGAGGGCCTTCAGTGGTCTGGGGCTCACGCAATTCCTCTAGTCAATGCTGGGTGGGGCCGTGTCGGTGGTGCGGGATCGGACAATTCTCCCATGTCCCGCGGCGGCCGGGGCGCGGCGACGTCAGGCCGGCGACGGCAGCCGCCCGAGTCCCTCACGCAGCAGGGTGGGCGCGGCGGCGAGGCACACCCGGATCCAGCCCTCCCCCGAGCGCCCGAACGCGCTGCCCGGGGCCACGGCCACCCGGCTGTGCAGCAGGAAATGCTCCGCCCACGCCGCGACGTCCCCTCCCGACGCGTGGGAGACATCCACCCACAGGTAGAAGGCGCCACCCGGACGCAGGTAACGGATTCCGCGCTCGTCCAGGAGCGCGCAGGCCGCCTCGAGATTCTCGCGATAGAACTCGCCGGCATCGGCGACGTGCTGGTGGTCGCCGGTGATCGCGGAGATCGCCGCGTACTGGTCCGGCATCCCGATGCAGCTGATCGATGCCTCCTGGGCGGTGCGCATGACGGCGGCGAGGCCGGGAGGCGTGACGAGATAGCCGACCCGCGCACCGGTCATGGCGTAGGTCTTGGAGAGCGAGAACACGCTGAACACCCGATCGTCGTCATCGAGGCTCGCGATGCTCACATGATGGCGGTCGTAGGTGAAGTATTCGTAGACCTCGTCGCTGAGCACCCACAGGTCGTGTCTGCGGGCGAAGTCGAGAAGTCCGCGAAGCTGCGACTCGTCGAACACCACTCCCAGCGGGTTCGACGGCGAATTCACGATGATCACCCGGGTGCGGTCGGTCACCAGCCGCTCGAGCTCGTCGAGGTCAGGCGCGAATCCGTGCTCTGACCGCAGCGAATACGGCACCGGTTCGGCCTCGAGCAGGCGCGCATTCATGGTGAAGGTCGTGTAGCCGGGATCGGGCACGAGCACCTCATCGCCCGCGGCGAGCAGCAGCCGCATCGCCTGGAACAGCCCCTGGGTGGCGCCGAGGGTCACCCAGACCTGTTCGACCGCCACGTGCAGGTGGTTTTCGCGGGCGAGCTTTTCGACGATCGCGGAGCGCAGGGCGGGGATGCCGCCGTTCGCCGAATAGTTGGTGAGGTCGTCGCGCCAGGCCTGGGCCCCGGCCGCGAGGATGTGCGGGGCGACCGGTTGGCCTGGCTCACCGACCGCGAGCATGATCACGTCGTCGAGCTCAAGGGCGATCTCGAAGATTCGGCGGATACCGGACGGCGGTACCGAGGCGATGTGCGGTGCGAGCGATGGCATCCTCTCAGGCTATTATGGCCAGTCCCGCGCACCCCGCATGTGCTCGATGAGGACGCCTCGACGCGCTGGCGTCTCACATTGCCGGATCGCCGCCGCACTGGTATCGTTGCTGGTTGGCTTGCGCGGAACATTTGGCATCCGAATGTTTTCGCGAATCGCAGCCCGGATCCCTAGCAATCGGAACCGGTTCGCGGCTGCCCTCAACCGTTCGAAGCACAGAGAAGGTAATAAACGTGGCAAACATCAAGTCGCAGATCAAGCGCATCGGCACCAACAAGAAGTCGCAGGACCGCAACAAGGCCGTCAAGAGCGAGGTCAAGACCGCGGTCCGCGCCGCTCGTCAGGCCGTCGTCGCCGGGGACGCCGCCGCAGCGACGACCGCCCTCCAGCTCGCCTCTAAGAAGCTCGACAAGGCCGCCAGCAAGGGTGTCATCCACAAGAACCAGGCCGCGAACCGCAAGTCGGCCATGGCCAAGCAGGTCGCCTCGCTCTAGACCGCATCCGTCACAGGCCCGTTCCCGTCACCTGGGGCGGGCCTTTTGCGCGCCCACCGCCTCTCCTAAAACGCAGGAGTTTCGCCACGACTCCCGCCAGATGGCAACGGAATCACCGCTTATCTGGCGGATCTCCTGCGTTTTGGGAACGGAGGAGGTCGGGCGGGTAGGCGGCTGGAGGCGCTGGCGCCTGGGCGGTGGGGCTAACTCGTGCCGCGGGTGCTGATGACGCCGATCAGGCGCTCGAGGACGAAGACCGGATCGCGACCGGCGCCCTTGATCGCGGCATCCGTCTCGGCGAGAAGTTCGATGCACCGCCCGAGGCCCCGGTCGTCCCAGCCCTGAAGATCACGCCTCGCCCGGTCTACCTGCCAGGGGGCGAGACCGAACTGCTGAGCGAGCTGACCCGACCCGCCCCGGGCTCCCGAGATCTTGGCCATGGTTCGCAGCTTGCTCGCGAACGCTGCGACGATCGGCACCGGGTCGGCACCGGAGGCGATGGCGTGCCGAAGCAGGATCAGGGCATCGCCCCGCCGGCCCGCAATCGCCACGTCAGCGACGCGGAACGCGTTCGTCTCGACGCGGCCGGAGTAGTACTTCTCCACCGTGACCTCGGTGATCTCCTCGCTCGCATCGGCGATCAGCTGCTGGCAGGCCGCGGCAAGCTCAGCGAGGTCATCGGAGAAGGCGGAAGCGAGCGCGCGGAGTGCGCCGCTGGTAATCCGACGGTTCTCGATGGCGAACTCCGAGGCGGCGAAGTCGAGCTTCTCCGAGTCCTTCTTGAGCTCCGCGCAGACGATCTCGATACCGGTTCCGAGTCCGCCACGGATCGCGTCGAGCAGCTTCTTGCCACGGACGCCGCCCGCATGGCGCAACACGAGATACGTGTCGTCGGCCGGTGACTCGAGATATCGCAGCGTCTCGGCGATGAAGGCGTCGGTGCATTTCTCGACACCCGTGACCCGGATCATTCGCGGCTCACCGAACAGGGATGGGCTCGCGAGGGTGACCAGCTCGCCCGGCCCGTAGGCGTCGGCCTCCAGGTCGCTGATCTCGAGGCTCGGGTCCTCCGCACGAAGGATCTCGCGCAGCATGCGGATGGCCCGTTCGGCGAGGAAGTCCTCCGTGCCGGAGACGAGCACGACATTCGCGGGACGCACGCGCGCCCAGCCAAGCTGCGGGATCGTGACGGCCGTCTTCGCCGCTGTCTTCGGCGTTGCCTTGCCTGCCACTGCACTCCCTGCGCGTCGATTCTGCTCACCCCAGCGTAATCGCCGGGGCCGACACCGCTGTGCCGACCGACTCAGTGCCCGAGCAGCTTCGCCGCGGGCAGCGGATGCTCCGTCCACACGCTCACGGAGCCGTCCCGGCGCGGCGACAGCAGCGTCATCCCCTCGAGGTCAGTGCGGGTGGCCAGCGTGCCGTTGTCGGCGAGGATTCCGAGCAGCGCTGCGGTGGGATGCCCGTAGCCGTTGTCGATGCCGACCCCGATCACCCCGACCGTGGCGTGCAGTGCAGTGTAGAGCCGCGGATTCTGGTCGGCCGATCCGTGGTGGGCGACCTTGACGACATCCACCCGGCCGATGCGGTTCGCCGCCATCATCAGCGCCTGCGGCCGGTCGCCGAGATCGCCGAGGAGGATCGCCGAGAGGCAGCCGGCCGCACAGTCGTCCACGCCGGCGAAGCGCACCGTGATGCTCGCGTCGTTGCCCGGCTGAACGGTGCCGAGATGCGCCTTCGGCCACAGCACCTCCCAGCCGAGGTCGCCCAGCCGGCCGGCGAGCCCCTGGCTCGCCTGGCTCACCGCCGCACCGTTGTCTGCGAGTTGGCGACCGATCCCCGCCGCCGGCGACCCGTCGGTCGGCCCGATCATCGCCCGGGTCACCCGGCCGAACACCGCGGAGGTTCCCCCGACGTGGTCCATGTCCCAGTGCGTGAGCACCAGAAGGTCGATGCGCCCGATTCCGAGGCTGTCGAGGCAAGCCCGAAGCAGCTTCGGCTCGCGCCCCGTGTCGACAAGGGCGACCTGCCCGAGACTGCGCACCAGCACGGCATCACCCTGCCCGACGTCGCACACCGCGATCTGCCAGTCCCCCGGTCGGCTGAGCTGCTGCCGCACCGCGCCCCCGACCGCGATTCCGGCCGAGCCGGCGAGCACGAGCGCCAACGCGACGCTCGCGGCCGAGCGAATGCCGCCCCGGCGCACGAACAGCACGGCCAGGCCGAGCGCAATGACACCCGCCGTTGACACGACGCCGAGCGCGCCCCGGGCCCAGGGGATCGCCGCGCCGGGCAGTCCGGCGAAGAATGCCGCGACGGCGGCGATCCACGCCGAAGGAAGCCACGCCAGCCAGGCGACGAACCCGCCGACCGCGGGCAACGCTGGCAGCAGGACGCAGGAGACGAGCCCGAGCACGGTCGCGGCCGGAGCCGCCGGTTCGGCGAGAACGTTGGCCACGACGCCGAACGTGGGGATGCTCGGATTGAGCAGGATGAGCACGGGCTGGCAGGCGAGCTGAGCGGCGAGCGGGACGGCGAGCATCACCGCCAGCCAGACCGGCAGTCGCCGCGCGAGCACTCGGGAGAGCGGCCCGGAGAGCACGAGGAGGCCGCCGGTCGCCAGCACCGAGAGCAGGAAGCCGTAGCTGCGCGACAGCCACGGGTCGTTCGCGAGAAGCAGCAGGCTCGCCAGGGCGAGCGTCGGCACGCCGCGCATCGGCCGACCGCCGACCATCGCCCCGAGCACGAGTGTCGCCATCACCGCGGCTCTCAGCACGCTCGGCTCAGGGGTGACCAGCACCACGAAACCGAGCAGGGTCGCCACGGAGGCCGCCACCCGCCACCCGCGCGGGATGCCGAGGGCCGCTCCCACGAGCATCATCAGCGCGATGACCACGGCGCAGTTCGCCCCCGACACGGCGGTCAGATGACTGAGCGATGTGGCCTTCATCGCCGAGTCGAGCGGAGCCCCGACGGCACTCGTGTCGCCGATGGCCAGGCCAGGAAGCAGGTCACCGCCGGCCCCCGGCAGGACGGACGCTGCCTCGCGAAACCGCTGCCGCAGCCCGTTCGCCCAGTCAAGGTACCAGGGCGGCGGATCCGCGACGGCGGGGGCCCGCGCCGCGAAGAAGCGGAAGGCGACGTCGTCGGCCGGGTCAGTGGTCGCGAGCGTTCCGGCGAGCCTCAGCGTGGTGCCGATGCCCAACGTGGCGGCGCCGGTGCCGGTGCCGGCGAAGACCGTGACCGGGAGGTCGACATCGATGGTGCCCACCCCCACTCGTACCGACCGCAGTGTCGCCGCAAATGGAGTCCGTGGTGCGGCGCCGGTGACGGCCGTCGCGGACTCGCCAACGATGGTCTGGCCCGTCACCGCGGTAGCGGTGACGAAGCGGCCAGCGTCCGCCGCTTCGAGGAGCACCGCGGGCTGTCGCGCCGGCGCGCGCACGGCCGCGACCGACACGAGCAGTGCTGTGGCAGCCACCACCGTGAGCAGACCAAGCGCGAGCGCCCGCACCCGGCCACGCGTGAGCATGGCGCCACCGCATCCCACGCCCGCCGCGACCCACAGCCCGATCGCCGCCCCACCGAGCAGCCGTGGCACGGCGATGAGCAGCCCGACCGTCACCCACGCCACCAGTACGGGCACCGCAAGCCGCAGGTCGAGCCTCACAGTGTCACGAGGTCCTTCAACTCGTCGAAGGTCTTCTGTCCCACCCCGGTCACGCTCATGAGGTCCTCCACCGCGGTGAATCGACCGTTCTTCGTTCGCCAGTCGATGATGCGTTTGGCCATGGCCGGCCCGACGCGCGGGAGGGTCGCGAGCGTTGTCGCATCCGCGGTATTGAGATTGACCTTGGGGGCCACCGCCGAACCGGTGGCCGCGCCGGGAGCCGCGACGGGCGCCTCGCCGATGTTGGGTACCGAGACCTGTTCGCCGTCGACGAGCAGCCGGGCCAGATTGAGGCCGGACTGGTCGGCGCTCGCGGTGAATCCACCGGCCGCGCCGACCGCGTCCACCGCCCGGTCGCCGTCGGTGAGGAGGTAGAGGCCCGGCTTCGCGACCGCGCCGAAAATGTGCACGTAGATCGTGGCTCCCGTGCGCCCGGGTGCCGGCGTGCTCGTGCCGATCGGCACCGTGGATGCCGGCGTGACGGCCGACTGCGTGGTGCCGTGCGGGCCGAACGCGCTCACGAGCACAGCGACGCCCAGCCCCACAAGCACCAGCACGACGGCGGCGCCGAGGCCGACCCGCGCCCGCACCGGCCTCGCGGGTGCGAGCGAGACGGGTGCGAGCGAGACGGGTGCGAGCGAGACGGGTGCGAGCGAGACGGGCGGATCCATCCCAGAAGGCTAGGGATCCCCGTGATCGGCCGCGCCGCGGGCGGCGAAGCTGGGGAGAACCGCCTGTACCCGCCCGAGGCCGGGGAGCGGACCCGGCCCGGCGGGCGGCTACGGCACGAAGAGCTAGGGCGAGGTGGCGATGTTCACGATGCGCGGGGCGCGCACGATCACGTTGACGACCGTGCGTTCGCCGATCGCGCGAATGACTCCGGCCGATTCCAGCGCCAGCTTCTCCAGGTCGGCCGGGTCGATCTTGGGGTGGACCTCGGCCTTGTCGCGAACCTTGCCGTCGACCTGGAACACGGTGGTGACCGCGGTCTCGACGAGAAGCGTCGGATCGGCCTTCCGCCAGCCGTACAGGGCGACGGTGGGCGGGTAGCCGAGCATCTCCCACATCTCCTCGGCCGTGTACGGCGCGAACAGCGAGAGCCCGAGCGCGACGGTCTCCGTTGCCTCACGCACCGCGGCGTCCGCCCCGCCCGCGCCGCTGTCGATGACCTTGCGGGTGGCGTTGACGAGCTCCATGAGGCGGGCGACCACCACGTTGAACTTGAACGATTCGATGAGGCCGGGAGCGTCGGCGAGGAAGTGGTGGGTGACGCGGCGCAGGGCATGGTCGCCGGTGCGCCACTCGATCTCGGGGGCGCTGGTGACATCCTGCGCGAGACGCCAGGCGCGGGCGAGGAACTTGGCTGAACCGGCAGGAGAGACGTCCTCCCAGTTGATGTCGTCCTCCGGCGGACCGGCGAACACCATGGTCAGGCGGATCGCGTCGACCCCGTGGGCGGTGATCTCGTCACCGAGGTTCACTCCCCCGCGGCTCTTCGACATCTTCGAGCCTGCCGACAGCACCATCCCCTGGTTGAGGAGCGCGCTGAACGGCTCGGTGAAATTGACGTAGCCGAGGTCGAACAGCACCTTGGTGATGAAACGCGCATAGAGCAGGTGCAGGATGGCGTGCTCGACGCCGCCGATGTACTGGTCGACCGGCGCCCACTTGTCGGCCTCCTTCGGGTCGAAGGCACGGCTGTCGTCTCTCGGGCTGAGGAAGCGCAGGAAATACCACGAGCTGTCGACGAAGGTGTCCATCGTGTCGGGATCGCGGCGCACGGCACGGCCGTCGGGCAGCGTGGCGTTCACCCAGTGCTCGGCCGCGCCGAGCGGCGACACGCCCTTGGGCTGAAGGTCGAGTCCCTCGGTCGATGGCAGGCGCACGGGCAGCTGGTCCTCGGGCACCGGCACAAGCTCGCCGTCCTCCGTGTGGAAGATCGGGATCGGGGTGCCCCAGAACCGCTGGCGGGAGATGAGCCAGTCGCGAAGTCGGTAGTTCTTCGACGCGCGGCCGTTGCCCGCGGCATCCAGCTGCTCGGTGATGCGCTTGATGGCATTGGACTTGCTCAGTCCGTTGAGCGAGCCGGAGTTGATCATGCGACCGTCGCCGGTGAGCGGGATGCCGGTGTGGGCGGGATCCAGCGGCGGCAGATCGTCGGGAAGCTCGGCCTCGCCGGTCTGCGGGTTGATCGGCAGCACCGGGACGGCGCCGGTGACCGGCTGGTTCGTGTCGACCACCACGCGCACGGGAAGGTCGAACTTGCGGGCAAAGTCGAGATCTCGCTGGTCGTGCGCGGGAACGGCCATGACGGCACCGTGACCATAGTCGGCGAGCACGTAGTCGGCGGCCCAGATCGGGATGCGTTCGCCGTTGATCGGGTTCACCGCAAAGCGATCGAGGAAGACCCCGGTCTTCTCCCGGCTGGCGTCCTGGCGCTCGATCTCGGTGGTCTTCTGCACCTGAACCAGGTAGTCAGCGAAGTTCGCGCGAACAGCATCCGTTGAGCCGGCGACCAACTCGGCCGCGAGGTCGGAATCGGGCGCGACGACCATGAAGGTGACGCCGTAGAGGGTGTCCGGACGGGTGGTGAAGACGGAGATCCTCTCCTCACGGCCCTCGATCACGAAGTCGACGTCCGCACCCTTGGAGCGACCGATCCAGTTGCGCTGCATCGCGAGCACCTTCGGCGGCCACGATCCCTCGAGCTGGTTGAGGTCGTCGAGCAGGCGGTCGGCATAGTCGGTGATCTTGAAGTACCACTGCGTGAGCTTCTTCTTCACGACGACCGCGCCGGAGCGGTCGGAGGTGCCGTCGGGCAGCACCTGCTCGTTCGCGAGCACGGTCTGGTCCACCGGATCCCAGTTGACCCAGGAGTCCTTGCGGTAGGCGAGGCCCTTCTCATACATCTTGAGGAAGAGCCACTGGTTCCACTTGTAGTACTCGGGATCGCTCGTGGCGATCTCCCGGTCCCAGTCCACCGAGGTGGCGTACTGCTTCATCGACTCGGACTGCTGCGCGATGTTCGCATAGGTCCACTCGCGGGGATCGACCCCGCGCTTGATCGCCGCGTTCTCGGCGGGAAGCCCGAAGGAGTCCCAGCCGATGGGATGAAGCACGTTGAAGCCCTGCTGGCGCCAATAGCGGGCGAGCACATCCGCGAGGGCGAATGCCTCGGCGTGCCCCATGTGCAAGTCACCGGAGGGGTAGGAGAACATGTCGAGGATGTACTTGCGCGGACGCTTGTCGTCCGGGTCGTCGGTGCGGAACGACTTCAGCTCGTCCCAGCGGGGCAGCCATTTGGCCTGGAGGGCCGCAGCGTCGTAGCGAGGACCGTGCTCGGCCGCCCTGTCGTCGCCGGAGCGATCTTCGGCGGAGCGGTCTTCTGCGGTGCGATCTTCTGCCACGAAAGTCTCAATTCATTTTTCCAATGGAGGCGGCCGGATCAAACCAGGGCCAGTGTCCAAGGCTACCGAACCCTGCCGCGGGCGAGCGCATCCGCCCATCGGCAGCGCGGCCCGCACTCGGTCACCCGGCGAAACGCCGAGCACGGCGAGAAGCGCCATGGCCTTGAGCTTCACCTCGTCGAGTTTCTACAGTGCCTCGAACGGCCCCGCCGGGCCGATGACGTCGGGAATGGGCGATTCGTTGACCCGGTGGCGCATACCCTGACTCTATGAGCGAGTCGTCGATCCATCGCTGGCACGAGGGTGCACTGCACCTGCTCGACTACTGCGACATGACCGACACGACCATCGCGGCGGCCGACTCGTGGCTCGTCGGCGACGGCGCGGTGCTCGCCCTCGAGCTGCACCGGCAACGCTTCTTCGCGGCCGTGCTCGCCACCGGGCGGGTGACGACGCCCGACCTCACGGCCTTCTGGGCCGCGGCAATGGACGCCATCCCGGCAGCCGGCCTCTGGTTTCCCCGGGTCGAGCTGCACCGTCGCGGCGACGGGTCGCTGCTGGTCTTTCGGCTGCGCAGCGCCCCCGAACTCACCCGGTCCGTTCGGCTCACCAGCCACCCCGGGCCCGATCCTCGTCGCTCCCCCACGATCAAGGGTCCCGACACACAGGCTCTGCTGCGCGCCCGGACCGATGCCCAGCGGCGCGGCGCCGACGAATCCGTCATCCTCTCCGCCGAGGGATTCATCGTCGAGGGTGCCTACAGCGCCCTGCTCTGGTGGCGCGGCGACGTGCTCTGCGCCCCGTCGATCGAACTGGACCGCATCGACAGCGTGACGGCTCGATCGGTGATCGCTCTCGCGACGGCCCTCGGCATCGACGTGTACCACGAGTCGGTCACCCCGGCCGAGCTCGACGGCTGTGAGATCTGGGCGCTGAGTGCGCTTCACGGCATCCGGATCGTCACCGCCTGGATCGATGGACCAGCCCCGGCAGAACAGCCAGGCCGGCTCTCCACCTGGCGGGCACGACTCGAGCGGTTGCGGCGGGCGATCCCGCAGTCCGGCTAGCTAGGCTCGCCACGTGAACGACACCCTCAACTGGATTCTCGACACGGTTCGCAACGTCGATCCCGTGCTGCGCATCCTGCTCGCCGGGGTGACGATGCTGCTCGAGACCTCGATCCTGGTCGGCCTCATCGTGCCGGGCGACTCGATCGTTCTCGTCTCGTCCACCGGCATCAGCAACTGGGCAGAATACGGCGGCCTGCTCATCGCCGTGGTCGCCGGGGCGCTCGCTGGCGAGAGCATCGGCTTCGCCCTCGGCCGGTTCTTCGGACCGCGCATCCAGGCCTCGAGGCTCGGTCGGCGCATGGGCGAACGGAATTGGATCAGGGCGGAAATATACCTCGACCGACGCGGGGGCATCGCCGTCTTCGTGTCGCGCTTCCTGCCGTTCCTGCACGCGCTCATCCCCCTGACCGTTGGCATGAGCACCATGCGATATCGCAAGTTCCTCGCCTGGACGGTCCCCGCCTGCATCGTCTGGGCGACCGCCTACGTCTCCGTTGGCTGGCTCGCCGCCGGATCGTACCGGCAGCTGGCGAGCCAGCTGCACTACGCCGGCTACCTGTTCGCCGCCGTCATCGCCGTGTTCCTTGTGGTCGTTGTGCTTGTCAAGAACCTGCTGACGCGGGCGGAGGCGCGCCACATGCAGCATGCCGTCGTGCCGGAGAAACCGCGCGGCCCGGGGACCGACGGGCCGGCAAGCGACGAGGCGCCCGAGCCGTAGCCCGGGCACCCGCGTTCGCGTGCTACGAAAGCAGGCCGTTCTTGGTGAGCCACGCCTTGGCGATATCGAACGACGACATCTTGTCGTTGACGCTCTGGGAGTTGAGGCTCACCAGGTCCGCGGCGGTGAGCTTCGCGCTCACGGCGTTGAGGATCTTCACCGCCTTCGCGTCGACCTTCTGCGACACGACCGGCGCCACGTTGTCCGGGAAGAACAGTCCATCGGGGTCGGAGAGGGCCACGAGGTTGTTCGATTTGATGTTCGGGTCGGCCGTGTAGATGTTGGCGAGCTGGATGTCGCCGTCAACAAGCGCCTTCACGGTAAGCGGGCCGGAGCTGTCCTGCACCGCCTTGAAGCCGGCGATGTTGATGCCGTACTTGTCCTTGAGCGCGGTCGGCCCGTACGGGCGAGTCTGGAGTTCGGCGTTTCCGCCGACCGTGATCGGTACGGTCACGTTCTTGAGAGACGCGATGTCCGTGAGGTTGTACTTTTCCGCGAACGCCTTGGTGACGGTCCAGGAATTCTGGTCTGAGGCTTGTGCGGGGTCAAGAACGCGCAACCCGGCCGGAAGCGATTTCTTCAGGTCGGCGAGAACGGCCTTCTCGGTTCCACCGGGGGCCGTCTTGTGGAGAGCCTGGTCGAGGCTGCCGATGTACTCGGGGAACACGTCGATCTTGCCCGCCTCGATCTGCGGCAGATAGACCTCTCGCTGCCCGATCTGGAACTGGTTGTCGACCTTGTAGCCGGCGTGAGCGAGAGCCTGCGAATAGAGCTGCGCGATGATCTCGTTGGAGTAGTACGCCTGGGATCCGATGACGAGCGTCGGGCCCGCTGAGGCGCCGGATGTCGATCCGGTGGACAAGGGATTACTCGATGCGCACCCTGAAAGGGCTATTACGGCCCCAACCACGACGGCGCCGAGGGCGACGAGTCGGCCTTTTCCTGCTGTGAACATGACTGATTCCTTCTTGTTAGGGGGATTAACCCGGTGCCGTGCGCGATCGGGATGACCGCGCGCGAACGTCTCTTGGCTGGCCGGCGGTGACGCCTGTCGGCACGACGAGCCGTTGGAGGATGCTGAATATCGCTTCCGAGGCCAGGGCGAGCACGACCACCATGATCGAGCCGGCAACCATCTGCGGGTAGTCCTGCGTCTGCAGCCCGAGGAAGATGAAGTGCCCGAGGCCGCCGGCGCCGACGTAGTCGGCCAGCGCAGCGGTCGCGATCACCTGCAGGCTGGCCAGGCGGAGGCCGCCGATGAGCAGCGGCAGCCCCAGCGGCAGCTCGATGCGGGTGACGATCTGCCATTCGGTCATCCCGATGGCCCGCGCGGAGTCGACGGCCGCGGGGTCGACCGCCTCGAATCCCGAATACGCGCCGGCGAGGACCGACGGGATTGCCAGCACGATCAGGGCGATGAGCGGCGCTTCGAGTCCGATGCCGAGGCTCAGGGCCAGAATGGCGATGAATCCGAGGGTCGGCAGCGCGCGCACGCCGCCGGAGAGTCCGATTGCGACGCTCCGGCCCCGGCCGGTATGGCCGATGTAGAAGCCGATGGGGATGGCGATGACGGCGGCGATGAGGATCGTGAGACCGCTGATCGCGAGATGTTCCCGCGTGCGGGTGTCGATCCCGTTCATTCCGCCGTAGTGGGCCGGGTCGAAGACCCAGAGCAATCCCTGCACGAAGAGGTTCATGCCATCGCCGCCACTCGACCGTCACGTGCGGTGCGGCGGGTCGGCGCCGCGGGCACCCGGGTCCACGGCATGACCAGCCGGCCGAGCTGCACGATAACCCAGTCAATGGCGAGCGCGATGACGACGGTGAGCACAATGCCGGTCCAGATCTCCTCCGGGATGTTGCGCTGGATTCCGTCGGTGAACAGCAAACCGAGGCTCTGGATGCCGAGCACCGCCCCGACGGTCGTGAGACTCACCGTGCTCACCGCCACCACACGAAGGCCGGCGACCAGCACGGGACCGGCGAGCGGCAGCTCCACCCGCCAGAATCGGCTGCGATCCGAGAACCCGACCGCGGTCGCGGACTGGCGGATGTCGACATCCACCGACGCGAGCCCATCCGCTGTCGTTCGCACCATGAGCGCGATGCCGTAGAGCGTGAGGGCGACCACCACGTTGATCGGATCGCGCAGGCCCGTGCCGATGATCACCGGCAGCACGATGAACAGCGGAAGGGACGGGATGGCGTAGAGCAGCCCGACCACCGTGAGCAGCGCCCCGCGACTCCAGCGGTACCGGTTGGCGACCCAACCGATCGGAACCGAGATCAGGAGACTCAGCAGGATCGGCGGGAACGCGATCGCCAGGTGGGCGAGCATCAGCTGCCCGATGTGTGGCAGGTTGCCCAGTATCCAGGTCACGACACGACCTCCCGGGCGGAATCGACCAGCACTCCAACAGCACGCCCCTCGGTGTCAACGAGGATGTCACCGGTGGGGGTGGACCGGATGCTGAGGGCACGCTTGCCCTTGTCCGCCCCGATGAAGGAGGCGACGAAGTCGTTTGCGGGCGCCGCCAGGATTTCGGTCGGCGAGCCCACTTGCGCGATCCGCCCACCCTTTTCGAGGATCACCACCTGATCGCCGAGCAGGAATGCCTCGTCGATGTCGTGCGTGACGAAGACCACCGTCTTATCCAGCTCGCGCTGCAGGCGGATGAGCTCGGTCTGCAATTCGGCGCGCACGATCGGGTCGACCGCGCCGAAGGGTTCGTCCATGAGGAGGATGTTGGGATCGGCGGCGAGTCCGCGGGCGACACCGACGCGCTGCTGCTGGCCGCCGGAGAGCTGGCTTGGATAGCGGTCGGCGAGAGAGCGGTCGAGGCCCACCGTGTCGAGCAGGGCGAGCGCCTGTTCGCGAGCCTGCCTCTTCGGCACCCCGTTGAGCACGGGAACGGTCGCGACGTTGTCGATCACCCTGAGGTGTGGCAGCAGTCCCGAATTCTGCATCACGTATCCGACACGTCGACGCAACGCCACGGGGTCGAGGGTCGACGTGTCTTCGCCGTCGATTTCGATCCTGCCGGACGAGGGGTCCACCATGCGGTTGATCATGCGCAGCAGGGTGGTCTTGCCTGACCCGGATGATCCGACCAGCACCGTTGTCTTACGGGACGGCAACACCAGGCTGAAGTCTTCGACGGCGACGGTTCCATCAGGGAACTGCTTTCTTACACCACGGAACTCGATCATCGGGGCGGCTCATTCCTCGTGCGCAACACGAATCGACACTTGCCGGACTTTTCAAGCTCAACACTATTCGCGCCCGAGAACATTCCCGATTGCCGCAAATTACGAATCGCTTACGCCGACGGGTCGAATCAGCAACGCACAACCGGACGGCGCTCACCCCGATGAGTGTTGCGCCGAACGGTACTCCCGCAGATCGCCTAGGCCTCGGTGGGATCTCCGTAGAACCAGGTCAGGTAGGCGCGCGACATGGTCATGGCTTCGCCGATCAACCGGGCGTCTCCCTGCGGGTCATAGGTGAAGGCGCGGCCGAGCAGTGCATCCGCGATCACGATGACGACCTCGAGCCGATGCTCCAGGTCTTCCTCCGGGAGGCCGAAGCGTTCCACCAGAGCCGCCGCCGCCGCCGCCGCGACCACGCTGCTGCCCGACTGGGCGGACAGCGCCGGGCGCACATCGAGCACGTCTCCGAGGCGCAGGGAACGGTAGCCGGGCAGGGACCGGAAGGCCGTCGTCATCGCATCGAGACAGTCCGCGAGGGCGTCCCACCAGGTGAGGTGCACGGGGTCGAGGATTCTCGCGCGAGTGGCTTCGACGAATCCGCCGAGCGATCGCGCGCTGAGGCTCTGCAGCACCACGATGCGATCGGGGAAATAGCGGTAGACGGTGCCGATGGAGGCTCCCGCACGCTCCGCAACCATGGCGGTGGTCAGCCGCTCATAGCCGATTTCATCGATGATCGCGGCAGCCGCATCGAGGAGGCTCGCGAGCCTCGCCGTGCTCCGTGCCTGAACAGGTTCGTTGCGCAACATCGCGCTTCCGTCCTGCACAATTTCTGTAGGGTTCTGATCCGCCAAAGCAACTCCTTGATTTATCTCAGGATGAATAGTATCGCGCCCCCGAGATGGGGGCGCCAAGTTTTTGCAAAAACTTCACTATCTGTGCAAATTCGGATAAATGACTGGTCTGTACACCCCCATGGGGGCGTAATTCGGGGTGCGCGCAGCGCAACCATGGAAGACTTGGCGAATGGCCAGGACTCCGAAAATGTCAGCCACCGCTTCAGGAGCAGAGCCCATCCTTCACCTGGCAGCGCGTGCCGAAGACGCGATGCATGAATTCCGCGAGAAGTTTGCGCGGCGTCGAGGGCACACGCCCACCGTCATCCCCTACACCGGCTACGGCGCACCGGGCTGGGCCCGCGTGCTCTGCCGGGTGCTGTTGGCGAAGCCAAGCACAGGCGACGAGGTGCGCTACAAGAAGATCCGTGGCTGGCGAAGTTTCACGAGCGTGCCCGTCAACGACATCGCGGTGACCATCGAGATCGGTTCTGTGGAGCAGCGTGTCGTTGCCGACCGCGGCGGCGTCGTCGACACGGTTCTCGAAGTCGATCTCGCGCCGGGCTGGCACACCATCACCATCCGCACGGACCAGTCGGAGACGGTCGAGGCCCCGATCTTCATCGTCGACCCGGCCGTCACGGTCGGACTCATCTCCGACGTCGACGACACCGTCATGGTCACGGCGCTCCCCCGCCCGTTCCTCGCGGCGTGGAACACGTTCGTGCTCGACGAACACGCCCGCCGACCCGTGCCGGGCATGGCGGTTCTCTATGAGCGGCTCACCCGCTCGCACCCTGGCACCCCGGTCTTCTATCTCTCCACGGGGGCATGGAACGTCGCGCCGACCCTCACGCGGTTCCTCTCGCGCCACCTCTACCCCCCGGGGCCGCTTCTTCTCACCGACTGGGGACCGACGCACGACCGCTGGTTCCGCAGCGGCCGCGACCATAAGGTCGACTCGCTCAAGCGGCTCTCCCGGGAGTTCCCCGGCATCCGCTGGCTGCTGGTGGGCGACGACGGCCAGCACGACGAGGAGATCTACGGGAACTTCGCGGCAGCGCATCCGCGCAGTGTTGAGGCCGTGGCCATCCGCGAGTTGTCCAACAGCGAGGCAGTGCTCGCCGGAGGCAGAAGCAAGGGCGAGGAGCGTTCCCCGCACAAGGCCCCGTGGTTCTACGCTCCCGACGGGGCCGGGCTGGCCGAACGACTGGATGAGGCTGGGCTGCTCTAGCCCACTCCCGGGCTGCGGTTAGCGCCAGGCGGTGGGCCCGGCGGAACCGGCGCGGTAGGTGTCGATCGGCACGGAGTTCTTTCGCCAGGCGGCGAGGACCGGCCCGACGATCCTCCAGCACTCCTCGACGGCATCCGCGCGCACCGAGAGCGTCGCGTCGCTGGAGAGGATGCCGTGCAACACCTCGCCGTAGGGCCCGAGGTCTCCGGCGGCGAACTGGGCGTCGAGGCTCACCCGGTCGATGCTGAACGGGTCGCCCTCACCGTTGATGTTGAGGTCGAGTTCGATTCTGTCCGGGCTGAGGGAGATGGTGAGCTTCGCCGGACCCGTCGTGCCGGTGAATCCGTAGGGACGATGCGGCACATCCTTGAACGTCACGACGATCTGCTCTCGCTTGTCGGCGAGGGCCTTCCCGGATCGCAGGCGAAACGGCACACCGGCCCAGCGCCAGTTCTCGATGCCCACGGTGAGCTCGGCGAGGGTCTCGGTCTCCAGGTCGGGATTCACGCCCTCCTCCTTCACATAGGCGGGAAGCTTCTCTCCGTCGATCGTGCCGCCTCCGTAGCGGGCACGTCGGCCGGCCGCGACCGGATCGCCCTTCCAGGCATAGGTCGCCCGCAACACCTGGGCCATCGATCCTCGCAGGTCCTCCGGGTCGAGGCTCGACGGCGGCTCCATGGCGGCGAGCGCCATCACGAGCAGCAGATGACTCTGGATCATGTCGACGAGCGCTCCAGCCTTGTCGTAGTAGCCGGCCCGCGCCTCGAGGGCGAGGGTCTCGTCGAAGACGATATCGACCCGTTCGATGTGCTCGGAGCTCCACACCTGCTCGAAGATACGGTTGGCGAACCGCAGGCCGAGCAGGTTGAGAACCGTCGACTTGCCCAGGAAGTGATCTACCCGGTGGATGTACTTCTCCGGCATGAATTTCGCCAGCTGGCGATTGAGCGTCTGGGCGCTGCGCAGGTCGGTGCCGAACGGCTTCTCGAGGCCGAGAACGGTGCCCTTCGGCAGCGTCACCTTCTCCAACGCCGCGATGGCTGTGATGGTGACGTGCGGTGGCAGAGCGAAGTACAGCGCAGGGGTGCCGGTCGCCGCGGCGAGGATGCGGGTGAGTTCGGACGGGATCGTCACATCCGCCTGCAGGTAGACCGCCTTCTTCGCGACGGACCTCGCGAGCGCACCGGATGCCCCGCCGGCCGTGAACGAGTCGAGCACGCGGCGGCTCCAGTCGGCGTCCGTCATCGGATCGAAGCCCACCCCGATGAGCCGGAGGTCGTAGCCGCGTGGACTGTCGAGCAGTTGGCCGAGGCCCGGCAGCAGCAGGCGCCTGGTGAGATCCCCACCGCCTCCGAGAACGACGAGAGTTCCGATGTGGTCAACCATAAGCACAGGCTACCTCTGGGACACTGATTCAATGGCTCTGAACATTGAGGAATACGCCCTTATCGGAGACTGCCACACCGCCGCCCTCGTTGGCCGCGACGGCAGCATCGATTGGCTCTGTCTACCGCGCTTCGACTCCGCCTCGGTCTTCGGTGCCCTGCTCGGCTCGAAGGACCACGGCCGCTGGTTGCTCGCCCCCACCGGAACCGTGCTCGAGACGCACCGGCACTACCTCGAAGACACGTTCGTGCTCATCACCCGGTGGGTGACCGACACCGGCGAGGTGGAGGTCATCGACTTCATGCCGCTCGCGGACGGCCGCGCCGACGTGCTGCGCCGGGTCAAGGGCATCCGGGGATCCGTGCAGATGTCCATGGACCTGCGGCTGCGCTTCGGCTACGCCGAGGCCCTGCCCTGGATCCGTCAGATGCCCGACGAGCACGGTCCGGCGCTCGTCGCCATTGCCGGACCGGACGCGGTGATCCTGCGCGGCCCGGAGCTGCGCGCCACCGACCACTCGCACGTCGCCGAGTTCACGGTGCGCGCCGGCGAGACCGTCGATGCCACGATGACCTGGTATCCCGCCCACCGTCAGCCCCCACCGTCACTCCCGATTTCTGAACGGCTCGAAGAGACCATGAGCTGGTGGCGCGAGTGGGCCTCGCGCTGCATCGCGTCCCCGGTGTACCACGACGAGGTGCATCGTTCCCTGCTGGTGTTGCGCGCGCTCACCCACGAGGACACGGGGGGCATCGTCGCGGCGGCGACTACGAGCCTGCCCGAATCGTTCGGCGGCAGTCGCAACTGGGACTATCGCTACGTCTGGCTGCGGGATGCCTCGCTCACCCTGGATGTGCTGCTCAATCACGGCTTCCGTGAGGAGGCGAGCGCCTGGCGCGGCTGGCTGTTGCGTGCCGTCGCAGGCGACCCGGCCGACGTGCAGATCATGTACGGCCTGTCCGGCGAGCGCCGGCTCACCGAGTGGGAGGTCGAGACCCTCCCCGGGTACAACGGCGCCTCGCCGGTGCGGGTCGGCAACGACGCCTGGCGGCAGTACCAGGGCGACATCTTCGGAGAAGTGATGATCGCGCTGCAGGCGGCCCGGGAGCTCGGGCTCGCCGAGGACCGGTTCTCCTGGCCGCTGCAGCGTGCGCTGATGACCTACGTCGAGGAGAACTGGCGCCGCCCCGACAACGGCATCTGGGAGATCCGCGGCCCGCAGCGGGACTTCGTGTCGTCGCGGGCGCTGATCTGGGCGGCATTCGACTGCGCCATCCGGGCCGTCACCGACTTCGGCCTCGACGGTCCGGTCGAACGCTGGACACAGCTGCGCGAGGAGGTGCGAAGCGAGATCGAGTCCCGCGGATTCGACACGGTGCGCAACACCTACACCCAGTACTACGGCAGCACCGGTGTCGACGCATCCCTGCTACTGCTCTCGCAGGTGGGCTATGTCACCGCGGACGACCCGCGGATGCTCGGAACCGTCGCCGCGCTCGAGGAAGAACTCCTCCACCACGGACTGTTGATGCGCTACCGCACGGAGAGCGGGCTCGACGGCCTGCCCGCCGGCGAGCATCCGTTCCTCGCCTGCTCGTTCTGGCTCGTCGAACAGTACGCCCGCAGTGGCCGGGTTGGCGATGCCACGGTATTGATGGACCGCCTCGTGTCGCTCTCCAACGACCTCGGCCTGCTCAGCGAGGAATACGACATTGCCGCCGACCGCCAGGTGGGCAACACCCCGCAGGCGCTGTCTCACCTCGCGCTCGTGCGAGCGGCGGACGCCATCGCGCATGCCACGCTGCCTGCGGACGGCTGAACCAGGCCGATCCACGAAGGCTTCAGGTGTTCGTCGAAGACTTCAGGTGCTCGTCGAAGAACGCGTCGATGCGCTTCCACGCGTCGGAAGCCGCCTCGGGGTTCGGGCCGGCACCGATGATGCGCTTCATGATGAAGCGCAGCGCCGGCGGGCCGCTCTCGGCATCGTTGAGGAAGGCGTGACCGGCCTGCGGGTATTCCTTCACATCGTGCACGACTCCGACGCGCGTGAGCGAGTCGTCGAGCCTGGCCGCCGCACCCCTGAGTGAACCGTCCTTGCCGCCGTAGCTGGCGACGATCGGACAGGCACCGATGAGGGCCTCATCCAGCTCCTTGGGCAGTTGGCCGTAGTTGACGGATGCCGCACCGAAGCCGCGGGTCGCCGCGGCAAGCGCGAAGCCGCCGCCCATGCAGAAGCCGATGACGCCCACCTGGCCGGTGCAGTCGTCCCGGGCGATGAGCAGCCGCCTTGCGGACTCTATGTCGGCGAACGACCGGCCCGTGCCGGCCTTGAGATCGCGGAAGGTCTGGCTGAGACACTTGCGCACGCCGCCCTCGGTGAAAAGGTTGGGCATGATCGCAACGTAGCCGGCGCGGGCGAACCGTTCCGCCTGCCGCCGCATGACGTCGTTGATGCCGAAGGCCTCGTGCACGAGCACGACACCGGGCCACGGGCCCTCGCCCTCCGGCAGAGCAAGTTCGCCGGTGAGCCCCGCGCTCGCGCCCGGCAGACCGGGGATTTCGATGACGCGCCTGCCGCTGGACTCGGGCATGGATCCTCCTGATTGTCTGCCGTTTCGAAGACACGCTACAGCGTGCGGTGGGCGCGATCGAACTGTCCTCGCCCGCCGCGGTGGCCACATTGGGACGGGAGGTCCTTGCATCGCGATTTGCGAGGCTGGTAGGTTCACTGTTATCGATCCGGTGTCCCCCCTAAAGGCCGACAGGTCGATGCACAGTTCGTGTACCCGACATGAACCGTTCCTTACCCGAAAGGAACAGCCAGCACATGAATGCTGCGCTTGCTGCCGCGTCCGCGGCGACCGATGCGATTACCCTGTCACCAGTGCTCACTGTCGCCCTCGCGGCAGTCGCCCTGGTGGCCATCGCCGTGCTGATACGGCATTCGCGCCGAAACGGGCGGCTGGCCGGGATGACCGCGGCGGCAAGCGGAGTCTTGGCGGCTGGCATTCTCATGAGCGCCATGCTCGTGAGCATCGCGCTCGGTGGTGTGACCGTCGCCACCCCCGGTGAAGGGCACTCCACTGCGGTGGTGGCTCCGGCCGCGACGCTCGACCAGCCGACGACCGGCGACCTCAGCGGACCCCAACTGCCCACGGAGTGACCCCGGCCCGAACGACACGTGCGATGGTCACGAGCGGCCTCCGACCGATACTGTGGACGGATGCGACTGATGGCCTCACTGCGAGCGTCGTCTCGCAGCCCTCTGCTGCAGGTGCTCAAGACTTCGGTTGCGGCGATCGTCGCTTGGCTGATCTGCACGATCGGTCTCAACCAGCCGCTGCCGATCTTTGCGGCGATCGCCGCGCTCCTGGTGGTGCAGCCGAGCGTCAACCAGTCGCTCGCGAAGGGCATCGAACGCAGTGTCGGGGTCATCCTCGGGGTGCTGCTCGCCTATGGCGCCGGCGTCCTCTTCGGGCATTCGAGCTGGATCGTGCTCGGCATCATCGTCGTGTCGCTGCTCATCGCCTGGGCGCTGCGCCTCTCCCCCGGTTCGGCGAACCAGATCCCGATCAGCGCGATGCTCGTGATCGCGATCGGCATGAATACCCCGGGATACGCGATCAACCGGGTGATCGAGACGGTGATCGGAGCGGCGGTCGGCCTCGCCGTGAACGCGATCATCGTTCCGCCGGTGCTGCTCACCCCGGCCCACGCGGCCGTGGTGCGGCTCGCGGAACGCGTTGCGACGACGCTGGAGGCCCTCGCCGAGGCACTCCGCACGCCGCAATCACGGGAGCAGCTCGCGGTAATGATCGCCGGCGCACGATCGCTGCCGAGACTGCGCAACGGCGCAACGGATGCGCTCATCCGCGCCGATGAATCACTCATGCTTAACCCGCGGCGTGCCCGCTATGGGGCCGCCCTCGAGCGCGATCAGGATCTGCTCGACTCGCTCAGTATCCTCGTGACGCGCGTCACGGGCATGGCGCGAGCCCTCCACGACAACTACGACCCGCGCCTCGGCGAAGACCCGTTCGTGCGATCGATCGCGGTCGAGCTCGACCGGGCCGCCCATGATCTGATTCTCCTCACGCGGGAGGCCGCTCCAGCCGAACCGCAGCCGGTCACCGGCGAGCTGCCAGCCCTCACCTCGCCGATAGTGATCCCGCAGCCCGACCCCGACAACTGGATCATGATCGGTTCACTGCTCGAAGACCTTCGCCGGGTGCGGGAGGTCATCATCGGCGAGGAGACCCTATGACCGTTGCCCCGGACGGAGCGGCGGGATCGTGGATCACCTGGACCGCGCTGCTGCAGACCGCCGACGCGGAACAGGTCGACCCGATCAGTCGGCGAGGGCGAGCCAGCTGAGACTCGCGAACTCTCCGTCGGTGAGCCCGAGATACTCGGATGCCACGGCGACGACCGCACGGAACTCCTGCGATTCGGTGCCCTCGCGCACCACGACGTCGACCCCGGCCGGGGCGAACAACGACCTGTGGAACCGGCGGACGAGGACGTTCGTGTCGTCGGATACACCGACCACCGACCAGCGACTCGTCCGCAGGGAGAGCAGGCGCCTGCTGCGCCCGACGAATTCGTCGTGACGGTAGCGGGCGACCCCGACGATGGAATTCTCCGCCCCGTCCGGGCTCGTGTAGCTGACGACCTCGCCGAAGACGAGCGGATCGGTGCGTTTCAGGTCGTAGCGGAACGTGGGCAGCAGCCGATCGCCGGCGAGCCACATCGGAGAGTTCGTTGCGCCGAGTCGCCACGTGCCGGGCAGTAGCGCGACGAGCGCTGCGGCATCCGGTCTCGTGGGCATGCCGTCCAACCTAGCCGCAGGCACTGGGCGTAGCGTTCAGGAATGCATGCCATCACCGTACCCAGTTCCGGGGGCGCCGACGCCCTCCTCTATTCCGAGCTCCCCGATGTCGCCGCCGGTCACGGCGAGGTCCTCATCGAGGTGGCCGCGGCCGGCGTGAACCGGGCCGACATCAGCCAGCGCGAGGGGCACTATCCGCCTCCGGCCGGAGCATCGCCGCTGCTTGGCATGGAGGTGTCGGGCACGATCCGCGCCGTTGGAAGCGGCGTTCACAATTGGGCCGAGGGCGACCGGGTGTGTGCCCTGTTGCCGGGCGGAGGCTACTCGTCCCTCGCCGTCGCCTCCGCCGGGGCGCTGCTGCCGGTACCACCGCAACTCGACCTCGTGGATGCCGCCGGCCTTCCCGAGGCCATCGCGACCGTGTGGTCGAACGTCTTCCTCATCGCCGGGCTGCGCGCCGGAGAGACCCTGCTGGTGCACGGCGGCTCGAGCGGAATCGGCACGATCGCGATCCAGCTGGCTCGGGCGCTCGGCAGCCTCGTGGCGGTCACCGCGGGATCCCCGGCCAAACTCGCCGCGTGCGAGCGCCTCGGCGCCGAGATCCTCATCGACTACCGCCGGGAAGACTTCGCCGAACGCATCGCCGAGGCGACCGAGGCCCGCGGGGTCGACGTGATCCTCGACTCGATCGGCGGAGGCTACCTCGAGCGCAACCTCCGCTCGCTCGCACCGCACGGGCGGCTCGTCAACATCGCCAACCTCAGCGGCGAGACCGGCCCGCTCGACTTCGGCCTGATGATGCGCAGGTGGCTGTCGATTCAGGGGTCGACGCTGCGGGCCCGCCCGGTCGCCGAGAAGAACGAGATCATGGCGAGCGTGCTGGAGAACGTCTGGCCCCTCGTCGAGACCGGCCTGGTAGTGCCGGTGATCGACCACCGGTACCCGCTCTCCGCCGCTGCCGCAGCCCACACGCGGATGGAGTCGTCGGAGCACATCGGAAAGCTGCTGCTCCTGCCCTAGCCGACCGGTCCGGCGACTCAGTCCGCGAGCAGTCCGGTGAGCACGTCCGCGAGGGCGACGGCGCCAGCCTCGGCGTCGCCCCGCTCGACGAATTCCTCGGGAGAGTGCGAGACCCCGGTGGGGTTGCGCACGAAGACCATCGCGGTCGGCACCTCCGCGCTGAGCACACCGGCGTCGTGTCCGGCGCCGGTGTCAAGCTCGGGCGCGCCCGGAAGCATTCCGGCGATGCGTTCGCGCAGGTCGGCCGGAAAATGCACCGTGCCGCTCACCGACTCCTCGACCAGCGCGACCCGGCAGCCCTCTTCGGCGGCGATCAGCTCCGCCGCCGCCGCGATCTGGCCGACGAGAGCGGCGGTCACGGCGTCGTCGGCATGGCGGGCGTCGATCCACAGCGCCACGGATGACGCGATCACGTTGGTGCCGCCCGGAAGCGGCCGCAGCCGGCCGACCGTGGCGCGGGCCCCGACGTGTGAGAGGGCCGTGTCGCGCACGGCGGTGACGATGCGCGCCGCGGCCACCATCGGATCCCGCCGGTCCGCCATGAGAGTCGTGCCGGCGTGGTTGCCCTGCCCCGTGATCGTGAGGCGCCAGCGCCCGTGCCCGAGAATCGAGCGGGCGATGCCGACCGGGCGATCGAGATCGATGAGGCCGCGGCCCTGCTCGACGTGCAACTCGACGAAGGTGCCGATGCGGCGGAGGGTGTCGTCGTCCCGACCGACGAATCGGGGGTCGAGGCCGCTGCGGGCCGCGACATCCGCGAAGGTGTCGCCCTCGGCATCCGTGAGGGAGCGCGCCCGGTCGGCATCAATCGTGCCGGTGAGCATTCGGGAACCGAGGCAGGCGACGCCGAAGCGCGAACCCTCCTCCTCGGGGAAGACGGCGATCGCGAGCGGCCGCCGGGGCGTGATGCCGTCGGCCCGCATCAGGTCGACGGCGACGAGCGCCGAGCAGACGCCCAACGGGCCGTCGAACGCGCCGCCGCCGGGCACCGAGTCGAGGTGGCTTCCGGTCACCACTGCGTCGGAGACCCCGCCGTCGGCACCGGCCAGCGTCGCCCAGAGGATGCCGTTGCGGTCGGTGTGCACATCGAGCCCGCGCCGCGCGGCATGCTGCGCGAACCAGTCGCCGAGGTCGCGTTCGGCCGGGGAGAACACCGGACGCGAGAAGCCGCCGCGCTGGCGGTCGGCGCCGGTGTCGGCGATCTCGGCGAGCAGACCGCTGACGGTGTCGGCCGGACGTGGTCCGCTCATCGGGGTTCAGTCATTCGGTGGATCCTCCGTCTATTGCTTCCTACGATACTGCGGGCCTACGGGGCCACGGTCAGTAGCATGAGCGGATGCCCCGCTCGCCCAGCACACGATGGCTCACCGCCCTGCTCCTCTCCAGCCACCCGGGGCCGAGCGTCGCCGTGAGCGGTGTTGCGGTGGTGCTCGGTGCGGGGCTCGGGCTCGATCCGCTGCGCTGCGTGATCCTCGGCCTCGCCTTCCTGCTCGGCCAGTTCTCGGTGGGGCTCTCCAACGACTGGATCGATGCCGAACGGGACCGCGCGGTCGGTCGCACGGACAAGCCGGTGGCGCTCGGCCAGGTGGGCTGGCGCGCCGTTCGCACCGCGGCCTTCGCGACGGCGGTCGCGGGCATCGTGCTGACCCTGCCGCTCGGGCCCCTGGCGACCCTCGCGCACACCGTGTTCATCGTCTCGGCCTGGACCTACAACCTCGGACTCAAGAACACCCCCGTGTCGGTGCTGCCCTACATCGTGAGCTTCGGCCTGTTGCCGATGGTCGTGGCCCTTGCCCGACCAGAGCCCGCCGCCGCCGCACCCTGGGCGCTCGCGCTCGGAGCGCTGCTCGGGGTGGCCGCCCACTTCGCCAATGTGCTCCCCGACCTCGACGACGATGCCCGAACGGGCATCGCGGGACTTCCCCACCGAATCGGCCGCCGCGCATCCGGAATCGTGATCTGGGCCGCCCTCGCCGCCGGAGCCGTGGTCGCCTTCGTCGGGCCGACCGGCACCCAGTCGCCGCTCCAGTGGATCGGACTCGTGGCCACGGCGCTGCTCGCCGGGGCCATCGCCGTCGCGCTGCGCAGACAGCCGACGCGGCTGCTGTTCCAGCTGATCATCGCCGCCGCGCTCGTCAACGTCGTGCTGCTGTCGTTCAGCGGCGAGCGCCTTCTCGGCTAGCCGCCGTCACCCGGATACCGCGGCCGTCGCCCGATTGCGGATTCCGATCCACGACGTGGCCGCGCCGAGCACGAGAAGCACCGCTGTCACCACCACCCCGCGCTGGAAACCGACGACGTCGAGCCGGGGTCCCACGATCAGTCCGACGAACGCGATCGCGATGAGCCCGGCGACGCGGGCCACCGCGTTGTTGATGGCCGATCCGATTCCGGCCCGGCCCCTGTCGATCGCGCCGAGGATCGCGCTGGTGAGCGGCGCGACCGTGATCGTCATGCCGAACCCGAACAGGATGACGCCCGGCAGGATCTGCGTCCAGTAGAACGGATGCGCCCCGGCGAACACGTAGAGGAAGAACCCCGCAGCCGTCAGCAGCGGACCGACGGTCATGAACAGGCGCGGCCCGTAGCGCCCGGCGAGCGCCCCGACTCGGCTCGAGAGCAGGATGCTGATGACGGTCACCGGCAGGGTCGCGAGCCCGGCAAGGGTGGCCGGGTATCCGGCCACCTGTTGCAGGAACACGACGAGCAGGAAGCCGCCGAGCGACAGCGCACCGTAGACGAAGGTGGTCGCGATGTTGCCCCAGGCGAAGTTGCGCACCGAGAACAGCGCGAGCGGCAGCATGGGCTGCCGCGCCGATCGTTCGCGCCAGAGGAGCGCGGCGAAGGCGGCGACGCCGAAGCCCATCGGCAGGACGATGACCGGGCTGCCCCATCCGTAGTTGCCCTGCTCGATGAGCGCGAACACCGGAAGACCGAGCCCGAGCACGCCGAGGATCGCCCCCGGGTAGTCGATCGTCACGTCCGCCGCGCGCTCGTCCTTCTGCCGGAGCACCGCAAGCAGCGAGAGCGTGACGATTATCGGCAGCACGTTGATGGCAAAGACCAACCGCCAGGAGGCGAGGTCGACGAAGAGTCCGCCGAGCAGCGGACCGAGGATGAAGGCCGCGCTGGTGTACCCGGTCCACTGCCCGATCGCCCTCGCCTGGGCCGGTCCCTGGAAGTGGGAGAGGATGAGCGCGAGCGAACTCGGCACCAGCAGCGCCCCGGCGATCCCCTGAACGCCGCGCGCGACGATCAGGAACTCCGCCGTCGATGCGATCGAGCACAGGAGCGAGGCGACGCCGAAGCCGATGAGGCCGGTGCGCAGGATCACGATGCGGCCGTACAGGTCGGAGAGCGAGCCGGCCACGAGGATGAGTGATCCGAGGGTGATGAGATACGCGTCGACCACCCACTGCTGGGTGCTGATTCCGCCGCCGAGGTCCCTCATGATGGCGGGCAGCGCAACGTTGATCACCGAGCCGTCGAGGAACGCGACGAACGAGGCGAGCACGGCGACCGCGAGAACGAGCCTCTGGTGTCTGTCCGGTGGCGGGATCTCCATTGGCGCCATTCTTCTACCTGCAGCGGCCGATCGCGTCCTCGACCACGGTGAACAGCGTCTCGGACCCGAGGGGGCGGAAGTGCCCGACCATCGAGAGCCGGCTGTTCGTGGCCCCGTCGAGCTTGCTCCCGCCCGGGATCAGCGGGTCGAGCCGGCTGTAGATGGAGGTGATGCGCGCGTTGGCCGCGCGATTCGCCGCGAGCGTCATCACGGTCTCGTCGCGCGGCGAGAACGCCCGAAGGGTGCGCACGGGTGCCCAGTCGGCAAGAGTCGAACCACCGAACGGCGTATTCACCGCGATGAGGCAGTCGATCCTGCCCTCACGGTCATCGGTCACCATCATGTGCTTGCCGATGAGACCGCCCTTGCTGTGGGCGACGATCACCACGCCGACCAGGTTGTGTTCGTCGAGGTAGCGCTGGGCGAGCGCGGCGGACTCGGCGACGGTCAGCAGGTTGTAGCCGAGCCGCGGCAGAGGGTGGATGGGATGGCCGAGATCGTTCAGCCGATCGGCCACCGGTCGCAGAAACTGCCAGGTCTCGTACACGCCGGGCAGCAGCAGCACGGGCGCGAGGTCACCAACGCGATAGCGCTCGCTCGGCGTGCGGCCCACCAGGTGGGTCGCCTGCATGCGCACCTGATAGAGGCGATCCGCCACGGCCGCCGCCGCATCCCGGGCGCCGATCACGGCCGGTGCACCACAGGGAGGTCATCGACGCGCGGACGGCGCCGCCGGGGGCACCCGCCATCGCACGGGCCAGTCGTCGTCACATTCCCGACTCTACGCTCAGGCCTCAGAGCATGCCGACGGCGGTGACGCGCACCACGGCGACTCCGGCCGCGTTCGACTCGGCGAGATCGACCGTCGCAGAGATGCCCCAGTCGTGGTCTCCGGCCGGGTCGTCGAAGATCTGCCGCACCGTCCATGTCGTGGGGGTCTCCTCCACCATCAGCATCGCCGAGCTCCGGGCGTCACCGCCGGTCTCGAGGGTGTCGTGGTGGTCGAAGTAGGCGTCCATCGCGTCGGCCCAGGCGTCCGCATCGAAGCCGGCCGCGGCATCCAACTCGCCGAGCGCCTCGTGGTTTTCGAGCGCGGCGAGCTGCACACGCCGGAACAGCTCGTTGCGCACCAGGATGCGGAAGGCACGGATGTTGGTGGTCACGCCGTGCGGGGTCGGGGGAAGCACCGGCGCCGCCGCGTCGATCGCCGCGGCGGGGTTGATGAGCTGCTCCCACTCGTCGAGCAGGCTCGAGTCGACCTGGCGCACGAGTTCGCCGAGCCATTCGATCAGGTCGAGCAGTTCCTCGGTCTTCGCCTCGTCGGGAATGGTCTGGCGCGCCGCCTTGTAGGCATCGGAGAGGTAGCGAAGCACGAGCCCCTCCGAGCGGTTGAGCTTGTAGAAGCCGATGTAGTCATTGAACGTCATCGCGCGCTCGTAGAGATCGCGGACGACGGACTTGGGGCAGAGTTCGAAGTCGCCGACCCAGGGCTGGGAGGCGCGGTAGGTCTGGAAGGCGGCATCCAGCAGTTCCTCGAGCGGCTTCGGCCAGGTCACGTTCTCGAGCAGCTCCATGCGCTGGTCGTACTCGATCCCCTCGCTCTTCATCGCCGCGACGGCCTCGCCGCGGGCCATGAACTGCTGCGCGGAGAGCACCGGGCGCGGGTCGTCGAGGGTCGCCTCAAGCACCGAGATCAGGTCGAGGGCGTAGGTGGGTGACGTCTGCACCGCCCCCTCGGCGGGCTGCAGCAGGTCGAACACCGCGAGAGCGAACGGCGACAGCGGCTGGTTAAGCGCGAAGTTCTGCTGCAGGTCGACGGTGAGGCTGATGTCCCCCGACGCGCTCTGCTGCACGATCTCGGCCGTGCGCAACGTGCGGTAGATGGCGAGGGCCTGCCGGGCAAGCTCGCGCTGGCGCGGCCGCGGCTCGTGGTTGTTCTCGATCAGCTCGCGCAGCTCGTCGAACGGCTGCCCGCCGCGGCCGATCACGTTGAGCACCATCGCGTGGTTCACCTGCATGCTCGAGGTGAGGGTCTCCGGCTGGGCCGCAACCAGCCGGGCGAAGCTCGGCTCGCCCCACGAAACGAACCCGTCCGGGGCGCGCTTGCGCACGATCTTCTTGATCTTCTTCGGGTCGTCCCCGGCCTTCGCGAGCAGCCGGGCGTTCTCGGTCTCGTGGTCCGGGGCCTGCACGATCACGGTTCCGGCGGTGTCGAAGCCCGCACGCCCGGCGCGGCCGGAGATCTGGTGGAACTCGCGGGCGCTGAGTTGGCGCATCTTGGTGCCGTCGAACTTGGTGAGCGCTGTCAGCAGCACGGTGCGGATCGGCACGTTGATGCCGACGCCGAGGGTGTCGGTGCCGCAGATCACCTTGAGCAGGCCCTGCTGGGCGAGCTGCTCGACCAGCCTGCGGTACTTGGGCAGCATGCCGGCATGGTGCACGCCGATGCCCGAGCGGATGAGGCGACTGAGGGTGCGTCCGAAGTTGGTGGTGAAGCGGAAGTCGCCGATGGCATCCGCGATCTCGTCGCGCTGTTCACGACTGGCGATCTTGACGCTCGTGAGCGCCTGGGCACGTTCGAGGGCCGCGAGTTGGGAGAAGTGCACGATGTAAATGGGCGCCTGGCCGGTGGCGAGAAGGTCCTCGACGGTCTCGTGTACCGGCGTCGTGGCATACGAATAGTGCAGCGGAACCGGGCGGTCCACGCCGGTGACGACCGCGGTCTCGCGCGCGTTTCGCTTCGAGAGGTCCGAGGCCAACCACTCGACGTCGCCGAGGGTGGCAGACATGAGGATGAACTGTACCTTCGGCAGGGTCAGCAGCGGCACCTGCCAGGCCCAACCTCGCTCCGGATCGGAGTAGAAATGGAACTCGTCCATCACGACCTGGTCGACCGGGGCATCAATGCCGTGGCGCAGGGCGAGGTTGGCCAGGATCTCGGCGGTGCAGCAGATAATCGGCGCCTCGGCGTTGACGCTCGAATCGCCCGTGACCATGCCGACGTTCTCCGCGCCGAAGATGTCGACGAGGGCGAAGAACTTCTCGGACACGAGCGCCTTGATCGGCGCCGTGTAGAAGGTGCGCTGGCCCTGCGCGAGCGCGGCGAAATGCGCCGCGATCGCCACGAGGGATTTTCCCGTGCCGGTGGGCGTGCTCAGGATGAGGTTCGCGCCGGAGACGATCTCGATGAGCGCCTCGTCCTGCGCGGGATAGAGGCTCAGGCCACGGCCGGCCGTCCACCGCACGAACTGTTCGTAGACGGCATCAGGGTCGTACTGCGTTGCCGCGCGAATCGGGCCGAGCCGGTCGAGGAGCCGGTCAACCATGCTTCGACGCCACGCTGTGGTCCTGGGCGACACGCCCGTAGACGTGCTCGACATAGGCCCAGAAGCCCGCCACATCGAGTTTCACCGGCACGATGGCGTTGGGGAACGGCGAGTCGAAGTCGACGACGGTCATGCCGGTGGTGAACTCGCCCTTCGTCTCGACCCGCACGAGCGCTGGCCGGGACGAGAACAGGTCCGGGCGCACCACGTGCGCGACGGCACAGACGTCGTGCACGGCCTGGGCGTCCTCGTCGCCGGTGTCGGCAGCGGAGCGGTTTGCCGTGGCCCAGAAGGTGGCCAGGGGAAGGATGAGCTCGTGCGCGAGCGCCCCGAGCCGGCCGAGCCGGTCGATCACCGGGCCGTTGGCCTGCGCCTGCAGGGTGAGATCGAGCCCGACCATGATGACCTGCCAGTCGGCCTCGAACACGATACGGGCGGCCTCCGGGTCGGCGTAGATGTTGAACTCGGCTGCCGGGGTCGCGTTGCCGCGGGAGAACGATCCGCCCATGATCGTGAAGGATGCCGCCCAGCGGGCGATCGCCGGCTCCGCCCGGAGGGCGATCGCGATGTTGGTGAGCGGACCGGTGGCAACCAGGTGGATCGCACCGGGGGCCGCCCGCAGCGTGTCGATGATGAAGTCGGCCGCATGCCGGTCGTCCACCGGGAGGGTTGCCGGGCGGAGGATTGCGTTGCCGAGCCCGGATTCGCCGTGCACGTGGCTCGCCTCGCGCACCTCGCCGACGAGCGGCCGGGCGGCGCCGACCGCAACCGGAACGCTCTCGAAGTGCAGGTATTCGCGCAGGGCGAGTGCGTTTGCCGTGGTTCGGCTGAGCGAGACGTTTCCGCCGACGGTCGTCACCCCGACCAGTTCGATGTCGGGGTCACCGTGCGCGAGCAGCAGCGCCAGCGCGTCGTCGAGCCCGGGGTCGCAGTCGAGCAGGATCTTCTTCGCCATGGGTCAACCGTGCCACAGTCGTGCGGTGCGCGGTGTCCGCCGCCGGGATTCGGGCGGCGGGCGGCTGACGTCGCCCAACCCCCGTCGCGTACAATCGTGTGTGCCTTCCGACTCCGCCATCGACCCAGCCGAACTCGCGGTGACCCTTCGCGTTCTCGCCTCGATGGACAAAATCGACGAGGAAGACCCCGACTTCATCGCCGTGCGCCAGGCCACGGCCCGCATGTTCAAGTCGGTGAAGCGCAACCGTCGGCTCGAGAAGCGTGCCGTCATCGCCGAGGCCGACCGGGCCGTCGTGGCCAACACCGCCACCTGAGCCCCCGACCGCATCGACGACGAGACCCGCGGAATCCCGCTCGCCATCACCGTCGCGGCGCCGACCGCCGGCACGCTGCTCAAGTCCCGCCCGTGCTACATCTGCAAGCAGCACTACACGCAGGTGGATGCCTTCTACCACCAGCTGTGCCCGGACTGCGCTCGCCTCAACCATGCCAAGCGTGACGCCCGCACCGACCTCACCGGCAAGACCGCGCTGCTCACCGGCGGCCGGGCCAAGATCGGCATGTACATCGCCCTCCGGTTGCTGCGGGATGGCGCGCACACGACCATCACGACGCGCTTTCCACGCGATGCGGTGCGCCGGTTCGCGTCGCTGCCGGATTCGGACGACTGGCTGCACCGCCTGCGCGTCGTCGGCATCGACCTGCGCGACCCCGCCCAGGTGATCGGGCTCACCGATGCCATGATCGAGGCCGGCCCGCTCGACATCCTCATCAACAACGCGGCCCAGACCGTGCGCCGCTCCCCCGGCTCGTACGCCCCGCTTGCGGATGCCGAGAGCGCGCCGTTGCCGGATGGCCCGCTGCCGGAGCTGCTCACCTTCGGCCACACGAACGACGCCCACCCGCAGGCGCTTGCGGCCTCGGTGGGTGCCCATCCGATCCTCGCGAACGCCGGCGGCCTCAGTGCGGCGGAGCTCACCGAGCTCGCGCTCGCCGCCGGATCATCCTCGCTCGCCCGCCTCGCCGCGGGCACCGCCATCGACGCCGGCGGGCTCGTGCCCGACCACCACGATCAGAACAGCTGGACCCAGTTCGTGCACGAGGTCGACCCGCTCGAGATGCTCGAGGTGCAGCTGGCCAACGTGACGACCCCGTTCCTGCTGGTGTCCCGACTGCGTCCGGCGATGGCCGCCTCCGCGGCCCACCGAAAGTACATCGTCAACGTCTCGGCGATGGAGGGGCAGTTCGGCCGGGGATACAAGGGGCCGGGGCATCCCCACACCAACATGGCGAAGGCGTCCCTCAACATGCTCACCCGCACGAGCGCGAAGGAGATGCTCGAGACCGACGGCATCCTCATGACGAGCATCGACACGGGCTGGATCACCGACGAGCGGCCGCACTTCACCAAGATCCGCCTCGCCGAGGAGGGCTTCCACGCCCCGCTCGACCTCGTGGACGGCGCCGCAAGGGTCTACGACCCGATCGTGCGCGGCGAGGCTGGCGAAGACGTCTGCGGCGTCTTCCTCAAGGACTACTCCCCCGCCGCCTGGTAGCTCGACGGCCTCACACCGGCGCGGGCGCGTGCCTCTCGAGGAATTCGAAGACCTCGGTGCTGTCCACGCCGGGAAACGCCCCCGTCGGCATAGCGGCGTGCAGCGACGAATTGAGACGGGCGCTTGGCCAGGAGTGCTTGTCCCACTTGTCGGCGAGCGACACCGGTGGGGTTCGGCAACACGAGGAATCCGGACAGGTCGAGGTGAACCGATTGCCCGTGTCCCGGCCGCGGAAGTATTTCGCGAAGGCGAACTGGGTTCCGACGCTCACCGAGAACTGACCGCTCGGCGAGGACTGGATGCGGCTGGTGCACCAGTAGGTTCCCGCCGGCTTGTCGGTGTACTGGTGGTACGGGCTGAAGCGGTCCTCCACGTCGAACACGCGGCGGGCGCTCCAGAAGCGGCAGACGACCTGTCCTTCGACGGCGCCGAGCGCATCCGTCGGCAGCGTCACGCTGTCGTTCTCGTACGCCTTCGACACGGTGCCGCTCTCGTGCACCTTGAGAAAATGCACCGGGATGCCGAGGTGCTCGGTGGAGAGGTTGGTGAACCGGTGGGCCGCGGTCTCGTAGCTCACGCCGAAGGCATCCCGCAGGTCCTCGACGGACAGCTCCCGCGCGGCCTTGGCCCGGGTGAGGATCTCCACGGCGCTCGCCTCGGGGATGAGCAGGGCAGCCGCCAGGTAGTTCGTCTGCACCCGCTGCTCGAGGAAGTCGGCGTAGTTGGTGGGCTCCGTGTGGCCGAGCACATGGCTGGCGAGGGCCTGCAGCACCACCGAGCGCGGGTCGGCATCCGGACTCGCGCCCTGGGGCACGTAGATGCGGCCGTTGTTGAGGTCGGTGACCGATCGGGTGGAACCGGGCAGGTCGGGCACGTAGTGCAGGGTGAACCCGAGGTGGCTGCCGAGGTCGGAGGCGACACGCTGGGACAGCGGTCCCCCGGTGTGCCCGACCGCGGCCAGCAGGCCGCGCGCCACCTCCTCGAGCTCGGCGAAGTAGTTGTGGCGCAGCCGCATCGACCGGCGCAGCTCGGTGTTGGCCCGGCGCGCCTCCTCCGGCGTCGCGGCCCGCTCGCTGTGCACGCGCTCGAGCTCGCGATAGAGGCCGAGGATCGCCTCGATCGCCTCGTCACTCATCGCCTTGCGCACCGCGAGCTGCGGAAGCCCGAGCGAGGCATAGAGCGGACCGCGCTGGATGCGTTCGAGCGCGATCTCGAGGGCCACCCGGCCCGTCGGAGGCTCGGCGTTGAGCAGCTGGTCGATCGGCACCTCGAGGGCCCGGGCGAACCGCTGCAGCTCACCGAGCTTGAGTTCGCGCTTGCCGTTCTCGATCACCGACACCTGGGACGCTGCCCGGCCGATCGCGACGCCGAGCTCGTCGAGCGTCATCCGTCGCGAGGTTCGCAGCTGCCGGATGCGCCGGCCGATCGTCAGTGAATCGAGCATGTCTTCATCTTCGAACGCGTCGATCTGCCGTGGTCCCATTCCATAAGCATCACACGCGGCCTTCTTGCGGTAAATAGAAATTCGGCAAATCTTCTGGGGCAAAAATTGGTTCGACCCGGCCGAAACTCCCCCAATCTGGGTTTTACGCAAAGACCCCACGCAAAGGAGCACACGATGGCTGAGCAGTCCACACCCAACCGCCCGGGCGACCAGAACCAGACCGCCGCAGAACTCGAGACGCAGTGGAAGACCGATGCGCGCTGGAACGGCATCGAGCGCGACTACACGGCCGAGGACGTCATCGCCCTGCGCGGAAGCGTCCAGGAGGAGCACACTCTCGCTCGCCGGGGGTCCGAACGACTCTGGAGCCTGCTCCAGTCAGAGGAGTGGGTGCCCGCGCTCGGCGCGCTCACCGGCAACCAGGCCGTGCAGCAGGTTCGCGCCGGCCTCAAGGCGATCTACCTCAGCGGCTGGCAGGTCGCGGCCGACGCCAACCTCTCCGGCCAGACCTATCCCGACCAGAGCCTCTACCCGGCCAACTCGGTTCCGTCGGTCGTTCGACGCATCAACAACGCGCTCTTGCGGGCCGACCAGATCGAGACGAGCGAAGGGGTCTCCACCGGCTCGACCGCCGAGAAGACGGAATGGCTCGCCCCGATCGTCGCGGATGCCGAGGCCGGCTTCGGCGGTCCGCTCAACGCCTACGAGCTGATGAGCTCCATGATCGCGGCGGGAGCCGCCGGCGTGCACTGGGAGGACCAGCTCGCGAGTGAGAAGAAGTGCGGGCACATGGGAGGCAAGGTGCTCATCCCGACCGGCCAGCACATCCGCACCCTCAACGCGGCGCGCCTGGCCGCCGATGTCGCCGGTGTTCCCACCATCGTGATCGCCCGCACCGATTCGCTCGCCGCCAACCTCGTCACGAGCGATGTCGACGAGCGCGACCGCCCGTTCCTCGACGGCACCCGTACGCCGGAGGGCTTCTACGGGACCCGCCCCGGCATCGAGACGGTGCTGTCCCGCGGCCACGCCTACGCCCCCTACGCCGACCTGCTCTGGGTCGAGTCGTCGGAGCCGGACCTGGCCCTCGCCCGCACCTTCGCCGAGAGTATCCACAAGGAGTTCCCCGGCAAGAAACTCGCCTACAACTGCTCGCCATCGTTCAACTGGAAGAGCCACCTCGACGACGCGCAGATCGCGACCTTCCAGCGGGAGCTCGCGGCCATGGGCTACGCGTTCCAGTTCATCACCCTCGCCGGATTCCATGCGCTCAACCACTCGATGTACACGCTGGCCCGCGACTACAGCCAGCGCCACATGAGCGCCTACGTCGACCTGCAGGAGGCCGAATTCGCCTCCGAGGCCGACGGTTACACGGCCACGCGGCATCAGCGCGAGGTTGGCACCGGCTACTTCGACAAGATCTCAACCGTGCTCAACCCCGAAAGCGCGACGCTCGCGCTCGTCGGCTCCACCGAATCCGAGCAATTCCACTAGACCGATCGATCCGTTCAGAAAGGCGAATCTCATGACCACACCATCTCGGATGACCGTGCTCGGCACCCCCGAAGCCGGGTTCGACACCATCCTCAGCCCCGAGGCGCTGACCTTCCTCACCCGCCTGCACGATCAATTCGCCGGCCGCCGCCAGGAGCGTCTGAACGCACGGATGGTTCAGCGCAAGAACATCGAAAACGGTCGCAACCTCACCTTCCTCTCGGAGACCGCCGCGATTCGGGCGGACTCCGGATGGCGCGTGGCCGGGGCCGGCCCAGGGCTCGAGGACCGCCGCGTGGAGATCACCGGCCCGACCGACCGCAAGATGACGGTCAACGCGATGAACTCGGGCGCGAAGGTCTGGCTCGCCGACCTCGAGGACGCGACGAGCCCCACCTGGTCGAACATCATCGGCGGCCAGCTCTCGCTCTACGACGCCATCCGTCACCAGGCCGACTTCACCAGCGACGCCGGCAAGCGCTACGAGGTCGGCGAGACCACGCCGACGATCGTGATGCGTCCGCGCGGCTGGCACCTGGTCGAGAAGCACCTGCGCTACACCGACCGCGCGGGGCTCGACAAGGCGGCATCCGCCTCGCTCGTGGACTTCGGGCTGTACCTGTTCCACAACGCGGCCGAGCTCATCGCGGATGGTCGCGGGCCGTACTTCTACCTGCCGAAGATCGAGAACCACCTCGAGGCACGGCTCTGGGACGACATCTTCACCTTCTCCGAGAACGCGCTCGGCCTCGAACACGGGGCCATCCGCGCCACCGTGCTGATCGAGACGATCACCGCGGCCTTCGAGATGGAGGAGATCCTGTACGAGCTGCGCGAGCACTGCGCGGGCCTCAACGCGGGGCGCTGGGACTACATCTTCAGCCTGATCAAGAACTTCCGCGGCCGCGGCCGCCAGTTCGTGCTCCCCGACCGCGACCGCATCACGATGACAAGCCCGATGATGCGCAGCTACACGGAGCTGCTCGTGGCCACCTGCCACCGCCGTGGCGCGCATGCCATCGGAGGCATGAGCGCGTTCATCCCCAACCGACGCGACCCGGACATCACCGCGATGGCCATCGCGAAGGTGCATGACGACAAGCGACGCGAGGCCACCGACGGCTTCGACGGCACCTGGGTGGCCCATCCGGACCTGGTCGCCACCGCCCGCGAGGAGTTCGACGCGGTGCTCGGCGACCGCCCCAACCAGGTGGACCGCCTGCGGCCCGACGTGAACGTGAGCGCCGCCGATCTGCTCGACGTGCGTTCGTTCGACCAGACGGTCACCACCGAGGGCGTTCGCCGCAACGTCTCGGTGGCGCTGCGCTACATCGAGAGCTGGCTGCGCGGCGTCGGCGCCGCCGCGATCGACAACCTGATGGAGGATGCCGCCACCGCCGAAATCTCACGGTCGCAGCTCTGGCAGTGGATCGCCCAGCGCGTCGTCACGGAACAGGGCGACCTGATCACCCGCGACCTCGTGGAACGGATACTGCAGGCCGAGCTCGCGTCGAGCACCCGGTCCACCGGGGACCGCTTCGATGACGCGGCCGCGATCGTGCGGCTCGTGACGTTGCACGATGACTTCCCGACGTTCCTCACGATTCCGGCCTACACGCACTACCTGGTGGACACGGTGTCCGAGCGGGAGGTTGTCGCCGCCTGACGGCCCGTCGACCGGCCGGGCGCGTAGACTACATACCGCCCGGTCGGTTTTTGACCGGCTCCCCGGTACAACAGAAGGCATCAATGGAGATCGTCGGCGCAGTGCTCGAGCGCAGCGGGGCGGAGTCGCCGTTTTCGGCCTCCGCCCCCCTGTCGATCTCCCGCCTCGAACTTGACCCGCCCGGCCCCGGCGAGCTGCTCGTGCGCATCGAGGTCGCCGGGGTCTGCCACTCCGATCTCTCGGTCGTGGACGGCAATCGCGTGCGCCCGACCCCCATGCTCCTCGGCCACGAGGCCGCCGGCATCGTCGAGACCCTCGGTGACGGGGTCGGGGACCTCGCCGTTGGCGACCGCGTGGTGATGACCTTCCTTCCGCGCTGCGGCCAGTGCGCGGGGTGCGCCACCGACGGACGCCTGCCATGCGAGGTCGGATCTGCCGCCAATGCCGCCGGCACCCTGCTCGGCGGGACCGCGCGGCTGCACCGCGACGGACATCCGGTCTTCCACCACCTCGGCGTCTCGGCGTTCGCGAGCCACGCCGTCGTCAACCGGGCCTCCGTGGTGCGCGTTGACGCGGACATCCCGGCCGAGGTCGCTGCCCTGCTGGGCTGCGCGGTGCTCACCGGGGGCGGGGCGGTGCTCAACTGCGCCAGACCGGAACCCGGCGAGACCGTCATGGTCGTCGGCCTCGGTGGCGTCGGCATGGCCGCGGTGCTCGTGGCCCTCTCGCTCGGTCACCGGGTGATCGGCGTCGACGGCATCGAGCAGAAGCTCGCCACCGCCCGCGACTGCGGCGTCAGCGAGACCTACACTCCGCAACAGCTGCTCGAGTCCGGCGTGACGGCCCCGGTCGTGATCGAGGCAGCGGGCAACGTCCGTGCCTTCGAGACCGCCATCGCAGCGACCGCACCCGGCGGACGGACGGTGACGGTCGGTCTTCCGGCACCGGATGCCCGCGCGTCGGTCTCGCCACTGCTGCTCACGGCGGAGGCGCGCACCATCATCGGCAGCTACCTCGGATCTGCGGTGCCGTCGCGGGACATCCCCCTCTTCGCCAAGCTGTGGCGCGAGGGCACGCTGCCGGTGGAGCGGCTGATCTCCTCCCGCATCCGGCTCGACCAGATCAACGAGGCGATGGATGCCCTCGCCGAGGGCCGAGCGCTGCGCCAACTGATCGTCTTCGACAGCCCTGCAGAGACAACCCCGAAGGAGCACGAATGACCGTACAACGCGTCGCCATCGTCACCGGAGCGGCCCGCGGAATCGGTGCGGCCATCGCCAGCCGACTCTCCGCCGACGGCCACGCCGTCGCCGTGATCGACCTGCGCGAGGAGGACACCGCCGCCACTGTCGCCGCGATCACCGACGCGGGCGGGCGCTCGATCGGCATCGGGGCGGATGTTTCGAACGCCGCCGACGTCGAACGCGCTGTCGCCCGAACCGCAGCCGGCCTCGGGGCGCCGACGATCCTCGTCAACAACGCCGGCATCCTGCGCGACAACCTGCTGTTCAAGATGAGCGAGGGCGACTGGGATGCCGTGATGGGCGTGCACCTGCGCGGCGCGTTCCTGATGAGCCGCCAGGTGCAGAAGCACCAGGTCGAGACGAAGTGGGGCCGCGTGGTCAACCTCTCCAGCACCTCCGCGCTCGGCAACCGCGGCCAGGCCAATTACTCCGCCGCGAAGGCCGGCCTGCAGGGCTTCACCAAGACCCTCGCGATCGAACTCGGCCCGTTCGGCGTCACCGCCAACGCGATCGCCCCCGGATTCATTGCAACCGACATGCTGAGGGCCACCGCCGAGCGCCTTGGCATCACCTTCGAGCAGTTCCTCGAGGGCGCCGCGAAGGAGATTCCGGTGCGCCGCGTTGGCCAGCCGGAGGACATCGCCGCCCTTGCCTCGTTCTTCTGCTCCGAGGAGGCCGGCTTCGTCTCCGGCCAGGTGGTCTACGCCGCCGGCGGACCGAAGGCCTGACCCGGTGCGCATCTTCGACAGCCCCACCGCGCTCCTCGACGCGATCGGCGCCGACCTCGGCACAACCGGCTGGATCACGGTCGACCAGCAGCGCATCGACGCGTTCGCCGCCGCGACCGGAGACGGGCAGTGGATCCACACGGACCCGCAGCGCGCCGCCGCCGGCCCGTTCGGCGGCACCATCGCCCACGGCTACCTCACCCTGTCGCTGCTCGCGGCGTTCACCGCCGACCTGATCGAGGTGCGGGAGACCGCGATGGCCATCAACTACGGGATCGACCGCGTGCGCTTCCTGCAGCCGGTGCGCAGCGGATCGCGGGTGCGGGCATCCGGCACCATCACGAGCGCCGAGGAGGTCGGCCTCGGTGTGCGACTCGGAGTGAAAATCGCGGTGGAGATCGACGGCGAGGCCAAACCGGCCCTCGTCGCCGACAGCATCATCCTGTTCGCCGGCAACGCCCCCCGGGTGCGGTCATGACCGGGGAGTGGGCGCGGGACGCCCCCGAGGGATACGGCTACGGCCGCCTCTTCGGCACGCGCTGGAACGACAACGACGCGTACGGCCACCTCAACAACACCACCCACTACGCGGCGATGGACACCACCATCACGAGCTGGCTGCTCGGGGTCGCCGGCCTCAGGGCCGACGGGGAGGGGGCGATGGCCGTCGTGGTCACTTCGTCCTGCACCTACCTCGCGTCGGTGTGCTTCCCTGAGTCCCTCCTGGTCGGGCTGCGCGTCGCGCGCGTCGGAACGACGAGCGTCATGTGGGACCTCGGGCTCTTCGCCACGAGCACCGGGTCGCTCGTGGCCACCGGCCAGTTCGTGCACGTCTTCGTCGACCACGAGTCGCAGCGGCCCGTGCCGATCCCCGCGGCCGTGCGCGACGCCATCGAGGCCCAACTGGTGGTGCCGGCATGAGCCGGGAACCACGCGGGCTCGCCACCTCGGCGCTCGAGGGATGGCTCCGATCCGAGCATCCCGCACTCGTCGGCGACGGCTCGCTGACGGCGACCCTCATCACGGGCGGACGGAGCAATCTCACCTACCGCATCGACGGCGGACCGGTCCCGTTCGTGCTGCGCCGCCCCCCGCTCGGCCACGTGCTCGCGAGCGCGCACGACATGGCCCGCGAGTTCCGGGTGATCTCCGCCCTCGCCAACAGCGCGGTGCCCGTCCCGGCGGCGCTGGCGTTCCGGGATGACGCTGACGGCGTCGCGGGCGTCGGCACCCCGTTCTACCTGATGGAGTTCGTCGACGGAGTCGTGCTCTCCTCCCCCGCAGCCAACCGGCCGTTCGACCCGGAACAACTGCGGGAACTGAGTTTCGACCTGGTCCGGACCCTCGCCGAACTGCACGCGATCGACCCAGCAACGGTCGGCCTCGACGACTTCGGGCGGGCCTCCGGCTACCTGGACCGCCAGGTGCGCCGTTGGGGCGAGCAGTACGAGAAGTCCCACAGCCGCGACCTGCCCGAACTGGACGCCCTGCAATCGGCGCTGCGCGAGCACGTTCCCGAGACGAGGAGCTCCTCCCTGGTTCACGGGGACTTCCGGCTCGACAACGCCATCGTGCGAGTGGATGAGACGGGACGCCCGCGCATCGCCGCGATCCTCGACTGGGAGATGGCGACCATCGGCGACTCCTACACCGATCTTGGCCTGCTCGGCCTGTACTGGGATATCCGCGCCATCAGCGACCAGGCCGCCGCCGTGGCGGCGAGCGCCGTCGATCCGGCAGCCGGGTACCCGAGCTTCGCGGAGCTGCTCGATGTCTACGCCGGGGCGCGGGGCGGCGTGCTGCCAGACCTGTCCTGGTACCTCGCCTTCGCGGCCTACAAGCTCGCGATCATCCTCGAGGGCATCCATTTGCGCTTCCGGGCCGGCGAAACCGTCGGCCCCGGATTCGACACCATCGGCTCACTCGTGACGCCGCTGGCCGAGGCAGGACTCCGCTTTCTCTCTGAAGGGAACGACTGATGGACTTCACCCCCGATGCCACGACCGTCGAACTGGTCGCCCGGATGCGGGCCTTCCTCGATGAATGGGTGTACCCAGCCGAGCCGGTGCTCGCCCGACAGCTCGCCGAGTCGCCGGACGAGTGGTCGCTGCGGCCGATCGTGCGTGAGCTGCAGGCCGAGGCCCGGGCCCGCGGACTGTGGAACCTGTTCCTTCCCTCGAACGGCCTGACCAACCTGCAGTATGCGGCGGTGGCCGAGTTGAGCGGCCGGAGCCCGAAGCTCGCCCCGATCGCGCTGAACTGCTCCGCCCCGGACACCGGCAACATGGAGGTGCTGAACGAGTTCGGCACCGCCGAGCAGAAGGCCCGCTGGCTCGAACCGCTGCTGGACGGCAGCATCCGCTCGTCGTTCTGCATGACCGAGCCGGAGGTCGCTTCCTCCGATGCCACGAACATCGCCACCCGCATCCGGCGCGACGGGGAGTCGTACGTGATCTCCGGTCGCAAGTGGTGGTCGACCGGTGCGATGAATCCGGATGCGGCGATCTTCATCCTGATGGGCCGCACCGAGTCCGAATCCGGGCAGACGGACCCCCGGCGCCACCGCCAGCAGAGCATGATCCTGGTTCCCCGCGACACCCCCGGAGTCACGATCGTGCGGCCGCTCACCGTCTTCGGCTACGACGACCGTGACCACGGCGGGCACGCCGAGATCCTGTTCGACGAGGTGCGGGTTCCCGCGGGCAATCTCATCGCCGGCGAGGGAGACGGTTTCGCGATCGCCCAGGCGCGGCTCGGCCCCGGCCGCATCCATCACTGCATGCGCCTGCTCGGAATGGCGGAACGCGCCATGGACCTCATGCGCGAGCGGGCGAACAACCGGGTCGCCTTCGGCCGGCCCCTTGCCGACCAGGGGGTGGTCCGGGAGTGGCTCGCGGAGTCCCGCATCGCCATCGAATCGCTTCGGCTGCTCGTGCTGAAGACCGCCTGGCTCATGGACACCGTCGGCAATGCCGGAGCGATGACGGAGATCCAGTCGATCAAGATCGCGGTGCCGCGGGCGGTGCAGACGATCCTCGACCGCGCCATCCAGCTCTACGGCGGCGGCGGGCTCAGCGACGACGACCCGATCGCGGAGATGTTCGCCGGGGCGCGCGCGCTCCGGCTCGCCGACGGTCCGGACGAGGTGCACCTCTCCTCACTCGGCAAAGCCGAGCTGCGCCGATAGTCGACGACGCACCGCTCGCCGCCGCGGAACGCGGAATCACACCGCCAGGTCGCGGCGACGCCATCCGAGGTAGCCGAGGGCGGCGAGCGCCGCTGCCGTTGCGGTGAGGACGAGCAGCGGGAGGATCCAGCCGGAGTCGATCGGGAGCATCGGGGAATGCCGGAACGGCGAAAGATCCATCAGCCACTGCGGCGCGTTCCAGAGCACACCGAACTCGCCGAGGGCGATGAACGCGAAGTAGAGTCCCCACACCCCCGGGATGAGTCGCGGAGCCCAGCCGAACACGGCAAGCACGATGCTCGCGATGACCCAGCCGGCGGGAACCTGGGCGAGCGAGGCCAGGGTGACCCGGCCGACCAGTGCGCCATCGTGCAGGGCCAGGGCTGCACCGGTTCCGATCGACAGCCCGGCCAGAAGCATCAGCCCGGTCATGCCGACCAGGGCGACGGCGTAGTGGCTGGTCGCCCAGCGGCCGCGGGTCGTTGCCGTGCCGAGGAGGGCCTCGGTGTGGCCAACCACCTCCTCGCCGCGCAGCCGGTTGACCGCCGCAAGCCCGTAGGCGGCCGAGAGGATTCCCATGATGCCGAGCTCGGCCGTCAGGAACGCGTCGGTGATCGCCTGCCCGCCGCCGAGTTTCTTGAGGAAGTCCTGCGCGGTCGAGGAGGAGAGCAGGTCGGCGGCGGTGCCGGCAAGCGATCCGATCACCACCCCGAAGACGATGAAGGACACCACCCAGGCGGCCAGGATGCGCCCCTGGAGGCGCACGGCAAGGTCCCTGACCCCGGTGAGGGAACCCCGCGCCGGCCCCGAGCGCTCCTCGAAGAACCCCGCCCCGAGGTCACGGTGCGCCCGGAGCAGGAACGCGATGGGCACGAGCGCCGCGCACAACGCCAATGGCAGCGCGATGACCCACCAGCGGTCGCCGGCAAACGCCCGGATCTGCTGGTTCCAGCCGATCGGCGACAACCACGACAGTGCGGACGGGCCCGGTTCGGCGAGGTCCCCGACCGCGCGCAGAACGTAGGTGAGGGCGATGACGATCGCGCCCATCCCGATGGCCGTCCTGGCGCTGGTCGTCAGCTGGGCCGTGACACCCGCGACCGCGCTGAACGCCATCCCGGTGGCCGCCCAGCCGAGCCCGAATGCGATCGAACCGGCGGCCGGCAGCCCGCCGGCAGCCAGCGCCGCCGCGGTGAGCAGCCCGACAAGCACACTGGCGCCGAAGCTGATCAGCAGGGCGGCGGTGAGCGGGGCATTGCGCCCGAGGCGCCCTCCGCTGAGCAGCTCGAGCCGGCCGCTCTCCTCGTCGGCCCGGGTGTGCCTGATCGTGACGAACACCATCAGGACCGCGAGCGCCGCCGTCATGAACGCCGTGTACTTGATGAGCGACAGGGCGCCAAGCGACGCCGGATCGTAGACGCGGCCGAACAACGCCACGAGCGACGCCGTCGCGTTGAGGGAGTCGGCGGCCTCGATGCGGCTCGCCACGTCGGGATACAGGCCGGCTCCGGCCGCGGCCGAGGATCCGGTGATGGCGGCGAATCCCACGATCCAGAGCGAGAGCAGCCAACGGTCTCGGCGCAGCCCGAGCCGAACCAGTGCGCCGGTTCCCGCCAGCGTCTCACCCATTGCCGGCCGACCCTCCGCCCGCGCCAGTGGAACCGATGGGCCCTTCGCCGACCGCCGTGCCGTAGTGGCGAAGGAAGAGGTCCTCCAGCGTCGGCGGGTGGCTCGTCAGGGCGTGCAGGCCTCCGGCGGTCAGTGCGCGCATGAGCGGCGCCAGACCGGATTCTTCGACCTGGGCGCTGATTCGATGCCCGTCCACGACCACGTCGTGTACTCCCGGCAGAAGCGCGAGCTCCGGCGGCACCGTCGTGACCTCGGCGGTGACGGAGGTTCGGGTCAGGTGCCGCAGTTGCTCGAGCCGACCGGTGTCCACGATCGTGCCGGCGCGGATGATGCTGACCCGGTCCGACAGCGCCTCGGCCTCGCTGAGGATGTGGCTGCTCAGCAGCACGGTACGACCCCGATCGCGCAGGTCGCGAACGCATCCGCGAAACGCGTCCGCCATCAGCGGGTCAAGCCCGCTGGTCGGCTCATCGAACAGGAACAGTTCGGCGTCCGCCGCCAGGGCCGCGACGAGAGCCACCTTCTGCCGGTTCCCCTTGGAATAGGTGCGGGACTTCTTCGTCGGGTCAAGGGCAAACATCTCGACCAGGCGATCCCGCCGGGCCGCGTCCTGTGTGCCCTGAAGCCGACCGAGCAGGTCGATAACCTCGCCACCGGTCAGGTTCGGCCAGAGCGCAACGTCGCCTGGCACAGAGGCCAGCCGGCGGTGCAGCGTCGCCACGTCGCCCCACGGGTCAAGCCCGAGCACCCTGAGGGATCCACGGTCGGCCCGCAACAATCCCAGGAGCAGCCGAAGGGTGGTGGACTTGCCCGAACCGTTGGGGCCGAGGAATCCGTGCACCTCGCCAGCGGCAACCGTCAGGTCGAGTCCATCGAGCGCGGTCACCGAACCGAATCGCTTGACCACTCCGGCCATCTCCACCACGCTCGTCATAGCGATCAAGATACTCCCGGGCCCGCCCCGCCCGTCCGGGGTGCGGGGATCGCCCGGTTCGGCGTCGGGCCGTCGCCTACCGCAGCACGGAGCTGAGAAGCAGGCTCGACTCGCTGTTGACCACTCCCTCGATCGCACGGATCTGGCCGAGGATTCCGTCGAACTGCGCGAGGGTCTCGGTGCGGAGCTCCGCCACGAGGTCCCACCCGCCGTTCGTGGTGTGCAGCGCGCTGATCTCGGGAAGGCCGCGCAACAACCGGATCACGGTGTCGGTGGTGCGCCCCTCCACCTCGATGAGTGTGATCGCGTAGATCGTGAGCGGATCGAGGTCGCTCCGAACGCGCGCCGTGAATCCCACGATTGTTCCGGAGGCCATCAGCCGGTCGATTCGACTGCTGATGGTCGCCCGGGCCACTCCGAGCGTCCGGGCGAGGAACGCCACCGGCGCCCGGCCATCCTTGCGCAGGGCGGAGATCAGGTTGCGGTCGAGTTCGTCCAGGGTGGCCATGTACAGATTGTAAAGCCAAACCAATCAAAGTGATAGTTACTTGCGATGAATGGTAGCCCTCTGGTCGTTCACTTTGCATATCACCAAGAATTAGGCTCGATATCTCACGAAGGAGATGGCAAATGACGCAATTCGTCGATGTGCGGAACATGGTGCGCTGGGCGACCGAGCTCGGTCCCGAGCAGATCATCGGTGGCATCATCGAATACGTTCGCGATGACTTCCGACGCTGGGAGAGCTTCGACAAGACGCCACGGGTGGCCAGCCACACGCCCCTCGGCGTGATCGAGCTGATGCCGACGAGCGACCAGGACACCTACGCGTTCAAGTACGTCAACGGTCACCCCTCCAATCCGTCCCGCGGCTACCAGACCGTTACGGCCTTCGGGGTGCTCGCCGAGGTGCACAACGGCTACCCGACCCTGCTCGCAGAGATGACCCTGCTCACTGCTCTCCGCACCGCCGCCACGTCCGCCATGGTCGCGCGCGAACTCGCCCGACCGGATTCGACCACCATGGCGATGATCGGCACCGGCAGCCAGTCGGAGTTCCAGGCCCTGGGCTTTCGCGCCGCGCTCGGCATTCGCACGCTGCGGATCTGGGATACCGACCCAGAGGCGATGGCGAAGTTCGTTCGCAATCTCGCCCCGCTCGGCTTCGACATCACGGTCGCCACCAGCCCGGCCGATGCTCTCGCCGGCTGCGACATCGTCACCACCTGCACGGCTGACAAGGCTCTCGCCACCGTTCTGACGAGCGACCTCATCGAGCCTGGCATGCACATCAACGCGATCGGCGGCGACTGCCCAGGCAAGACCGAGCTGGAGGCCGCGATCCTCACCCGCGCCGACGTCTTCGTCGAGTACCCGCCGCAGACGCGCGTCGAGGGAGAGATCCAGCAGATGGACCCCGATTTCGCGGTCACCGAGATCTGGCGCGTGGTTGCCGGGCTGACCACCGGTCGCACCTCCCACGAGCAGATCACGCTGTTCGACTCCGTCGGATTCGCGATCGAGGACTTCTCCGCGCTGCGCTACCTCCGCGACTCCGTCGCCGGCACCGATTACTTCGAGGAGATCGACCTCGTCGCCTCCCCAGAGGACCCGAAGGATCTCTTCGGACTCATCGGCGTGCTCTCGCCCGTCGGCGGCTGATCCGCGCCCGTGTCGGTCCAGGCCCCGTCCGCAGTCATCCTCATCCGTCCGAGCCACTTCACCCCGAATCCGCTCACCGCGGTCGACAACGTCTTCCAGTCCACCCGTCCGGTCACGAATTCGACAGGTGTCGCGTCCGCGGCATTCGACGAGGTCGGCAGGGTGGCGACGGCGCTCGGCGACGCCGGCATCCGGGTGCACCTGTTCGACGACGAGCGCCCCGACCGACCGGACAGCGTGTTCCCCAACAACTGGATGTCGACGCATCCGGGCGGGCACGTCGCCATCTATCCGATGTACGCCGCCAATCGCCGGAGCGAGCGCCGCACCGATGTGATCGACATGCTCAAGCTGTCCTATCGCGTGCAGGACGTCATCGACTACTCCGGCCTCGAGCTCGACGATGTCTTCCTCGAAGGCACCGGGGCCATCGTTCTCGATCACCTCTCACGCGTGGCCTACGTGGCCCGCTCCCACCGGGCCGACCCGATCGCCCTCGAACGCTTCTGCACGAACTTCGGCTACGAGCCGATGGTCTTCGACGCGGTTGATCCGAGTGGAGTGCCGATCTATCACACCAACGTGATGATGGGAATCGCCACCGACTTCGCCCTCATCGGGCTCGGCCTCATCCAGTCGCCGTCCCGTCGCGGCGAGGTCGTCGAGCGTCTCTCCGCGCACGGCCGGGCGGTGATCGACCTCACCTTCGACCAGGTGCGCGACTTCGCCGGCAATGCGATCGAACTCCACTCGCCCACCGGCCGGGTTCTCGCCATCTCGCGTCGCGCGGTCGACAGTCTCCGGGCCGACCAGCTCGAGATCATCGAACGCTCGTGCACCATCCTCCCGCTCGACATCCCGACCATCGAGCTCGCGGGCGGCTCGGTGCGCTGCATGATCGCCGGAATCCACCTCGACCCGCGGCCGGTTCAGGCGTGCGGGATCGCCGCGGTCATGCCGCCGTCGACCACGAACTCCGCCCCCGTCGAATAAGCGGACTCCTCGCTCGCGAGGAACAGCACGAGTGACGAGACCTCCTCGGGTGCGGCCGCACGCCCGAGCGGCACCTGCTGGTCTTCGAAGCTCAGCTGCGCGGTCATCGGGGTGACGATGAATCCCGGATGCACGGAGTTCACCCGCACGTTGTAGCGACCGAGTTCCACCGCCACCGACTTGGTGAGCCCGCGCACGGCGAACTTCGACGCGACGTAGCCGTGCAGCCCCGCGCTTCCGCGCAGGCCTTCGACCGAGGAGATGTTCACGATCGAACCGTGCCGGGCGGCCTTCATCACGGGCGCGACGGCCCGGATGCCGAGGAATGTGCCAGTGAGGTTGACGGCGAGCACCGCGTTCCACATCTCGAGCGTGTACTTGTCTATCGGCGCGATGTTGCCGATGCCCGCGTTGTTCACGAGCACGTCGACGGTGCCGAAGGCCTCGATCGCGCCCGCGACCACGGCGTCCCACTCCGACTCGGAGGTCACGTCGAGGTGCTCGTAGCGCGCCGCCGGCCCGAGCTCCGACGCGAGCGCTCGGCCCTCCTCATCCAGCACGTCGCCGATCACCACGCTGGCTCCCTCGCGCACGAAGGCCCGGGCGTGGGCCGCCCCCATGCCCCGTGCTCCGCCGGTGATGATGGCGACCGTGTCGTCCAGTCGTGCCATGGTGACTCCCTCGTCGATGTGCGAATGGTTAGTGTCAGTGTCCTGACGTCTCGTCGGTCGTCGTGACGCCGGCGATGAACAGGTCGGTCAGCTGCTCCGCGATGAGCGACCCGGCCTCTGGGCCCTCCGGGGAGTACCACTGCGGCAGGTAGTGCAGGTCGGAGAAGAAGTTAGCGACGAGCACCGCGCGCGGAATGTCCGAGCGGAAGATGCCCTCGCGCTGGCCCTGCTCGATGAGCGCGGCGAAGGCGTCGTTGTAGAGGCGCCGGCGGTGCTTCACCTCGAGCTGGCGTTCCGGCGACAGCATGTGCGCGGAGCGAAAGAACACGGTGCCCTCGTCGAGGAACTCGATGGATGTCCCGATCACGTCGAGGCACGCGGCACGAAGCCGCTCGGCGGTCGGGCTGTCGTTCGCGACGATCGCCGCCAGATGCTCCCTCTGCAGTGTGAGCAGGTGCTCGTAGATGCCAAACAGCAGGTCGTCCTTCGAGCGGAAGTAGTGGTACATCGCGCCCTTGGTCACTCCCGCGGCCTCCACGATCTGCTGCACGGAGGTGTTGGCATAACCCTGGTTGGCGAACAGCTCGACGGCCGCCCGCCGCACGCGATCCTGCACCGCGGACGGTTTGGCCGCGGTGCTCGGAGGAAGGGACGATTCCATCAGGTCACCGGGCGGATCGATCCGCCTCCGTCGATCACGATGGTCTGGCCGGTGATCCAGGCGGCGTCCGCGGAGAGCAGGAATGCGACAACGCCGGAGACATCCTCCGGGGTTCCGAGGCGTCGCAGCGGGTAGGTCGCCGAGACCTCCGCCTCGCGGCCCTCATAGAGCGCCTGCGCGAACCGGGTCTTGATCACGGCAGGGGCGACCGCGTTCACCCGGATGGCCGGCGCAAGTTCGATGGCCAGTTGCGTCGTCAGCGAGATGAGCGCCGCCTTCGAGACGCCGTAGAAGCCGATGCCCGGGCTCGCGGTGAGGCCAGCGATGGAGGCGATGTTCACGATCGAGCCGCCGTTGGTGCCCAGGCCAGCGGCAACGGCATCCCGGGACCAGTCGACCGCCGCCATCACGTTGATCTCGAAGATCTTGGCCATGGCGGAGTGCTCGGTCGCAAGCGTCGGTCCGAAGCTCGGGTTGACCCCGGCGTTGCTCACGAAGTGGTCGAGGACGCCGAATTCGCGCCCGATGACCTCGAACACTTCGGCGCGGTGGTCGGCATCGTCCGCCCGGCCAGCCACCCACAGCGCCGAGGGACCGAGCTGGGCCGCCGCCTCGCGCAGTGCCTCCTCGCGACGGGCGGTGATGAGTACCCGGGCCCCTTCGTCGACAAGGCGCTGGGCGATAGCCAGGCCGATGCCGCGGCTCGCCCCGGTGACGAGGGCGGTGCGTCGCTCGAAGCGGTTCACGGGAAGTCCTTTCGCAGGGCGGGGTGACGGCGACTGTCAGCAAGCGCAAACCGACTGTTCGGTATGCTCAGCCTAGCGAACCACGCGACGATCAACGGGAGCCTTGATGAGCGAACCCCTCCACGGGACCCTCCAAGAGAGGTTCGCCCCGCTCCGCCGGGAATTCGAACGCCGGCTCGCCTCGGGCGACGAGCTCGGCGCCTCCCTCGCCGTCGTCATCGACGGGCAGCCGGTTGTCGACCTGTGGGGCGGCTTCGCGGATGCCGCCCGCACCCGGCCGTGGCAGAGCGACACGATCACGAACGTCTGGTCGACGACCAAGACCGTGACGGCGCTCGCGGCCCTGATGCTCGTTGACCGCGGAGAACTCGACCTCGATGCGCCAGTGGCGCGCTACTGGCCGGAGTTCTCGGCGAACGGCAAGTCCGACATCCCGGTGCGCAGCATCCTCGGCCACACCTCCGGGGTCTCCGGCTGGGAGGCGCCGATCACCGTCGAGGGCCTCTACGACCAGGAGAAGGCCGCCGCCCTCCTCGCCGCGCAGGCTCCGTGGTGGCCGCCGGGCACGGCATCCGGCTACCACCTCATCGACTACGGCCACCTCGTCGGCGAGCTGGTGCGGCGCATCACCGGGCGCTCACTCGGTGCCTTCGTGCGCACGGAGATCGCCGGGCCGCTCGGCGCGGACTTCCACATCGGACTCGCGGATTCCGAGTTGCCCCGGGTCAGCGACATCATCCCGCCTCCCCCGGCGAAGATCGACCTCTCGCGCCTCCCGCGCGATCATCCGGCGTGGAGGACGCTCACCAACCCGCCACTGAACGCCTCGTCCGCTCTGACCGCTGGCTGGCGCCGGGCCGAGCTCGGCGGGGCCAACGGGCACGGCAATGCCCGGTCGGTCGCGCGCATCCAGTCGATCGTGAGCAACCGTGGCGAGGTCGACGGCGTTCGCCTGCTGTCCGAGGCCACGATCGAACGCATCCTCGAGCAGCAGTCCGACGGGCCGGATCTGGTGCTGCTCGTGCCCCTGCGCTTCGGCATCGGATTCGCTCTTCCGCGGCCAGAGACGGCGCCCTCCGTGCCCCCGGGCCGGGTCGCGTTCTGGGGCGGATGGGGCGGCTCGCTCGTCATCAACGACCTCGACCGCCGGATGACCTTCGCCTACGTGATGAACCGGATGTCCCCCGGCATCATCGGATCGGCGCGCAGCGACGCCTACATCGACGCCCTCTACGAAAGCCTTCGTGCCTGAGGGCCCTTTCACACCATTTCCCACGACTCGACGGAGAAAAAATGCCTGACACCCACGAAAGCCACCAATGGCACCTCGCCCGCCGACCATCCGGCTGGCCGACCCTCGACGACGTGCGCTTCGTCACGGTGGAGCTGCCACCGCTCGCCGAGAATGAGGTGCGGGTGCACAACGAATACATCTCGGTCGACCCGTATATGCGCGGGCGCATGAACGATGTGAAGTCGTACGTGCCGCCGTACCGGCTCGACCGGGCGATGGACGCCGATGCTGTCGGCCGCGTGATCGAATCCCGCTCCCCCGATCTCGCCGTCGGCCAGCTCGTGCAGCACTTCCAGGGTTGGCGGGACGTCGCGCAGGGCGACGCGAGCGCGTTCACGGCTCGGGCCGAGGTGCCGGGGGTCACGTCATCCGTCTACCTCAGCGCCCTCGGGCTCACGAGCCTCACCGCCTGGGTCGGACTGCTGGTCATCGCCGGGATGAAGGCCGGCGATACGGTGTTCGTGTCGGGTGCGGCCGGTGCCGTCGGATCCGCCGTGGGACAGATCGCGCGACTCCACGGAGCCGGCCGGGTCATCGGCAGCGCCGGATCGGACGAGAAGGTCGCCCTTCTCACGAGCCGGTACGGTTTCGACGCGGCCTTCAACTACAAGAACGGCAAGGTCTCGCGGATGCTGCGCGAGGCGGCCCCCGACGGCATCGACGTGTACTTCGACAACGTGGGCGGCGAGCACCTGGAGGCCGCGATCTTCTCGTTCAACGACGGTGGACGGGCGGCCATCTGCGGTGCGATCTCGTCCTACAACGCCGAACAGGCCGAGCCGGGGCCCCGCAACATGGCGATGCTGATCTCCAAGGGGCTCACGCTCACGGGCTTCACGATCCCGAGCTACCAGAAGCACGCGCCCGAGTTCTTCCGCGAGATCGGACCACTCGTCGCATCCGGCGAATTCGTGTTCGACGAGACCGTCGTCGACGGCGTCGAAAATGCCTTCGAGGCCTGGCTTGGCCTCATGCGCGGCGACAACATCGGCAAGATGCTGGTACGGGTCGCGTGAGCTCTGGACTCACCGAACCGCACGTTGTCGCGACCCTGCGCGCCGCCGGATGCGTCTTCGCCGAGGATGAGGCCGCGCTGTTGGTCGAGGCCGCGCAGAGCCATGTCGAGCTCCAGCAGATGGTCGACCGCCGCGTCTCTGGCCTGCCCCTCGAGCAGATTCTCGGTTGCGCGGAGTTCTGCGGGTTGCGCATCCTCGTCGACCCCGGTGTCTTCGTGCCGCGTCAGCGCACCGCCTTCATGGTCGAGCGCGCCGTCGCACTCGCGGCACCCGGTGCCGTTGTGCTCGACCTGTGCTGCGGCGCCGGAGCGATCGGGGCGGCGATCTCGGCGCAACTGCCGGGCATCGAGCTGATCGCGGCGGACATCGACCCTGCGGCGGTCGGCAGCGCGCGACGCAACATCCCGCCCCCCGGTCGGGTATTCGAGGGCGACCTGTTCGACCCCCTCCCCACCGAACTGCGCGGCCGAATCGACATCATCGTGGCCAACACACCGTACGTGCCGACGGGCTCCATCGCCCTGCTGCCCCCGGAGGCCCGGGTGCACGAGCCTCGCGTCGCCCTCGACGGGGGCACGGACGGGCTCGACGTGCAGCGCCGGGTCGCCGCCGAGGCTCCGCACTGGCTCGCCCCGGGCGGACACCTGTTCGTGGAGACCGGTGAGGAGCAGGCCGACCTGACCGTCGGGATCTTCGCGGCGAACGGCCTGACACCGGCCATTGCGCACTCCGAGGAGTTCTTCTCCACCGTCGTCAGCGGACGCCGCCCGCTCGACTGATGGGCGTGGTTCCCGCCAGGAACGGGATGACCGCCTCGAGCACCTCGTCGGCCGGACGGAGCGTGTTGCCGTGGTCGCGACCGGGCAAGGCGCGGAACGTGGCGTTCGGCATGAGGGAGGCCGCGCGTTCCGAGTCGAGGTAGCGGTCACGGTCCGCGGTGCCGGCGAGCAGAAGGGTCGGTGTCTCGAGCGACGCGAGCCGCGCATCCGGGATGCCCGGCTCTGCCTCGACCTGTCGGAAGTAGGCGCGCAGTGCTCCCGCGTCATTGGCGAGGAACGCGGCCGAGGTCTGCGGATCGATCGGTCGTCCCACCCGCGCCGCCCAGCCCTCGAGGAAGCCGGGCATGCCGCCGCGGGCAAGCGCCGCGTCGTAGCCGGGGAAGAACAGCTCGGACACGCTGCCGCCGGGCGCGCGATAGGTGCCGCCCGCGGAGACGAGGGAGAGCATCCGGTCGGGATGCGCCTCGGCGAGCGAGAATCCGGCGCGCGCGCCGAATGAGTAGCCGAAGAAGTGCGCGGCGGGAACGCCGACGGCATCGAGAACGGCGAGGATGTCCGCGACGACGAGCGGCATCCGATACGCCTCCGGGGACTGCGGCTTGCCGCTGCGCCCGTGTCCGCGCAGGTCGACGGCGATCACGCGGTAATGGTCCCGCAGAGCCGCGACGTAGCCGAACCCGCGCCAGATCGAACGAGAAAGACCCGAACCGTGCACGAGCATCACGGCCGCCCCGTCGCCGCGGTCGTCGAACGCGATGCGGGTGCCGTCGATCGGGTTGACGGCGTCCTTCATGCCTCCATCATGCCGGTCGGCGGATGACCCTGGCGCTCAGCATCTGTGGAGGCAGATTGCGCTAAGTTTCTCGGGGTGCCGCGTCCGCGGCGCGCGCGCGGAGGAATGCATGGGTCGTCGAACTGCTGGGGCTGAGGCCACCGGGCTAGAGGGTCACGCGCCGATGCGCCACGGGCAGCTTCGTGCGTCGCATCCCTTCGCCACCATCGCCAAGGTGCTCGCCACCGCCCTCGTCGTCGTCGCGGTGAGCGGCGCCTCCGTCGGCGCGTTCGCCGTCTACGGCACCCTCTCGAACATCAAGGCTGGCATCCACCTGCAGCACCTGCCCGGGGCGAAGCAACCGCCCGTGCCGTCGGTCGGCGCCATGGATGGCGAGGTCAACATCCTGCTCGCCGGCACCGACACCCGTACCGGCCAGGTCGGCTACCAGACCAAGGCCCAGCTCGCCGGAAGCTCGGGCATCGGCAACAACGATGTCACGATGCTCCTGCACGTCTCGGCCGACCACACCAGTGCCACCGTCGTGAGCTTCCCCCGCGACCTCGTGGAAATCCCGCTCTGCGGTCGGAGCATCTCCACCTCCATGTTCAACACCACCCTCTCGCACGGTCTCTCCTGCACCGTGCAGACGGTGGAGAAGATGACCGGCCTCACCATCCCCTACGCCGCCGTCATCACCTTCGACGGCGTCATCGGCATGTCCACAGCCATCGGCGGCGTCACCGTGTGTCTGGCGACGCCGGTGACAGACCGCTACACCGACCCGCCCCTGAATCTCGCGGCGGGCCAGCAGACCCTCGTCGGACCAATGGCGCTCTCCTTCCTGCGCAGCCGCCATGGGGTCGGCGACGGAAGCGACCTCGGCCGCATCAGCAACCAGCAGGTGTTCCTGTCGGCGATGACCCGCAAGATCACCAGCGCCGGTGTGCTGAAGAACCCGATCACGCTCTACAAGCTCGCCAATGCGACCCTGTCGAATCTTCAACTCTCCGACACCCTCACCAACCCGACCACCCTCGTTTCGATGGCGCTGACGCTCAAGGGCATCAATCTCAGCAATATCGTCTTCGTGCAGTACCCCGTGATGGGCGACCCGGCCAACCCGAACCGCGTGGTTCCGCAGACCTCGGCCGGCGCGGCGCTCGCGAAAGCACTGCAGTCCGACCTGCCGCTCACGCTCACCGGAAAGCTCGGACGCGCCGCCGTCGCGGACCCGACCGCCACCGCGACCCCGACCGCCGCCGCGACCCCTACCCCGGGCGCATCGGGCTCAGCCGCGCCGACGCCAGCGGCCACGACGCCGCCGGCGATAGCGCTGCCCTCCTCCATCTCCGGCCAGAGTGCGGCAGAGAACACCTGTACGACCGGCTTCACCAACCGCAAGTAACGCTGGCGGCGAGCGTGTCGAGCCCTCGGGCCGGCTAGCTAGCGGTCCCAGGCCTCGACGAAGTGCGTGTACGCCCGCGCGACCCGGGCGACGAGTTCGTCGGCGGTTGCGGTGCCGGCGACATGGTCCATCAGGGGGCGCTCCCAGATGCTGCGTCCGATCGCGAATCCGCGGAATCCCTCGACGGCCGATGCTATTTCCAGCCAGTGATCAAGCCGCTCCGCGGGGGCGTCCCGTCCGAGCACGATGCAGCTGACGCTGTGCCGGTCCCCGCGCCGTGCGGCCGCGACGACCGCGCGGCCATCCTCCGTCGTCTCGAGTCCCTCGATCTTCCAGATCTCGGGCTCGATGCCCTCGTCCTGCATCTGCTCGATCACCCGCACTGTGAGCCCGGTGCGCAGTTCCCGGTCGTAACGCAGAACGTCCGAGCCGACCGATTCGAGCTGGGCCGGCGTCGCCGGCACGAGCAGTTCGACCAGGAAGGTACGACCGGCCTTGCGCAGGGCGTTCGAGACCGTCACGAGCCTGTCGAACTGCAGCTCCCGGTTCGACGAGGCCTCCGGATTGTCGCGGACGAGCACCTTCACCTGGTCCGGCGAGAATTGGTCGACATGCCGAATCCATTCCCGGTCGCCGAAGGTGCCGTATTCGAGCAGGAACAGGGGCTCGCCGCTGCGCTCGATCGGCATGGCGAGGTCGATGCCGGCCGCGCGCGCCCGCACGGCGACGTCGCTGCCGTAGCGCTCATCAACGAGCACTCCGACTCGCGCCCGGTCGATACCGTCATCGATCGCGCGCAAGAGTCCGTCCACAATGAGACCCTTGTGGGCCGAGATGACGGCGATCTGTTCGGCGGTCGGGTCGACCTCGATGCCGTAGACATCACGCAACAGTGAGGCACGGTGATCCATCGCGAGGATCAGCAGTTCAGGGGTCGAGTTCACCATAACGACGGTACTCCGTGCGGAGGGATGCGCCGTCCGGTCAGGGTGAGGGGACGACGAGCACGGGGCACGTGGCGTGCTGGACGCACTGGCCGCCGACCGACCCGAGAAGCAGGCCAGCGAACCCACCGAGACCGCGTGATCCGACCACGAGCATGAGCGCCTTCGCCGAGAGCCCGGTGAGAATCTCGGCAGGCTGGGCAAGCGCCGCGCGGTACTCGACGCCGACCGTCGGATGCTCGGCCGCCTTCGCACTCGTCTCGGCGATGAGATGCTGGCGCACCTTTTCGGAGACCTCCGCGAACGACGACACATAGCCATGGTCGTACAGCGCGCCGTGCGGCGCGGTGTCGATGCTCCACGCCCGCACCACGGCCACCCCCACACCGAGTCTCTCGGCGAAGGAGAGCGCCACCTCGAGGGCGCGATTCGAGTCGCGGGATCCGTCGTGGCCGACGACGATGCTGCCATCGGGGACCGGGGCGATCTCGTCGCCGGCGGGCTGTGGGTTCTCGTTCATTTCTTTACTCCTTCGGTGCGGATGCTGCGGACGACTGGTGTGCGCGCGGGCTCGCGGGATCGGATGGCGCGAAGCGCGTTGAGGATGGTCGCGAGATCCACGATCTCCTGGATTCCCGCCCCGAGCGTCGCGGGGATGACGCCGAAGGTGGCGATGAGCATCAGGCCGAGGCTGAGCGCGATGCCGAGCCAGATGCTCTGGAGGGCGATGCGCACCGTGTCAGTGCCGATCTCGATGGCGCGCCCGACGGCGGAGATGTCGTCGATGAGGATGACCGCGGCGGCCGACTCGCTCGCCGCGGTCGCGCCGCGCGCACCCATCGCGATGCCGACATCCGCGGCCGCGAGCACCGGCGCGTCGTTGACACCGTCCCCCACCATGACCACCGGGCGGCCGCTGATCGCCCGAAGGGCATTCACCTTGTCGACCGGAAGGCAATCCGCCCGAAAATTGGTGATCCCGAGCGCGACGGCCACACTCGCGGCGGTCGACTGGGCATCGCCGGTGAGCATCACGACGTCGCGAACGCCCAGTCCGCGCAGCGTCGCGATCGTCTCGCGCGCATTGTCGCGCACCGGATCGCTCGCCACGATGGTGCCCGCGAACCGTCCGTCGATTGCCACATAGATCGCAAGCTCGCCGGGGCGCAGTGGCGCCTCCCGGGCGTCGGACGCGGCATCCGCCACGAAGACGAGCGTGCCGATCGCGACGAGGCGACCGTCGATCCGCGCGGTGATCCCCTGGGCCGCGACCTCTGACGACCCCTCAACCGGGAGGAGGCTCAGGCCGCGACTCTCGGCCGCCGAGACGATCGACGCCGCGAGCACGTGGGAGGAGACGCGTTCCGCCGAGGCCACGAAGGTCAGAAGGCCCGGCTCGTCCCACGGCTCGCTCGGCAGGATGCGGGTGATTGTCGGGCTGCCGAAGGTGAGGGTTCCCGTCTTGTCGAACACGGCCGTGCGAGCCCGCGCCAGAATCTCGAGCACCCCGCCGCCCTTGACGATGATTCCGCTGCGCGCCGCGCGGCTCATCCCGCCCATGAATGCCACCGGTGCCGCGAGCACGAGCGGACACGGGGTGGCGAGCACGAGCACCTCGGCAAACCGCACCGGATCGCCGGAGGCGACCCATGCCACGACGCCGATCGCCAGGGAGACCACGGTGAAGGGGACCGCGTACCGGTCGGCGAGCCGTACGACGGGTGCCCGGTTGCTCGAGGCCGCCTCGACCAGGGCGACGATGGCCTGAAATTGGCTGTCTCGGGCCAGCGCCGTTGCGGTGATCGTCGCCGAGGCGTTGCCGTTGATCGAGCCGCTGAGCACCTCTTCGCCGGTCACCCGGGTCACCGGCATGCTCTCCCCGGTGAGGGAGGACTCATCGAAGGCCGCACTCGCGGAGCCGAGACGACCGTCCACCGGCACCACCTCCCCCGATCTCACGAGGATGACATCGCCGACGAGCACGTCCCCCGCGGCGATGTCCTCGAAGCGATCGGAGTCGGGCACCTGGCGGTGGGCCACCTGGGGTTCGCGGGCGAGCAGAGCGTCGAGTTCGCGCCGGGCCCTGCCCTGCGCGAAGTCCTCGAGGGCCTTACCACCCGACACCATCAGCACGATGATCAGGCTCGCGAAGAACTCGCCGACGGCGACCGTCGAGATGATCGCAATGATCGCGAGTATGTCGATTCCGACGACGCCGGCGCGGAGCTGCTTCGTCATCTGCACCGCCTCGATCACGGCGACGATGACGGCGAATACGCTGAAAAGCCAGCGGGTGGCGTCGCCGACGCCCGTGAACCACAGGATCATTCCCACGATTCCGACAAGGACGGTGGCGATCACGACCGGGTACCGGCGAACGGTGAGCGCGGTCACCCCGAGGGCGCTCCGGGGCTCGTTCCGGTCAACCTCCACCGGCGGCACTCCCCTCGGATCGCTCTGTCGAATCGCCGGACGGTCTTCTTGTCCCGGTCAAGCATCCCACCGGGCCGGAACCCGTGCGTGGGCCGAAGGTCCCGCCTCACGGGCGCTGGTCGAGGCGGTGGGCGCCTGCCGGCGGCGTGACTTTCGGCCCTGTCGAACCGACCCGCCGCCTCTCTATGCTCGTGTGCAACCGGCGGATCGGATGGCGCGCCGCCGGCAGACGGGAACAGACATGAACAACATCGACATTCCAACCCGAGAAGACATTGAGACGCTGTCCGGCGTCCGCGCACCGGGGTGCATCTCCCTGTACGCCCCGGCATCGCCGAAGGGCACCGAATCGGAGAATACCCGGATCGAGATCAAGAGTCGCCTGCGTGCGGCGGTGCAACAGCTCGAGGCCGCCGGCACCGACGAGGAACTGGTCACCACCATCAACCGGTCGATGGATCGGATCCTCGAGGATACGGAGTTCTGGCGCCACCAGTCGAACAGCATCGCGGTCTTCGTCAACGGCTCAACGCTGACCAGTTTCCGCCTCCCCAACAATCTCCTCGGTTTCACGGGGGTGTCTGACCGGTTCGACATCACGCCGCTGCTGCGCGCCACGACCTTCATGCACTCAGCCTTCGTTCTCGCCCTCGCGCAGAACTCGGTTCGACTCATCGATGTTTCGGCCGAATCCCCCGCACGCGAGGCGACCGTGCCGGGCCTGCCGAAGGACCTGCAGAGCACCGTGGCCCTCGACCTCACCAACGACCGGGAAACCCTCGCCCATCTTCGCAACTCGGAGGATCCCAAGATCCGCATGCTCGAATACTCGCAGGCTGTCGATCGGGCGCTTCGCCCGATGCTGGCCGACTCGAACCGACCGCTCATCCTGGCCGCGACCGAGCCGCTCTCGAGCATCTTCCGGTCGGCCTGCACCTTTCCCGGTCTTGCCCAATCCACGATCGCTGGCAATCCGGAGGAGCGGTCGGCCGGCGAACTCGCCGACGATGCCGCCCCGATTCTCGATGAGGTGCATGCCGCAGAACTGGCCGTGCAGACCGCGCGATTCGACGAGGGCACGCCCCAAGAGTTGGTCGAGCGCACGCTCGCCGGGGTCGCGCGCGCCGCCACCTTCAAGGCGATCGACACACTGTTCGTGGACATCGACCATCACGTCGCGGGGCTGGTGGACGAACTGACCGGCGCGATCACCCGAAGTGACGCCGAGGACGCCTCCAACTACGACGTGATCGACGAGATCGTGCGTCGAGCGCTGGCATCGGATGCCCGGGTCTTCGCCGTCCGCGCCGCCGACGTGCCCGGTGATGGCGCGGCTGCCGCGATCCTGCGGTTCGCGGTTCATCCGGACTAGACGGCGCGGGGATCGCGCAGAGGAGGCGTTCACGATGGACGTGTTCAGCAATCGGGTCGAGGCCGGAAAGCGTCTTGCCGCGCGGCTCAAGCCCCTGGCCGAGAGTGCGCCCGTCGTGCTCGGTCTTCCTCGTGGCGGGGTCCCCGTCGCGGCCGAAGTGGCGAAGGCTCTCAACGCCCCGCTCGATGTGATCGTCGTGCGCAAGCTCGGCCTGCCGTTCCAGCCGGAAGTGGCGATGGGTGCGATCGGCGAGGGCGGGGTGCGCGTGATCGATCCGGCCCTGATCGCCCGGGCGCAGGTCAGCGCCGCCGAGCTTGCCCAGGTCGAGAAGAGGGAGCGCGCGACGCTCGAATCCCGCAGCGCCCGCTTTCGCCGCGGCCGCGAACGCGTCGACCTCACCGGCCGCACGGCCGTGATCGTCGACGACGGCATAGCGACGGGCTCCACGGCGCGGGCGGCGTGCCAGGTGGCACGTCGACTGGGCGCGAAGCGGGTGATCCTCGCCGTGCCGGTCGGCCCGCGTGACACCGTGGAGCGCTTCGAGGACGCGGACGAGGTCATCTGTCTCTCCACTCCCCCTCAGTTCTTCGCGGTCGGCTACCACTACCGGGACTTCACCCCGACGACCGAAGAGGACGTGATCGTGCTGCTGGATGCCGCAGCGCACCGGACGCGTCGCGAGCAGGTCGCAGCCGACCCGGCCGACCGTGACCTGGATGTCTCGATTCCGGTCGACGGGATCGTGATGGCTGGACATCTGCATCTGCCGGAACCGGCCGCGGCGGTCGTGCTCTTCGCCCATGGCAGCGGCAGCAGCCGGCACAGTCCGCGAAACCGCTTCGTCGCCGAGGCACTCTACGACGCGGGACTCGGAACGCTCCTGCTCGACCTGCTCACCCCCGCGGAGGAGGTCGACCGGGCGAATGTGTTCGACATCGAGCTGCTGGCCCATCGGCTCATGGCCGCCACGGATTGGGTTGCCGCCCGCTCCGACATCGCGCAGTGCCGCATCGGCTACTTCGGCGCGAGCACCGGCGCGGGCGCAGCCCTGCGCGCCGCCGGCCGGCTCGGGGATCGGATCTCGGCCGTCGTCTCGCGCGGAGGCCGCCCGGAACTCGCCGGCCCGGAGATCGAGAAGGTGACGGCACCGACGCTGTTCATCGTCGGGGGCGCCGACACGATCGTTCTCGACCTCAACCGACGCGCGCAGGCCGGGCTGACCTGCGCGAATCGACTGGACATCGTCGCGGGGGCCGGCCATCTCTTCGAAGAGCCTGGCGCACTCGCCGAGGTGTCGATCCTGGCCCGCGACTGGTTCGTCGAGCACCTGCTCACGGACACGGACCCTCGGGCGTTCCGCATCGGCTGAATGCGATGGGCCGCCGACGGAGTGCCCCTACCCGAGGCTGCTCGGGAAGGCGGCCAGGTCAGTGGCGGTTCGCGGGGGTTGCGGTAGCAACGAGCAGCTGGCGGAGGGCGTGTCCGGCCGCGAGGTCGGCCAGGGCGTCGGATGCCTCCGACAGCGGTCGCCGGGCCGAGACGAGCGTGTCGAGATCCAACGCGCCCGACATGTACAGGTCGACGAGCCAGGGAATATCCCGCTGCGGAACGACCGATCCGTAGTTTGACCCGAGGATGCGCTGGTCGGCCTCCGCGAGCGCCAGCGGGTCGAACCGGGCCTGCTGGCCGGTGGGCGGCAGCCCAACGATCACCGCGGCCCCGCCGAGCCCGAGGGCGACGATGGCCTGCTCGGTGGTGGAGATCTTGCCGATGGCGTCGAAGACGAAGTCAAGGCCCTCCGGGACCGCCGCCTTCAGCGCCGCCACGGCATCCGTCCTGCTGCTGTCGATGACGTCGGTGGCGCCGAGCTTGCGGGCGAGTTCGAGCTTCTCCGGCACGATGTCGACGGCCACGATCCGCGATGCCCCCGCCAGTCGGGCGCCCTGCACGCAGTTGAGCCCGACCCCGCCGCAGCCGATCACGGCGACGGTGGATCCGGGTTGCACGTTCGCGGTCTTCGTCACGGCGCCGACACCGGTTGCGACGGCGCAGCCGACCAGCGCGAGAACGTCGAGCGGGGCATCCTTGCGCACCCGGATGGCGCCGGAGACCGGCACGACGACCCGCTCCGCGAACGACGAGACGCCGAGATAGTGGTGCAGGGTGCGGCCGTCCTTCGACAGTCGGCTCGTCCCGTCGTGCAGAACGCCGAGGGGTGCCACCACCTCGGCCACGAGCACGCACTGTGCCGGACGGCCGGCGCGGCAGTAGCGGCACACGCCGCAACTGGGCACCCACGACAGCACGACGTGGTCGCCGATCTCGAGCTCGGTGACTCCGGGCCCGAGCGCGCTGACCACGCCCGATCCCTCATGACCGAGCACGACCGGAGTCGCGATGTCCCAGTCCCCGGAAACGACGTGAAGGTCGGAGTGGCAGACGCCGGCGGCGGTGATGGTCACCTCCACCTCGCCGGCCCTCGGCGGCGCCAGCTCGACCTCGGTGAGAACGGGGACCGCCCCCGGCCCATCGAAGACGATGGCCTTCATCGCCGCGCCCCGGCCGGCGGCGAAACGACGAGAGCACCGGGTGGAAGGATGGCGGGGAGGAGCACTCGGGCCTCAACTTTCTCACAACAACGGCGGGGTTTAGTATTGCTAAACCGTGCTGCTAAAGTGTCAGACCGCCCGGCGCTTGTCAACAGTCCGCCGCGAATCGATCGGAGGGATCGGATGCCGCACCAGCCGACCCACACGCCCGAGGCATCCTCGGGCATGAACGAGGCCGGACCGAGGCTGCGCCAGTTGCGCCTCGCCCGCAGGCTGACCCTCCTGCACGTCGCGGAGAAGGCCGGCGTGACCAAGGGGTTCCTCAGCCTGCTCGAGCGCGGCCACTCCCGGGTTTCGGTGCCGACCCTGCTCCGAATCTGCCAGGCGATCGGCATCAGCATCGGCTCGCTGTTCGAATACCCGGCCGAGACCGTCGTGCGCGAGGGATCGCCCCTGCAGATGGGCGGATTCGACATCGACGAGTACCTGCTGACGCCGGGGGACGAGGAGCTCATCCAGGTGATCCGCACGGTGCTCCGCCCGGGCGGGGGCTCCGACGGGTCATACAGTCTCGACGCCGTCACCATCTTCGCGATCGTGCTGCGCGGGCAGCTCGAGCTCATCGTCGACTCCGCGCCCCGGCCGTTGGCGGCCGGCGAATCGACCACTTTCTCGGCCAGGCTCATGCACGAATGGTCGAACCCCACCGACTCGGTGACCGAAGTGCTCTGGGTCATCGCCCCACCGCTCCCCCGAGACGTGCTGCCGACGGTGCTGCGCGGCTGACCAGCCGGACGGCCGGATCCCGGGCCGAAAGGCCCGGCCCGCGCGCCCGAGTCGCTGCCAGAATGAGGGCGACGGCGGCGGGAGGTGCGGATGATGCCCGAACTCCACCCACGCTGGTCCGCCTGGCGGGTGGTCACCGCCTTCGGCTTCCTCAGCCTCACGGCCGACATCGTCTCCGACGGAGGGAGCTCGCTCGCGGGCCCGCTGCTCGGCCAGCTCGGCGCATCCGCCCTTCTCGTGGGACTCGTGACCGGGCTCGGCGAGGCGATCGGCCTGGGCTTTCGGCTCATCTCGGGACCCTGGGCCGACCGCACGCGCAAGTACTGGACATTCACCCTCGTGGGATACCTGCTCACCGTCGTCTGCGTGCCGCTGCTGGCGATCTCTCCCTTTCTCGGCGGCGCGGGACTCGTGGTGTCGAGCATCCTGCTCATCGGCGACGGTGCCGGCAAGGCCGTGCGCAGCCCCTCGAAGACGGTCCTGCTCGCCTCCGCGGCCTCCGCCGTCGGACGCGGCCGGGGATTCGCCGTCCACAAGGCCCTCGACCAGACCGGTTCACTCGCCGGCCCGCTGCTCGCCGCCGGCGTCATCTCGCTCAGCACCGTTCTCTGGCCCGCCTTCGCGATCCTCGCGATCCCGGGTGCCGTCGCCATCGTGCTGCTCACCGTCATCCGGCGTCGGGTGCCGGATGTCAGCGTCTACGACCGCGACCTTGGCCCGGCACCGCGGGATGCCGACGCCGCAGCCGGCTCCACGCGCACGGTCGTCCGCCTGCCCGGCACCTTTCTCGCCTTCGCCGCCGCCGCCTTCGCCGCCAATGCCGGGCTCGTCAGCTACGGGATCATCTCGTTCCGCCTCACCACCTCTGGCATGCTGCCACTGTCGACCGTTCCGCTGGTCTACGCGGTGGCCATGGCGGCCGCCGCGGTCGGCGCGCTCGGCAGCGGATTCGTCTACGATCGGCGGGGAACCAACGTGCTGCTCGTGCTTCCCTTCCTCACCGCGATCGTTCCGGGGCTGGCCCTGTCGAACCAGATCGGCCTGGTGATCGTCGGGGTGGTGGCATGGGGCGCGGCCGCCGGAATCCAACAGTCGACGGTGAAGGCGATGGTGGCCGACCTGGTGCCGGCGGCGCGCCGAGCGACCGCCTACGGCATCTTCGCCGCGTTCGAGGGTGTGGGTGCGCTGGTGGCCGGGGTTCTCTCCGGCGCCCTCTATCGCGAACCCGGGCTGCTCGGGATCGTGGTGGCGGCGCTCCAGGCCTGCACGTTCGCGCTACTGCTGGTCACGATCAGGCGGCAGCGACGGCGCGACCGGGCGGCCGGCCCGCCCCGCTGACCGTCGGGCTCAGCCCCGACCGCGCGCGGTCGGCCGCGACACGCGGTGGGCGTCGATCCGACTCGACACCGTCCGGGTGATGGCTCGCGCCAGCCGGTGGGACGGACGCTCGACCACCCGGTTGAACCCCCACGCGGCAAGCAGGGCGAGCGGCACGGTGAGAAGGGCCACGAGCCACCACCGGGTGTCGCCGAGCACGAAGGTCAGAGTCGCGAGGATCGGCATGTGCACGAGATAGAGGCTGAACGAGACCTTGCCGAGCCACTGCGGGGCGCGCGCCTCCAGCGCGGAGCGCGCCGGTCGCGCGCCGATCGCCGCCAGGACCAGCCCGGCGGCGCCGAGCACCGAGAGTTGGGCCAGAAGTGTGTTCGCGAGGGAACCGGACGGGGCCACCGGCCGCAGCAGCCATTGGGCGATGAGCAGCAGCAGCGAGCCGACCACCAGCGCGGCGCCCCACAGGGTCGCGCGCGGTCGGAGCAGGCGTCGCGTCATCCACTCGCGGATGGCCTCCAGCCGCACCGCCATCAGGGTGCCGATGAAGAATACGGGGAGGTACCTGAACGCGTCGACTCCGGACAGAACGCCGAGGGCGCCCAGCGCGACCGCGACACCGAGAGCGGCCACCCAATGCCGGGAGACGACGATCGCGAGGGCCACAAAGAGCGGCAGCAGCACCGAGAACACGAGCTCCCAGCGCAGCGACCAGAGCACGTTGTTCACGTCGTAGGAGGCGCGGGTGAGGCTGGCCTGGTTGAGCAGCGCGCCCCAGGTGACCGACGTCGCCTGGGAATTCTCCATCCACGTTCCCTGGGTGACCGCGGAGTCGCTGCGCGGGATCAGCCAGATCAGGGCCGTGCCGAGCGCGATGGACGCCCACACCGGCAGATAGAGTCGCGCCATCCGGCCGCTGAGGAACCCGGCCCAGGAGAATCCGCCGGGTTTCAAGGCCGGCAGGGCGACCACGAGGCCGCTCAGCACGAAGAACACGAGCACCGCCTCCGAACCGGCGGTCAACAACTTCAACGGGGTCTGGGTCACCCACCACAGCACGCTGCCCACCCCGGAGCCGCCCTGGCGCCGCAGCACCGGCTCGGCAACGAGCGAGAGATGGTAGAGCACCACAACGATGGCGGCGACTCCCCGCAGCCCGTCGAGAGCGATGAGACGGGTTCCTGATCCCCCGGTCTTGGCCACGGTGGGCATTGATGCTCTCTCGGCCGTTTCGATGGAAGTCATCCGATCGAGGCTAGGAAAGGTTCCTGAACATCCCATCGGTATCCACTGCACAGGTCCGCCGGAGCGCGACGCCGGACGGCGCTCCCGCACGGGCACACGGAGTTACCGGTCAGAGCCGAGTTGGGCATTCTTGAGCTCGACCACGCGAACGGTTGCAGCGTGCACCAGGCCGGCGAAGACCGGATCCGCCTTCGCCTTCGCGAGCACGGCCGAGATCATTCCAGGGGCGACCGTCGGATCCTCCGAGACCAGCACGATGTTGACGCCGGCCTCGATCGCGTCGATGGCACGATTCGCGGGCGTCAGGTACTCGACCTGCTTCGCGCCGGACAGGTCGTCCGTGATGATCACCCCGTCGAATCCGAGCGTCTGGCGCAACAGGCCCGTCACGACCGTGCTCGAGAACACCGCGGGAGAGGACGGATCGATGCGATCGTAGGTCGCGGACGACACCATGATGACCTGAGCGCCCGACGCGATCTCGTGGCGGTAGAGCCCGACATTCGCGCCGCCTCCCGTCACCGTGTCGTCCGTCACGCCGCTCGCTGTGTCGGTGTTTGCCGTCACGAAGCCCAGGCCCGGGAAGTGCTTGAGTACGGTCTGCACTCCGGACGACGACATCCCGGCGCGGAAGGCGTCGGCGTGCTCGGTCACCGACCCGACCGTGAAGCCCAGCTCGCGCTGGAATTCCCCGATCGGCGGATTCGATTCCGCCTGCGACTCGATGCCGACCAGGTCAACCACCGGCGCCAGGTTCATGTTCACGCCCGCCGCCTTCAGTTGCGATCCCCATCTCGCGCTGTCGGCCCGCAGGGTGACCGCCGAAAGGTCGCTCTGGCCGACGCCGGTGGGCATCGTGTCGAACCCGGGGCCGCTGAGCACCTGTACCCCGCCGCCCTCCTGGTCTGTCGCGACGAACAGCGGCTCACTGTCGGTCGACGATGCGGTGACGCGCGCACGCATCGCGCCGACGACATCCGCGGTGCCGGTCACGCCGAGGGTTGACCGTCCGGAGAGGAACACGTTGCCCACATGCTGGTCGGAGATCGCGTCAAGGGTCACCGTCTGTGCCGAGGATGCGGTGGTGCCGACCATGAAGAGCTGGCCGACCTGCTGCGCGAGGCTCATTCCCACGATCGGGTCGGCCGTTGGAGTCACGCTCGGCGTCGACGGCAGGGACGAGGTGGGCGAACCGGATGAGTGGACGGGCGCGGCGCAACCGGCAACACCCAGCGCAAGGGCGACGCCCGTGGCGGCGAGCGCGACACTACTCCGACGCATGATCGCTCTGCTTCACGGCCTCCACGGTATCAGCGCGCTGGTGGCCGCATTCCACCCAGTCCCCGCCCAGCATGCGAGACCCCTGCATTCCGCAGTTCGCTGCCGAATTCCTCCGAAGCAGCATGCTCCCTTCCGGAGGACCGCTGGTGTAGCCGGACCGAACGTCACGAAGGCGAACGTACCGGATTCCCGGCACGCCCGCCTTCTCGGCACGAGGACTAGATGCTCTTGTACACCGCGACGTAGTCGACGAGCATCGGAACACCCGACTTGGTCAGCCCACTGGGCCGACCGGGCCAGCTGCCGCCCATGGCGACATTGAGGATGATGAAGAAGCCGTGCCCCGTGGCGTTGGCCCACGTCGTGGCATCCACATCGGTCTGTTTGACGGTGTGGTAGAGGACGCCGTCGACATACCAGCGAAGCTGCTCCACCGGCCCGCTGCGGTCCCACTCAATTCGGTAGACGTGGAACGCCGACTGGCAGGTTGAACCGGGGCACGTGGTGCTGCCGCCGAGACCGGTGGTCTCGTTGCACGGTCCGCCGGGGCTGATGCCGCAATGCAGGGTCCCCCAGACGGTGTTGATGCCGTTGACGTTCTCCATGATGTCCATCTCGCCGGCCGACGGCCAGTTGGTGTAGTTGCCACGGAACGGGGATCCGAGCATCCAGAATGCGGGCCAGTACCCCTGGGCGCCCGAGCCGGTGACGTTCGGCATCTGGATGCGCGCCTCGACCGCCATGACCCTGCCCGCGTCCGGCTGGAAGTCGCTTCGCTGGGTCTCGATGCGACCCGAGGTCCAGTTCTTATGGTTATCCCGAATGGGTTTGATGACGAGGTTGCCCTTGCCGTCCTGGTAGACGTTTGCGGTGGACGCCGTCATCGTCTCGACCTCGCCGGTACCCCAGCTGGCTGCACCACCCGGATAACTTGTGCCGGTGTCATACAGCCAATTGGCGGGGTCGACCCCCGTGCCGGCTGCCCCGTTGAAGTCATCGCTCCACGCGACAGTCCAGCCGGAGGGGGTGGCCGGAATCGAGGCTTGGGCGGACAGGGCGACAGACGGCACAACCGCGACGACGACGGCAACCGTGCCGGCGAGGACCGCGACCTTGTATCTCGAGCGAAACTTCATTGTTGAACTCATTTCGATTGAATGGCGGAGATCGAACATGAGAGCGCTCCCACGTTGGCGAGAGAGCGCTCCCACACACGTTCTAGCACCTGGGGCTTGGGCCAGTCAAGGAAAATGCGAGTCGCGACTGCCGCGAAGCCGTCCGCGCGCCGCGAACGTCGCCGTGCGTCATGCGGCGTGAATGACAACGTGACGTCACAGCGTGATGCCGGTCCGCCAGCCAATAACAATGCCCCCGCAATCTCAATGATTGCGGGGCTTTGGGTGGATCCAAGGGGATTCGAACCCCTGACCCCCTGCATGCCATGCAGGTGCGCTACCGGGCTGCGCCATGGACCCAAGAACGTGCTGTTTCTCGGCAAAACTCCTGATCATTCGAGATATCTCGGAACCAGGTGTTGTGG
>JBBSBA010000003.1:0-89911 GCA_038251725.1 Actinomycetales bacterium
CACCAAGATCCGCCTCATGACCCGCATCGCCTTCGGCTTCAAAACCCCCGACGCCCTCATCGCCCTCGCCATGCTCAGCCTCGGCGGGCATAAACCAGTGCTCCCCGGCCGGATTTAACCCACGGTTACGTCAGGAGAGCCCAAAAAAGCCCGAATTCCCACGACAACCCGGATCGCCCGGTTTCAACAGAATCACGTCGGGCAGAAACTCTGAAGAAACGGCTCTCAGGACGAATAAACGGTGAGTCAATGGTGACATCGATCTATTACCGCCAAACAAAAAGGCCGGAAATCCTTGAGATTTCCGGCCTTTGCTTGTTGCGGGGACAGGATTTGAACCTGCGACCTCTGGGTTATGAGCCCAGCGAGCTACCGAACTGCTCCACCCCGCGCTACGTAGAAAAGCTTAGCACGGGGTTTCGGTTGCCCTTACTACTCGAGCGCGAACACCTTGTTCAAGGCGGCGACCAGGGCGGCATCCGCGGTCGCGTACGCGCTCAGGTCACCCGATTTGAGCGCCGTCGCACGGGCGGTGAGGGCCGCCTGCACATCGGCGAGCGCGGCCTTGAATTTGGCGTCGGCTGCCGGGGACGTCGACGTGCTCGTTCCGGTTCCAGCTCCACTTCCAGTCGACGGAGGAGGCGTCGTCGAGGCCCCGACGTCGCCCGCGGTTGCGCCGGAGTTTCCGCCGAACAACGAGTTCAGAGCCGCATCGAGGGTGTCCTCGAAGGCAACCTTGCTACCGAAGGAGACGAGAATCTTGCGCAGGATCGGGTAACTCGTCTCAGCGGTCGACTGCACGTAGACCGGCTGCACATAGAGCAGACCACCGCCCACGGGAAGAGTGAGCAGGTTGCCGCGTTTGACGGTCGTGGCTCCGCGTTGCAGCAACGCGAGTTGGTTGGCCACCTGGGTGTCGGTATTGAAGTTGCTCTGCACCTGGCCGGGGCCGGGCACGGAGTTCTCCTTCGGAAGCGCGAGCAGGGTGAGCTTGCCGTAGCCGCTCGCGACCTTGCCCTTCGTCGACCCCGCATTCGCGTCCGCCGCGAGGTAGCCGGAGAGGATGTTGCTGGTTCCCGTGCCCTTCGAGCTCGGAATGTAGGTGGAGTAGAGCGAGAACTCCGGCGCCGCCGCCCCTGGCAGTTTCATCGTGAGATAGTACGGCGGCTGCAGCGGGGGCGACGCATCGGTGGAGACCGGGTCGTTCGGCGTGATCCAGGCATCGCTCGCGGAATAGAACGTGTTCGGGTCGGTCACATGGTAGGTGCCGAGGATCTCACGCTGAACCTTGAACAGGTCGGCCGGGTAGCGCACATGGCTCATCAGCTGAGACGACATCGCGCTGATTGGCTGCACCGTCGCCGGGAAGATCTTCTCCCAGGTCTTGAGAATCGGATCGTTGACGTCCCAGGCGTAGAGCGTGACCTTTCCACTGAAGGCGTCGACCGTGGCCTTGACCGAATTCCGGATGTAGTTGATGTTATCCAGCGCCAGTTGCGGCGTCGGCGTATAGGTATCCGCGATCGCGTTGCTGAGTTGCGTGATGGCCGAATAGGGGTAGTTCGCGCTCGTGGTATAGCCGTCGACGATCCACTGCACTCGCCCATCGACGATCGCTGGATAGGGGTCGCTGTCGAGCGTGAGGTACGGCGCCGCCTTCTTGATGCGGTCGACCGGATTGCGCGTGTAGAGGATTTGCGAGTCGCTGTTCACACCGCTGGAGAGGAAGATCTGTTCCGACTGGAACTTGATGGCGTAGATGAGCTTCTTGAATACGTTGTCGAGCTTGGGCCCGCCATTGCCGGAATAGGTGGTCGTGGCGTTCTTGTTGGAGTTCGCGTCCCCGGCGGGGTAGTCGAGTTCGACCTTGCTGCCGCCCTTCGGCCCGCCGACGATCGAATAGGTCGGCGATTGCTCACCGAAGTAGATGCGCGGCTCGAACTTACCGAGTTTGCCGGTCACCGGGATTCCCGACTCGAGGAACACCGGGAGTCCGGAGCTGGAATTCCGGTTGCCGTAGGCCGCCACTACGCCATAGCCGTGGGTGTAGACGAGGGTGTTGTTGTACCAGCTCGGAGCGGCGTTGGTGTTGGACTGGTTGAGCTCGCGCACGGCGATCACCGTGTCCTGCGACTTGCCGTCGATCATGTAGCGGTCGACATCGAGGTACTTGTTGAACTGGTAGTACTGCTTGATGCGTTCGAGCTGGGCGAACGAGTCGGACACCAGAGCGGGGTCGATGATGCGAATGTTCGCGGTCGTCTCCGCGTCGTTGCGCAGGGCGCCCGGCTCGGCAGTCGTCGTGGCCGAATAGGACTGCGCCTTGACCGCGGCGACACCGTAGGCATCGCGGGTGGCGTTAATGTTGCGTTGGATGTAGGGGGCCTCGAGCGTTCGCACGTTCGGCTCCACCTGGAACTTCTGCACGATCCACGGGTAGACGGACCCGATGAGCAGTCCGCTCACCAGCAGCAGCGCCGTGCCGACGAGCGGGAAGCGCCAGCGGCCAACGACCGCGGTGATCACGAAGAGGATCGCTACGACCGCAGCGATGCCCGCGAGGATCTGGCGGCCCGGGATGACGGCGTGCGCATCAGCGTAGGACGCGCCCTCGAACAGGGTGCTCGAGGTCTGCGTGCTCAGCGTTGAGTACTGGTCGAGCCAGATGCTCACGGCCTGGATGGCGAGGTAGACGGCGCCGGTGACCGCGAGCTGGATGCGAGCGGTGCGCGAAATGCGCACCTCACGGCCGTTGAAGCGCAGCGCACCGTAAAGATAGCTCGTAGCGATCGCGGCGATCGCGGCGATGAGGACGACGGCGGAGGCGAAGGCCGCGACGGCCTGGTAGAACGGCAGCGCGAACAGGTAGAACGAGATGTCAAGGTGGAACTGCGGGTCGACCTTGCCAGAGGGCACGCCGTTCATCCACTCGAGGGCGAGCTGCCAGCGTGCCGACGTCGCGACCCCCGCGAAAAGGCCGAGCACGGCGGGGATCCCCCACATCGCGAGTCGCCGCAGCGGTTCGATGACCTGCTGGTACCTGTCGAGCTGCGCGTTGAGCTTGGCGTACACGGGGCGACCACGGAACGCGATCTCGATGCTCGCGAAGACCGGCACCGCCATCGCGAAGAAACCGACGAAGAACATCACAACGCTCGCCACCCACTGGGTGGTGAGAACCTTGAGATAGCCGAGTTGGCCGAACCAAAGCCAGTCGGTGTAGAGGCTCGCAAAGATGAAGAAGAGGATCACGAGAACGGCCAGGGCGGTGAGCGTGATGAGGAGGGTCACCCTCGATCGCGATACCGGTTGACGCTCTTCGGTGGGGTTGGACGTCACGAGACTGCTCCTGGCTTGTAGCGGATGCTGGGCCTGCTCATCTTAAGGGCATGGTCTGGGAGGTCGGCGAATCGCCGAGGAGCGCACCCTCCCGGTCACTTCGTCGGACAGGCGAGAAGGCCGCTCGTACTCGAGCCGCTTGAGATGGCCTTGAGCGCCTTCAGCGAGTCGTCAAGCGTCCTGACGGCGAGGACCGTGATGCCACTCGGAATGTGCCCGGTCACCTCGTCGCAATTGGCGTAGGGGGCGAAAAACCAGGTGGCCCCGGCGGCGCGCGCGCCGTAGAGCTTCTGGCGGATGCCCCCGATTGCGCCGATGTTGCCGGCGGCGTCGATCGTGCCGGTTCCTGCGACCTTCTTCCCACCGTTGAGCGCGCCGGGAGTGAGCTTGTCGATGATGCCGAGCGCGAACATCTGGCCGGCGCTCGGGCCGCCGACGTTCTCGAGCTGGATCTTCACCTCGAACGGGTAGGTATAGGTCACGGCCGGGTAGATGCCGACGATCGGCACCGGGTCGGCCCCGGTGCTGAGCACCGGGGTGACCTGCACCGTCTTGATGGCCCCGCCGCGATTGATGACGATGCTCAACGGTGTTCCCGCGCCGGACTTCGCGATGATCGCGCGCAGTCCGACAACGCTGTCGGTGGTCTCGCCGTCGACGCTCACGACCGTGTCGCCCTTCTCGAGGATTCCGCTCGACGGTGAGTTCGGCGACAGTCCCCCGACGCTGAGGGTGGCTGGCAACGTGTAGCCGAGCTTGGTGAGGGCCGCGGCCACGGCATCCTTCTGGGAGTTCTGCATTTCGACGGCGGCCTGATCGTTCGACTGCTGAACCGAGGTGCCCACCGGATACACCGAATCGATCGGGAGCACGGCCTTGGTCTTGTCGAGATAGGCCTGGGCCACCTCGAACCAGTTCGGCGCGTGCTCGCGGCTGCCGGAGACGTCAACGGTGAGCATGTCGATCGCACCAGCAGTGGGGTACGTCTTGTGCCCGAGGATCTCGATCAGCGGAACCTGCTTCGCCCCATTCGGAACCATCCCGAGCGTATTGAATACCGGCCCCGGTTCCTCGATCACGTACGGCGCCGGCACGAGGGTGAAGGCGACGCTGCCGAACATGACCGCGGCGAGCAGTATCCACCCGACAACGGATGCCCTGCGGCGGGCACGCACCGGTCGGCGGTCATCGGTGAAGAGCGGCACCGGGGTCCTTTCGGTCAACTGTTCGCCACAGGCGCAGAGAAGGCCCGCCGGCGACGTCGATACACGCACCGCGCAGGGTGTGCAGCGGCTAGCGTAGTTGCTATGCCTGAAGATTCGGCGCAGGACCCGGAAGACGAATTCCGTGAAATGCTCAGCCAATTCCTCTCCGGAAACGGAGAAATAGACCCCGCGCGGCTCGCAAGCGCCGCGGGGCTGCCCGACGACCCCGAGATGATTCGCAACCTGATCGGCCAGCTGCAAAGCGCGATGCAGTCGAGCGGCGACGGCATCAACTGGGGGCTCGCGCTCGACCAGGCGAAGGCTCTCGCGTCAAAGGACGTGCGGCCGACGACGCCGGCCGAACGCTCCTCGCTTGAGCAGGCCTTCCATGTTGCCGCGCTCTGGCTGGACGAGGCGACCTACGTTTCCGAACTCATCTCGACCCCACGACTCCTGTCGCGCACCGAGTGGATCACCGCCACCATGCCGATCTGGACTCAGTTGGCCGAACCGGTGGCGCTGAGTATCGCCAACGCGCTCACCCAGGTGCTGCGCGACCAGGCAACCGAGGAGATCTCCGGCATGATCGAGGGTGCCTCGAAGCTCATGCGCAATGTGGGCGGCACGCTCTTCGCCATGCAGCTCGGCCAGGTCGTCGGGCAGCTCGCGAGCGAGGTCGTCTCCGGCGGCGACATCGGCATCCCGCTCCTCGGCTCGATCAGGGACGCTGAGCAGCAGGCCGCAATCCTCCCGCAGAACGTCGCGGCTTTCGGTGCCGGCCTGGATATCGAACAGAACCAGGTGCAGCTGTACCTTGCCGTGCGTGAGCTCGCGCATGCCCGACTCTTCCGCCACGCCAAGTGGCTGCGCCTGCAGCTCATGACCTCCGTCACCGAGTACGCGCAGGGCATCCACATCGACACGGACGCCCTCGAGCAGCTCGCCGGCAGCTTCGATCCGTCGAATCCCGAAGAGCTCCGCGAGGCGATGGTGAGCGGCGCGCTCATCCCACCGAAGTCGGAGTCCCAGGTCGCCGCGCTCGGCCGACTCGAGACCATGCTCGCCCTCATCGAGGGTTGGGTGGATGTCGTCACCGCGCAGGCCACGGCGCGCCTTCCGAAGTCGAGCGCCATCGCCGAGACCGTTCGCCGCCGCCGCGCCGCTGGCGGACCGGCCGAATCCGCGTTCTCCACCCTTGTCGGTCTCGAACTTCGGCCACGCCGGCTTCGCGAGGCCGCCACGATGTGGCAGAAGATCACCGACGAGGTGGGCGACGAGAGGCGCGACTCGCTCTGGTCGCACCCGGATTTGCTCCCCACCTCCGAGGACATCGACGACCCCTCGGCGATCGTCGCCCGGCTCACCGGCCCGACGGCGGCAACGGACGACATCGACCAGGCGATCGAAGACCTGTTGAACGATGAGCGGGACGACCGGCCACACGAGGCCGACGACGGCAGCGCAGAGGAACCCACGCCGTAAGCCCGGTCGTACCGGGCCCTGTGGACGGCGGGCGACGCCGATCTCCCGGTGGAGGCATCATTCCGGGCATGGCGCTCCGACTCGATCCGCGACTCCCCCTCGTCTGGCGCACCCCGGACAGCCTGCAGATCGGCATCGATCGTCCGCGGGTGGTGCTCGAGGGGTTGACGCATGCCGACGAGCTCGTGATCGCCGCGCTCGCCGCCGGCATCAGCCGGTCGGGAGCGGAGATGATCGGTCGGACCGCGGGACTCGACGACGACGAAGTTCGCCACCTGCTCGCCGCCCTCGATCCGGCGCTCGAGCGTGCACCCGAGCCGCGCGCGCCGGTGTCCGTCGTCGTCTGCGGCGGTGGCGAGACCGCCGACCGGCTGAGGGACGTCATCGCACGGTCCGGAACGACGACGCTCGCGGAACCGGACGACCCGTCAGCCCCCGGTCTCGCCGTGATCGTCGCCCACTACGTGATCTCGCCGGAATTGCACGGTCGGTGGCTGCGCCGCGACATCCCGCACCTGCCGATCGTGTTCTCAGACGAGGCCGTGCGGATCGGGCCGCTGGTGCGGCCGGGCGAAGGCCCGTGCCTCTATTGCCTCGAACTCACCCGCACCACCGCGGATCACGCCTGGCCGGCCGTCGCCGCGCAGCTCTGGGGGCGGCGGAGCCCGGCCGAGAGCGCGCTCGTGTCGGCCGAGGTCGCGGCCATCGCGGCCCGTCTCGTGCTGTCCTGGGCGGCGGGGCGCCCTGGACAGCGGCCGGTCGGCACTCCATCGACGGCCGCGTCGGCGATCGACCTCGACGTCGCGACCGGCGAGAGCGTCCTGGCGACATTCGGCCCGCATCCGGAGTGCGGCTGCATCAGCTTTGCGGGCGCTGGGCCTGCCGTGGAGCCTGCGCAAGCTGGGCCAGGAATCGCGACGGGCGTCTCTCGGGGCCGCGGCCCGATCCACCTGACGCCCAGGACAGGTGAAGGCGCCGCCGAGCCCGGGTGATGCCGACGTAGAGCAGTCGACGCTCTTCCTCCACCGCCGCGTCGGTCTTCGCGTAGGTGATCGGCAGGTACCCGTCGCTGAGGCCCACGAGGAAGACCGTGTCCCACTCGAGCCCCTTCGCCGAGTGCAGCGTGGCGAGCGTGACCGCCGCCATCGTCGGCTCGTGCTGGCTCGCCGCGCGCTGGAACAGTTCGTCAACGAAGGCCCTGAGCGTGGTGCCGGACGGAGACTCCTCGGCGAGCCCCATGAGCGCATTGAGGGATTCCCAGCGATCGCGTACCGCGCCGCGTGCCTCTGGGGCATCCTGCGTCCAGCCGAGGGAACGCAGCACGTCGCTCACCGTCTTGAACAATGGCTCCCGGGTGGCCCCGACGACGGCCCCCTTGAGCATCATGAGCGCCTGCTTCACCTCCTGCTGCTCGAAGAACCGGGTGCCACCGCGCAATTGGAAGCTCACGCCCGCGTCGGTGAGGGCGGCCTCGAGCGACGCCGACTGCGCATTGATGCGGAACAGGACGGCGATGTCCTGGGGCCGGATGCCCGCCGCTATCGACGCGGCGATCTGGCCGGCGACCGCGCGGGCCTCGGCCACCTCACTGGGGTGACCCGTCACGGTGGGGTCAGCCTTCGCCGCCGACTCCGGCTCGCCGGGCATCGCCCGCAGGGCGAGCGCACCGGGCCGGCCGCGCATGAGCTGATTCGCAAGCGACACGATCGGCGGGGTCGACCGGTAGTTCTGTTCGAGCCGCACCACCGCGGCCTCCCGGAAACGGGTGGGAAACGCGAGCAGGAAGTCGGCGGACGCCCCGGCGAACGAATACACCGTCTGGCTCGCGTCGCCGACGACGCAGAGGTCCTGGCGGTCGCCGAGCCACAGGTCGAGAAGGGCCTGCTGCAGTGGCGAGACGTCCTGGTACTCGTCGACCACGAAGAAGCGATACTGCTCGCGCACCTGCTGGGCGACGCGGGGCTCGGCCTCGATCATGCCGGCCGTGGCGAGCAGCACATCCTCGAAGTCGAGTTGACGGCGCTCGTCTTTTACCGACTCATAGGCCCGGTGCAGGGAGAGCATCTTCTCGGCGTCGAGCGATGCCGGCATGGCACGGGTCGGCAGCACGGCCGCGTACTGGTCGAAGGTGAGCCTCGACACCTTGCGCCACTCGATCTCCGCCGCGAGGTCGCGCAGGGTGGCGGTGTCGAGCTTGAGCCGGAGCGTCTCAGCCGCCTGGGCGATCACCCGCCCCTTACTGTCCAGGATGCGCGGCATCTGGCCGCCGATGACCTCCGGCCAGAAGTGGCCGAGCTGCGAGAGCGCCGAGGCGTGGAAGGTGCGAGCGGCCACGCCGGTCGCGCCGAGCTGGCGAAGCCGGCCGCGCAGTTCCGCCGCCGCGCGGGAGGTGAAGGTGAGCGCCATCACCCGCTCCGGCGCGTAGACACCGGTCGCGACGCCGTAGGCGATGCGGTGCGTGATCGCCCGGGTCTTGCCGGTGCCGGCACCGGCGAGCATGCAGAGCGGGCCGAGCAGGTTCTGCGCGGCGATCCGCTGCTCGTCGTCGAGGGCCTCGAGCAGGGAGTCGGCCGAGCTCACCACGCGCGACGGTCGGCGATCGGGCCGCCGTACCAGTGTTCGAGGATCGCTCGTGCGATCGAGGTGGAACCGGGAAGGCTGATCTCGTCGAGCGCGGCGCTGAGCTCGTCACGGCTGAACCAGCGCAGGTCGAGAATTTCGTTGCCGTCCGGGGTGAGCGTCGAGACGACGGCCGGGTCAACCCGGGCGACGAAGCCGAGCATGAGCGAGGCGGGAAACGGCCAGGGTTGCGATCCGAGGTAGACCGGGTTGACGACCCGGATCCCCGACTCCTCGAAGACCTCGCGCACGACCGCGCTCTCCAGCGACTCCCCCGGTTCCACAAAGCCGGCAAGCAAAGAGAAGTGGTTCTCGGCCCACATGGCGTTCGATCCGAGCAGGATGCGATCGTCGGCGTCAATGATCCCGACGATGATTGCCGGATCGGTGCGCGGGAAGATCTCGCGGCCCGACGCCGCGTCGGTGCGGACCCAGCCAGCCTGGCCCGAGTGCAGCGGCACGCCGGTGCGCGGCGAGAAACGGTGCGAGTCGTGCCAGTTGGCGAGCGCGAGCGCCGCCGTGAAGAGCCCCGCGTCGAGGTCGCTGAACGAGCTGCCGAGGCTGCGGAGGTCGCCCCAGCCGGACGCATCCGGGTTCAGATGCCCGGCCGTCTCCTCATCGACGACCACGGCGATCACCGGGTCGCCGAGGGTGTCTGCGTCGAGCGAGCGCCCGAGGTACAGGCTCAGCTCACCGTCGATCGCCGCGTCGTGCGGCAGGAGTTCGAGGCCGCCGTGGGCGCCGAGAAGCGCCTTGCCATTCCAGAGCACGAGCACCCGCAGTCGGGGATCGCGGCGCAGCTCGTCGAACAGCTCGGGATTGCCGCGGCTGAGATAGTCGCGGTCGAGTTCGTGACGGGAAAGCGGCAGGGCCGACATCGGCAGCGGAGACAGGTAATTCGGCGGCACAGCGTCGGCAGGCATCGAGACACCAATCATCGAAGGAGGCGGGAAAGGCGTGGCGTACGGTACCGGTCAACGACCGACGACCTACCCTATAAGGCATGGCCAGATCCCATCTCACTCTAGCCGCGCTCGCAACCTCGGCTGTTTCCGGACTCGACGTCGCGGCCGCACGAAGCTTCGGCTCCGGCACGCACGGCGACTTCGAATCGGCGCTGCTCACCAGCCGCGACGGGAGCCACTGGATCATCCGCGTTCCCACGTCCGAGCGTGCGGAAGCCGAACAGTCGGCCGACCTCGTGGCGCTGCGCGCGCTCAGCACCGGCGTCCGCGCCCGGCTGCCGTTCGCCGTGTCGAGCTTCGCGGGCCAGACTCCCGTCGGCGGCACCCGCGCCGTCGTCTACGACTTCGTCTACGGCTCGAAGCTCGAACTCGGCGCCATCGCGGACGGCAGCGCCCTCGCGCCATCGCTCGGGCGGGCGATCGCGGCCATCCACACCCTGCCAACGAGCTTCGTCGCGGACGCCGGACTCCCGGTGCTCGGCCCGGCCGAGATTCTGCGCAGCTGCGTCACCGTGATGGATCGCGCGGGCGCCACCAACCTCGTGCCCGCAGCACTCCTCGGCCGCTGGGAGAAGGCCACCGAAGACTCGGCACTCTGGCAGTTCGCGCCGACGGTGATCAACGGCGCGCTGTCGACCGACTCGATCCTCACCGACGACGACGAGGTCACCGGGGTGCTCGGCTGGCAGGGCCTCAGCATCGGCGACCCGGCCCGCGACCTGCACTGGCTGCTCAACGCGCGCGGCGACTACGTCGCGGAGGCCGCATTCGACGCCTACGCCGAAGCCCGCGGTTCGAGCGACCGGCAGGCGAAGCAGCGCGCGATGCTCTATGCCGAACTCGAGATCGCCAAATGGCTGTTGCACGGCACCCAGGAGCACAGCACCGAAATCGTGGACGACGCGGTGCAGATGCTGCACGGCCTGGTCGACACCATGCTCAATCAGCTCGACCGGACGCTCAGCCACAACACCGAGCCGGTGATGGCCCTCGATGAGGTTGAGGCCATGCTCGACCGCAACCAGCGCGCTTAACGGCAGGGCCCGGTCCCGGCCCCCTCCGGTCGAGCCGATGGGGCCGCCACGTCAGTGGTGACGCCGCGCGAGGAGGTACATCCTGAGGTTCAGCTTCACGAAGTGCACGAACTGGATCGCGAGATTGCTTCGGCGACGCAACTCGCGCGCGTCGGGCAGCGGCGCTGAATCGATCAGTTGCTGTGCGTCATCCATGGTCTTCTCCCGTTGTCTCTCATCGTGCGGCAGGCTTCACTCCGGGATCAGATACCAGAGCGGAAGCGCCTTCGCCTTGTAGATGAAGGCGGTGTGAAGCACTCGCTTGACCCAGTGCGCGGCGAGGCCGATGTCGCCGGTCGTCTGCGCCGCATCCCGTCCCTGGCTGTCGGGGAAGCGTGAATAGTCCGGCACGATGGGCGACATCGACATGGCGGCGGCGGTGCCGGCGAACAGGCCGGTGCCGGTGGAGGCGATGCAGGCGGCCGCCATTTCCGCCATCGATCCGGTGTGCGTGGGGGTCGGTGAGCCGTTTAGGATCATGTCGGAGATCGTGAGGGCCACGATCTTTCCCATGGCGCCAGAGGGCATCCCGGTGCGCGGCGGCGCTGGCGCGATGATCGTGCCGTCGGGGGCCGAATACGGGCGGGAGATGGCATGCGGAGGCGCGAAAGCGATTCCAATCCCGAACACGTTGCCGAATGACGGGCTCTGGTACGTCTTCGGCCAGTCGGCCGCGCCCCACTGCTCGAACGGCTTCGGTGTGTAGTCGGCGTCTACCCGCAGGAATCCGTTCGGTGCGAAGACCGTGCTCGTGATGTCGTTCCCCGAGCGGTCGTATGCCTTCAGACCGACACCGGAGAACGGGGGAAGTAGCATGGCGAAGTCGAACGGTTGCGCGTTCGTGCTTCCGTCGATCTGCGTGTAATTGATCACGCCGGGTTCGATGCTGGTGACCGCGGCCTGGGTGATGGCCCTCATCTGGCGCTCGCGGAAGAGGGATTCCATCCAGGACTGACTGGAGATCCGTCGGCCGCGCTCGGTGAAATGCATGCCCCCGACCCCGAAGTCGCCGAGCTCGTGCTCGTTGGTGAGGTAGATCACCTCCGCCCGGTCGCGAACGCCGGCGGCCCGCAGTTCGTGCTCCACGTTGAACGCGTACTCGAAGGCGGCACCCTCGCAAGTGCACGTGCCGTGACCGACACCGACGACGAGCGTCTGGGTTCTGCCAGCCTTCAGCGCCTCGATCACGGAACGCAACCGCTCGGCCGCGTCGGTGGCGTGGCCGGGGGTGCAGACCGAAGCCGTGTATCCGGCGTCCGGCCCGAGTCCCGGCGTCGCGCCGAAATTGAGCTTCGGACCGGTGGCATTGACCAGGTAGTCGTAACGGACGCTCTCGGTTTGGCCCGCCCGTGTGGGATCTGTGTAGACGATGTCAACCGCACCGGTCGGGTCTTTCTCGTCGCCTTCCGGGCGGATGGCCACGGCCTTGGCCTGACGGAAGTCGATGTGCTTTCGCCGGTAGATCGGGGCGAGGGGGAAGACCACCCTGTCGGGGCGCATCTTGCCGACCCCCACCCAGATGTTGGAGGGAATCCAATTCCACTTCGAGTTGGGCGAGACGACGATCACCTCGTGTTCGCGGCCGAGCCGTCTCTTCAAGAAGAGCGCGGCGGTATGCCCGGAGACTCCTGCGCCCAGAACGACCACCCGTGCCATGTCAGCCCCTCCATACCTGTTCGTGTTCGCCGTTGTCCTCAGCGCTCACGCAACGAGCGCCTCGGCAGTCACTTGCCATAGGAGTCACGGAATCGTCTGCCACCGAAGGGCCTCCCCGCGAGCGGGGCGATCAGGCAGAAGTCGAAGACCCCTGCGGCAAGCACGACGAGACCGACCACGGCGAGAATCCACCAGAGTCCGCCGAGAAGGATGCCGACAATGGCCAGAATCACCCCGGCCACCGCTCGAAGGACCCGGCCATTCGTCGATCCGAGAAATCGCAAAACGCTCATGTCAGGCTCCCTCTGTGTGGTGTCGCCGACACTAGCCCCGGGGGCAGGCCCGTCACGGGACGAAGGTCCCGTGTTCCCTGACGCTCTAGCCCGACCGGCGACGCGACTCGATCGCGATGAATCGTCTCGAACGCAGCAGTCGGATCCGAAACGAGAGCCGGCCCGATCGCGCGAGAATGATCGCGATCACGATCGATGCCACGGTCGGCACCACCCCGGCCAGCGTCATGGCGGCCTGCACACCGAATCGATCGGCGACGGCGCCGCTGATCGGGCCGCCGATCGCCTGGCCGCCGAGCATCACCATGGAGTAGATCGACATCACCCGGCCACGGATGATCCGGTTCGTCGACAGCTGCACGATCGACTCGGCTCCGGTGGCGAAGAGCAGGCGACTCACCCCGATGCAGACGAGGAAGACGAGGAACACCGCCTCCCGCGGCGCGTTGCCCGCGAGCACGAGGGAGAGCCCGAACACACCCGCCGCGAACATGATCGTGCGAAGCCTCACGTTCATCCGTCGGGTGGAGAGCACCGCCCCGGTGAGCGCTCCGACGGCGGCCGCCGAACTGTAGAGGCCGTAGCCCGCCGCGCCGCTCTGGTACACCTGGTCGGCGAAGGCCACGAGCAGAACCGGGAGCGTCATGCCGAAGGTCGAGACGAAGGCCAGCATGACCATCGGCCAGAAGATGGCGGGCTTCGAGCGCACGTAGGTGAGACCCTCGCGGATCTGCCCGCGGGAGCGGAGCATACGCGGGGATGGAAGTAGCTCGCGCACCCGCATGCTGCCAAGGGCGATCACCACGAACACGGCGGCGACGGCGTTCACGCTGATCGACCAGCCGGATCCCACCAGCACGATGAGCACGCCGCTGATCGCCGGCCCGATCAACCCGCCGAGGTGGAAGATCGAGGCGTTGAGGCTGATCGCGTTGCGCAGCCGACGGTGGCCGACCATCTCGTTGACGAAGGCCGAACGTGCGGGGCCCTCGACGACGGCGACGCAACCGAGGAGGAAGGCCACACCCCAGACCTGCCATACCTCGACGATGCCGAGCACGGTGATCAGGCCGAGCGTCGCGCAGAGGATCGCCGTGACGGTCTGCGTGAGCATCATGAGGCGACGCTTGTCTACGCGGTCCGCGACCACTCCGCCCCAGACCCCGAAGACGAGCACGGGCCCGAACTGCAGGAAGACCGTCACGCCGACGAGCGTCACGTTGTGGGTCAGCTCATTGACAAGCCAATCGGTGGCGATCTTCTGCATCCAGCCCGAGGTGTTCGAGAGCACCTGCGAGAGGACATAGAGACGGTAGTTGAATACCCGCAGCGAGTCGAAGGTGTCGCGCCAGCGCGGCCGCTCAAGGAGCACCGGAATCGGTTCGGTTGGCGGTTGGATGGCGGTCGTCTCGGTGGTCACCCGGAAGTTCCCCGCACTGCTCGATTGGCTTCGTATGGAGATCACAACCCTACGGGCGGGGCTACTCATTCGGGAATAGAATTGAGCCTATAAGTCGCATTTGATTTATCAATGACACCGTTGTGCCACCGACAGGCCTTTTCATGTTCGATCCGATTCTGCTCAAGACCTTCGTGACCGTCGCGGAGACGCTCAACTTCACCGCGGCCGGGCAACTGCTCGAGTTGAGCCAGCCCACCGTGAGCCAGCACATCCGCAAGCTGGAGACCGCGGCGGGGCGCACCCTCGTGCTGCGGGACACCCGCGAGGTGCGCCTCACCGACAACGGTGACGCAATGCTCGGCTTCGCGCGCACCATCCTCGCCGCGCATGACCAGGCGTCGAGCTACTTCACCGGCTCCGCAATGCGCGGTCGCCTGCGCTTCGGCTCGGCGGACGACCTCGCCCTCACCCAGCTGCCGCAGATCCTGCGGGACTTTCGGCAGCTGTATCCGCACATCAACCTCGAGCTCACCGTGAGCCAGAGCGGCTTTCTCAGCCGCCGGTTGGCGGCGGGGCAACTCGATCTCGTGTTCGTGAAGCAGGAGCCGGACATCCCGGGCGGCCGACTGGTTCGCCGCGATCGGCTCGTCTGGGTGGGCCACCGCAACCTCAGCCTCGGCCTCGAAGCGGGAGGCCCGGTGCCGCTCATCGTCTACCAGGCCCCGAGCCTGAGCCGGACGGCGGTGATCACCGCACTCGAGTCGGTCGGGCGAACCTGGCGGATTACCTGCAACGTGCGGGAGATCAACGGGGTGCTCGCGGCAACCCGGGCCGGGATCGGCATCGCCGCGTTCCCGCAGAGCCTCATCCCGCCCGACCTGGTGCAGCTGCCCGCGAACTTCGGGCTGCCGGAGCTCGGCGATATCGACTTTCGCCTGCTCGACAACCCCACCTCGTCGCGCGAGCCGATCGACGCCCTCGTCGCGGCCATTGTCGCCCGGCAGAGCACGATGGCGCAGGTGCTCTAGGAGGCAGGGGCTCTAGGAATCTGGCCCGCCGAGCGAGGCCCGCCACCGCTCGAGCAGTTCGGCCTCGGAGAAGATCCGGTCAGGGCGGATGATCTCGTCGGTCGCCACGAAATAGAAGACGGCGTCGATGAGCTGCGGATCGATGCCCTTCCAGTTCGCGTAGGCCAGTCGGTACAGGGCCAGCTGGAGCTGCTTCTGCTCGAGGTCGGCGTCATCCCGCGGCGGCTTGCCCGTCTTCCAGTCGACCACTTCGAAGCGGTCGCCCTGCCGGTAGACCGCATCGATTTTGCAGATGATCACCTGGCCGTCAAACGGGAGGTGGATTTCGCACTCGACATCCACCGGCGCCCGCGCACCCCACGGGCTGGCCTCGAAGGTCCGCTTCAGCCGGGCGAGACCCGCCGCATCCGCGCCCGCGGCGTCGAGCACATCGTCGTCGTCGTCGAGTTCGGTGACAAGCGAGTCGAGATCGTCGGTGTTTCCAGGCCGACCGTAGCGGTCCTCGACCCAGGAATGGAACAGGGTTCCGAGCTGGGTGGCCCGGTACGGCCGTTGCGGCATCGGGCGGCGAAGCGACGCGGCGACGGACGCCGGATCGGTAACGAAATCCTTGAATCGGGATGCCGGCACTCGCGTGGGAAGGGCGACGAACCCACTCCCTCCCAGCCGCAGGCGCCGCTCCTGAATGAGCAGGTCGAGCTGCGGGCGCAGGAAACCGGCCGTGCGCGGCGACGCCGCCCGCACGCTCTCGGCCGCTGCTTCGAGCACCGGTCGGCGTTCGCCGAGCGGATCGAACGGCCAGACCACCCGATCCAGATGATCGCCGAGCGGGTTCTCCTCGCTGATCGGGGCGAGCGGCAGGGGTGGGACGATGCCGGCATCCGCGAGTTCCCTCAGGAAGATGCTGGCATCGCGCGGTCTCTTCTGGGTGGCCCAGAACGAACCCGTGAGCAGCAGGCCGTCGCGCGCGCGGGTGATCGCGACGTAGGCAAGCCGCCGCTCCTCCGCGATGCCGCGAGCACGCACCGCCTCGGAGAAGCGCTTGAGCGCGTCGGAAACCGCCTTGCGGGTCGGGGCTGCGCGCCACTCGAACTCGGGGAGCTCGTCGACGTCGCCGCGGAATGGCCAGGGCAGTTGGCCGAAGGCGGCCCACCCCTTGAAGCCCTCGAGCGGCCGGGCCGGTAGATCGTCCTCGACGAAACGCGGGACGACAACGTGATCCCACTCCAAGCCCTTCGCGCCGTGAATCGTGAGGATCTGCACCGTGCCGGGCTCGGGATCCTCCGGTCTCGGCGACAGATCTTCGCGCTGTTCTGCCTCGCGCAGCCAGCCGAGGAACCCGCGCAGGCTCGCGGCGTCGTCGACGGCGAGGTACCCGGAGAGCGCGTCGAGGAACGCGTCGACCGGGGCGGAACCGAGCACGCGGAAATCGTTTGCGATCACCTCGATGTCGAGTTGCAGCTCCTGCAGCACCACGATCACGAGGTCGCGCAGGTCGAGTCCGGAGCGTGAGCGCAGGCGGGCGAAGAACCGGCCGGCGTCCCGGAGCCGCTCGACTCCCACCTCGCTGAAGGCGGCGAGGAATCCGTGACCGGGCCTCGCCGAAGCGACGAAGTCGAGCGCGTCGACGATCGAGCCGCCCTCGCCCCCGGCGACGGAAAGGCGAAGCCGCTCCTTCACCTCCTTCTCGAGCGGATGCTGCGCGTAGTCGAGATCACGCAGCCGGGAGGCGAGCCGGTTGAGCGCGTGCAGGTCCTGAACACCGATCCGCCACCGTGACCCGGCGAGGAGGCGCACGAGTTCGAGGCCGGCACCGGGATCGTTGACGACGCTGAGCACGCACACCAGATCGGCGATCTCGGGTTCGGACAGCAATCCGTTGATCCCGAGCACGTGGTATTTGAGGCCGGCGTCACGCAAAGCGGACAGGAAAAACGCCTGGGACTTGCGGGTGCGGAAAAGCATCGCCGCCGACGGGGAGGCGCCGCCCTTCCGAACGGCGAGCCGCTCTGCCAGCCAGGCCGCCGCCGCGTCCGCTTCCGCGATCACCGATTCCGCGAACACCGCGTCCACCGGTTCGCTCGACGCCTGCGGCCCCGCGACGAGAGCCTCCACCTTCACCCGCGAGGAAGCGACGAAGGGCAGGACCACCTCGTTGGCGGCCTCGAGGATTCGGTGGCCGTTGCGCCAGCTGGTGGAGAGGGCGAAGCGCTTGACCGGGTGCGCTGACGCCGGCGGCGCCCCGAAGGCCGCGGCGAAGTCGTCGAGGTTGCTCGCGCTCGCGCCGCGCCATCCGTAGATCGACTGGTTCGGATCTCCCACTGCCATGACGGGATGCCCGGCGAAGAGTTCGGCGAGCAGCCAGGTCTGCATGACCGAGGTGTCCTGGTACTCGTCGAGCAGAACGACCCGATACCTGTCCCGTTCCTCGGCGGCGACCTTCGGCTGGGTGCGCACGATCCGAAGCGCGAGCGAGACCTGGTCGGAGTATTCGATGAGACCGCGGCCCGCCTTCACCGACTGGAATTCGGCGGCGAGGTCGACGAGAACGTCGAGGGAACCGATCGTCTCGGCCAGCGCCACCACGTCGCGGTAGGCACCGCTTCCCCCGTTCGGGAGCTCCTCGATGCCACGGAAATCGAGGGCGAATGCCCGCAGCGCGGCCACGTCGACGTCGTTCTCGGCTATCGCACGGGACAGGCCGAGCACCGCCTTCGTCACCGGCTCGAGATTCTTGCCGAGGTCGGGGAGCCGCTTGTCGCGACTCTTGGTGACCACCCGTCGGGCGAGCTGCCAGGCGGCCGCCTCACCGAGGACCGACCCGTCGCTCTCCCGTCCGAGCACGACCGCGTTGTCCCGGAAGATCGAATTGGCGTAGGAGTTGTAGGTGGTGACGTTCGGCGAATCGAACGGGTCGTAGTCGCCCGGCAGCAACCCGGCCCTGGCCAGTTCAGCGATGCGTTCGCGGATTCGCGCCGCGAGTTCGCCCGAGGCCTTGCGGGTAAAGGTGAGGCCGAGTACCTGGGAGGGAACGACGAGGCCGTTGGCGAGCAGCCAGAGCACCCGGTTGGCCATCGTCTCGGTCTTGCCGCTTCCGGCACCCGCAACCACGAGCGCGGGCGAGAGCTCCGCCTCGATGACGGCCTTCTGCTGAGCGGTCGGGCGGAACCGGCCGAGCACATCGGCGATCTGGTCGGCGTCAATCACTGCTGACCGCCCTCACCCGGTGAAGCCGCAGCCGCGCCGTCTCGCCGAGGCCGAAGGCGCTCAGCTCGGCCGGACCCTCGAAGGTGGACGCGGCGATCAGGAAGGCAGCGAGACGGATGCGGTCCCGGAACGCCGCGAGCTGGTCGTCGGTGAACTGCTGCTGGATTCCCTCGCGATAGCGCCGTCCCCCGACGCCCTCCTTCACAAACAACAGCTTCGCTCCCCCGCCGCGATGCGGCCCGTGTTCGGTGAGGGAACCGTCGAGCACGCCGTCAGCGTAGGCGAGCTGGTAGGCGCTGAGCTGCGGATGCTCGTCGATCTTGGTTTGGGACGTCAGCGGCGTTCCGGTCTTGAGGTCGACGATCACGACCGAGCCGTCGGCCGCGCGCTCCACCCGGTCAATGGATCCGTTGACGACGATGTTGTCGAGCTCGAGGCGGAACCGCCGCTCCGTTCCCACGAGCGTCTTGTCGTCGCGTTCGAAGTCGCCGAGGTACTCGGACAGGGACTCGGTGAGCGTACGCGCGATGCGCGATTGCCGTTCGGCCAGCCACGGCGCATCGAAGAGAAGTTCCTTCCAGCGGGACTGCACGGCCCGCCAGAGCTCATCCACATCCGGGCTTCCGATGGTCTCCATCGCCCAGTGCAGGATCGTGCCGACATTCGCGACGACGGTGGAATCGCCGCCCGCGATGGTCTCGAGGAACCAGTCGAGTGGCGAATCGACGAGCTTCTCGATCGACGACGGCGACACCGGCACCTGGTCGCCGTCGAAGAGTCGACCGGTCGTCGAGACGGGGATGAGTCCGTGCCAGTCCGTTGGCGAGGCACCGGGGACCCCCTCCGCGACCAGCGCGGCCAGCGAGGATGCGGCGTCGGCGCGGGTCTCCGCCCGAACGGCCGGGTCGACCAGGAGCTTGCGAAGCCGGCCGGTCATGCCGCGCAGCGATAGCGGCGGCGCGGCCGAGGAGTCGAGAACCGGCACGTCGGGTGGGAGCAGGCCAAAGAACGGGCTCGCAGCCTCGTCGTCGTTGGCGACCGCGGCGAGGATGACGCGGTGGCGGGCACGCGAGACGGCGAGCGCGAACATGCGCAGTTCGTCGCCGAGCACTTGCTTGCGCGCGTCGAGGGTCTCCCCGTCGACACCGGTCACCCGTTCGACGAGTTGCTGGGCGCCGAGGAGCGACCCGCGCAGACGCAGGTTGGGCCATGCTCCGTCCTGGAGAGCGGCCACGACGACCGTGTCGAATTCGAGACCGACCGTTCCCGACGGCGTGGTCACAAGCACGCTCTCGTCGTTCGCCTGCGGAGACAGCGTGTCCTCCGGCACATCGGCGTCGAGCACCTCGGCGAGGAAGATGCGGGGCGGTGCCTCCGGCCGGCGCTCGGCGAAGCGCTTTGCTGCGGTGAAGAGTGCGACGATTCCGTCAAGGTTGCGGTTGGCCTCCGCCGCCGCGATGCCGGCGCCGAGGGCCTGGTCGTACCAGGTGCGCGCGAGGCCGCTGCGTTCCCAGGCGGTCCAGAGCAATTCCTCAATCGACCCGCCAGGCTCTGCGGCCGCCCGCAGCACGTCGAGGGTCTCCGCGAGCCTCGCCGCGATGCGCGCCACCCGGTGGTCGATGGTCGCGAAGCGGTTCGGCGCCGAGATCGCCTCGACGAGCAGTTCATCGCCCGAGCGGGCGCCGCCGCCCGCGATCTCTTCCGCCCGCAACGCGAGGCGCAGCCGGCGCAGGCCGAGACGGTCAAGACCACCGAACGGGCCGAGAAGCAGGTCGGTCGCGAGCTCGGCATCGAGCGCCGTTCGCCCGACCCCGACGTCGACGATCGTGAGCAGCGCTCGCGCCGCAAGATCGTCCCGAAGCGCGGTGCCACCGACCGCGGTGCGGGTGGGCACATCGGCGAGGGCGAGCGAGCGGGCGATCGCGGCGACCTGGGCGCCGCTTCGGACGATGACGACCATGTCGTCCCAGGCGATACCGGCCTCCAGGTGCTGCTCGCGGAGCGCTCGCGCGACGGCCGACCACTCCCGGGCCGGGCTCGTCGCCTCGATCTTGGCCAGGGCTGGGCGGGCCGGCACGCCGGCGGAGCCTGCGGCAACGGCCCGGCGCTGGGCCCCGGCCGCCGCGGCCCCGATTCGCGCGGTGATCTCCGCGGTGAACGCCCGCAATTCCGGCCGCTGGCGGTGCGTCGTCACGAGAGTCAGCTGTCGAAGATCGGGCAGCCGGAGCACGCTCGAGAGGCGACCGAGCGCGTCGGGCTCGCCACCGCGGAAGGCGTTGGCCGCGACATCCGGGTCCCCGAAGGCGATGACGGAGATACCGCGGGCCGCGAGCGCACGAAGAATCTCCAGCGTCGACTCCGTGGCCTCCTGGAGGTCGTCGATGACGACGAGGCGGAGCGCCTCGACCCGCGCGCCCGGGCTCTTGGACCGGATGGCTGCGACGGCGAAACGAGCAAGCTCGGCCGGATCAACCTGGGCGTCACGGGCAAAACCGAGCACCTGCCGATACTCGTCGATGACGGCCGCGGCCGCCGACCACTCCGGCCGGGCTGCGTCGATGGCCAGTTGCCGCAAGCGGGTGGTGGAGACATCGAACTCCGTCGCGCGCATCATCAGCTCGCGAAGCTCGGTGCGGAACTGGCGCAGGCGTCGAACCTCGGGCGGGAGGGATTCCGGCCAGTCCGGTCCAAACGGATGCCCGGCCTCCTCCGCCGCGATGTGGCCCTCGAGCAGGGCGGCGATGTCGGCATCCTGCTCGCCGCCGGTGAGCAACCGCCGGGGGCGGACCCCGGCGGCTCTGGCGGCCTCCCCCACGATGTCGAAGGCGAAGGAGTTGACCGTGCGAGCCATCGGTCCGGCTGTCGGCACACCGACTCGCAGGGCAATGACGTCACGCAGGCGGGTCGCGGCGAGGCGGCTGGACGTGAGGGCGAGTACCTGCTCGGGCAGCCAGCCTCGGTCCCTCACCCGTTCGGCGACGATCTCCACGAGCGTCGTGCTCTTGCCGGTGCCTGGCGCGCCGATCACGGCGGCGGACACACCGTCGGCGAGGTCGAGGACCGCCAGCTGGCTGGGGTCGAGGACCGGGCGCATCGGGCGCGCATCCCGCTCCGGCGCCCGCCGGAATCCCTTGATCGCCATGCTGCCAACGCTAGTGCGAGCCCCGGACATCGCTTGGCCAACCGGTCGCCAGCGCCGTGCCGGGTTGCGCCGAAAGTGAACGGGGCGGAACCCATCCGGCGAACTGTCGTAATCTTTCCTCGTGGACATTCGAATCGGCATCATCAACAGCGCCCGTGAGATCAACTTCGAGTCGGGCCAGTCGGCCGCAGACGTCGAGGCCGTCGTCTCGACGGCGATCGACTCCGGAGCCAAGTTCTTCCGGCTCAGCGACGTCCAGGGATCGGTCTACATCGTGGCGCTCGACTCCTTCGGATACCTCGAGATCGGTTCAGAGAAGACCCGGCGCGTCGGCTTCGTGGCCTGACCGATGGAACTGCTCTTCGCGATCCTCGGCGGTCTGATCCTCGGCCTCGCTGGCCGGTACGTTCTCCCGAAGCGCGAAACCCACGGTGTCCTGCTGGTGCCCGCGATCGGAGCGTCGGTTGCCGCCGTCACCTGGGACGCCCTCACCTGGGCCGGGTGGAAGTTCGACGGCGGCTGGATCTGGGTCGCGACCCTCGTCGCCGCCGGAGCGGTGTCGGTGCTCGCGGGCGTCATGCTCGGTCGCCAACGCACGACATCCGACGCGGAGCTGCTCTCCAACCTCAGCCGCGCCTAAGCGCGAGCGCACAGGCTGCGACGACTCAGTCCGTCAGGGCTCAGGCAGTGAGGCCGAGCGCGTCCATCCGTCGCGTGTGCGCGGCGATCAGTTTGGTGAACACCGGTTCGAGTCGAGCCTCATCCGCGTTGGTGTGACCGGGGTTGGCGAGGGAGGACCGCGCGATCAGGAGCGTGTCGCCCACGAGACGGCGTCCCCACAGGGCGAGCCGCGAGGCGAGGCGCGGATTCGCGTCGATCGCCGCGTGCAGCTCCCCGATGAGCATCGCGTCGCCGTCGTCGCCGGAGAGCACGCCGATGACCCGGGCCCGGGCCTCCGCCGAGAGTCCCTCCGCGAGTTGCAGTTGGAAGTCGTTCAGCAGGCCGGAGGTGACGTAGCTCGTCACGAGCATCTCGTACCAGTCCGATCCGAGGGTGGCGCGGGCGTACTCGTCGATGCTGGCGGCGAACGGCGCCATCGCCGGTCCGGGTTCGTGGCCGAGATGTTTGATCTCCTCGGTGAGCCCGTGATGCTTTGCCAGCGCAAGCGCGGCCACCCGACTGACCGCTTCCTTCGACGCCGCGGTCGGCGCAAGAGTGACGGCACGGCTGAGGGTCTCGAACTGGGCGAGCCGCACGTAGGCCGCCTGCCCGAGGTAGGGAAGCAGCGCCGGGGTGAGTTCGGCGATGTCGACACGATCCGCCTGCGCAACGGACTCGCGCCGGGGTTTCAGCCGGGGAACGTCCGCGCGGGGACGACGTCGAGAGAACAGGGAGACCACGGGCCCAGCCTAGCGGCGACAGGCCGCGACCAGCGGCAGGAGCAGTTCACAGCCATCAGGCGGTAAACTAGGAGCAATTGCCTCCCATTTCTGGTGGAGGCTCAGCACGCCCCAGGTCAAAGCGGGCGTAGCCGCTTCTAGACAGGGCATCATTATCTCTACTTTTTCAGATCTAAATATCGACCAGGACATGGTCGACGCTCTCGCCACCAAGGGCATCATCTCGCCCTTCCCGATCCAGGTGCAGACGATCCCCATGGGACTGGCCGGTCAGGACATCATCGGCCAGGCCAAGACCGGAACCGGCAAGACGCTGGGCTTCGGGCTCCCCCTCCTTCAGTCGCTCGGCCTCAACCCCGAGCCCGGCGTCAAGGCGCTCGTCGTGGTGCCGACCCGCGAACTGTGCGTGCAGGTGGCCGAGGACCTCGTGCTCGCGGCATCCAATCGCGGCACCCAGGTCGCCGCAATCTACGGCGGGAAGGCCTATGAGGGCCAGGTCGAGCAGCTGAAGGCCGGCGCGCAGGTCGTCGTCGGAACCCCCGGTCGCCTCCTCGACCTCGCGAGCCAGCGGATGCTGTCGCTCAAGGACGTCAAGGTCATGGTGCTCGACGAGGCCGACAAGATGCTCGACCTCGGCTTCCTCTCCGACATCGAGAAGCTCTTCGCGCAGACCTCCCCCACCCGCCACACCATGCTCTTCTCCGCCACGATGCCCGGCCCGATCGTCGCCCTCGCGCGTCGCTTCATGAACCGGCCCATCCACATCCGCGCGACGGATCCGGATGAGGGACGCACCCAGGCCAACATCAAGCACGTCGTCTACCGCGCCCACTCGATGGACAAGGACGAGGTCATCGCCCGCATCCTGCAGGCCGAGGGCCGCGGCAAGACCGTGGTCTTCACCCGCACCAAGCGCGCCGCCGCCAAGCTCGTCGAGGAGCTCAACGACCGCGGCTTCAACGCCGCCGCCGTGCACGGCGACCTCAACCAGGAGCAGCGCGAGCGGGCCATGGCCGCGTTCAAGGCCGGCAAGAAAGACATCCTCATCGCCACGGATGTCGCGGCTCGCGGCATCGACGTGAACGACGTGACCCACGTGATCAACCACACCATCCCTGACGACGACGACACCTACCTGCACCGCGCCGGCCGCACCGGCCGCGCGGGCAAGACCGGCATCGCCGTGACCTTCGTCGACTGGGACGACATGCACAAGTGGTCCGCCATCAACAAGGCGCTCGACATGGGCCAGCCGGAGCCGGTCGAGACCTACTCGTCGTCGCCGCACCTCTTCACCGACCTCGACATCCCGGAGGGCACCAAGGGGCGTCTGGCCTCAGCCGGTCCCGTTCGGGCACGCGAGCCCCGTCCCGCCGACAGCGACCGCGGTGGCCGCTCGGGCGGCGGCGATCGCAACCGCGGCGGTGACCGCGGAGGTCGCTCCGGCGATCACGGCGGCACCGGGCGCTCCGGCTCCGACCGCAGCGGCGGCACCGGAGGTCGTGGCCGTGGCGACCAGTCGCCCGCCACCGCTCCCGCAGCCGAGGGGACCCGTCCCCCCCGCAACCGCAACCGCACCCGCCGCCGCGTCCCCGGCACGGGCTCGGCGACTCCCCCTCCCGTCAACTAGGCGCACACCGCCTGGCCGCTCAGCCGAGGTACGGCGCCGATCCGGTGCCGGCCGCAAGGATGCGCGCGAGCACCTCTGGCTCCGTCGTGTTTTCGGCGAGGCGATTGGGCTTGCCCTCTCCGTGGTAGTCGCTCGATCCGGTGACGACCAGATCATATTTCTCGGCGAGCTCGAACAGCCGCACCTTGCCGTCTTCAGTGTTGTCGCGGTGGTGGATCTCGAGGCCGAACAGTCCGGCATCCACCAGCTCGGCGACCGCCCGCTCCTCGATCACCCGATACCGGCCATGGCTGGCCGGATGCGCGAGCACCGGCACGCCGCCGGCCGCCACGATCATGCGCACGCCCTCGAGCGGCGAGGGAGCGTAATACCTCTCGTAGTAGCCGCTCTTCCAGTGCAGGATGTTCTCGAACGCGGCGCTGCGGTCACTCACGATGCCCTTCGCCACGAGGGCGTCGGCGATGTGCGGCCGACCGAGTGTCCGACCGTTGACGGACTGGGCGAGCACGTCGTCCCAGGTGATCGCGTAGTCAGCGGCGATCCGCTCGACGATGCGCTCGGCGCGGTGCAGCCGGCCGTCGCGGATGCGCGCGGTCTCGGCCACGATGGTCGCGTCATCCGGATCGAACAGGTAGGCGAGCACGTGCACGCTCGCCTGGCCGTAGTTGGTGCTGAGTTCCATGCCGGGAATCACGGTGAGGCCGGTGCCGGCTGCCGCGCCGATGGCCTCCTGCCAGCCGGCGGTCGAATCGTGGTCCGTGATCGCCACCGTCGCGAGCCCGGCGGCCACCGCCGCCTCGACGAGTTCGGTCGGAGTCTCGGTTCCGTCGGAGACACTGCTGTGCGCGTGCAGGTCGATGGCTTCGCGCGCGTGCGGGGCTTCGGCCATCCTGCAACTCTATTCCGGTTATCGTGAGGGACGATGTTCCGCCGTATCCTCGCCGCACTGCTCGTCCTCGCCGCCGCGGCGGCACTGCTCATCCTCGCCTGGCCGCAGCTGTTCTCGCTCCAGCGGACCGAACCTGTCTCCCAGCTGGTGTCCTTTCGCGCGGCAGCGGTCGCGGTGACCCTCGTCGCGATCGTGCTGCTCGTGGCGGTCGCGCTCGCGAACCGCACCTTCCGGCGACTGGGCGGTTCCCTCGCCGTGATCGCCCTCGCCTTCGTTCTCGTGAGCGCCGCGGTGCTCTCCAGCCGCGGATTCGGCGGGTCCGCGATGACCGCGACGGGTCCGGGAGACATCACCGTGGTCTCCTGGAACACGCTCGGCGGCGCTCCGGGCCCGCAGGCGATAGCCACGCTCGGCATCCACTCCGGCGCCGACATCGTCTCGCTGCCGGAGACCACGAAGACGACGGCGGATGCCGTGGCCGCCCTGATGACAAGCGCCGGGCTGCCGATGACGGCCCACACCGTCGCCTTCGGCCACGTCTCCACGTCACGCTCCACCTCGGTTCTCATCAGCACCACCCTCGGCGGGTACCACCTCGACGCCGCGGCCGGGTCGACCTCCGCCCTTCCGACGCTCGTGATGGTGCCCGACGACGGCACCGGACCGAGGATCGTGGCGGTGCACGCGGTCGCTCCGCTGCCGAGCGAATTCGCCTACTGGAAGTCCGACCTGCGCTGGCTCGCCCGCACCTGCGGCGCGGGCGACACCATCATGACCGGAGACTTCAACGCCACCGTCGACCACCTCGTCGGTCTCGGGGCGGTCGACGGCCAGACCCTCGGACGCTGCACGGATTCCGCACTTCTGGCGCATTCCGCCGCGATCGGCACCTGGCCCACGGCAGCACCGGCGCTGCTCGGCGCGCAGATCGACCACGTCATGACCACGGACAACTGGCAGGTCACCGGGATGAGGGTCGTCGAGTCTCTCGATGGCGCCGGGAGCGACCACCGGCCGATCGTGGTGCGGCTGCACCCTGCTCGCTGAGCGGGAAGGCGAACCGGGCGCCTATCCGCGCGCGTCGGAGATCAGGCGAGCCCCGAGCGTGCGGGCACGACGCGCGGCATCCCGGTCGCCCCCGGCCGCCTGCACGATTGAGCCAGCCATCAGCAGGTGCCACGACCGGGCGAACTCCTCCGGGTCGATAAACCCGGCGTCGTCGGCCAAGCCACTGAGCATCGAGCGGATGCCATCGATGTAGTGCGCGCACGCCCGCCCGAGCGGGTGGTCAGAGCCCATTTCGAGCTGGATGTTCGTGAAGGAGCAGGCCTCGAAGTCATCCCGGTGGAACCACTCGTCGAACACGTCGAAGATGGCGAGCAGGCGGCCCTCCGGGGTGTCGGATCGGGATCGCGCTCCGGCCTCGACGATGCCGAAGGTCCAGGCCTCCTCGCGGCGGGCGAGGAATGCGAGCACGAGTTCGTCCTTCGTGGGGAAGTGCCGATAGAGCGTCGCCTTGGCGACGCCGGCCACGGCGACCACCTCATCCATCGCGACATCCCGCACCGACCGGGCGGCGAACAACCGGTAGCTCGCGTCGATGATGCGTTCATGAGTCTCGGAGAAGCCAGCGGCGCGAGCGGGCGAGACGACCTGGGCCACGAGTCACATCCGATCGGTGCTGCGGGGTCTGAGCAGCCCTGCCTGTCTAGCGCTTCGCCTCGTATCCGTCAAGGCTTCCGCGAGTCGCCCGGGCCGCGGTCCCTCCCGCGCCGCCCGGCCGCCCGGCCGAGGCATCACTTCTGGCGCCACGGTAGGACAATGGGTGAATGGCCGATGACATCGCCCCCGCGCCTCGCGCGACATCCAACCGTTCCACCGTGCCGGCCTCCGACGCGTTCACGGACTTCATCTCGGGAAACTGGGCCGAGCACACGGAGGCCGTGCCTCCACCGCGGGAGCAGTCGGTGTACGCGGCGGCCCGCCGCGCGCGCATCTCGGCGCTCCATGCGGGCAAACGCCTGATCATCCCCGCCGGTGACGCCAAGGTGCGATCCAACGACACCGACTACGCCTACCGCCCGCACTCCGCATTCGCGCATCTCACCGGCTGGGCGGCCGATTCGGTGCCCGGCAGCGTGCTCGTGCTCGAGCCGACGGCCGATGGCCACGAAGCCACCCTGTATTTTCGCAAGGCGGCCGGGCGCGATTCCGACGAGTTCTATGCCAATCCGGAGATCGGCGAGTTCTGGACCGGTCGGCGGCCGTCCCTGGCGCATGTCGCGACGGACCTGAACCTTCTCACGGCCGACCTCGCCGAGTTCGCGGCGGTGCTCGACACCGTCGACGCGGACACGGTGCTCCTTCGCGATAGCGACCGGGGGCTCACCGACCTGATCGACGGCCGCCGCCTGCTCGCCGCCGACACCGGGTCGGTCGACAACGACGGCGACGGCGACCACATTCTCGCCCGCGACCTCTCCGAACTCCGGCTCGTGAAGGATTCATACGAGATCGCCCAGATGCGTCTCGCCGTGGCCGCGACCGGGAAGGGATTCGACGACGTCATCGCCGACCGGGAGGCGATCGTCGCACACGAGCGCGGCGAACGACTCGTCGAGGGCACGTTCAATCGCCGGGCGCGGGCCGAGGGCAACGCCGTCGGATACGACACGATCGCGGCCTCCGGACCGCACGCGTGCATTCTGCACTGGACCCGCAACGACGGCGCCGTGGTGCCGGGTGACCTGATCCTGATGGACGCGGGCATCGAACTCGACAGCCTGTACACCGCCGACATCACGCGCACCCTGCCGGTCAGCGGCGTCTTCGGCGACACGCAGCGCCGCGTCTACGAGGCCGTGCTCGAAGCCGCCGACGCCGCCTTCGCGATCGTGCGCCCTGGCATCAGATTCCGGGAGATCCACGCGACGGCCATGGAGGTCATCGCGAGGAGGACGGCCGAATGGGGATTCCTCCCGGTGAGTGCCGAGGAGTCGGTGCTCCCGGATAATCAGTTCCACCGCCGCTACATGGTGCACGGCACGTCCCACCATCTCGGCATCGACGTGCACGACTGCGCGCAGGCGCGCCGCGACCTGTATCTCGACGGCGTGCTCGAGGCCGGGATGGTCTTCACGATCGAACCCGGTCTCTACTTCCAGCCCGACGACCTCACCGTTCCGGCCGAATTCCGCGGCATCGGCGTGCGCATCGAGGACGACATCCTGGTGACCGGATCCGGCGCCGAGAATCTGTCGGTCGGCATCCCGCGCACCGCGGACGACGTGGAGGCCTGGCTGCGCGGCTAGCTCTACCCGTCAGTTCGCCTCTGCCCGTCAGTTCGCCTCTGCCCTTCAGTTCGCGGAGGGGCGGGAGAGCACGTCCTGCGCCTTCGACAGCAGCGCCGGTTCGACGATGATCTCGTAGCGGCTCGCCAGCACCTGGTGTGTTGACGTGAAGTCGCGGGTGCGACGGGTGACCGCGGTGGCCGCGATGCCGAAGAGGGCCCCGAAGCCGGCGCCGATGATGACCGCGGCCATCACGTACTGCAGCACCGGGCCGGTGCCGCCCAGGGTGAACAGGACTCCGATGAAGAGTCCGAACCAGATGCCGCTTGCGGCGCCGGCGGCCGCGGCACGGCCGTAGGTGAGCTTCCCGGTGACGCGCTCGACCGTCTTGAGGTCGCTTCCGACGATGGCCACCTGCTTCACGGGGAAGTCTGCCTTCGCCAGGTGGTCGACGACGGCCTGCGCCTCGAAGTAGGTGTCGTAGGTGCCGAGCACCTCACCCTTGGGCAGTGTCGGGATCAGGGGGCGGCGGGGGCCGAAGGAGCTTTGGTTGGTCATGGCCCCATTATCCTCTCCGCCCTTTCGGAAGGTCTAAGTTAGACCTGTGAGCGCCGCGAGAGTCTTCGTCGCCCGACTAGCCGGGTGCTCCGTTTTCGACCCCGCCGGCGACAAGGTCGGCCGGGTGCGCGACGTGCTCGTCGTCTACCGCCAGAAGGAACCGCCGCGCGTGGTGGGACTCATCGTGGAGGTGCCGGGTAAGCGCCGGGTGTTCCTCTCGATCGGGCGGGTCACGAGCTTCGGATCCGGCCAGGTCATCACCACCGGCCTCATCAACCTGCGCCGCTTCGAACAGCGTGGCGGCGAGGTTCGCGTGATCGCCGAGATGCTCGGGCGCGCGGTCACCCTCGTCGAGAAGTCGGCAAGCGCCACGATCGAGGACGTCGCGATCGAGGAGAGCGGTCCCGGCGAATGGGCCGTGAGTGAGCTGTTCCTTCGCCGCCCGAAGACGAGCGCTTCGCCGTTCTCGAAGGGACCGACCATCTTCGCGCGGTGGAGCGAGGTGCGCGAACGCGCCACCGGCGAGGCGCAGTCGGCCACCCAGCTGCTCGCCACCTACGAAGATCTTCTGCCGGCCGACCTCGCCAACGCGATGCTTGACCTGCCGGAACAGCGCATGCTCGAGGTCGTCGAGGAGATGAGTGACGAACGCCTCGCCGACGTGCTCGAGGAGATGCCGGAGAGCGAACAGGTCGACATCCTGAACCAGCTCGGCGACAACCGCGCCGCCGAAGTGCTCGACCAGATGCAGCCGGATGACGCGGCCGACCTCATCGCCCAGCTCAGCGACGAGCGCGGCGAGGCGCTGCTCGACCTCATGCAGCCAGAAGAGGCCGAGGACGTGCGCATGCTGCTCGCCTATGAGCCGGACACGGCGGGCGGGCTGATGACGACGGAGCCGATCATCGTCTCCGCCGACGCGACGGTCGCCGAGGGTCTCGCACTCATCCGTCGTCATGAACTCGCACCGGCACTCGGCGCCGCGGTCTGCGTCACGCTGCCGCCGTACGAGCCGCCGACCGGTCGCTTCCTCGGCATGGTGCACTTCCAGCGGATGCTGCGGTATCCACCGATGGAACGCCTCGGCACCCTGCTCGACCAGAAGCTCGAACCGGTGATGGCGAGTGCCTCCGCGGCGGAGGTCGCCCGCACGCTCGCGAGCTACAATCTGGTCTCCCTTCCCGTAGTTGACGACAACCATCGACTGGTCGGGGTGGTGACCATTGACGATATTCTCGACTACCTTCTGCCCGACGACTGGCGAAGTCACGACGACGACAACCCAGCCCCCGTGTCGGAAGACACGAGCACGATCCCCGTAATGTCAGCATCCGGAAGGAGGCACTTCAATGGCACGTCGATCTGAACCGCTCGATTCGCCGAAGGGCCTGCGCAACCGGTTCGTTCCCCGCATGGGTGGCCGCGACCGCGTCGGTCGCTTCTCCGAGAGTTTTGCCCGCGCGATGGGAACCTCCGGATTCCTTGTCGGCATGACCGTCTTCGTCGTTCTCTGGCTCGCCTACAACACCTATGCTCCGCTGCGAGCGCAGTTCGACCCCCGGGCCCTGAACTACACGCTCCTGACGCTGATCCTGTCGCTGCAGGCCTCCTACGCCGCGCCGCTCATCCTCCTCGCCCAGAACCGCCAGGATGATCGCGATCGAGTGCAGTTCGAGCAGGACCGCCAACGCGCGGAACGTAATCTCGCCGACACCGAGTACCTCGCCCGCGAGGTCGTCTCGCTCCGACTCGCCGTGCGCGAGCTCGCGTCGAAGGACTTCATTCGGGCCGAGTTGCGGGCCCTGCTGGAGGAGCTCGACAAGGGAAAGAACCCCGAAAGCAACTCCGGTTGAACGACTCTGCCCCCGCGGGCATCCCACTCGAACGGCGCGTCCGCGACGCCCTCACCCGCGTCATTGATCCCGAGATCCGCAAGCCGATCACCGAGCTTGACATGGTGGGCGACGTGTCCGTGTCGGACACCGGCACCGCGATCGTGGCCCTCAAGCTCACCATCGTGGGCTGCCCGGCGGCGCAGACCATCGAACGCGATGTTCGGGAGGCTGCGGCATCTGTCGAGGGAGTGAACTCGGTGCGCGTGGATGTCAGCATAATGACACGCGAGGAGCGTGGCGCCCTGACCGAGAAGCTGCGCGGCGGCCGTTCCCGTGAACTGCAGTTCGGCCCCGACTCGCTCACCCGTATCTACGCGATCACGAGCGGCAAGGGCGGGGTCGGAAAGTCGACGCTCACCGCGAACCTGGCCGTGGCTCTCGCCAAGCGCGGGCTGACCGTGGGAGTCGTCGACGCGGATTTCTTCGGGTTCTCGATACCCGGCATGCTCGGTCTTGGCGGGGCGAAGCCCACCAAGGTCGGCGAGATGATCCTCCCACCGATCAACCACGGCGTGAAGGTGATCTCGATCGCCATGTTCGTCGATGACAACGCCGCCGTGTCCTGGCGCGGGCCGATGCTGCACCGCACGATCCAGCAGTTTCTCACCGACGTCTACTTTGGCGACGTCGACGTGCTTCTGCTCGACCTGCCGCCCGGCACCGGTGACGTGGCGATCTCGCTCGGCCAGCTGCTGCCGCAGGCCGAGGTGATCGTCGTGACGACTCCACAGTCGGCCGCGGCGGAGGTCGCCGAGCGCAGTGCCGCCGTGGCGCGACAGACCGGGCAGACGGTGATCGGCGTGATCGAGAACATGGCCGGACTGCCCCAGGCGGATGGCTCGCTGCTCGAACTCTTCGGCTCTGGCGGCGGCACGGATATCGCGTCACGGCTCTCCCACGGGCAAGAGAAGCCCGTTCCGGTGCTCGGCCACATCCCGCTCAGCATCGCCCTGCGCGAGGGCGGAGACGCCGGCCTGCCGATCGTGCTCTCCGACCCGGAGGACGCGGCATCCGTCGCCATCGAATCGGTGGCCGAACTCCTGGCGACGCGCGGACGCGGTCTGGCCGGCCGGAAGCTGGGACTCAGCCTGCGCTGAGTCCACCCGAGTGGCACGGCTCGGCGTTCATGGCTCGCCGCGGAGCACGCAGCCTGATCCCGCAAGCTGGCGAGCGGTTCGCACCCTAGAACGCGGTGCTCGGCAGGTCCTTCTCGTCGTCGATGATTCCGCGGATGATGCGGTTCGCGACCTCCTGCGGATCGAGCCCCTGCGGAAGCCCTGGCGCGGAGCCCGCGATGGCACGGTTCGCGAGACCGGTCTCGGTGTGGCCGGGCCGGGCGTCGAGCACGCGAATGCCCGATCGCCGCAGTTCCCGCGACGACGCCTGCACGAACGCGGCGAGGGCCGCCTTCGACGCGGAGTAGGCGGCAAGCCCGGCCGTCGGCAACTCGGCGACGATGCCGCTGATCGTGACGATGAATGGCGTGCGCCCGGCGGTGGCCGATTCGGCCAGGTGCGGCGCAGCCTCCCGGATCAATCGGATCGGCGCGAGGGTGTTCGTCTGGAACAGGTCGCGCAGCGTCTCGTCAGCCACGGCATCGGCCGGGCCGAAGGCCACGACGCCCGCGGCGATCACCAGGCCGTCAAGGCGGCCATGGGCGGCGAGGGACGCGGCGATGAGCGCTCTCGCGGCCGTCTCGTCCCTCAGGTCTGCGGAGAAGGCATCCGTCCCGCTGGCGCCCTCCCGGCTGCGGCCGGCTGGCACGACCGTGGCACCGGCCGCGGCGAGGCCGGCCGCGATGGCCGAACCGAGAACACCCGATGCTCCGACGACGAGCACGACGGCTCCGGTCAACTCAGTCATGTCGCGATCGTAACGCGCGCGGCGGCCACGACCCGGGTCGTTCGTCCTGCTAGGTCGCTTCGCTATCGAACGGCGCCGCGGCGCTCTCGGCCATCAGTCGCTTGCGCTTGGCGTAGGCTGACTCGCCGCTCGGCTGCACGATCGTCACGGGCTGCTGCGGCCGATCATCCAGATCCTCGAGAAGTGCCTCACGGATGATGCGACGCGGATCATACTGGCGCGGGTCGAGCTTCTTCCAATCCACGTCGTCGAAGTCGGGGCCCATCTCCTCGCGCAGCCGCTCCTTGGCGCCGTTGGCCATTCCACGGAGGCTGCGCACGAGCCGGCCGAGCTGAGCGGCGTAGTGCGGAATACGTTCGGGACCCAGCAAAAAGACCGCGATCACGCCGATCACGAGCAGCTTGTCGAAAGTCAGACCGAACACCCGTTCAGACTAACGCCTCGACGGTGGACGCCTCCTCTACGCTGGACACGGAACAAGGAGCACAGGTGGCAGACAAAGAGTCGAGCTGGAAGTTCGCGGAGGACTTCATCGTCGAGCGCGCGGAAATTGCGCAGGCGAGGCAGCATTCGGTCGAACTCGGCGTTGATGCGGTGAGTCCGGCAATGGGCGCCCAACTCGCCGTGATCGCCGCGGCCACGGCGGCAAGGAACATCATCGAGATCGGCACGGGCGTCGGAGTCAGCGGCCTCTGGTTGCTCACCGGAGCGCCGGAGGCGACCCTCACCTCGATCGATTTCGAACTCGACTACCAGCATTCGGCCCGCAAGGCGTTCCTCGAGGCTGGCATCCCGGGCGGCCGGGTGCGGCTCATCGCCGGGCGGGCGATCGATGTGCTGCCGCGCATGAACGAGCAGTCCTACGACGTGGTGCTCGTGGATGCCGACCCGCAGTCGGTCATCCAGTACGTGGAGCACGGGCTTCGGCTCGCACGCTCGGGCGGGACCGTCCTTGTGGCGCATGCGCTCTGGCGTGGACGCGTCGCCGATCCGGCGCAGCGCAGCGACACTGTCACCGGTTTCCGCTCACTCCTTGCGGAGATCGCCGAGTCCTCGGCAGTGATCAGCGCGCTGTCGCCGGTCGGCGATGGCCTGCTTCAGCTCACCAAGCTCTGACGAGCCGGCCGGAGGAAACGGCGCCTAGTTGGCCGCTGCAACCACTCCGGCGAGCGCGTCGTGAAGCTCAAGTGCCTCAGCGTCGTTGACTGAAACGACGAGGCGACCCCCACCTTCGAGCGGAACGCGCACGATGATGAGGCGACCCTCCTTAACAGCCTCCATTGGTCCGTCTCCGGTCCTCGGCTTCATGGCTGCCATGATGGATCCCCTTTCGTGGAATGACTTCCATTATCCCGTAAGTCAGCGCTAACCCGAAAACGGGGGCATTGGTGAGCGCATCACGGGGGTGTCCAGTCGTAGCCATTGACCCACCAGCAGAGGGCGAGCCAGCCGAACTGCCCGGCGATGAACAGCACGACCATGCTCGCCCGGTACCCGGTGGAGCGTGGCTGGGCCACCGCACCGAGCAGCGGGAACATCGGCAGCAGGAGGCGGAACGTGCTGGTCTGCGGAAAGAACACCGCGAGGAGGTAGACGGCGTAGCTCGCCGACCAGAATCTCAGGTCGACACCGAGCCGACGCACCGGTGGGACGAAGAGCGAGACGGCGAACGCCGCGACGACCGCCACGAGGAGGAGGATCGCGAGCCCGCCGACCTGCCACTGGCCGCCCCAGAACTCGGCGCCCTGCAGCCAGGGGGCGAACGGCACGAGCGCGCGGTAGCCGATGTACGGGGCCCGCCAGGCGAGTTCGGTGTCGGTGTAGGCGGAGGCCGAGCCGGTGACGGCCCAGGCGGCGAGGGTCCAGGCGAAGCCCATCGCGAGGCTGAACGCGGCGAGTCCGATCCCGAGCAGGCGTTCGGCCGTCGGGAACGGATCCCTCGTCCGCGTGAACCAGCGGTGCGCCACGTGCAAGGCGAGGGCGAGAGCGAAGGCGAGCCCGCTCGGCCGGGTCAGCGACATGATCGCGACGACCGGGAACAGCAGCGCGTAGCGCCGCTCGAGCAGCAGGTAGAGGGCGAGCGCGAGGAGGAACGCGTACATCGACTCCGCATACGACACCTGCAGAATCGGCGACACCGGGGAGGCGCAGAAGAGGACCACCGCGAACAGCGCCGTGCCCGCCGGCAGCCGGAGGTGCAGCAGGCGGTAGATCATCAACGCCGCGAGTAGGGAGAACACGAGGGAGACGAACAGCGAGAGCGGCTCCCAGGGAAGCGTGGTGATCACCATGAGAAAGCGCACGAGCATCGGATAGGCGGGCAGGAAGGCCCAGGCGCTCTGGCCGACGTGCCCGTCGGCGGTCATCGGAAGCACCGAGGGATAGCCGCCGACCGCGACGATGTGGTACCAGGTGCTGTCCCACAGCTGAGAGAAGGCCAGATACGACGGATGCGCGCCGGTCCACGGGTTGGCGGCCTGCCGGGCCGCGAAGAAGAGCAGCAGGCCGGTGGAGATCACGCGGGAGACGGCCCAGACCACCGCGACCTTGACCCACCACGGGGTGAGGCGATACCGCACCCGCAGCGTCGTCGCCAGCCCGTGCGGCGCGCGCGGCGCGGTCAGGAGAGACTGAGCCACGCCCTCAGTCCCCGCTCGCACTCCGTGATCTGGTCGACGGCGACGCGCTCGTTGTCCGCGTGGGCGAGCAGCGGCTCGCCGGGCCCGTAATTGACGGCCGGGATGCCGAGGGCGGAGAAGCGGGCGACATCCGTCCAGCCGTACTTGGGCTTCGCCGCTCCGCCGACCGCCGCGAGGAACTGCCGGGCGAGCGGGGCGTCGAGGCCGGGCCGAGCACCCTCCGCGCAGTCGGTGACAGTCAGCTCGAAGCCGGCGAACAGCTCGCGCAGATGGGCCTCGGCCTGGGCGCCGCTCGAGTCGGGGGCGAAACGGTAATTGACGGTGACCGTGCACTCGTCGGGGATCACGTTGCCAGCCACCCCGCCGGCGATGGCGACCGCATTGAGTCCCTCGCGGTAGTCGAGGCCGTCGACCCGGATCGTGCGCGACTCGTGGGCGGCGAGGATGTCGAGGATCGGCGCCGCCGCGTGGATGGCGTTCACCCCGACCCAGGCCCGTGCCGAGTGTGCGCGCTTGCCGTGCGTCTTCAGTTCGACGCGGATCGTACCATTGCAACCGCCCTCGATCCCGGAATTCGTGGGCTCCCCGAGGATCGCGAAGTCCCCGGCGAGCAGTTCGGGTCGGTTCGCGGCGAGACGCCCGAGGCCGTTGAGCTCGGATGCGACCTCCTCGTTGTCGTACCAGATCCAGGTGATGTCGACCCCGGGCGTGACGAGCTCGGCGGCGAGCTTGAGCTGAACGGCCACCCCAGCCTTCATGTCGACGGTGCCGCGACCCCACAGGTAGTCCACCGACCCCTCGGTCTCGTACCGCGTCGGCAGGTTGCGGTTGATCGGCACCGTGTCGGTGTGCCCCGCGATCACCACCCGTCGGCCGCGGCCGAGGTTCGTGCGGGCGACGAGGGCGTCGGCATCCCGCGTGAGCTCCAGGTGGGGGAAGTGCTCGAGGGCGGCCTGGATGGCATCCGTGATCGTGCGCTCGGTCCCGGAGACCGATTCGATGTCGCAGAGCTGCCGCGTGATGTCGATCGAGGTCGCCCCGAGGTCGAGCGTGGGCACGGGAGTTTCGACGACGGGCATGCGGTCAGTTTATAAGTCGGGCGCTCGCTACTCTGGAGCCATGACTGAACGAGCTGCCTGGGGCTACGGCCTCGCGACCATCGCCGGCGACGGAACGGTGCTCGACACCTGGTTCAGGACCCCCACCCTCGGCGGACTCCCCGCCGGCCGGGACCCGCACATCGCCCCGGCCGACTTCGCCTCCGTCGTGGGAAGCGACCCGCGTCGCAACGTGACCGTCGACTTCGTGACGGTGGAGATCGACCTGGATGCCGCGCCGGCCTCGACACCGGACGCCTACCTGCGCCTGCACCTGCTGAGCCACCTCCTGGTGCGCCCGAACACGATCAATCTCGACGGCATCTTCGGCCAGCTTCCGGTCGTGGCGTGGACGAACGCCGGCCCGGTTCACCCGGACGACTACTCCGACCAGCGGCTCACCCTTCAACGACTGGGGATCACCGCGCATGCGATCGACAAGTTCCCCCGGCTCACCGACTACGTCTCCCCGGCCCGGGTGCGCATCGCGGATGCGTCCCGCGTCCGCCTCGGGGCCCACCTCTCCCCCGGCACCACCGTGATGCACGAGGGATTCGTCAACTTCAACGCTGGCACGCTCGGCGCGTCCATGATCGAGGGGCGCGTCTCCCAGGGTGTCGTGATCGGCGACGGGGCGGATGTCGGCGGCGGGGCATCCATCATGGGCACCCTCTCCGGTGGCGGAACCGAGCGCGTGGCGGTCGGACAGCGGGCGCTGCTCGGGGCCAACTCCGGCATCGGCATCTCGATCGGCGACGACTCCGTGGTGGAGGCTGGCCTGTATGTGACCGCCGGCACCAAGGTCAGCGTGTTGCGGGTGGACGAGGAGCCCACGACGGTCAAGGCTGTATCGCTGTCGGGCGTGCCCGGACTGCTGTTCCGCCGTAACTCGCTCACCGGCACGGTCGAGGTGCTCCCCCGCGCCGGCCGCGGTGTGGAGCTGAACGCGGCCCTGCACGCCTGATTCGCGACGGGCACCACCCCTCCGCACCCCCCTGCCCGAAATGCAGGACCCCGCGATGCGGATGTTGCCGATGTGCCACACCCACCACGGGCGTCACGCTGAATCATGCATTTCGCGCACGGAACGTGCACGGTGGATGCTCCTCCACAGCCCGGCCTTGCGGAGTTTCTCCCCTGGTTTCCCGAGGTGGATGACCGGCAACCGATGGGCGGGCCAGTGTCGGGTCCATGGACCTCGTCGACCGCATCCGTTCCCTCGGCGGAGTCGCCCCAACCCATCGGTTGCTCCGCATGGGCTGGACCGCCCGGCGCTCTCCGCGGCCGTCCACTCGGGCCTGATCGTACGGGTGAGGCGGGGATGCGGCGCCGCCTGACGCCCGATCCCGGAATTGTCGTTCATTGGCACGCGCTCGCACGGGCAGCGCATTCGTCGAGTCCGCACTGACCTGCCTCATCGACATGTGCCGCTGCGAGCCACCCGAATTCGTCGTGGCGGCCGACAGCGCCGTGCACTACGGACTCGTCGGTCGTGGCGCCTGGTCACGGGCGTTGATCCCGCTTCCCACGCGACTCCGACTTCAGCCTTCGGATGTCGATGGACGATCCGAATCCATCATCGAGTCCCTCTGCAGGTACCGGTGCCGTCGGCTGGGACTGGGCGCGCACAGCCAGGTGTGGGTGGCGCCGGGCATCCGCGTGGACCTGATGATCGGCGAACGGCTGATCGTCGAGGTCGACGGTCGGGAGCACCACTCCGACCCGGTCGCGTTCGAGCGGGACCGCGTCCGGGACGCGCGGCTCAGCGCCCTTGGCTACCGGGTGCTGCGCTTCAGTTGCAACCAGGTGATGTTCACTCGCGTGCCGGGCCACCCGCCGCCGTGTGGTTCGAACTGCAGGATGACTCGTTACCGCTGTGACGGATGAGCCGCCCACACCCCTCCCGTCGCGAACACTCCTGCATTTGCGGCAGGAGGCACGCGGGGGACGGGCCTGCCCGCTGGGGACGCTAGCTAGCGCGCGGGCCAGTCGCGACGGGGTTCGCCGATGTAGAGCTGCTGGGGACGGCCGATCTTGGTCGAAGGGTCGTTGTTCATCTCGCGCCAATGTGCGATCCAGCCGGGCAGGCGTCCGATCGCGAAGAGCACGGTGAACATACGCGGCGGGAAGCCCATCGCCTTGTAGATGACTCCGGTGTAGAAGTCCACGTTGGGATAGAGCTTGCGTTCGATGAAGTAGTCGTCGGCGAGCGCGACCGCCTCGAGCTCCTTGGCGATGTCGAGCAGGTCGTCCTTCACGCCGAGCGCGGCGAGCACCTCGTCGGCGCTCTCCTTCACGAGCCTGGCGCGCGGGTCGAAGTTCTTGTACACCCGGTGGCCGAAGCCCATCAGGCGCACGCCATGCTCCTTGTTCTTGACCCGCTCGACGAACTTCTCGACGGACTCGCCCGATTCCTTGATCTCCCCGAGCATCGTGAGCACGGCCTCGTTCGCTCCGCCGTGCAGCGGGCCGTACAGGGCGTTGATGCCGGCCGAGATGGAGGCGAACATGTTGGCCTCGGTCGAGCCGACGAGACGCACCGTCGAGGTGGACGCGTTCTGCTCGTGGTCCTCGTGCAGGATCAAGAGGCGCTCGAGCGCCTTGGAGACAACCGGGTTCACCTCATAGGGTTCGGCCATCGTGCCGAAGTTGAGCTTGAGGAAGTTGTCGGTGAAGCTCAGTGAGTTATCCGGGTAGAGGAACGCCTGGCCGAGGCTCTTCTTGTGCGCATAGGCGGCAATCACCGGGAGCTTGGCGAGGAGCCGGATGGTGGACATCTCCACCTGCTCCGGGTCGTGCACGCTGAGCGAGTCTTCGTAGAACGTCGAGAGAGCTGAGACGGCGCTCGAAAGAATCGACATCGGATGCGCGTTGCGCGGCAACGCGTCGAAGAAGCGGCGCAGGTCCTCGTGCAGGAGCGTGTGGTGGCGCACACGCTCTTCGAACGCCTCGAGCTCCGACGCCGACGGGAGCTGGCCGTAGATGAGCAGCCATGCCACCTCGAGGTAGGTGGAGTTGGCCGCGACGTCCTCGATGGCATAGCCGCGATACCGCAGGATGCCGGCCTCACCGTCGATATAGGTGATGGCGCTCTTCGTGGCCGACGTGTTCACGAAGCCCTGGTCGAGCGTGGTGAATCCGGTCTGGCGCGTGAACGTGGAGATGTCGATGGTCGACGCACCGTCCACGCTGTTCAGCACCGGGAAGTAGGCGGTGCCGCCAGGAAAATTAAGGGTGGCCTCGTCGGCGGTTGCCGATGGGGAGTCGACGGCGGCAGGGTCTTTGGCGGCAGCGTTCACGCATACAGCCTATGGGACGGAAGGTAGTCGGTTGTACCTACCAAAGAATGCGCCGTCCGTTTGTAGGAATCGACTAATTAGACAGCGCCGACAGTCGCTCGACGGCCATATTGATGTTCGCGTCCGTGGCGGTGAGCGCCACGCGCACGTGCTCGGAGGTGTCCGCGCCGTAGAAGGTTCCGGGGACGACGAGGATGCCGAGACCGGCGAGCTCGTCAACCGACGTCCAGGCGTCGACGCCCTTGGTCGCCCAGAGGTAGAGGCCGCCCTCGCTGTCATCAATGCGGAATCCGGCGGCCTCGAGAGCCGGCTTCAGCCGGTCCCGGCGCGCCCGGTAGAGGGCCTTCTGCGCTCGAACATGGTTGTCATCCGCGAGAGCGGTGATCATGGCGGCCTGGATCGGCGCCGGCGGGAGCGTTCCGAGGTGTTTGCGCACCGTGAGCAGCTGGCCGATGAGGATGCTGCATCCGGCCACGAATCCGGCGCGGTAGCCGGCGAGGTTGGACTGCTTGCTGAGCGAGTAGACACACAGCACCGAGCCTCGCGAGCCGCGGGTGACCCGCGGGTCGAGAATGCTGGGGGTCGCGTTCGTCGCGTGTTCGTCGCCCCAGCCGAGTTCCGCGTAGCATTCGTCGCTCGCGATCACCGCGCCGAGCTCACGTGCTCGGGCGACCGCGGCGGCGAGTTCCTCCACCGTGAGGATGCGGCCGTTCGGATTGCCTGGGCTGTTGATCCAGATGAGCCTGGTGCGTTCCGGCCACTGAGCCGGGTCGTCGCTCGAGACGACGCTCGCACCGGCGAGGGCCGCGCCGACCGCGTACGTCGGGTAGGCGAGGGACGGCTGGACAACGATGTCGCCCGGACCGAGCCCGAGCCAGAGCGCGAGGCCCGCGATGAACTCCTTCGAACCGATCGTGGGGAGCACGTTGTCGACGGTGAGGTCATCGACGCGGCGGCGGCGGGCGAACCAGTCGACGATGGCCTCGCGGAGCGCGGGCGCCCCGGCGGTGAGCGGGTAGGCATGGGCGTCCGTCGCGGCGGCGAGAGACTCGCGGATAATCGCGGGGGTCGGGTCCACCGGAGACCCGACAGAGAGGTCGACCAGGCCGTGCGGATGGGCCTTCGCGCGAGCCGCGAACGGTTCGAGCGCGTCCCACGGCCAGTCGGGCAGGCTGAGAGCCACCGCTATGCCGCGGGGCCCTGGGGCGGCAGGAGGCTGATGATCGGGTGGTCCTTGTGGATGACCCCCACCTTCGCCGCTCCCCCGGGAGATCCGACCCCGTCGAAGAACTCCACGTTCGCCTTGTAGTACTCGGTCCACTGCTCCGGAACGTCATCCTCGTAGTAGATGGCCTCGACCGGGCAGACCGGCTCACATGCACCGCAGTCGACGCATTCGTCGGGGTGGATGTACAGCATCCGATCGCCCTCGTAGATGCAGTCCACAGGACATTCGTCGATGCACGCTCGGTCTTTCACATCCACGCACGGAAGGGCGATGACGTAGGTCACGGTTGGGGCGTTCCTTTCGGTTCGGGCCTAGCAAGCCTATCCCTCGAAAATGTGCCCGCTCGCGGCCAGGCGAGCACGAGCACCGCGATCCCGATCGGGCCGTAGGTGAGCGCGTACCCGGCCGGATTGGCCGGCACGAGAACGGATCCGCCGGCCGATGCCGCGGAGAGGAGCCCCACGACCAGCAGAAGGCCCACCGCGGCCGCTCCCACGACAAGGCGCCCGGGAAAGACGATGCGAAGGCCCACCAGGAGCGCCGCGACGATGAGGAGCGCGGCGACGATGCCGACCGGGATCGCCGCGCCGAGGATCACCGGCGCGAATTGGTGATTGACCACGGTGATGCCGCCGACGACCGCTCCGACGACGAGGGCGAGGAGGGCTGCGAGCAGCTGGACCCCGAGCCCCTGCTCGTCCCATGGGAGGGCGCCGGGGTTGAATGGACGGAGTCGGGTGAATCCCTCGATCTGCGCGATCGGCCGACTCGGTCCACTGGAGAGGGCGAACCTGTCACCCTCTACCACCACCTGGGTGCGGTGCGCCCGAAGGGCCTCCCGCTTGCGCGACAGCACGGCACTCACGTCGATCTTCAGGGTCGATTCGGCCGGGTCGGTATCGATGATCCAGAACGGCACGCCCATGACCTCGGCGGCTCGGCTGGCTGCCTCATGGGCACGGATGTGATCGGGATGCCCGTATCCGCCCCGCGCGTCATAGCTGATCACCGCACCGGGCTTGACCGTGTCGATCACCGCCGCTAGGTCCGAGGCGACCTCGCCGAAGTCGGCGGCGCAGAGGGCGTCGGCGGCGAGGTGTTCGGTCGCCTCCGCGCCGTTCTCCCCCCAGCGCATGCCGGAGTCGGTATAGCGGCGGGGCGCGAGATCGGGCCGGCGGGCGGTCGCGTCACCGAGGAACCGGTGATCGGTGACGCCGAGCACCGTCATCGCGGCGGTGAGTTCGCGTTCGCGCACCTCGGCGACACGGTCTCCCTGCCCCTCGAGGCCCGCCAGCTCGGCGGGAATCAGCTCGCCACACTCGCCCCGGGTGCAGGTGACCACCGTGACGGCGGCGCCGCGATCCACGAGCGTCGCGATAGTTCCACCGGTAGTGATGCTTTCATCGTCGGGGTGGGCATGCACGAAGAGCACGCGCTCGACGGGGAAGGGTTCGGAATCCACCTGCCGAATTTACCCCAGCGAATCGCGTCGGCTCGCATCGGCGGGTGCGATCGCGACCCGGTTCCGGTAAGGTTAGCCTTACCAATATTGGACAAGAGAGAGATTCCCGTGGTCGCAAACCTTCTCATCGGCCTTCGCGAGGGCCTCGAAGCCTCGCTCGTCGTCGGCATCCTGGTCGCCTACGTGATCAAGATCGACCGACGCGATGTGCTGCGCCGCATCTGGATCGGCGTCGGGCTCGCCGCCGCCCTCTCCCTCGCAATCGGCGCCCTGCTCACCTTCGGGGCGTACGGGCTCAGCACCTCGGCGCGGGAGGCCATCGGCGGCACCCTGTCCATTGTCGCCACCGCCTTCGTGACCTGGATGATCTTCTGGATGCTCCGGACCGCCCGCGGCCTCAGCGGCGCACTCAGGGCGGATGTCGACAAGAACCTCACCGGCGCCGGCTGGGGCCTGGTCCTCGTCGCCTTCCTGGCGATCGGCCGGGAGGGCATCGAGACGGCGCTGTTCATCTGGGCGGCCGTGCAGGCCACCGGCTCTTCCACCTTCCCGTTGCTGGGGGCCGCCGTCGGCATCCTCCTCGCCATCGCGCTCGGCTACCTGATCTACCGCGGCGTTGTGCGCATCAACCTCACCACGTTCTTCACCTACACCGGATTCTTCCTCATCATCGTCGCTGCCGGCGTGCTGGCCTACGGCGTGCACGATCTGCAGGAGGCCGGCCTCTTTCCTGGGGCCGAGTCCTTGGCGTTCGACATCAGTGCGGCCATTCCTCCGGCGAGCTGGTACGGCACCCTGCTGCGAGGAACCATCAGCTTCTCCCCCGCCACGACCTGGCTGCAGGCGATCGTCTGGATCGGCTACCTGGTGCCGGCGCTGGCTTTCTTCATCCGCGCCATCGGCCGGAAGACCCCGTCCGCACCCGCAGTCCCGGCCACTCCGGTGACCCCGACGACCGCGGGCTCGACCATCAGCACGGGCGGCACCCGATGACATCCCGCGCCGCTCACACCGCTTAACTCACGCACGAAGGGCCGCGTCGGCGTCGTCGGCGAGCTACTTTCCGCCGCCCTTCGTGACGGTGTAGTTCACGATGTATCCGGTGGTGTCCTTCGCCTCGACGACGGCGACGTTGAGTCCGTTCAGCCCCGCAACGATCGCTCCGCCCTGGTCGGAAGTCGCCCTGAGGGTCTTGCACTGGAATCCAGCCCCGGTGAGAGCCGATTGCGCGTCATCGATGGCCCGAAAGCCGTCCACCCGCACGCTCACGTTCCAGACCTTCACCGCGGCGTCGCCGACGCCGGCGCCGGAGATGACCTTCCCGGAGACGAGCGGAACGTTGCCGGGGAAGTCCGTCGGGATGCTTGCGCCCGGGACCTCCACGGTGCCGCCGGAGACGTCGTGGATGACCTTCTGCACCGAGCACCCGGCCAGCGCGGGGGCCAGAAGGATGGCGAACAAGACAACCGCCGAAACGGTGTTGCGCTTAATCACGGAAGGCATGCCGTCCAGCCTAGGGCTGGGCGGCATGCCGGGACCGAATAGGGAAACCCTACGCGTTTTGCTTCTTGAGTCGCGAAACCCGGCGGGCGCGGTCACCCGCGGCCAGCTCAACCTTGCGGATGCGCACGAACTCGGGCGTCACCTCGACGCACTCGTCTTCGCGGGCGAACTCGAGGCACTCCTCGAGCGTCAGCTTGCGAGACGGCGTCATGCGCTCGAACGTGTCCGAGGTGGACTGGCGCATGTTGGTGAGCTGCTTCTCCTTGGTGATGTTGACGTCCATGTCGTCCGCGCGCGAGTTCTCTCCGACGACCATGCCCTCGTACACCTCCTGGGTCGGCTCGACGAAGAACGACATGCGCTCCTGCAGGGCGACCATGGCGAACGGGGTGGCGACACCGGCGCGGTCGGCAACAATCGACCCGTTGACGCGCGTCGTGATTTCGCCGGCCCACTGCTCGTAACCGTGCGAGACCGCGTTGGCGATGCCCGCACCGCGGGTGATTGTGAGGAACTCGGTGCGGAACCCGATGAGGCCTCGCGACGGAACAACGAACTCCATTCGCACCCAGCCGGTGCCGTGGTTCGACATGCCCTCCATGCGTCCCTTGCGCGAGGCGAGAAGCTGCGTGATGGCGCCCAGGTACTCCTCCGGGGCATCCGTGGTCAGATGCTCGAAGGGTTCGTGGATCTTGCCGTCGACGCGCTTGACGACCACCTGCGGCTTGCCGACGGTGAGCTCGAAGCCCTCGCGACGCATCTGCTCGACGAGGATGGCGAGGGCGAGCTCTCCACGGCCCTGAACCTCCCAGGCGTCCGGGCGTCCGATGTCGACGAGCTTGATCGAGACGTTACCGACGAGCTCGCGGTCCAGGCGGTCCTTGACCATGCGGGCGGTGAGCTTGTGGCCCTTGACCTTGCCGATCATCGGGCTGGTGTTGGTGCCGATGGTCATCGAGATCGCCGGGTCGTCGACCGTGATGGTCGGCAGCGGGCGAACGTCGTTGGGGTCGGCGAGGGTCTCGCCGATGGTGATGTCCTCGAAGCCGGCGACGGCAACGATGTCACCGGGACCCGCGGACTCGGTCGGGAAGCGGTCGAGCGCGCGGGTGATGAGCAGCTCGGTGACCTTGACGTTGTGAACGGATCCGTCGTGCTTGACCCACGCGACGGTCTGGCCCTTCTTGATGGTGCCGTTGAAGACACGCAGCAGGGCGAGACGGCCGAGGAACGGCGAGGCGTCGAGGTTCGTGACGTGCGCCTGCAGGGGGTGCTCGTCGTCGTAGCGGGGGGCCGGGATGTGCTGCAGGATCGCGTCGAACAGCGGCTCGAGGTCGTCGTTGTCGGGCAGCGAGCCGTTCTCCGGCTTGTTCCAGCTCGCCGCGCCGTTGCGGCCGGAGGCGTAGACGATCGGCACGTTGAGGATCGCGTCGAGGTCGAGGTCCGGGTAGTCGTCGGACATGTCGCTCGCCAGGCCGAGGAGCAGGTCCTGGCTCTCGGTGACGACCTCATCGATGCGGGCATCCGGGCGGTCCGTCTTGTTGACGAGCAGGATGACCGGGAGGTTGGACTCGAGCGCCTTGCGCAGCACGAATCGGGTCTGCGGCAGCGGTCCCTCGCTCGCGTCGACGAGCAGAACGACGCCATCGACCATGCTGAGGCCGCGCTCGACCTCACCGCCAAAGTCGGCGTGCCCGGGGGTGTCGATCACGTTGATGGTGATGGGACCCTCGGTGGCGTGCAGGCCCGAGTAGGAGACCGCGGTGTTCTTCGCAAGAATCGTGATGCCCTTTTCGCGCTCGAGGTCGTTCGAGTCCATCGCGCGCTCTTCGAGGTGCGCGTGCGCGGCGAAAGAGTTGGTCTGGCGCAGCATGGCATCCACGAGAGTGGTCTTGCCGTGGTCGACGTGAGCGACGATCGCTACGTTGCGCAGGTCATTACGGGTGGCGATAGCCATAGGTGTACGTCCAGATTTATCTCGAGAAGGAGGGAGGCCACAGACTCTCAGTGGCGGCAGAATCACGTCAGTGGTGCTCGGCACTGGCCAGTCTACCTCGCGCAGGCCAATTGCCCCTAGTTACGGTGCTCGACCGCCGTCCGGTCCCAGATATTCCGTGGCAGTTGGCTCCGAATCGCCCCCACACGGCTCAGACGGCTGTCGCCGTCTTCAACACCGCCGTGAGGCCGGGCCGGGGAGCCGCGAAATGGCAGGCGGCCTGATGGCCGGGGGCCTTCTCCTCGAGCAACGGCTGCTCCGTGCGGCAGCGGGTCTGCTGCTCGTCCGTGAGCTCCTCGCGATACTTCGGGCAGCGAGTGTGGAAGACGCATCCCGTGGGCGGGTTGCTCGGACTCGGCAGGTCGCCGGTGAGGAGGATTCGCTCACGCCGCGCCTTCGCGCTCGGGTCCGGAACGGGCACGGCCGACATGAGGGCATGGGTGTAGGGGTGCAACGGCTCGGAGTAGAGCCTGTCCCGGTCGGTGAGCTCCATGATCTTGCCGAGGTACATGACCGCGACCCGGTCGGCGATGTGCCGCACCACCGAGAGGTCGTGCGCGATGAACACGTAGGCGACGCCGAACTCCTTCTGCAGGTCTTCGAGCAGATTGACGACCTGGGCCTGAACCGAGACGTCGAGGGCCGAGACGGGCTCGTCGCAGACGATGAGCTTCGGCCGGAGCGCGAGGGCTCGGGCGATTCCGATGCGCTGCCGCTGGCCACCGGAGAACTCATGCGGGTACCGGTTGTAGTGTTCCGGATTCAGGCCGACCCGCTCCATCATGCCCTGGACTTCGGCCTTGATGCCATTCTCCGTGCGAATCTTCTGGATGCGGAAGGGAGCTCCCACGATCGTGCCGATCGTGTGGCGAGGGTTCAGCGACGAGAACGGGTCCTGGAAGATCATCTGGATCTCGTTGCGGAACGGGCGCATCTCGCGCGGCTTCAGCGTGGCGATGTCACGCCCATTGAACCTGATCTCGCCGGAGGTGGGGTCGAGGAGTTTGCTCACCACCCGCCCCGTCGTCGACTTGCCGCATCCGGATTCCCCGACGAGGCCGAGGGTCTGGCCGCCGTGCAGGTCGAAGCTCACGCCGTCGACCGCCTTGATGGGCTTGCCTCGGCGCCCCAGGAGTCCCCCGCTGCCGCCGGGGAAGTACTTGGTCACGTTGCGTACCTCGAGCAATGGCTCGACCGACGGTGCGGTGGCGGGGCTTTCTGCTTGACTCATGTCGCGTATATCTCTCTGGAAAGACCGGTGGTGAAGGCCGGGTTAGAGCGTGGGCAAGATCTCGGTGCGCCAGATCTCCTGGCGCTCCCCCGACGGAATGTGGCACCGCACCTCATGCCCTTGCGTGCCATGGAGCAGGCTCTTGCCCTCGGTGGTTTCGAGCAGGTTCGGATGCTCGGTCCGGCATCGGTCGCCATCGACGCGATCCGTGAACGGGCAACGGTCGTTGAACACGCACCCCGTTGGCACGTTGATGAGCGACGGCGGCTGGCCGGGAATCGGCATGAGGCGGGACTGACGGTCGCGGTCCATCCGCGGCATCGACCGCAGCAGACCCCAGGTGTAGGGCATCTCCGGCGCGGAGAACAGCTCGTCGACGGGGCCCTTCTCCACGCACTGGCCGCCGTACATCACGAGGACCTTGTCACAGGTCTCCGCGACGACGCCGAGGTCGTGGGTGATCAGGATCACCGCGGAATTGAGCTCCTCGTGAAGTTCCTTGATGAGCTCGAGGATCTGAGCCTGCACCGTCACGTCGAGGGCGGTCGTCGGCTCGTCGGCGATGAGGAGCTTCGGCTGGCAGATGAGCGCCATGGCGATCATGGCGCGCTGGCGCATGCCTCCCGAGAACTGGTGCGGGTAGTCGTTGTATCGCTCGGACGCGTTCGGAATTCCGACGCGCTCGAGCATCCCGATCGACTGCTTCTTGGCGTCCCGCTTCGACACCTTGTTGTGCACGAGAAACGCCTCGCTGATCTGGGAACCGACGGTGTAGAAGGGGTGCAGCGCGGAGAGCGGGTCCTGGAAGATCATCCCCATCTTGTTTCCCCGAAGCCCCCGCATCTCGTCCTCGGTCGCGGAGACGAGTTCGTGACCGTCCAACCAGATCTCGCCCGACACTCGAGCGTTCGAGCCCTTGTGCAGGCCGAGGATCGCCAGACTCGTGACGGACTTGCCCGAGCCGGATTCCCCAACGATGCCGAGAATCTCGCCGCGTTCGAGTTCGAAGGAAAGACCGTCGACGCTCTTGACGAGACCGTCGTCGGTCGGGAAGTGCACGCGGAGGTCGTCCACCTTGAGGAAGGGACGGGTGGCTGTGCTTGCGCCGGACGCCGGCGTTGCGAGGGTGGAGGACATGTGTGACCTTTCCGCCTCTAGGCGGTGACGCGCGGGTCGATGACCGCGTAGAGGATATCGACGAGGAGGTTGGCGACCACGAGAGCGACGGCCGCCACGATCGTGACGCCGAGGATCACCGGCAGGTCCTGTTGTTGGATCGACTGGATGGACAGGTAGCCGAGACCCCGGAGGTTGAACACCGTCTCGGTGATCACGGTCGTTCCGATGAGGGTTCCGACGTCGATGCCGAAGATGGTGACGATCGGGGTGAGCGCGGCCCGAAGTCCGTGCCTGACCACGACGGTGCGGCGGCTGAGGCCCTTGGCCCGGGCAGTGCGGACGAAGTCCTCGCCCATGGTTTCCAACATGTTGGAGCGTGTGAGCCTGGCGTACAGCGCGGCGAACAGGAATGCGAGCGCGAACCAGGGCAGGATCATGCTCCGAAGCCACTGGGCCGGATCCTCGGTGATCGGTGCATAGGAAACGTCGGGCAACCAGCCGAGGGTGTACTCGAAGATCAGCAGCAGCAGCGGTCCGGTGAAGAAGATGGGCAGCGACACGGCGGCGAGCGAGCCGGTCATTCCGACACGGTCGATGAACGATCCCGGCTTGAGCGCGGAGAGGGTGCCGACCGTGACTCCGCCGACGAGCCAGAGGATCGCAGCGCCGACGGTGAGGCTGATGCTCACCGGAGCGGCGCGTAGCAGCAGGGTGCTGACGAGCTCATTCTGGCGGAAGGAGTAGCCGAAGCACGGGGACGGGCAGGAGATCGGAGTGCTCACGCCGTCGGTGATGGTCTGCCCGAAGAGGATGCCGGACAGGAAATGCCAGTACTGGGCATAGAGCGGCAGGTCGAATCCGAACCGATGCACGAGTGCCTTGAACTGCGGTGAGTCCGCCGGGAACGGCACCTTGCCGATGTAGTAGTACACCGGAGACGTGTGCGAGAGCGCCGGGGCGATTTGAAAGATGAGGAACGTCACGACGCTGACGATCCACACGACGACTATCGCGCCGAGTAGCCGGGTGAAGATAAATCGGACCATAGCCTGTTTCCATAAGGGAGGTGGCCAGCCGGAGTTTCCTCCGGCTGGCCACCGTTGGGATGAAGAAGTCTTACTTGCCGCCGACACCCACGTTGACGAAGTCGTAAAGTCCGAACGCGAGAGCGTTGTCGGAGGTCACATTCGTCAGGCGGGGGTTGCGGTAGTAGAGCGACTTGCCGAACAGGATGGGCATGTACACCGCATCCTTCATGACCTGGTCGTCGAGAGTGCGGAAGTCCGCATCCGTCGACTTGCCGGCCGGCGCCGCGTCCAGGATCTTGTTCACGATCGGGTCGTTCAGGCTCGGGTAGTTGGTGTTACCCGCGGGGATGATCTGCGATCCGTTGGCGATCGAGTTCCAGAAACCGTAGCCGGTCGGGAAGTCGGCACCCCAGGCGGCGATGGCGATGCCGAGGCCCTGGTTTTTGATGTTCGCCGGCGAACCGATGAACGAGCTGTAGTAGCTCGACGACGCACTCGTCGCGGCGGTCAGCTTGATCCCGACGCGCGCGAGCGCGGTCTGCTCGGCGGCGAAGACCTTCGGTCCGGTCTCACTCGGGGTCGAGTACGCGAACTTGGTCGAGAAGCCGTCGGGCTGGCCGCACTTGGCGAGGGCCTCCTTGGCCTTCACCAGGTCTCCGGTGTTGTCCGAGCCGACCGGGTACATGTTCGCGGTGTCGCTGTGGCCGGCGATGGTCGGGGGGGTCATCGATCCCGCGACCGTGCCTGCCGTGGTGCCACCGTAGGCGGCGACGAGTTCTGCCTTGTTGGTCGCGTAGAAGATCGCCTGCCGGCAGTACACGTTCGGAATCACCGACGGCATGACCGAGAAGTAGCGGGTGAACGCCGTCGTCGGGTTGTCCGCGTACTTCTTCAGGTTCGGCTGGGTCAGCACCTGGGACTGCAGGGTGGTGCCGATCGAGTTGTCCGCCTTCGCGTCCGCGGTTCCGGCCTTGAGCTTGCTGTCGATGTCATTCACGTCGGAGTCGATCGTGAGGGAAATCGTGTCGGCGAGGGGCTTGCGGATGACGTCGGTCGACTGCTGCCAGTACTTGTTGCGCACGAACGTGATCGACTTGGTCGGCGTGTACTTGCCGATCATGTACGGACCGGACGACATTGGCTTCTTCGTGTAGTCGGCTCCGGTGAATCCCGGGCCTCCCTCGGTCTTGTACGGGACGGGGGCCGCCGCCGCCATGGCCATCAGGTAGTTGAAGTCCGAGTAGGGCGTCGACAGGTTGAAGGTGATGCTGTCGGCCGTGGTCTGGATCGTGGAGAGGTCGCCGCTCTTGTACGGGCCGAGGTAGTCCGCGGGGTGGGCGATCGTTCCGATGAAGTAGGACGCCGGTCCACCGTTGATCACGTCGGTGGCGAAGAGGCGCTCGACGCCGTACTTCACGTCCATCGGGGTGATCGCTTTGCCGTCGGACCACTTGAGGCCCTTCTGCAGGGTGTAGGTCCACTTCGTGAAGTCGGCGTTATGCGTTCCGAGATCGGTCGCGAGGTCCGGTGCGAGCACGGGAGTCGCGCCGTTGACCTTCTGGTAGCCGATGAGGGAGCGGGTGAAGAGGCGCTGCATGTTCCAGCACCAGCCGTAGTAGGTGCGTGCCGGGTCCCAGGAGTCGCAGTCGGTCGTGGACAGGAGCTTGAGGGTTCCGCCCTTGACCGTCGACGGGTTGACGATGCCGTTCACCGCTGCGTTGAAGCTTGACGTCGAGCCCGTCGTTGCGGGGGTCGTCCCGCTCGAACAGCCGACAAGCGCGAGCGTGACCGCGGCCATGAGGCCGACGGCCGCGAGGCCTGTTCTCTTGATCTTCATCGAAAGATTTTCCTTTCTAGCTGTGATGTGCAGCAGGCGCTGCGAGGTGCTTGCCCGAGGGCATCGTCGAGTCGCGCCGGCCCTGTGGGGCCGAAGCGGTCGGGACGTTCTGATTCATCATCGTGTCGATTTCGGGTCGAGCGCGTCGCGCAAGCCGTCACCGAAGAGGTTGAAGGCGAGCACGGCGATGAAAATCGCGAGACCCGGGAGGATCAGGTACATCGGGTCCACCTGGAAGTAGTTGCCGGCGTCCGACAGCATCCCGCCCCAGGACGGGGTGGGCGGCGTCACTCCGACGCCGAGAAACGACAGCCCGGCCTCGCCGAGCATGTTATTGGGGATCGTCAGCGTGGTGTAGACGAGGATCGGGCCGATCAGGTTCGGCATGATCTCCCGGGCCATGATCCAGCCGTTCGATGCACCGAGGCTGCGCGCGGCGTCCACGAATTCCTTCTCGCGGAGCGACAGCACCTGGCCGCGCACGATGCGACCGATGTAGGGCCAGCCGAAGAATCCGAGAACGAAGACGATGAGCGCGGAGCGCAGAACCGTCGACGTGCTGATGAAGGAGAGCACGGTGATCAATGAGATCGACAGCAGGAGCGTCGGGAAGGAGAGGAGCACGTCCATGGTCCGGGAGATGACGGTGTCGATCCAGCCGCGGTAGAACCCCGCGGTGAGTCCGAGGGTGACTCCGAGAAGGAGGGAGAGCGCGGTGGCGAGCCCGGCGATCATCAGGGATGTCTGTGCGCCGTAGACGAGCAGGGCCAGGATGTCTTGGCCGAGCACCGGAGTCACCCCGAGCCAATGGGTGGCGCTGATTCCGCCGAGGGTGCCGGTCGGAAGGTTGGTGGACGGGTCGAGCAGGGCGCCCTGCCCGACGCTGTGGTGGGTGAGGTAGTTCTGTCCGTACAGCGCCGTCAGCGGCCCGGCGAACACGGCCATGATGATCAGCAGGATGATCACGACCCCGGCAGCCATCGCGACCTTGTCGCGTCGCAGACGCCGCCAGGAGATGGCCCAGAGCGAGCGGCCCACGATGGAGGAGGGGGCACCCTTTGATGTCTCTGCGCGGTCGAGGGCCTCAGCCTCACCGACGACCTCGACTTCACCTATGGGCAGTGACATCGACAGCGACCTCGTCTTCTTCTTTGATTGCGTTTCCCCGCCCGCGAGCGGGTGGGACTACGTAGGGACAATACACGCAAGCGGCGCCTTCTTCGGCGTCATTTGGCCGCCCATGTCGCACGATCCTACGAACTCTAAACAGGGTGCGAGTCGAGTTCCAAATCAAAATCAAAGAAAGTTACACGGTAGTGACGTATACACAGGATTTGCGCGCTCAGTGGGGGATAATTGCGCCGGAATCAACAGTTTTGCAATAAACGTGCGAGTCTCGACCCGTGCATGCCCGAAGCGCCGAAACCTTCGGGATATCATCGGGGTCGTGGCCAAAGCAGAGCAGAGCAACCGCAGCCCGTTCTCCGCTCCCCCGCCCGATGTGCTGGCCCGACCGGCGCGGCGAAGACTCATCGCGGAGATCCTCCTGGTGCTCGGGCTCTCGCTCGGGGCCTCGGCGGTGTATTCGGTCGTTTCGATCCTGAACAGCGTCACCCTGTCGAAGCCGCTCTCCGCACAGACCGCCACGATCAACGGCTCGCTCAGCCCACGACCGATCTTCGACCTCACGTATCAGTTTCTGGCGATCTTCTTCGATCTGGTGCCGGTCGCGCTCGTCGCGTTCCTGCTCTGGCAGGCGGCGCGGCCGCACCTCGCCCGCCTCGGCATCGACTTTCGTCGGCCGGGGAGGGACGCGCTGATCGGACTCGGCCTTGCGCTGGCGATCGGCGTGCCCGGCCTCGGTGTCTACCTCGGCAGCAAGGCCATCGGAATCGGGGTGACGGTCGTGCCGTCCGCGATCGACACCTATTGGTGGACGATCCCGATCCTCGTGTTTTCCGCCCTGCGCGCGGGACTGCAGGAGGAGCTGATCGTGATCGGTTACCTCTTCGCCCGGCTGCGGGACCTCGGCTGGAGGACCTGGCCGATCATCCTCGTGGCGGCGGCGCTCCGCGGCAGCTATCACCTGTACCAGGGCTTCGGAGCGTTCGTCGGCAACTTTGCCATGGGCGTGCTGTTCGGCTCGCTCTACGCCCGATACGGGCGCGTGCTGCCGCTCGTGATCGCCCACTTCGTGATCGACACCGCGATCTTCGTCGGATACCCGTGGGCGGCATCCGCGTTCCCCGGGCTGTTCGGGGTGCCGAAGCACTAGTTGCCGCCCTCGCCCACCAGCCGGACGAGTGCGACTCAGTCCGCGAAGGCCTCCGGCGGCGGGCAGGCGCACACGAGGTTGCGGTCCCCGTAGGCATTATCGATGCGACGCACCGGTGGCCAGTACTTGCTACGGATGAGGCTCCGCACCGGGTACACCGCCTCCTCGCGGCTGTAGGGGTGAGTCCACTCGCCCTCGATCACGGACTGGGCCGTGTGCGGGGCGTTGTGCAGCGGGTTGTCGGCGAGCGGCCAGGTGCCGGCCACGACGGCATCCGCCTCGGCCCGGATCGCGATCATCGCGTCGATGAAGCGGTCGATCTCGCCGATGTCCTCGCTCTCGGTCGGCTCGACCATGAGGGTGCCCGCGACCGGGAACGACATCGTGGGCGCGTGGAAGCCGAAGTCGATGAGGCGCTTGGCCACGTCATCCACCGTGACGCCAGTCGACTCGGTGAGCGGGCGAAGGTCGAGGATGCACTCGTGCGCCACGAGGCCGTTGTCTCCCGCGTAGAGAACCGGGAAATGGTCGCGAAGCCGCACGGCGACGTAGTTGGCCGCGAGAACCGCGGCAGCGGTCGCCCGCTTGAGTCCGTCCGCGCCCATCATGCGCACGTAGGCCCAGCTGATCGGCAGGATGTTCGGAGATCCGAACGGCGCGGCGCTGACGATGTTCGCGTGGTCCGGGAGCATGGCAGCGCTCCGACCGGCGATCAGGTCGCGCTGGGCCATCGGATGCCCGGGCAGGAACGGCGCCAGATGCGCCTTCGCCGCGACCGGCCCAACGCCCGGACCGCCGCCGCCGTGCGGGATGCAGAAGGTCTTGTGCAGGTTGAGGTGGGAGACGTCGCCGCCGAAATCACCGAAGCGGGCAAAGCCGAGCAGCGCATTGAGGTTCGCGCCGTCGACGTAGACCTGCGCCCCGGCGTCATGAACGGCCTTGCAGATGACTCCGACCTCGTGCTCGTACACCCCGTGCGTCGACGGGTAGGTGATCATGAGCGCGGCGAGGGTGTCGGCGTGTTCGGCGATCTTGGACCGAAGGTCCTCGGGGTCGACGTTGCCGAGCTCGTCGCACGCGACGACGACGACGCTCATGCCCGCGAGCACGGCCGAGGCGGCGTTCGTTCCGTGGGCGCTTGACGGAATGAGACACACCGTGCGCCCCTCCTCGCCGCGGGAGCGATGGTAGCCGCGGATTGCGAGGAGCCCGGAGAGCTCGCCCTGGCTGCCGGCGTTGGGCTGCAGCGACACCGAGTCGTAGCCGGTGACGTCGGCCAGCCACGATTGCAGCTGTTCGATCAGCTCGAGGTAGCCCTCGACATCCGCCTCTGGGGCGAAGGGATGCAGTCCCGAGAACTCCGGCCAGGTGACGGCCTCCATCTCGCTGGCCGCGTTGAGCTTCATCGTGCAGGATCCGAGCGGGATCATTCCGCGGTCGAGCGCGTAGTCGTAGTCGGCGAGGTGCTTGAGGTAGCGCATCATCGAGGTCTCGGAACGGTGAGTGTTGAACACCGGGTGCGCGAGGTATTCGCTCGTGCGAACGAGCTCGGACGGAATCCAGTCGAGCCTGGTCGACACCATTTCGTCGGCGAGGTCCTCGCCGAGGATCCGTGCCATCGCCCGGATGTCGTCGAACGTTGTGGTCTCGTCCACCGACATCTGCACGTGGTCCTCGTCGACGAGGTAGATGAGATAGCCGGCCGCATGGGCGTGTTCGACGAGCCGCGCGGCATTCGTCTTGGTGCGCAGCGTGAGCGTGTCGAAGTAGTTGGCCGACTCGACGGTGTGACCGGCCTCGGAAGCGGCGGTGGCGAGCACCCGGGTGAGGCGGGTCACCCGCTTCGCGATCCGCTGCAGACCCTGCGGCCCGTGATAGACCGCAAACATCGACGCCATCACGGCCAGCAGAACCTGCGCTGTGCAGATGTTGGAGGTCGCCTTGTCGCGACGGATGTGCTGCTCGCGCACCTGGAGCGACAGCCGGTAGGCCGGATGCCCGGCCGCGTCCTTCGAGACGCCAACGAGGCGCCCGGGCAGCTGGCGCTCGAGTCCGGCGCGCACCGCCATGTAACCGGCGTGCGGGCCGCCGAAGCCCATCGGCACACCGAAGCGCTGGCTCGTGCCGACCGCCACATCCGCTCCGAGTTCTCCGGGTGAGGAGATCAGGGTGAGGGCAAGAAGGTCGGCGGCGACGACGGCGAGCGCGCCCTTCGCCTGTGCCGCCGCGATGATCTCGGTCGGGTCCCAGATTCGACCCGACGCGCTCGGGTACTGCACGAAGATGCCGAAGGCGGCGGGAAGGTCCGCCGGGTCGGTCTTCGAGAGCGGGAGCCGCACGAGACGGATGCCGACCGCCTCGGCGCGGTTGGCGAGCAGCGCAAGAGTCTGCGGCAGGGAATCCGAATCAACGATGAAGTCGCGTTCCTCGACCTTGGAGGCGCGGCGAGCGAGCATCATTCCCTCGACCACGGCGGTGCCCTCGTCGAGCATCGACGCGTTGGCCGTGGTGAGGCCGGTGAGGTCGGTGATCATCGTCTGGAAGTTGATGAGCGCCTCGAGGCGCCCCTGCGAGATTTCCGGCTGGTAGGGCGTGTACGCCGTGTACCAGCTCGGGTTCTCGAGCACGTTGCGCTTGATCACCGCCGGTGTGATGGTGTCGTAGTAGCCGAGACCGATCATCGATCGGTTCACGGTGTTCCTGGAGCCGAGCGCACGCAGTTCCGCGAGCGTCTCGCGCTCGGTCGCGGCCGGAGGAAGCACGGTCGCCGCGGCGGCGCGGAATCCGTCGACATGGATGGATGCCGGAACCGCCGCGCCGACGAGCGCGTCGACGGAGTCGTAGCCGAGCACCTCGAGCATGGTGGCCTGGGCGGCCTCATCGGTTCCGATGTGGCGTTCGGCGAAGCCGCCGGTGGCGAGCAGGTCGGCCATTACTCCCCGACCAGCGCGGTGTACTCGTCGAAGCTCAGCAGCGTCGGGAGTTCGGTGAAGCTCACCTTGATGAGCCAGCCCTCGCCGAACGGGTCGCTGTTGACGAGCTCGGGGCTCGCCACGACCGCGTCGTTGATCTCGGTGACGATGCCGTCGACCGGCGCGAAGAGCTCCCCGACGGACTTGGTGGACTCGATCTCACCGACGACCCTGCCGCTCGCGACGGTCGCACCGATGGAGGGCAGATCGACGAAGACGACGTCGCCGAGCTTCTCGGCCGCGTAGGCGGTGATCCCGACGGTGGCGATGTCGCCCTGGACATCGAGCCACTCGTGCTCGGAGGTGTATTTCAAAGTGGACTGCTTGAGGGCGCTCTGGTCAGCCATGCTATTTGGCCTCTCTCTTGTAGAAGGGGAGTGCGACGACGGATGCGGGGATGCGGGTCCCCCGCACATCCATGAACAGTTCTGTGCCGATGGCGCCGGCCGCCGGGTCGACGTAGGCCATGGCGATCGGGTGGCCGAGGGTGGGGCTGAGCGCCCCACTCGTGATGATGCCGACCTCGGTGTCAGCGCCATCGAAGACCGGATAGTCGGCGCGACCGGCGCGTTTGCCCTCCGCGCGCAGTCCCACGAGCACCCGCGCGCCCTCGGGCGGACCGGCCTCGACGGCGGAGCGTCCGACGAAGTCGCCCTCCTTGGTGCGGTTCACCACCCGGCCGAGGCCGGCCTGCGCCGGGAGGGTGCCGAGACCGAGCTCGTGGCCGTACAGCGGCATCCCGGCCTCGAGGCGAAGCGTGTCGCGGCTCGCGAGGCCCGCCGCCACGAGGCCGTGGTCGGCACCCGCGGCCATCAGTTCGTCCCAGAGGCGAGGTGCCGCCGAGGCGGTGACGTAGAGCTCGAATCCGTCTTCGCCGGTGTAGCCGGTGCGGCCGATCATGATCTCGTCACCGTGGTAGCTGCCGAGCGTGCTCCAGTAGTACCTGAGGTCTCGCGGAGCGATGGTTGTCTCGAGCCCCGGCAGCGCCTCGATGATGGCGAGGGAGTGCGGACCCTGAACGGCGATGAGGGCGACGTCGTCGCTCTCATCGACGACGGTGGCGTCGAACTCGGCGGACCGGGCCGAGAGCGCGCCGGCCGCGGGGAAGCGGTTCGAGGCGTTGGCGACGACCGTGAAGCGGTTCTCGTGGGTGCGGTAGACGACGACGTCGTCGATGATGCCGCCATCCGGGGAAAGCAGCAGCGAGTACTTGGCCTGGCCGATGCCGATCGCCGAGATCTTGCCGGCGAGGGCGAAGTCGAGCGCGGCGGCGGCCTCCGGCCCGGTGACGATGATCTCCGCCATGTGCGAAAGGTCGAAGAGCCCCGCGGCGGTGCGCACGGCGTGATGCTCGGCGAGGTCGCTCGAGTATCGCACCGGCATCTGCCACCCGGCGAAGTCGGTGAAACTCGCGTCCGCATCCAGATGTTTCTGGTGCAGCGGCGAGAAGCGTTCGGATGGGTCGGTGCGATCAGTCAAGAGTTCCCCAGGCGCGTTAGTTGGCTGTTAGAACTCCCCCTCTGTCATGGGCAAACGAGCTTCTCGACCGCGACGGTCTCGAATCGGGCGCTGACGCCCTGCTCGACCTGATCCGGCTGCGCACGAATCATTCCAGAGTGGCCTGTTCGATGCGGTACACGTACCTGAGAGATTGGCGGGGAGTGCTTGCTCCTTCGGTGCCGGACCACGCAGTTTCAAGAAACTGGTGCCCGGCTCTCCCGCATCGCGTTGATCGGCCCGATGTTCGGTTATGGGGAAATCATACAGCGGGCTCGACGCCCTCGGGGGCCGGATGCCCGGCCTGCGTGCGAGAAGCACGAGCATGGCATCCGCCCCCCTCCCGGCAGGGACTCCGCGCGCAGCCGGAGAATCAGCTCTCCCGGGACCTCGGAGAGCTCTCGAGCGTCTTCGCCGGGTCGCGCTCCACGACGCCGCCGAGCGCGTCGTCGATGCGGGTGAGCAGTTCGGCCGGGATCGTGACACCGGACGCCTTCACGTTCTCGCGCACCTGCTCCGGGCGCGATGCGCCGATGATCGCAGAGGCGACGTTGTCGTTCTGCAGCACCCAGGCCACGGCGAGCTGAGAGAGCGAGAGCCCGAGCTCGTCGGCGATGGGACGCAGGTTCTGCACCCGGGTGAGCACATCGTCGTTGAGGAAGCGCTTGATCATGTCCGCGCCACCCTTGTCGTCCGTCGCCCGGCTGCCGGTGGGCAGCGCCGCGCCCGGCGCGTACTTTCCGGTGAGCACTCCCTGGGCGACCGGAGACCAGACGATCTGCGAGATGCCGAGTTCCTTCGATGTTGGCACTACCTCCGCCTCGATCACGCGCCACAGTTCCGAATACTGCGGCTGGTTCGAGATGAGCTGGATGCCGAACTGTCGGGCGAGGACCGCACCGTCCCGCAATTGGTCGGCCGTCCATTCGCTCACTCCGATGTAGAGGGCCTTGCCCTGCCGCACGATGTCCGCGAAGGCCTGGAAGGTCTCCTCGAGCGGGGTCTCGTAGTCGTAGCGGTGCGCCTGGTAGAGGTCGACGTAGTCCGTCTGCAGCCGTTGCAGCGAGCCGTCGATCGATTCGAGGATGTGCTTGCGGGAGAGCCCGGTGTCGTTGTGGCCCTTCGGTCCGGTGGGGCCGAAGACCTTGGTGAAGATCTCCAGCGACTGGCGGCGCTGGCCCTTCAGCGCCGCACCGAGCACGGTCTCGGCCGCGGTGTTGGCGTAGACGTCCGCCGTGTCGAAGGTGGTGATTCCCACGTCGAGTGCGGCAGTGACACACGCCGACGCGGTGTCGTTCTCCACCTGTGACCCGTGGGTCAGCCAGTTGCCGTAGGTGATCTCCGAGATCTTGAGTCCTGAGTTTCCGAGGTATCTGAATCGCATGATTTTCACCCTACGCCCGACTCGGCCGGGCTCCCTGTGGGCCCGGGAGACGCCACGATCGGTTCACTCCCCCGGCCATCGGGTGCCGAACGACTCCTCCGCCGCGGCCATCAGCTCGATGAGCACCGAAAGCAGCGACTCCGCGCTCTCCGTGCGCAGCAGCGCGATCTGGTCGAGCTCGCCGAGCGGGGCGATCGCCGCCAGCTGCCAAGCTCCGGCGATCGGATCGGATGCGATCTCGACATCCGACTGCCAGAGCTGGTCGTCGAACTCACTCGCGAGCCGAAGCGTGCGGCGCACGGCGGCCTCGGCCCGCTCGCGCAGCGGCATGAGTTCGTCCGACCAGCTCAACTCGGGCAGTTCCCGCACGCGCGCGGCAGGGTGGGGGTCTTCGTCGAGCCACTCGAGCACTTCGATACGCCGCTCGCCCCGCGCGACGAGCACGACGAAATCCTCGGTGGCGTCGAGTTGCTCGACCTGGGCCACCGTGCCGAAGGCGAAGCGCTTCTCCCCTCCTCCGACCTCCTGGCCGCGTTCGATGAGCACGACGCCGAACTCGGCCGGCTCATCGGCGAGGATTCGGGAGAGCATCACCAGGTAACGGTCCTCGAACACGCGCAACGGCAGTGGCATGTGCGGAAAGAGCACGGATCCCAGGGGAAACATCGGTAGTTCGGTCACCCCTACAGGCAACCACGACCGCGGGTCTGCGCCAAGGGCGCGTAGCCTGTGAGTTCCCTCGCGATTCCCGCGGGAGCGACGAGAGGCTTACCGTGAGCGACGAATCGGCATCCGTTCCCCCTCCCGCCGAGCGGCCGGCCGTTCCGAAGGCCGGCGGCAAGGCGAAGGCGTCGAAAGGCAAGGGCCGCGCACCCGCGGTGAAGGGCCAGCAGCGGGTCGGCAAGCGCCGCCAATCGCGCTGATTCGAAACGCCGACCGCCGGCGCATTCGCGGTTCACTGACTTGATGAATTTGTTAAATCATGCAATCGTGACGGCATGGAACAGTATTCCGACGCGCAGCGGCCGCTTTATGAAGTCAAGGCCAACCTGTTCAAGGGACTGGCCCATCCCGTGCGCGTGCGGGTGCTCGAGGTGCTGTGCTCGTCACCGGCCGTTTCGGTCGCCGACCTGCTCGTCGACACCGGACTCGAGGCATCCCACCTCTCCCAACACCTCTCGGTGTTGAGACGCCACAACCTGGTGAATGCCGAACGGCGGGGAAGCCAGGTGTTCTACAGCCTCGCGTTTCCGCAGGTCGCCGACCTGCTGTCGGTGTCGCGCGCGCTGCTGGTCGGGATCCTCGCGCGGACCCAGAAGCAGCTCGATTACACCGTGAACCTCCCCGACCTGGCCCGGCAGAGCGAATCGTCGGACTCCGATTCCGACTGAGACGCTCATCCCTTCTCTTCGAGTCGCGATACGTGGCATGCTCGCAGTCAGGGTTGATCCGTCGAAGAAGGAGATCTCCATGGCCAAAACAGCTCGCACCCGGGTCATCGTCGGAGTCTTTCCCGGCCAGCCCGACGCCGTGGTCGACATTGCTGCGGCATTCGCGACGCGATTCGACGCCGAGCTTGTCTGCGCCTGGGTGGACGCCAGCCGTTACGTAATCACGGAGTCAGCAGACGGCTCGGTGACCTCCATGCCGATCGACACGGATCTCGGCGATGCCACCGACCACGGCATTCCGCCGAAGCTCCAGGCACAGCTCACCAGGATTCTCGAACACGAGAAGATCGAGTGGTCGACGCGCGCCCTTGCCGGCGATCCGGCGCGGGCGCTCGGTCGCCTCGGCGAGGTGCTCGATGCGGCGATGATCGTCGTCGGCACCCGCGCCGCCACGGTGCGCGGCACCCTGCAGGAGTTCTTCGGCGGCTCTGTCGCTGCCCACCTCGCACACCGGCAGCACCGACCGACCGTGGTCGTGCCGCTCAGCCCGGTCTCGTTCGATCGGGAACTGCCCTGGGAACCCGCCTGACCGCGAGACCTCCACCGTCTCCGTGATCGCGAGAAGTCGGCCACATAGCTCGGAACTCCGATCGCGGACGACGACACCGGAGCGCCGGTGTCGTTGATGACGTGATCGTAGATGTAGCTCCCGCCTCCCCACAGCTCGTGGGTCCTGACCGAGTCGGCCACCTTGCAGCCGGCCCAGCCGAGCACACCGTCGTGCTGCCACGCCGCCTGGTTCGGGGCGTCATAGGGCAACTCGTTTGGGAAGAAGATCGTCTTCCCATGCTCCCCGTTCCAGATCACGTTGTACTTCTGGAAGTGTTCCGAGAACAGCCCGGTGGCGGTCACGTTCCTGCCGTTCACGACGACGGCGGTGTCGGAGGTGTTGGCGGTCCAGCCGACTCCCGCGCCGTCGTCGGCGCGCCAGGCCCAGATGTCATCCAGGATGACGTTGTCGCTGTTCACCTGCAGGGCGATGGTCGCCTTGCCCGGGTGCGGGCCTCCGATGCGGAAGTACACGTCCTGGAGGGCCGTCGGATCGCTCGGCGAGCTGAAGTGACCGTTGTCACGCCAGCGTCCGTCCCTCGGCGACCCGACCCGCAGCAGCACCGGGGAGTTGATCGCGCCAGCGTCGATCATGATGCCCGCGACATCCACCCCCTTGACGTCGGCGACCGACAGCGGGATCACGCCGTTCATCGCCGTCAGCGTCGCGACGCCGAGCCCGAGCACGATGGTGTCGGCCCGCTTCACCGCGATGGTGCGATCGACGTTGTAGACACCGGGGGTGAGCAGCAGGTTCTTGCCGCGCGCGAGCTGGCTGTTGATGTTCGTCGCGGAGTCGGACGGACGTGCGACGTAGAAGTCCGAGAGGGCGATCGAATGGCCGGGGGTCTGACCTTTCGCCCATGTCGTGCCCGATGAACTGGTCCTCGGGTCAGGCACGAAGACGCTGTAACCGGAGGTGGACGGGTCGAACACCAGGTACGGCTTCTCACGGCTCGCCGGGTTGGTGGCGAGCGTGGTGTACGGGCCCGGTTCCGGCGGGACCGGCGGGAACGCCTGTGCCGGTGCCCCCTGAACTCCCGCAAAGACCTGGTTCCACATGCCGTTCGACCAGCCACCGATGGAGCTGTCGCGCACGAGGAACTGCTGCTGCGAACCGTTGACCACAAAGCCGGTATTCGAGTCGGCGATGAAGCCGCCGCTAGCATATTGCGGGCGCCCCGGTCGTGGGCCGCCCCTAGACTCGGCGCATGCCGCGCCTCGTCGTCGTCCTCCCGATCGAACCGCTGCACGACGGCGACAGCTTCGCGGTACGGGACTGGCCGTTGCACATCACCGTGCTGCCGCCGTTTCTCACGGATGCCCCACCCGGCGACATTGCCGGCGCGATCGCCGCCGCGACAGCCTCCGAGCCGGCGGTGACGGCCATCGCCGGTGTCGACGAGATGTTCGGGCGCCGCGAGGACATCCCCGTGACCGTCATCATCGACAACGAGCCGCTCACCCGCCTGCATCGCACGCTCGCCGCGGCCGTCCGACCGTTCGCTGCCTCCCCCGACGAGCCCGCGTTCACCGGCCCCGGATTCCGGGCCCACGTGACGATCAAGCGCAACGGTCGCGTGCACGAGGGCGACGAGCTGTCCCTCACTCAGGTCGCGCTCGTCGACATGGCCCCCCGATCCTCGCCGAGCGGGCGAACGGTGCTCGCCACGTTTCCCATGCGCACCGCGCCGTAGACCCGCGATCCGGGGCTATGCGGCGCGCACCTCGATCTCGCCGGGCCTGTCGGCGTCGAACTCGAGGAGCCGCGTGGCGATCTTGTCGGTGAAGAACCGGTCGTGGCTGACCACCACAACGGCCCCCGGGAAGTGGATGAGGGCTCGCTCCATCACCTGGGTGCTGGCCATGTCCAGGTGGTTGGTCGGTTCGTCGAGCAGGAGCACGGATGCCCCGGAGAGAAGGCACTGCGCCATGGCGACACGCGCCCGCTGCCCGCCCGACAGGCTGCCGATGCGCTGCTTCAGTTCGAGTTCGGAGAACTGGAACATCGCGAGGAAGCGGCCAACCGACTTGCGGGTCGCCGTGAACGCGAGGCTGCCCGGCATCGCGTTGACGGCGTGGGTGATGGTGTCCTCGTCGTCGAGGTCGGCGAGCACCCGATTGTAGGAGACGACCGATGTCCCCTTGGCCCAGTCCACCTCTCCGGAATCCGCCTTCTCCTCCCCCGTGAGCACGCGCAGCAGCGTGGTCTTGCCGCTGCCGTTGGCGCCGACGACCGCGATGCGGTTCCCCCGGCGGATCTCGAGGGTCAGGTCGCTGAACAGGGTCTTGTCGCCGTAGGACTTGCCAAGCGACTCGATGCGGCAGAGCACGTCCTTGACGTGCAGGCCGCCGTAGATCTCGGTGATGATCTGGTCGACCGGCCGCGGCGTGCGGGCCTTCTTGATCGTGGAAAGCTGCTTGCCAAGGGTGCGGCTCTCGGCCTTCGCCGCCTCGCGACGGTCGGCGATGCCCTCGGCCTCGAAGGCGAGCAGCTCGGACTCGTGCTGGAACTGCTGCTCGAGCGTCTTCAGACGGAACTGCTTCTGCACGACGTACTCGCCGAAGTTGCCCGGGTACTCGTGCAGGTGGAAGTTCTCGACCTCGATGATGCGGGTCACCACCGCGTCGAGGAACGTGCGGTCATGCGAGACGATGATCGCCGCTCCCCGGAAGTCGCGGAACCAGGCCTCGAGCCACTCGACCCCGGCAACGTCGAGGTAGTTGGTCGGCTCGTCGAGCAGCAGCACATCGGGCTTCTCGAGCAGGATCTTGGCGAGCGCGGCGCGGTTGCGCCATCCGCCGGAGAGTTCGTCGATCGCGCAGACCCGGTGCGCGGGCGTGAAGCCGAGGGTGGTGAGCGCCTGGTCGATGCGTCGGGTGTAGTCCCAGCCGTCGAGCCGGTCCATCTCCTCGAACAGCTCCGCCTGACGGTGGATCGGCACGTCAAGATCCGCCGTCGGATCGGCCGCGATTCTCGCGTCGATCGAGGCGAGCTCGGTCTCGACGGCCCGGATGTCGGTGAACAGCCCGTCGAGCACCTCCGTGATCGACTGCGCGCCGTTCAGCTCGGAGAACTGGGAGAAGTAGCCGAGCTTCAGTCCGGGCTCGAGGGTGACGGTCCCCTCATCCGGAGCGACCTGGTCGAGCACAAGCTTGAGCAGCGTGGACTTTCCCGAGCCATTGCGGCCGATCAGCCCCACCCGGTCCTTCGCCTCGAGGCGGAAGAACGTCTCGCGCAGCACCTGCGCGTTCTCGAAGCGGACGCTGACGTCGTTCAGTCTGATCAGGCTCATCGGCTGTCCTCTCGAGGGGGTGAGTGGTGAGAGGCAGCGGCGGCGGTGCGAAACTCAACCTGTCCACGGTACCGGCACAGCCGGCATCCGCGGAGTAGGTAGAAGGACCCTAGCCGCGGACCCACTCGCGCGTACCGTTCAGAGATGACCACGACCGCCACACTCCTCATCGACGCCTTCGGCCGAATCAGGGATGCCGTGCACCACGCCGGCAAGGGGCTGAGCCCCGAACAGCTCTCGACGTGTGTCGAGGACGGCGCCAATTCCATCGGATGGCTGCTCTGGCATCTCAGCCGGATCCAGGACGACCACGTCGCCAAGGTCGCGGGCACCGAGCAGGCGTGGACCGCCGCCGGCTGGGCCGAACGGTTCGGCATTCCGTTCGAGGTCGAGGCGACCGGCTACGGACACACGTCCTCGGATGTCGTCCGGGTGAACAACATCAGCCGCGACAGGTTCATCGGATACCACGATGACGTGCACGACCGCACCGTACGCTACCTCGCGACCCTCACCGACAGCGACCTCGACCGCATCGTCGACCCGCACTGGACCCCGTCGGTGACCCTCGCCGTGCGACTGGTCAGCGTCATCAACGATGATCTTCAGCACGTCGGCCAGGCGGCCTTCGTGCGCGGAATTCTGGATCGGCGCGCCCTGCGCTGAGCGCGCGGCGGCGACCCGCTTGGCTCAGGCGGCGGCGCCGTTCACCGGGTCGAATCCGACTACTCCCCCAACAGCCGAAGCGCCTCGCCGCTCGAGGGGACGTCGGCCGGATCGAGACGCGTCAGCAGTTCGTGCCAGCTCGTGTCGCTGGCGATCGACGCGCGCAGCAACTCGACCCCGCGCTCCGGCACCCCCGCGCCGATCAGCCCGAGTCCGGCCCAGAACCGGAGTTCGTCGTTGTCGGGAGCGATCTCGTTGGCTGCGACGTAACGACCGGCGGCGGCGGCGAAGTCCCCGCGGGCGACCAGGTCATCGCCGTCATCGGCCAACCGGTATGCGCCGCCGAGAGTGACGAGGCGGCGAAGTTCGACCAGGGGGGTGGGGTGATCCTCGACCCGCAGGTCGATGACGGTGTCCGCGGGAGTCCCGTCGGCCGGAACGACGAGGATGGCCGCGGACTGCTGACCGCGGAGATCGCCGCCGGCGCCCTGGGCCGCATCAAGCGCCGCGAGCAGGCGTGACGACAGCGAGCCATCTGACTGCTCGAACGCGCGCGCCATGGTGGCCCAGACGGTGTCATTGCGCATCATGTTCGCCTGGCAGGTGAAGCCGTCTCCGCTGTACTGCCCGGCCTCGCCCATGCAGGCGCTGCCGGTGAAGGCGACCGCGCCCCCGTTGGAGTCGACGATCGCGAACTGACGATGCTCAATCGCCGGGTCGTTTTCTCGCAGGGCACGGGATGCCTCGGCGGCGGTCATCCCCTCGCGCAGCATCTCCAGGCCACGATGTTTGAAACTCAGATTGGGACTCGCCTGCGTCGCGATGGCGCCCACCCCGGCCAGACCGGCCACGACAACCGAACCGACCGAGAACCAGTGGGATTGGACCGCAACACCGAGCTCGCCCGTCGCCGAGTCTCTTGCCACAATTGAATACGTCATCAGCCCAGTATGCCGGGCATCAAGCGGGGAGGTAATCATGTCGGAATCGGAGAGTTTCGTCATCGCCGGAGCAGGCCTCGCTGGCGCGTCCGCCGCCCGCACCCTGCGGGAGGAGGGCTTCACCGGCTCGGTCCGGCTCATCGGCGCCGAGGCCCACCGGCCCTACATCCGACCGCCCCTGTCGAAGGGCTACCTCAGCGGATCCGCCGACCGAGAGTCGGTCTTCGTCGATCCCGAGGGCTGGTACGCAGGGAACGGCATCGATGTGCTGCTCGGAACGACCGTCACCGGCATCGACCCGCTCGGGCGGCTCGTTCACACCGATCACGGCGATGCCATATCCTACGACAGGCTGCTGCTTGCCACCGGCTCGACACCACGCCGCCCGTCGATCCCGGGGGCGGACCTCGAGGCGGTGCACTACCTGCGCACGCTCGACGACGCCGATGCCCTACGCTCGCTGCTGGCGCGTGGCGACACACGGCTCGTGCTGATCGGCTCCGGCTGGATCGGCATGGAGGTCGCCGCGACCGCACGAGCCCTCGGAAACGACGTCACCGTTCTGGAGCGGGGACCGATCCCGCTGGCGAACGCGCTGGGCGACGAGCTCGGCCTGATGTTCGCCGACCTGCACATCCAGAACGGCGTCGAGCTCCGTCGGTCGGTCGTTGTCGACGGCATCGTCGGAGAAGCGGGCCGGGCGACGGGCGTGAGACTCGGGACCGGCGAGGTCGTTGCCGCCGACGTGGTCTTGATCGGAATCGGCGCGGCTCCCAACGTTCAGCTGGCCGGACCGGCCGGGCTGGCGATCGACAACGGGCTCGTGGTGGATGAGTCGCTTCGCACGAGCGATCCGGCGATCTACGCCGCTGGCGACATCGCCAACGCCTACCACCCGCTGGCCAGGCTGCGCCTGCGCAGCGAGCACTGGGCAAACGCGCTGAACGGAGGGATGGCGGCGGCGCGTTCGATGCTCGGCCAGGCCGTCAGCTACGACGACATCCCCTACTTCTACACCGACCAGTTCGACGTCGGCATGGAGTACTCGGGATTCGGGCCGCTCGCCCGGGGAGCCGAAGTCGTCTACCGAGGCGACCGGGCCGGCCGCGAATTCATCGCCTTCTGGGTGGCTCGCGGACGAGTGGTCGCCGGAATGAACGTGAATGTCTGGGATGTCAACGAAGCCGTGCAAGGCATCATCCGCCGCGGCAAGCAGATCGACCGGACCAGACTCGCGGATGCGAATGTGCCGCTGGAGGCGCTCTGAGCCGGACCCGACGGTCTGGTTGATGTCGAGGAAGGCCGTTGAGGAAGTGTGGCGACATCGGCGCTGGCCTCGGCGCCGCTGAAGACCGTCAGTCCTGGTTGGTGAAGGCGGCGTCGAAGGATTCCGTTGGCCGCTTCCAGAGCAGCGAGCGGATGAAGCCGATCGCCTCCTTCGCGCCGTGCAACCGGTCCATGCCGGCGTCTTCCCACTCGATCGAGATCGGACCGGTGTACCCGATCGACTCGAGGGCACGGAACGCGTCTTCCCAGGGCACATCGCCGTGTCCGGTCGAGACGAAGTCCCACCCGCGGCGCGGATCCCCCCAGGGCAGGTGCGACCCGAGCACGCCGGCGCGACCGTTCTTCGGCCGCAGGCGGGTGTCCTTGCAGTCCACGTGATAGATCCGGTCCGCGAAGTCGACGATGAAGCCGACCGGGTCGATGTCCTGCCACATCATGTGGCTCGGGTCCCAGTTCAACCCGAACGCCTCCCGGTGCCCGATAGCCTCGAGCGAGCGAACCGTCGACCAATAGTCGTAGGCGATCTCCGACGGGTGCACCTCATGCGCGAACCGCACTCCCTCCGCGTCAAACACGTCGAGAATCGGGTTCCACCGGTCCGCGAAGTCCTGGAATCCCGCGTCGATCACCGACGCCGGAACAGGCGGGAACTGGGCCACGTACGGCCAGATCTTCGACCCGGTGAACCCCACCACCGTGTCAACCCCCAGCTTGCGGGCGACCCTCGCCGATCGTTTCATGTCGGCGGCCGCGCGCCGGCGTACTCCCTCGGCATCCCCATCGCCCCAGGTCGACGGCCGCAGGATCGCCTGGTGCCGAAAGTCAATCGGGTCATCGCAGACCGCCTGGCCGGTGAGGTGGTTGGAGATCGCGAAGACCCTGAGTCCGTGCCTGTCGAGGATGTCGAGGCGTGACCACAGGTAGGCGGCATCGGTGTCCGCATGCTCCAGGTCGAGGTGGTCGCCTGAGGCCGCGATCTCGAGCCCGTCGTACCCCCACCCGGACGCGAGCCTGGCGACCTCCTCGAAGGGCAGGTCGGCCCACTGGCCAGTGAACAGGGTCACGGGATGCGTGCCCGTTTCGGTGGAATCGGTCATGGTTTGACTCCTAAGGTGTCGATCCAGGTGGAGGTGCGGGCCGACTCGAGCACCGCGGCGGTGAGGACCACCGCGCGAAGCCCGTCGTCGAAGGTGGGGAGGCCGTCGCGAGCCTCGCCGACGATCGCGGCGTAGGTGTCGGCGACGAACGCGTTGAACGCGTCCTGGTAACCGAGCGGGTGGCCCGGCGGCAGAATGGCGAGCCGAAGGGCGTCAGCGCTCAGGCCGGACTGGCGGGCGAGCAGCCCCGAGCCGCTTCGCCGCCCCAGCCAGAGTGTCTCCGGGCACTCCTGGTTGAACTCGATCGTCTCCTCGGTGCCGCAAAGTTCGATGTACAGGCGGTTCTTGCGCCCCGGCGAGACCTGCGACACGAGCAGCGTCCCGACGACGCCGGCGCGAGTCTCGAACAGTACGGCAGCGAGATCCTCTGTCGTCACCGGCGTGCCCGATCGTTGGCCGAACACCGTGCGCGTCACCGCCTGGAGTCGGGCGATCCGGTCGCCGGTGACGAACTCGATGAGGTCACACAGGTGCGACCCGATGTCCGCGAACGCGCGGGACGGCCCGCCGAGCGTCTCGTCGACACGCCAGTTGTCGTCGGTCGATTCGAGCAGCCAGTCCTGCAGGTAGGAGCCCTGGATGGTGAGCAGCGCTCCGGCCTCACCGGCACGCACGCGTTCCCTCGCCTCGCGCACCATCGGGTGGAAGCGGTAGACGAATGGCACCGTCGCGGTGACCCCCGCCTCCGCCGCCGCGTTCGTGAGGACAGTCGCGTCGGCCGTCGAGGTGGCCAGCGGCTTCTCGCACACGACATGTTTGCCGTGCCGCACCGCGGCGAGGGCGAGATCGAAGTGGCTCGAGTTGGGGGTGACGATGTGCACGACGTCGATCGTGTCGTCGGCGAGCAGTGCTTCGGCGCTCGGGTACGCCGAGTCGAAGCCCAACAGGTCGGCGGCTCGCGCGGACGACTCCTGGCTCGACGACACGATGCCGAGGAGGGTGGCGCGGGCGGCCCTCGCCGCCCGGCTGTGCACCGCGGCCATGAAGCCGCCGCCGATGAAGCCGACGCGCCGGCTCATCACAGGGTCGCGATCCTGGGATCCCACTCGGCCGGCACAAGGGGCGCCTTCTCGAAGCTGCTCTCGACGGTGATCGTCTCGCCGCGGGCGGCCGATTCGGCGATTGCGACCATGACATCCAGCACGTGGAACGCCTGGGCGCCGGAGGCCCGCTCGGCGCCCCCCGCACGGATGGCCTGTGCGAGCTCGGCGACCCCGGTGCCACGGGTGGCGAATGATCCGACCGCGGCGACCACACGACCGTCGTCGTCGGTGCCGTCGAATACGACCGAATCCCCGTCGAACCGGTTCGGGTCGGGGAATTGGATGGTCGCCGTTGTGCCGGAGACCTCGACGAATCCCGCGCGCTTGCGGTGCGATTCGAAGCTGAAGATCGTCTGCGCCGATGCGCCGCTCTCGAATTCGATGAGCGCGGCGTGATGGGACGGCACCGTCACATCGAACTCGGTTCCCGCCCGCGGACCGGAACCGATCACGCGAACCGGACGCGCGGTCGAGCCTACGGCCGTGACGCGGCGCACTGGTCCGAAGACCTGCACGAGCGTGGTGAGGTAATACGGTCCGATGTCGAAGAGCGGACCGCCGCCCTCCTGGAAGAGGAACTCCGGATTGGGGTGCCAGGAGTCGGGACCCGGTGACTGCATGAGCGCGAGGGCGGTGAGGGGTGTGCCGGCGGTGCCGTCGGCGATGAGGCGCAGGGCCGTCTGGAGACCGGCCCCCAGGAACGTGTCCGGCGCGGTCGCGACCCTCAGCCCCAGCCGCTCCGCTTCGTCGAGGAGACGACGCCCGCTCCCCCGGTCGAGGGCGAACGGCTTCTCGGTCCACACGTTCTTGCCCGCCGCGAGCGCGGCGAGGGCCACGTCCACGTGGTTGGCGGGAAGGGTGAGGTTGACCACGATTTCGATGTCGGGGTGGGCGAGAAGCTCGGCGACCGTTCCGCTCGCCGGCACGCCGTACTTCGCGGCCTGGGCCGTGGCGCGATCGAGATCGATGTCGGCCACGAACAGCACCGTGAGGTCGGGGAAGGTCGTCAGGTTGTCCAGGTACTCGCTGCTGATCACGCCCGCGCCGATCACGCCGACACCGACCCGGCCAGTGCCGGTCACGCGACGACCCCGTTCGCGGTGAGGTAGGCGAAGCTGTCCCGCAGCGCGTCGAACACGTCGCCGGTGAATCCGTCGAGTTCGACGACCCGCAGCGCGTCTGGAGCCGCCGCGAGAATGGCTGGCACGTCCATCCGGCCGGCGCCGACGGCAACCTGGGCCTGGTCGTCCCGTGTCACCGCGCCATCCTTCACATGGATGAGCCGCACGCGGGCGCCGAGCCGTCTGAGCAGCTCGGCAGCCGGCACACCACCCACCTCAGCCCAGTAGGTGTCAACCTCGAGCACGACCGCATCGTCGAGCAGATCCGCGAACACCTCCAATGCCGGAATGCCGTCGATGCGGTTCTCCGTCTCCCACCAGTGGTTGTGGTAACCGATGGTGAGTCCGTGCTCCACGCCTGCGGCAGCGATCTCGTTGAGCCGTGCCGCCGAAGCCGTGATGTCGTCGCGCGTTGTCCACAGGGTGCGATCGATGTGCGGGTCGATCAGCGTCGACACGCCGATCTTCTTGGCTGCGGCGAAGATGCTGTCAACGTCCTGGCCGAGAAGCCGCGCATGGGCGGATGGGGCGCTGAGACCGACTGCAGGCAGAAGCTCGCTGTACTGGTCGGCCAGGTCGACGAATCCGAAGAGCTCGACGTTGGTGAATCCGAGATCGGCGACACGTCGTAGCGTGCCTGGCAGGTCGGCCGCGAGCGCGTCCCTCACGGTGTACAGCTGCACGGAAAGGTTGCTCGTAGACACGTCGTCTCCTCGTCGGGTTAATTCGGATCGCGGCGGGCGAAATGACCCGTCCGAGCGCGCTTGTTGAGTGTATGACCGACTTGTGTCGAATATCAAACAAAAGTTTGATGTTTGTCAGCTAAATCCATCTTGTCCACCGACACCATGTGCTTTACTTGCGAAATGGTCGCCCCGAAGAAGCCGAGTCCCCTCGGGCTTGCCGGGGCGAGCGAGCTTTTCCAGCTGTTGCGCGACGGGGAGCCCAGGACCCGGGCCGCGCTCGCCACGGCGACAGGCCTGGCGCGATCCACTGTTGGCCTCCGGCTCGATGTCCTCCTCGATCTCGGCCTGATCAGGCCCATCGGCGACGGTGTCTCGAGCGGTGGGCGGCCGCCGTCGCAATTCGCGCTCGACCCATCAGCCCGAGTCGTGGTGGGGGCCGACCTCGGTGCTACCCACGCGACCATCGCCGTCGCCGACCTGAGCGGGGCGATCCTGCGCACGCGCCGCGCCGCGCTTCCGATCACCGACGGCCCGGAGCGAGTGCTGACGTGGGTCGTCGACGAAACCCGCAGCCTGCTTGCCGAGGTCGGCCACGGCGAGGCCGACCTGCTGGCGGTGGGGATGGGCTTGCCGGGGCCGGTCGAGCACGACACTGGTCGGCCGGTGAACCCGCCGATCATGCCGGGCTGGGACGGATTCGACGTTCCCGGCTGGATCCTCGACACGCTCGGCGTTCCTGCCCTCGTCGATAACGACGTCAACATCATGGCCGTCGGCGAGCAGGCCAGGTCGTTCCCCGACGTGGCCGACCTGCTCTTCGTGAAGGTCGCGACCGGAATCGGATCGGGCATCATCTCCGGCGGACTGCTCCAGCGCGGCGCACAGGGCTCGGCCGGCGACATCGGCCACGTGAGGATCGAACGCGGCACGGGAGTCGCCTGCCACTGCGGGAATTTCGGCTGCCTCGAGGCCATGGCATGCGGTCCGGCCATCGCCAGGCAGCTTCGCGAGGAGGGGGTCGATGTCGACAGCATGAGCGATGTCATCGACCTTCTGCGCCGGAATGATCTGCGGGCCATCGGTGCGGTCCGCCAGGCCGGGCGGGACATCGGTGAGGTGCTCGCGATGTGCGTGAGCCTCTTGAATCCCTCGGTGATCGTGCTCGGCGGATCGGTGACCCGGGCGGGAGAGCACCTGCTCGCCGGGGTGCGGGAGGTCGTCTACCAGAGCTCGACACCGCTTGCCGCCCAGCACCTGTCGGTCGTGCAATCCCACACGGCAGAGAACGCCGCGGTAATCGGGGCGTGCATACTCGCGCTGCAGTTCGCGCTATCCCCCCAGGCGATCGAGCGGATGAGCGCCGCCGGTTCGGCTGCCTGAGCGCAACGGTCAGCGCCCGAACGGATACTCTGAAACGAAACCCACGGCAGCCCCTCGCCGTTTCCATCGTGGTCGGAAAGGACCCCCATGACCGTCATCGTCGTCGCCACCATCTACCCTGAGCCCACGCACCGCGCGGATGTCATCGCCGCCGTGGAGTCCACCATCGCCCGCGTCCACGCCGAGGATGCGGGCTGCGAGTTGTACGCCCTGCACGAGGGTGAAGACCGACTCGTCATGATCGAGAAGTGGACTAGCCCCGACGCACTGACCGCGCATGGGAACGGCGACGCCTTCGCGCGCTTGGGCGCGCAGCTGGAAGGCAAACTCAGCCGCGCCCTCGACGTGCAGGTGCTGCGGCCGCATCCGGCGGGTACCGAGTACCAGGGACAGCTCTGATCGCGCCGGGGTCGGCCGGTCACGCCTTCGAGTGCCCTCGGCGCCAGACGAAGAAGAAGTGCAGCAGCGAGACGGCGACGACACAGACGGCAATGAGCAACAGCGTCGCTCGGTCATTGACCAGCAGCTGAACCAGCAGGACCACCAGTGCAGCAAGGCAGGCGAGGGCGGCCACGCCACTGACCGTTCGCCCCAGTGTGCCGCTGGTGACCCGCAGTGCCACCAGGTTCGTCATGCCGAACACGGTGAGAAAGACCGCGGAGCCGAACGTGAGAAGCGCCGTGATCTCCGGCACCATCGCGAACGCGGCACCGAACACGGTCAGTATCAGCAGGGCGATGACCGGTAGCCCGTTGCGGCTCTTTCCGAACACCGCGGGCAGCTCCTTCGCCTGGGCGATCTCGTGCATCTGACGCGCCGTCGAAAAGAGGGTCGCGTTGATCGCGGAACTCGTCGCGAGCAGCGCCCCGAGCGTGGCGAGCCAGTACCCGGCCTGACCGAGGGCCGCCTGCCCAGCCGAGGCGAACGCGACCTCTTTTTCCGCGACGATCACGTGGTCGCTCACCAGCATCTGCGAGCCGATGGTCACCACGACATAGATCAGGATGACGATGGCTACCGAGAGATAGAGCGCCCTCGGAAGCGTGCGCCGCGGATGGGCGATGTCGTCATAGTCGAAAGACAACAACTCGAATCCCTCGTAGGCCACAAAGATCGAGGTCGCCGCGATCACGACGCCGGCCACCCCCTGGTCGTCGACCGGCAGCAGGCGGTGAGGAGTGAAGTGGGCGAACCCGACGGCGGAGATGATCGCCAGGACGAGGATCTTGACGACCACCACAACATCCTCCGACAGCGCCGATGCCGCGACGCTGCGAGTGTTGATACCGAAGAACACCAGCAGAATGGCCACCGAGAAGACATCGGCGAACCCACTGGAGAGCGCGAAGGCATGCGCGGCGTAGTGGCCGAAGGTGAAGGCATAGACGGCGAGGGCAATCACATAGCCGAACATCAGAAGCCAGGAAAGGTACGAGCCGGTACGCGGGAATCCGGCGTCGTGGAGGTAGACGAACAGCCCACCGGAGCGCCCCGCGCGCACGGAGAGCGCGGCGAACGAACGTGCGGTCATCATCGCAATGGCGCCGGCGATCACGAAGCTTGCCGCGGCCAGGTGTCCGGCGAGCGCGACCGTGACGCCGAGCACGCTGAAGATCCCACCGCCGATCATCCCGCCGATCGCCATGGCGAGCGAATCCCGCAATCGAAGCTTCGGCGCCGCGGAACGCCGGCGCGCCTGGGTCCGGGGATGAAATGCCCACTTCGTCGGCATCAGGACACGACCCGTGTCGAAATGATCCTGACGCGACTGCCCGCCGGATGTTCGATCATGGCGACGAGAGAAGCTCGGAGAGGTCGCCGACGACCACGGTGGCCCCCTGGTCCCGGAGCGCCTGTGACTTGCCAACCCGATCGATCCCGACGACCTGGCCGAAACCGCCGGCACGGCCGGCCTCCACCCCCGCGAGCGCGTCCTCGAAGACCGCACATTCGGACGGGTCGAGGGCGAGGGAGAGTGCCGCATACAGGTAGGTGTCCGGTGCCGGCTTTCCGGCCAGATTGCGGCGCTGCGCGACGACCCCGTCCACCCGGGAGTCGAACAGATCCTCGATGCCCGCCGCGATGAGCACATCCCGGCAGTTCACGCTGGAGGAGACGACGGCGCAGCGTATCCCCAACCGGCGGACGGCGCGCAGGTAGCTCAGGGAACCCGGGTAGGCCTGCACGCCGTCCCGGCGCAACAGTTGCCTGAAAATGCCGTTCTTGCGATCCCCGAGCCCCGCGACGGTGCTGACCCCGGGCACCCGGCCTTCCGGAAGGGCGATGCCACGGGAGGCAAGGAAGGAACGAACCCCGTCGGCGCGCGGCTTGCCGTCGACGTACTCGTCGTAGTCCGCGGCCGGGTCGAATGGCACGAACGGCACGCCGGTGGCCGTCGAGCGTTCGAGGAGGAAGGCATCGAACATGTCCTTCCACGCCTTCGCATGCACGGTCGCGGTCTGGGTCAGGACCCCGTCGAGATCGAACAGGCAGCCTCGAACGCCCGGCGCCAGGCCGACGGATACCCGCGCGACGCTCTCGCGCAGGGACGACGACACGTCGAGCCCCATCACGCCGCTGCCACGGGAGGAACGGCGTCGGCCGTGGGCACGGCGGCGGCACGCGCGGCCCGGTCGAGCCAGGCGTAGCCCACGAGCTTGACGCGGTCCTCGACCAGGAACCAGAGGAGCGACCAACCCCAGACCAGGCCGACCAGCAGCCAGGGCAGCGGCGACATGAGGAATCCGGACACCACCATCCACGTCGCGACCAGTTGCGCACCGAGTACCGCGCCGAGCAGTGGCCAGGCGGGCGCCGGCCTGCTCCAGAACGGTCCACGGGTGCGGCTGACGAAGACGGTCAGGTGACCGGACACGCACAGTTTGAGGAAGACCATCGTCTGGATGACGCCCAGATCCCGCGCCATGTCGAGACGGAAGACGGACACCACCACCAGCAGCAACAGAAAGGTCTCGATGACCCCCATCACGCCGAGGCTGCTTGCCACGGTGATGACGGACCGCATGTTCCATTTGACCGGGCGTGGTGAACCGTGGGCACGGTCATAGGCGATCGACAACAGGGCGCCATCGTTGAGCAGGGCAAGAATCACGATCATGATCGCCGTGACCGGGCGGAAATTGAACGCGACGCCGGCGATGGTCACCAGCAGGAGCACGCGGATGGTCTCGGCGATCCGGTAGATGGTGTAGCTGGTCATTCGACCGAACATCTCCCTGGCCAGCCGAATGGCGTTCACGATGACCGACAGCCCCGGTTCCAGCAGCACGACATCGGCGGCGGCGCGCGCGGCGTCGGTGGCCTGCGACACGGCGATGCCCGCATCGGCCTGTTTCAGCGCGGGAGCGTCGTTGACCCCGTCGCCGGTCATCCCGACGATGTGGCCGCGCGATTGAAGCGCCTCGACGATCAGGTACTTGTGCTGCGGGAAGACCTGGGCGAATCCGTCCGCACCCTCAACCAGTTCGGCGATTCCCTTCATGCGCTCGCGACTCTGTGCGCTGTCCTTCTTCGACTCATCGGGGGCCGGAAGCGCGTCGAGAGCCCCGGCTTCGAGGAGATTCTGGCCGAGGCCGACCTCTGAGGCGATCTGCCGACCGATCGCGAGGGCATCCCCCGTGATCATCTTGACGTCCACACCCAGTTCCCGGGCCGCGGCGATCGTCGACGCGGAATCCTCCCGGGGCGGGTCTGCCAACGGAAGGAGGCCGAGCAACCGCCACGGTTGCCCCTCGGCGGCAATGGCGACACCCAGCGCGCGATCACCCCGTGTCGCGAAGTCGTCGACGACCGCGCCGAAGTCTTTGACGACCGCGGCCGGTGCCGCCGTGCAAAGTTCGGCGATCACCTGGGGAGCGCCCTTGCTGTAGCGGATTGAGGCGCCAGTGCTCCCGCCCACCAGTGACTCCGTGCGCTTGGACGTCGGGTCGAACGGGGTGAACTTCTCGATCGTCAGCCCATCGAGCGCTCCGGCATCCGGCAACGCCGCGCGGACGGCGACATCGATCGCATCCGTGCTCGCCGCGCTGGACGCGAGTGCCGCGGCCAGAAGCAGCTCCGCCGACTCGACCCCTGGGGCCAGCCACGGCTCGCCGACGCGAATGCTGTTCTGGGTGAGCGTGCCGGTCTTGTCGCTGCACAGGATGTCGATCCCGCCGAGTTCCTCGACGGCGGGCAGGTGACTGACCACGGCCTTCTGTTTGGCGAGATTCCTGGCGCCGACCGCCATCGTGACCGAGAGCACGGCCGGCATCGCCACCGGAACCGAGGCGATGATGACCACCAGCGCGAACTCGACCGTGTTCGCCCACGGTTCCCCCCGGAGCATCGATGCCGCCGTGATCAACGCGACGAGAATCAACGCGCCGTAGATCAGGTACTTGCCGATCTGCAGCACGGCGTGCTGGAAGTGACTCACCGTGCCCGCGCCCTGCACGAGAGCGGTGGTACGCCCGAAGAAACTGGCAGCTCCCACCGCGTAGACCACGGCGTTGGCCTGCCCGCGTGACACCACCGACCCCGAATACACCTGGCCTCCGACCGCGCGGGTCACCGGCAACGATTCGCCGGTCAGCGCCGACTGGTCGACGGCAATGCCCTCGCCGTCGAGCAGCCTCGCGTCGGCCGGCACGATGTCGCCGAGGGCGACATGCACCACGTCGCCCACGACGAGCTCCCGCACCGGCACGTCGACCCACCCGCCGTCACGACGCACATGGGCGGTGGTCGCGAGGTTCTTCTTCAGTGCGGCGATGGTGTCGGCCGCCTGACGTTCCTCGTAGAAGGCGACCAGGCCGTTCATCAACAGCAACACGCCGATGACGACCGCGTCGGGCCAGTGCTGCAGCACGAGGGTCAACACCAGCGCCGCCTCGATGAGCCACGGGATCGGCGCCCAGAAGTACCCCGCGAACTCCAGCAACGGATGCTTCTTCTTCTCCTCGACGGCGTTCGGGCCGTTCTCGGCGAGTCGCTTCGCGGCTTCGGCGCCGGTGAGACCGTCCGACGTGGTGGCCAGGGTCGGGAGCAACTCGGAAAGCTCCATGCCGTCGAGACCCTGCGGTGATGACGTCATTTCCAAGTTCCTTCCGGCGGAGGAGGCCTAGCTGAACGCTTGAATGCCCGTCTGAGCGCGGCCGAGGATCAACGCGTGCACGTCGTTGGTGCCCTCGTAGGTGTTGACCGCTTCGAGGTTGACGAGATGCCGGGCCACGCCGTATTCGTCGCTGATCCCATTTCCGCCGAGCATGTCGCGTGCCAGGCGGGCGATATCCAACGCTTTGCCGCAACTATTGCGTTTCATGATTGAGGTGATTTCCACCGCGGCCGTGCCTTCATCCTTCATTCGTCCCAGCCGGAGGCAGCCTTGCAGCGCAAGCGTGATGTCGGTCTGCATATCGGCGAGCTTCTTCTGAATGAGTTGATTAGCGGCCAACGGCCTGCCGAATTGATTCCGGTCAAGGCAGTACTGCCTCGCGGTATGCCAGCATGCTTCAGCAGCGCCCAGCGCTCCCCAGCTGATTCCGTATCTGGCCGAGTCCAGGCAGGTAAAGGGCCCTCTCAAGCCCCGCACATCGGGGAACGCGTTTTCTTCGGGACAAAACACACCGTCCATGACGATCTCACCGGTGATGGAAGCGCGCAGGCCGACCTTGCCGTGGATCACCGGGGCGCTGAGACCCTGCCATCCTTTTTCCAACACGAAGCCACGGATTTCACCAGCGTCGTCCTTGGCCCAGACGACAAAGACGTCAGCGATCGGGCTGTTGGTGATCCACGTCTTGGCGCCGCTGAGGGAATAACCACCATCGACTTTCTTTGCCCTGGTAATCATCGACCCTGGGTCGGAACCGTGGTCGGGCTCGGTTAATCCGAAGCAGCCGATGAGCTCACCACTGGCGAGTTTCGGCAGGTACTTCAGCCTGGTCGCTTCGTTGCCGAATTCGTAGATCGGTGTCATCACCAACGAGGATTGCACGCTCATCATCGAGCGAAAACCGGAGTCGATGCGTTCCACCTCACGGGCGATCAAGCCGTAGCTGACGTAGTTCAGGCCGCTTCCACCATAGATCTCCGGGATCGTCGCGCCGAGCAGGCCCGCTTCACCCATTTCGCGGAAGATCTCCGGATCGGTGTGTTCATTACGGAAGGCATCCAGCACCCGTGGCGCCAGCTGGTGTTCGGCGAACTGCTCAGCGCTGTCGCGGATCATTCGCTCCTCATCGCTGAGTTGCTGGTCCAACAACAGTGGGTCTTTCCAGTTGAAGCGTGCCTTCCCGACCATGATCATGTCCCCAAAGGTTGCGTGTGAATGCCTGCCTGCGTCATACGAAGTTGCTTGGGTGCTAAACCCAACTGGCTTCACCCCCATGCTATGCCGATCGACTGCCCCGCGTTTCGTGAGCAGGTCTCGGCGCCCTATGCCGGGGGTGTGATGGCGTCCGACAGGGTTTGTGCCAGCGTTTCGTCCACGTATTCGCTTGTGACCAGGGCTATCTCGCGCACGAGGCTGCGGTCGCGCAACTTCAGCACGGAGACGCTGTCAATGTGGGCTGGCAACGCGAGCTCGGGCACGAGGGCGACGCCGAATCCGGCTTCAACATAGCCAGCGACGACGGCGTAGTCGTCGCTGCGGATCGCCCCGTGCGGCGTGAAGCCCAACTGAGCCGCGGCGGCAAGAAGTGCGGCATCGCAGGGATCGTTCTCCGCTGCGCCGAGGATCCAGTCTTCGTCGGCGAATGCGTCGAGCTCGACGTTGCTGTGCCCGGCGAGCGGATGATCCACCGGCACGATCAGGAAGAACTGCTCGGTGAACAGCGGGCGCGTCCGCATATTCGGGGGCAGGATGGTCGGCCGCTGAGGGTCGGAGTAGATGATGGCGGCGTCGAGACTCATTGCCTCGAGCCCTGGCAGGAGGGAATAGAGCTCGGCCTCGCGCACGCGGACGGTGTATCCGCCGTCCCTAAGCGACCGAACGATGGAGGGGAGCAGCCGTGCCCCCGCCGAGGGGAAGATGCCCAGCGAGATGCTCGCTCGTCGGGTCGCGATCATTTCTGTGACCTCCGCGACGGCTCGCGAGGCCCGATCGAGGATCGCTGCGGCGTGGGGCAGCAGTTGTCTGCCGGCGGGGGCAAGCCGCGTCCCCGAGGCGCTGCTGGTGACAACGGGAGCCCCGAGCACGACTTCGAGACCTTTGAGATGGTGTGTGATGGTCGGCTGGCTCCAGCCGAGCGTGCGGGCTGCGTGAGCGATGGACCCGTGTTCGGCCACGCTGCAGAGGGCAGCCAATTGGCGCAGATCAAGCACGGTGCCTCCTTACTGGCTATTGAGGATTCCAGAAATCTCAGTATTCCCTACCGAACCGGGATTGGCGAGAATGAGCCAATGACGTTCACCGAGCCTCCCGAGAGTCACGTGCGGGATGCCGCCGCCGTCTCGCTCGCGGAGCGCACGCCGAGCCCACGCCGCCCGGCCGCCGTTGGCATGCCCTACGCGGACGCCGTTCGACGCCATGCCGCACGGGATACCCTCCGTCTCAACGTGCCCGGACACAGTGCTGACTACGGCGCGGCACCCGACCTGATGGACTTCTATGGAGGGGAGCTCCTCAAGAGGGACCTCACGCCGCTGCTCGATGGACTCGACGTCGGCACGGGCAGTCCGCTTGCACAAGCCCAGCATCTCGCCGCCGACGCGTGGGGCGCGCGACGCACCTGGTTCCTGACCAATGGCGCCTCGCAGGCCAACCGAATCGCGGCACTGGTGCTGGCGAGTTTCGGGCGACCGGAACAGCCGGTCCTGGTCCAGCGCAGTGCGCACTCCAGCTTCATCGACGGCATCATTCTGGGCGGAATTCTGCCCGCCTTCGTCCAGCCGACGGTCGACGACCGCTTCGGCATCGCCCACGGCGTGTCGCCGGCGGCGTTGAAGGAAGCGCTCGGCCACACCGCGGATCCCAAGGGCGTCTTCGTGATCACGCCAAGCTATTTCGGCGCCGTCGCCGATATCGCCACAATGGCAGACATCGCGCACGCGGCCGGAGTGCCGCTGATCGTCGACGCGGCCTGGGGCGCCCACTTCGGGTTTCATCCGCTGCTTCCCGAAAATCCGCTGGCCCTCGGCGCCGACATGGTCGTGTCGAGTACCCACAAACTCGGCGGCAGCCTCACCCAGTCGGCGATGCTGCACTTGGGAAACGGACCGTTCGCCGACGAACTCGAACCTCTGGTGCAGCGCGCGTTCATGCTCACCCAGTCGACAAGCATGAGTTCGCTGCTTCTGGCGTCCCTCGACATTGCGCGCTTCTCCCTCCAAACGGGAGCGGCGCGAATCGGCACCTCCATCGCCGGTGCAGAACGCCTGCGCTGCGCGATCCGTGAACGCGGCCGCTTCCAGATCGTGAGCGACTCCTTCTGGCGCTTCGACGACATCGTCGCCGACGACCCGCTACGCGTCTCAATCGATGTACGCAGCGGCGGGCTTGACGGCCATGCGGTGCGCACGGAACTGATAAATTCGACCGGCATCTACACGGAGATCTCGACGGACGCGTGCATCGTCGCGTTCATCGGGCCCGGACTCGACCCTGACCTTGACCGTTTCCTCGATGCGATTCATGGGCTGAGCGCGATCGGCCCCGTCGCCCATGTCGACGGCAGCGCCATCGCCTTGCCCCACCCAGGCCCCTTGCGGATCCGACCCCGCGACGCCTGGTTCGCACGTGCCGTCACCGTTCCCGCTGCGCAGGCTGTCGGCCACATCTCGACCGACTCTCTGTCGGCATACCCACCAGGCATCCCCAACATATTGCCCGGTGAGGTGATCACCACCGAGGCCGTTGACTTCCTCCGGCAGGTCGCAGCGACACCAGGCGGCCATGTGCGAGGAGCGGCGGACGCGGCGGTTGATTCCTTCAGGGTGGTTGCCGACTGACGGATGGTTGTTGACGAACCATGCCTCCACTGCCGAACAGACGCTCCGATTGACCGCTCGACCCACGCAACCCCCGCAGAACGCATAACCTGTTCACAGGAGTCAACGATGACGCACGAGCACCATCAAACCCTCATTTCGTCAGTTCAGCGCGCCCTGATGCTCGTGGACATCGTCGCCAACGCCAGCCGCCCCCTGCCGGTGAAGGCCATCGCCCAAGCGTCCGGCCTGAGCCTCGGCACCGCGTACAACATCACCCGAACCCTCATCCATGAGGGATACCTCGCGGCCGAGCCGGACGGCCTCGTTCTCGGTTTTCAGTTCCCTGGCCTGCGCTCCGACAACGTCGGGGTCGTCGTTGCCCGCGTTCGACAGACTCTCCACAGCGTCACTGAGCAACTCGGCGCGACGGCTTACCTGTCGCGCTTCGACGACGGCGAGGTGCACATCATCGACATCGTCGATGCGGTCACGTCTCCCCGCGTCGACCTCTGGGTCGGCATCATCGATAGCGCCCATGCCACGGCGCTTGGCAAGCAGATTCTTGCGCAGCTGAGTCCGCCGCAACGGTCTGACTATCTTTCCCGGCACCCGCCAGTGGAGCTCACCCAGCACACCATCAGCGACCGTTGTGCGCTGCTCAACCACCTCGAACACTCGAGCGGGGCAATCATCGACCAGCAGGAATATGCCATCGGCTACACCTGCGTCGCGGTTCCCGTGCGAGCGCCCGGTGTGATCGCCTCCCTGGCCGTCTCTCTGCTGATCGATGGACACGACACCGATCTGGACGGGATAACCCGACGGCTCCGGTCATCAGCCGGCACGCTCGCGCTCCAACTCGGCGCCGGCCCCGATGAGCAGTTCACCATCTGAAATACTCCCCCTGTCACGAGCAGAATCCAGGGCTTACTCTCGGCCTCATGACGTGCGGCGCCCTCGCCGTACGCGGATCGAGGAGGAGCAATGACGCCACCCACCGCGAAAGCGCTGACTGACGAAAGTCGGCGGGATCTCCTGGACACCATGGTGTTGATCAGGACGTACGAGGAGGCAATTCGACGCGAATACTACGCCGACAAGAAACCCGCATTCGATATCGGCGCGGGCCTCATTCCGGGAGAGATGCACCTCTCGGCCGGCCAGGAGCCGGTCGCCGCGGGGATCTGCGCTCATCTGACCGCCGATGACGCAATCACCGCCACCCACCGGCCGCACCATCTGGCCATTGCGCACGGCGTCGCCCTGGATGCCATGACTGCGGAGATCTTCGGGCGCGAAACCGGGCTTGGCCACGGTCGCGGCGGGCACATGCACCTCTTTGACCCGTCCACGCACTTCTCCTGCTCCGGGATCATCGCCGAGGGCCTTCCACCAGCGCTCGGTCAGGCATTCGCCTTCCAGCGTCAGAACAGCAGCCGCGTGGCGGTTGCAGTCACCGGAGAGGGCGCCGCGAACCAGGGTGCCTTCCACGAATCGCTCAATCTGGCCGCGCTCTGGAACCTGCCCGTGGTCTTCGTCGTGGAGGACAACGACTGGGGCATCTCGGTTCCGCGGTCCCGTTCCACCTCCGTCGCGTCCAACGCCGTCCGCGCAGCGGGCTACGGGATGCCCGGCGTGCGCGTCGAGGACAATGCGGTCGAGGACGTCCACGCGGCTGCCGGCGAGGCCATCCAACGCGCACGTTCCGGCGGTGGACCAACACTCATCGAGGTGCACACATTGCGCCTGTGGGGGCACTTCGAGGGCGACGCCGAGGGCTACCGGCCTGACCTTGCCAGCGTTCCGGACCGTGATCCGATCCCTCTCTACCGGGACCGATTGCTCGGCTCCGGGGTGCTTGCGGCTGGCGACTACGAGGCCATGCAGGCCTCCGCGGTCGAGAAGGTCGAACGGGCCATCGACTATGCCAAGAATTCCGCCACGCCAGACCCGCTCGATCATCTCAGCTACGTCTTCACCGAAGGAGTGAACTCATGACCACCACGCTCCCCAGCAACGACCGCGCGCTGTCCCTGGCCACGGAACCGGATGCCGGTACGCGCAAGCTCTCAACCGCGAAGGCCATGCAGGAGGCCATCAGCCAGCGCATGGTGCGCGATGAGTCCGTCTTCGTGATGGGCGAGGATGTCGGCCCGTATGGAGGCATCTTCTCCTCCACTACCGGGCTCATCGATCAGTTCGGCCCCGAACGCATCCTTGACACGCCCATCTCGGAGACCGCGTTCATCGGCCTCGGCATCGGCGCCGCCGTGGAGGGCATGCGGCCCATCGTCGAGCTCATGTTCGCTGACTTCTTCGGCGTCTGCATGGACCAGATCTACAACCACATGGCCAAGATCCACTATGAGTCGGGCGGCAACGTACGGGTGCCGATGGTGATCATGACGGCGACCGGGGGCGGGTACTCCGATGGAGCGCAGCATTCCCAGTGCCTGTGGGGCACATTTGCGCACCTTCCGGGAATGAAGGTCGTGGTCCCGTCGAACCCATACGACGCGAAGGGCCTGATGACGGCCGCCATCGAGAGTGACGACCCAGTCATCTTCATGTTCCACAAGGGCATCATGGGGCTGGGCTGGATGGCCAAGAACAAGCGCTCGATCGGCGCGGTTCCCGAGGACGAGTACATCGTGCCGATCGGGAAGGCCCGCGTGGCGCGGGAGGGCACGGATGTCACGATCGTGACGCTCGCGCTGTCGGTGCACCACAGCCTCGATGTCGCCGAGAAGTTGGAGGGGGAGGGAATTAGCGTCGAGGTGATCGACCTCCGGAGCCTCGTCCCGCTCGATCGGGAGGCGATCGTACGCTCCGTCTCGAAGACAGGTCGCCTCATCGTGGTCGACGAGGACTACCAGTCTTTCGGCCTCTCCGGCGAGATCATCGCAACCGTCGCCGAGCATGATCCGACCCTGCTCAAGCGGGTGTCGCGGGTCTGCGTGCCGGACGTTCCCATCCCCTACGCGCACCAACTCGAGTATGCGGTGCTGCCCACACCGGCACGCATCGAGGCGGCCGTGCGCGACATCGTCGCGACATGACCAATGTGCTGTTCCCCGTCATGTCCAAGGAGAAGGATGCGACCGGCGTTGTTGTCACCTGGTTCGTCGAATCCGGCGAAGCGGTGACGCCGAAGACTCTTGTCGCCGAAGTCGCGATGGACAAGGTCAACGCGGACGTCTATCCCGAAACATCCGGGGTGATCACGCGGCTCGTAGAGGAGGAAGAAGAGGTGTTGCAGGGCTCGGTGATAGCGCAGGTCAACTGACCGGTGCACGGTTTCCGACCCCGCGCGACACAAATATCGGGTTCGCCATGCGGCCGACCAAACGGTGAGGACCGCGATCGGGATCCCATCGGCCCGGTCGGGAACATGCGAGAACGGATGCCGGGGGCCGGCGAAATCGGCATCCGTTACTCAGCGTCGTGAGACGAGCGGGTGTTAGACGAGCGCGAACTCCACCTCGGCCACGAGGTCAGTCCAGTCCGCGAGCGGCAGCCCGAGGGCGGCGCTCACCGAGTGGTTCGCGATCTGGCCGGCGGCGATGTTCAGCCCGCCGGCAAGGGCGGCGTCACGCTCGAACGCGGCGCGCACGCCACGGTCGGCGATCGACAGGGCGTAGGGCAGGGTGACGTTCGTGAGCGCGAGGGTCGACGTCTGCGGCACTGCACCGGGCATGTTGGCGACGCAGTAGAAAATCGAGCCGTGCACGGGGAAGGTGGGGTCTTCGTGCGTGGTGGCGTGGGTGTCGGCGAAACAGCCGCCCTGGTCAACTGCGATGTCCACGAGCACGGAGCCCGGCTTCATGCGCGATACGAGCTCGTTCGTCACGAGCTTGGGGGCCTTCGCTCCCGGGATCAGCACGGAGCCGATCACGAGGTCGGCCTCGGTCACCGAGCGGTCGATCTCGAACGCGTTGGAGGCGATGGTCTTCAGTCCGCCGGCGTATTGGGCGTCGAGTTCGCGCAGGCGGTCGATGTTGATGTCGAGGATCGTGACGTCCGCGCCCATGCCCATGGCCATGGCGGCGGCGTTGGAGCCTGCGACGCCGGCGCCGATCACTGTCACCTTGGCGGCACGCACTCCGGGTACTCCGCCCATGAGGATGCCGGGGCCGCCGCCGGGGCGGGTCATCGACGCGGCGCCGACCTGAACGGCGAGTCGCCCGGCAACCTCGCTCATCGGGGCGAGCAGTGGCAGCGAGCGGTCGGCCTTCTGAACGGTCTCGTAGGCGATGGCGGTGACGCCGGACTCGAGCAGGGCGGCGGCAAGCTCAGGCTCGGCGGCGAGGTGCAGGTACGTGAAGAGGATCAGGCCCTTGCGAAAGTGCACATACTCGGCGGTGATCGGTTCTTTCACCTTGAGGATCATGTCGGCTCTCGCCCACACGTCCAGGGCGGTCTCGACGATCGTGGCGCCGGCGGCCTCGTAGTCGGCATCGGAGAATCCGGAAGCGACTCCGGCTCCGGCCTGCACGAGCACCGTGTGGCCGTGAAGCTTGGCTTCGTGCACTCCGGCGTTGGTGATGGCCACCCGGAATTCGTTGTTCTTAACTTCTGTCGGAACACCAATGATCATGGGGAACTCCTGCTCGTTGTAGGCGCGTCGCCGATCGACTTTGGTCAGCGTAGAAACGATAAGCCCGGGTTTTGGGGCCTCCCTCTGCTCGGGGCTCGCAGACGACGGATGCCGCGGGTCGCGCGACCCGCGCCACGGCCGGCCCCACAGGTCGAAAATTGCCACCTTTCGGGAGTTTTCGTGGAGAGCGCTGCCGGTCCCGTGCCATCGTTCGGGCACTTCCCGCACGACATTTGTAGCGCCAACCGGCGTCAATTCTCGCCTGCCGTTCAGTCGGCTCCGTAGGATTGGGGCTATGAAAGCGGCCGATATCGACCAGGCGGTGGCCATCATCGCCACGCGCCTCGGCCGCGCCCTCTCACTGGAAGACCTCGACGGCGGGCTGCTCGCCTACAGCGCCCACCAGCCCACGGCCGACCGGGTGCGCATCAACTTCGTGCTGAGCAAGCTGGTTCCGCCCGATGTCAGCGCGTGGCAGCTCAGCCACGGCATCGCCACGGCCGTAAAGCCGGTTCCGGTTTCGGCGAATGCCGATCTCGGAATGTTGGGCCGGGTGTGCGTGCCGCTGCTCTCCCTTGGATTCCGCGTGGGATATCTCTGGGTGCTGCAACTTGACGACGAGGGTGGACCCGACGCCATCCTGCAGGAGCTGAAGGTCATCCGCCCCGAGCTGGATACCCTCGCCAAGATACTGCTCAACGGCACGAGCCCCGATTCCGACGGCCGCCGCGCCCGCGAGGCGCAATTCCTCGCCGCGTGTTTCGGCGATCGCGAGGCCGTCGTGTCGGTCCGTGGCTGGCCCGGTGTGCACGGGGGCGGACCATGGCAGCTCGCCACGCTGCTCGAACGCGGCGACAATGCCCAGCGCAATCCCGCCGAGAGCGGCCTGCTGCAGCGTCTCTCGGCACTGCATGCCACGCTCGGCATCAACACCGTTCTGTTCTCCGCCGGCACTCAGACCCACGTCGTCTTGCTACTCCGCGACGGCATCGACGGCGTCGACGAATCGGAGATCCTGCGCCGCTTCGGGCTCGGGGTCTCGCGCCCCGGCGGGCAGCCGGCCGCGCCCGCCCTGCTCGGCCTGAGCGAGCCCTTCTCCGACCTGCGCCGACTCCCGGACGCCTATGCCGAGGCGCGCAGCGCCGTGCAGGCCGCCTGGGTGGATGCCCAGCTGGGCGCGCTCGTGTCGTTCCACGCCATCGGGGTCTACCAGTTCCTCGCGGTCGAGGGTCGGGACGTGTCACCCGGGGAATCATCCCTGTTCTCCGAGCTGCGGGAATTCGACCGCAACGGGGAGCTGCTGCCGGTGCTCGAGCTGCTGTATGACAAGAACGGGTCCGTCGCCGAGGTCGCCGCGCAACTACACCTGCACCGCACCAGTATCTACAACCGGCTCGGGCGCATCCGCTCGCTGATCGGCGTCGACCCGCTCGGCGGCCAGGCCCGCCTCGAGCTGCACCTCGCCCTCAAGGCGGAGCGCTGGGCCCGCCGCCCCCGCCTGTAGACACCTGCGAATCCGCGAAAGCGGGCGGTTCGTCGGCCGCCGCCAGGCGACGCGGGGCCCACTCTCACCAGGCGGATGCCGGTGTGCGCTCAGGCGTTACGGTACACGCGGGGAACGCGCGGGCTGATGCGGGTGACACTCTCGTAGTTGATCGTTCCGGCCACGGCCGCCCACTCATCAACGGATGCTTCGCCGTCGTCGCCGGGACCGGACAACACCGCCTCGGCGCCGATCACCGACCCACCCGACGCCACGAGCGCGGCCTCGCCGAGGTCGATGACCATCTGGTCCATGGCGATGCGCCCGATTACGGGGTATGTGACGCCGGCGACCCGCACCGGGCCGCCGCTGGCGATACGCGGAATGCCGTCGGCGTAGCCAAGCGGGATCAGGGCGAGCGTCGTCGGGCCGCTGGTGCGGTAGTCGAGCCCGTAGGAGTGTTGGCGAGGTGCCGCACCAGTGGGGTGAGCCCGGTCGCCTTCGCCAGCGCGACGGCCGTCGTGAACGCCTCGAGCTGCTCGTCGGTCTCCACCCGTGACGGCTCGTCGGCCACCGCAAGATGCGAGAAGATCCCCACCACGGTCACATCATCGGTGAGTTCGGCCTGCCGGGCCGCGGCCACGAGGGCTGGCCAGTCCTCTGGGGTGCTGCCGTTGCGGCCGAGGCCGGTGTCGATCTTCCGGTGGCTGCGTGCGGTCTTTCGCAGCTGCTGCGCTGCCGCGACGATGCGGGCGAGCTCCCAGCCGGAGCGTCCGAGGTCGATGTCGGAGGCGACGGCGGCGTGAAAGTCGCTGTCGGTGGTGTGCAGCCAGGCTGAACGCCGCCGCATACCTCCGAGCAGGGCAAGCCAAGTCAGTTCGCGAATCTGAACTCCACCGCATTCAGCGGCGAAGGTGCATCACGAGCAAGGCTCACAGGGTGGCTATCCATCGCGCAGCAATCTACCGCAGGCAATCTCACAGCATGGCGCAGGGCATCGAGCGACCGGATCTGGGCGGCGGATCGCCGATTTAACTTCTGGTCGCCACGAGCCAGCGAACGGCCCATCCGCCTTGGCCAGCCCCGCAAGCGGATCCCTCGTCGCCCAGCTCCAAGCGACGTCGGAAGAGTTCGAGCGGCTGTGGGCCATCGCCGAGTTCAGCGAGCATCGGGAGTCACGCAAGACGGTGCAGAACGCCATCGTCGGATCCATCACCTTCGACTGTGACGTGCGCTCGGCCCCGAGCAGCGATCTCAAGATCATCGTGTACACCATCGTCCCGGGATCAGAGGATGACGCGAAGCTCGACATACTGCGGTCGGCGCTTTGAGGACTTTCGCCAGGAGTCGGGCAGACTGAGCCCCGCGACGGCGACAGCGGTTCTCGCGAACTTGACGGTAAGTGCGACAACGCTGGCGCCAACCGGACCCAACGGCCGACCGTGCCGACGCTGTGTCACTTGGGGACGACCAGCGAAGCAGTTCGAGGGCGAAAACAGCCGCCGCATCGCAGAGCGCTCGACGTGTGTCACAAGGGGAACGGTCAATGAAACATTTGGGTGGTGCCGATTGGGGCCATCCTCGCTCGGGAAAGTATAACTAGTTATACTTTGGCTATGAAGACAGCGATTTCTATTCCGAACGGCGACTTCGAACGCTTCGAGCGCGTAGCAGCACGGCACGGCATGAACCGGTCCGAGTTCTACCGCCTCGCGGGCAGTCGCCTCGCGGAAGAGTTGGAAGGCGAAGCGGAGCTGACGGCGCTTGCCAACTCGGTCATCGCCCGCGTCGGACAACCCTCCGCGGACAGCCCATTC
>JBBSBA010000004.1:0-79980 GCA_038251725.1 Actinomycetales bacterium
ACTGTTTTCGGTCGACGCGAGAACGACGCGACGTCGAAGTCCGTGGCGATCGCGACAGCCAAGCCCCAGATCGCCCCGGCGGCATTGGGCCGCACTTCGTGGCATCAATATCGAATAGGCGTTACTGACCCACGCTCCTAGTGGTTCTTGCCGTGGGTTGGTCCGCCCTGCTTGTCCGACTTGCCGTGCCGTGGCTGGGCCGCGGCGGCCGCCTCGAGGTCGGTGCGCACGAGGGCGATCGACTCCGAGATGCTCTGGAACCGTGCCGCGGACACCTCGTGCTTCGCCCGCGCGTCGTCGAGGGCGGCGGTCAGCTCGTCGAGACGGCTGAGCGCGGATGCCGGGTCGCCCTCGGCCGCCGAGGTCGTCACGGACAAGACATCGGCCTGCAGCCTCGCCGCGACGGTCCGCGGGTAGTCCGACACAGGGGATGCGGATGCGGACGCGGAGACAGCTGTGGATGGCGTGGACCGCGGGGAGTTCGTGGGTGCGCATCCGGCAAGTGCGAGGCAACAGGCGATGCCGAGCGCGAGGGGCGCGGCCGCGGCGGCGCGCCTCACGGTGCCACGCTCCTCTGCAGCTGTGAGAGATGCTCGCCGAGGGTCCCGCCGACGGCGGGATAGGACACGGGCGCGGGGCTCGGCGCCGTGGTCGGGCCCGTGCTCGGCGCCGTTGTCGGGGCCGACGTGGATGCGGCCGGCGCGGTGCCGCCCGGCCGGGACAGCGAAAGGGCGAGAACGACGACGAGCAGGAGGGCGGCCACCGCGGCCCCGGCAAGCATGATTCGACGAGCCGGCCGCCCGGGCGCCCGGGCGGCGGCGTTCGCGGCTCGCACGGGCAGCACTGTCGTGGTGACGCCGGAACCGGCTGGCGCGTCCGCGGAGGGCTCCGTCGGCATCAGGTGCGTGGGATCGAGGGCCTCCGTCGCCAGCGGGGTGGCCGCAGGCGCGGCCACCTCCGGCGCCGGTCGTGTCGGCGGAAGTGGCAGCTGCGTGGTGAGCGTCTGGGGAGGAGGAGGCGCGCCGTCGAGGGCGCCAAGCAGCCCGGCCGCCTCCGCCGCAGCGGGTCGGTTCGCCGGCTCGCGTGCGGTCATCGCGGCGAGGAGTCGGCTCCAGTCGTCGCCGAGGCCGCTCGGAATGTGCGGATCGCGCGCGAGCCGCGCGGACATCGCTTCGAGCGCCGAACCGGGGAAGGCGCGTTCGCCCGTGAGGCACTCCAGCAGCACGAGCCCGAGTGAGTACACGTCACTCTCGGCGCCGATGTTCGTGCCGCGTGCCTGTTCCGGGCTGAGGTAGCTCGCCGTTCCGATCACCATGCCGGTGTCGGTCAGCCGGGCATCGTCGACGAGACGCGCGATGCCGAAGTCAGCGAGCTTCGCGCGCGGACCGTGCCCGTCGTGCGGCAGCAGGATGTTCGCCGGCTTCACGTCGCGGTGCACGACGCCCCGCGCGTGGATGTAGGCGAGGGCGTCCGCGACGTCCGCCCCGATCCCGGCCACGAGCTCGGGCGAAAGGATGCCGTCGAGCAGCCGGCTGCGCAGGTCGACCCCGTCGATGAACTCGAGCACCAGGAACGCCCGACCGTGATTGCCCTCGTCACCCTCCGCGACGGCGTCGAAGAGCGTCACGAGTCCCGGGGCGTTCAGGGTGGCCAGAAGCTGGATCTCATCGCGTTGGCGCCGCACGTCGTCGGCATCGGCGAGCTCGGAGCGGAATACCTTGAGGGCGACGTCGCGGCCGAGCGCGACATCGGTTGCCCGGTAGACCGTGGCCTTGCCGCCGACGCCGAGCACGGAGTCGATGCGGAATCGGCCGCCGAGCAATTGCCCGGGGGCGAGGTCGTTCTGCTCGGTGGTCATCCGTCCATTATTCGTCATGGCTGATCTCAAGCAGCTGCACCGGTGGTCCCCAGCCAGGTGCGGATACGCTGTGCACCGTGGAAACAGTCCTGCTCTATGTGCTCGGCATCGTCATTGTGCTCATTGGCGTTGCCCTGTCGATCGGGCTGCACGAGATCGGTCACCTCGTTCCGGCGAAGCTGTTCGGGGTGAAGGTCGCGCAGTACATGATCGGCTTCGGACCGACGATCTTCTCGCGGAAGAAGGGCGAGACGGAGTACGGCATCAAGGCCATTCCGCTCGGCGGCTACATCTCGATGGCCGGCATGTACCCACCAGCGAAGGAGGGCGAGACCGCCCGCAGCGCGAGCACCGGTTTCTTCAAGTCGCTCGTGCAGGACGCCCGCAGCGCGAGCGCCGACTCGATCACCGAGGGCGACGAACACCGCGTGTTCTACAAGCTCCCCATCTACAAGCGCGTGATCATCATGCTCGGCGGACCTTTCATGAACCTCGTGATCGCGGTCGTGCTGTTCGCGGTGGTCGTCACCGGCTTCGGAACGCAACAACTCGTCGTCGGAAGCGTCTCGGCCTGTGTCGTTCCGGCGAACAGCAGCTCCCAGTCCTGTACCGCGAGCGATCCGACGTCACCGGGTTCCCTGGCCGGCCTGAAGCCCGGTGACCGGATCCGTCGCATCGGAACCACGGACAATCCGACCTGGGCAGAGGTGACGACGGTCATCCGCGGCTCAGCCGGCAAGAAGCTGCCGATCGTCGTCGAGCGGGCCGGGAAGACGCTGAACCTCACGGCCGTACCACTTCTCACCGTGCGCGACGTTGTCACGACCCGGGGCGTCACGGTCAAGGACAAGAACGGCACGCCCGTCACCGAGAAGGTCGGCTTCCTCGGGATCGGCCCGTCCTACATCATCGAACAGCAGCCCATCACGGCCGTGCTGCCGACTCTCGGCGCCAACATCGGTGCCGACGTGCATCTGATCCTCAATCTTCCCCAGCGGCTCGTCGATGTGGCGAAGGCCGCCTTCTCCACCCAGGCTCGCGATCCCAACGGGCCGGTGAGCGTCGTCGGAGTCGGGCGCATCGCCGGTGAGGTCACGGCCAGCCAGTCGTCGCCGTTCGCCGAGCGCTTCTCGTTCCTGCTCGGGCTCATCGCCTCGCTCAACGTCGCGCTGCTGGTCTTCAACCTGGTGCCGCTGCTGCCGCTCGACGGCGGGCATGTCGCCGGCGCGTTGTGGGAGGGACTGCGTCGCGCATTCGCCAAGCTGTTCAAGCGACGCGATCCCGGACCGGTCGACATCGCACGAATGATGCCGGTCACCTTCGGAGTCGTGCTCGTGCTCGGCGCGATGAGCGTGCTGCTCATCTACGCCGACATCGTCAAGCCGATCGCCCTGCAGTAGGGCGGCTGGGCGTTGGCTGGGCGGCCCTGAGGAGTCCGCCTCGGCCGCGCCGTAGAATTATCGGGTGCCAGCAATCAATTTGGGTATGCCCCTTGCCCGTCCAGTCTTGGCCCCGCGCCGAAAGACCCGCCAGATCTCCGTCGGCAAGGTCAGGGTCGGCGGCGACGCCGAGGTGAGCGTGCAGTCGATGACCACGACACAGACCACGAACATCAATGCGACGCTGCAGCAGATCGCCGAGCTCACCGCCACCGGATGCGACATCGTGCGCGTCGCGGTGCCGCACCAGGACGACGCGGACGTGCTGCACATCATCGCGGCGAAGAGCCAGATCCCGGTGATCGCCGACATCCACTTCCAGCCTCGCTATGTGTTCACCGCGATCGACGCCGGTGTCGGTGCCGTGCGAGTCAACCCGGGCAACATCCGCAAGTTCGACGACCAGGTCGGCAAGATCGCTGCGGCGGCGAAGGCGGCCGGAGTGAGCATCCGCATCGGGGTGAACGCCGGCTCGCTCGAGCCGAGCATCCTGCAGAAGTACGGCAAGGCCACCCCGGAAGCCCTCGTCGAGAGCGCCGTCTGGGAGGCGAGCCTGTTCGAGGAGCACGACTTCCACGACTTCAAGATCTCGGTCAAGCACAACGACCCGGTGATCATGGTGAAGGCGTACCGCCTGCTCGCCGAGCGCGGCGACTGGCCGCTGCACCTCGGTGTGACAGAGGCCGGACCGTCGTTCCAGGGCACCATCAAGTCGGCGACCGCGTTCGGCATCCTGCTCGGCGAGGGCATCGGCGACACGATCCGGGTCTCGCTCTCCGCGCCGCCGGCCGAAGAGGTGAAGGTGGGACTGCAGATCCTGCAGTCGCTCAATCTGCGCGAACGCAAGCTCGAGATCGTCTCCTGCCCGAGCTGCGGACGAGCCCAGGTGGATGTCTATCAGCTGGCCAACGACGTGACCGCCGGCCTCGAGAAGATGACCGTGCCACTGCGCGTGGCCGTGATGGGCTGCGTCGTGAACGGACCGGGCGAGGCCCGTGAGGCCGACCTCGGTGTCGCGAGCGGAAACGGCCGCGGCCAGATCTTCGTCAAGGGCGAGGTCATCAAGACGGTTCCGGAGTCGGAGATCGTGCAGACGCTCATCGAGGAGGCCAACCGTCTCGCCGCGGAGATGCCGCCGGGATCGGTCGGATCGCCCGAGGTCCTCACGGTCTGACACCGTCTGCGGCGGATTGCCGATCGGCGAAAATTCTTCACCCGCTACTGGCGGCTACAGTGGCGTAGTGCCCACACGACTCTCACAGCTCTTTGTCCGCACCCTCCGCGAGGATCCGTCCGACGCCGAGGTGACGAGCCACCGGCTCCTCGTGCGCGCCGGTTACATCCGCCGCCAGGCCCCCGGGATCTTCGCGTGGCTGCCGCTCGGCCTGAAGGTCAAGCGCCGAATCGAGCAGATCATCCGCGAGGAGATGGAGAACGCCGGCGCCCAGGAGGTGCACTTCCCGGGGCTCCTGCCGCGCGAGCCTTACGAGGTCACCGGCCGGTGGACCGAGTACGGCGACGGTGTCTTCCGGCTCACGGACCGCAAGGGCGCCGACTATCTGCTCGCGCCGACCCACGAAGAGGTCTTCACGCTGCTCGTGAAGGACCTGTACTCCAGCTACAAGGATCTCCCGCTCTCGATCTACCAGATCCAGGACAAGTACCGCGACGAGGCTCGTCCGCGGGCCGGTCTGCTGCGCGGCCGGGAGTTCACCATGAAGGACGCGTACTCCTTCGACTACACCGATGCCGGGCTCGACGAGTCCTACCAGACGCAGCGCGACGCCTACGAGCGCATCTTCCACCGCCTCGGCCTCGAGTATGTGATCGTGCAGGCGGATGCCGGCGCGATGGGCGGATCGCGCAGCGAGGAATTCCTGCACCCCACCCCGGTGGGCGAAGACACCTTCGTGCGCTCCGATGGCGGCTATGCCGCCAACGTCGAGGCTTTCCGCACCGCGGCTCCCGAGGCGCGCTCGTTCGAGAAGCTCACCCCGGCTGAGGTGCTCGACACCCCGAACACCCCGACCATCCAGACGCTCGTCGACGTGGCGAACGAGAAGCACCCGCGCCCGGACGGCCGTCACTGGACCGCCGCCGACACCCTCAAGACCATCGTGCTCGCGTTGACAGCGCTCGACGGTTCGCGCGAACTCGTGGTCATCGGCCTGCCCGGCGACCGCGACGTCGACCTCAAGCGCGCCGAGGTGGCGTTCGCTCCGGCCGACGTCGAGGCGGCCAACGAGGGCGACTTCGCCAGGAACCCGGCACTCGTCAAGGGGTACATCGGCCCCTGGACGGCCGGCGGCCCCGTGCTCGGCACGTCCACCGTCGACCGCCTGACGGCCACCGGCATCCGCTTCCTCACCGACCCGCGGATCTCCGAGGGCTCTGGCTGGATCACCGGAGCCAACGAGCACGGCCGGCATGTCTTCGGCCTCGTCGCCGGCCGCGACTTCGTCTCCGACGGCGTGATCGAGGTCGCGGAGGTGCTCGCGGGCGATCCCGCTCCGGATGGCTCTGGGCCGGTCGAACTCGTGCGCGGGATGGAGATCGGGCACGTCTTCCAGCTTGGTCGCAAGTATGCGGAGGCGCTCGGGCTCAAGGTGCTCGACCCGAACGGCAAGCTCGTCACCGTGACGATGGGCTCCTACGGCATCGGGGTCACGCGCATCCTCGCCGTGATCGCGGAGGCGAACAACGACGAGCGCGGCCTGATCTGGCCCCGCAATGTCTCGCCCTTCGACCTCCACGTCGTCGCCGCGACCAAGGAGGTCGAAGTGCTCGATGCCGCGGTGTCGCTCGCGAACGAGTTCGAGAGGATCGGCTATGACGTGCTCGTGGACGAGCGCCCGAAGGTCTCGCCCGGCGTCAAGTTCGGCGATGCCGAGCTCATCGGCGTGCCGCTCATCGTTATCGTCGGCAAGGGCTTCGCGGATGGCATGGTCGAGCTGTGGGACCGCCGCACCGGCGTGAAGACCCCGGTCGCCATCGGAGACGTCGTGGAGGCCGTTGGCGCGCTCGCGTGAGCGGGCGGGCTGCTAACTTAGACACAGACTTCTTCCGCGCGACTGCAGCGGTCGAGACACAATCTGAATAGTGGAGGCCCCTCAGTGGACATCGACCTGAGCGTGCTGCGCCTCATGGAGCGCGAACGCGAAATCCCGTTCGACGAACTCGTCGTGATTATCGAGCAGGCCATCCTCACGGCCTACCTCAAGCACACCGAGTCACCCGACGCCAAGCCGGAGCCGAAGGACGGCAACCCGGACGTTCGCGTGGTGCTCGACCGCAAGACCGGGCACGTGAGCATCTTCGTTCCGGAGTTGAACGAGGAGGGCGAGGTCATCGGCGAGGCCGAGGATGTGCCGGAGGACTTCGGTCGCATCGGCGCATTCGCGGCAAAGCAGGTCATCAACCAGCGGCTGCGTGACATCGGCGACGACAAGGTACTCGGCGAGTTCAAGGGCCGCGAGGGCGACATCGTCGCCGGCGTGATCCAGCAGGGCCCGAACCCGCGCATGATCCACGTCGACCTCGGCACCATCGAGGCGATCCTTCCTCCCGAGGAGCAGGTTCCAGGCGAGGTCTATGCGCACGGCTCGCGCATCCGCGTCTACGTCACGAGCGTGAGCAAGGGTCTCAAGGGCCCGCAGATCACCGTCTCGCGCACGCATCCATCGCTCGTGCGCAAGCTCTTCGCCCTCGAGGTTCCGGAGATCGCCAGCGGCGTCGTGGAGATCGTCTCGCTCGCCCGCGAGGCGGGTCACCGCACCAAGATCGCGGTGAAGGCCAACGAGCCAGGCGTCAACGCCAAGGGTGCCTGCATCGGCGAACTCGGCCAGCGGGTTCGCGCGGTGACCGCGGAGCTCAACAACGAAAAGATCGACATCGTCGACTACAACGAGGACCTCGCGGCGTTCGTCGCGAACGCCCTCTCGCCGGCGAAGGTCACCTCGTCGTATGTGATCGATGCGTCCACCAAGGCCGTGCGGGCGCTCGTTCCCGACTACCAGCTCTCCCTGGCCATCGGCAAGGAGGGCCAGAACGCCCGTCTCGCGGCCAAGCTCACCGGCGCCCGCATCGACATCCAGCCCGATTCGATCCTCGACCAGGACTGAAGTCCTTCCCGGGAAGATCGGCCCGTCCGGAGTGCAGATCCACCGGTCATTCCAACCGGAGGAATACCCCGGCATGCCCAACCGTTGCCGTAGGGGATAAGATGACACCTGTAAGAACTTGCCTTGGCTGCCGCCAGCGCACCGACAGAGCCCTCCTCGTGAGGGTCGTCGAGGTCAGCGGCAAGGCCGTCGTGGATCACTCCGCGTCGCTTCCCGGCCGGGGCGCCTGGGTGCATTCCACGCCCGAGTGCGTCGAAACTTCCCTCAAACGCAAGGCCTTCGGTCGTGCGTTGCGGGCGGATGACGCACTCGACGTGAGCGCGCTTGGGCAGCAATTGCACGAGCAGACACCACCAACACCTCCAGTCGGAACCGTCACACACGGTTCCTCTAAGAACAGGCTGAACGGCATAGTGACCAACTAATGAGCACGAAATAATGAGCACCCTCTAATGAGTGGCGCGAAATGAGAGTCCAAAACTAAGGCCTCCTTCCTCATCGGGGAGTTGGCCCGAGAAGGAGAATTGTGGCAAAACCACGCGTGCACGAGATCGCAGCAGAACTCGGCATTGACAGCAAGAAGGCCCTTGAGAAACTCAAGGAAATGGGCGAGTTCGTCAAGGGACCGTCCTCGAGCATCGAGCCACCCGTCGCCCGGAAGCTTCGCGCGGCACTCGCCGCCGACGGCATCAAGGCACCGGAGAAGGTAGCCGCACCGGCCGCACCGGCCGCACCGGCAGTACCCGCTGCACCGCGCCCGGCGCCCATCGCCGAGGCTCCCGCGGCGGTTGCCAGCCCGGCGCCCGCTGCCGCCCCGGCGGCACCGGCGGCCCCGGCCACCCCTGCTCCGGCGCCCCCCGCAGCGGCCACCCCCGCAGCGGCCACCCCCGCAGCGCCGACCCCCGAAGCGGCGACCCCCGCAGCGCCGGGCGGAACCCCGACCGAGGGCGCGGGCATCCCGCGTCCCACGTCCGCCCGACCGGGAAACAACCCGTTCGCCAGCGCCCAGGGAATGCAGCGCCCCGGAGCTCCGCGCCCCGGTGCTCCGCGGCCCGGAAACAACCCATACGCGAGCACGCAGGGCATGAACACCCATCCGGCGGCTTCGTCGACGGGCATCCCGCGTCCGGCCGCACCCCGTCCCGGCGCCCCCCGCCCCGGCGGACCCGGACAGCCAGCTCAGCGCCCCGGAGGATTCGGACAGCGCCCAGCCGGTGCGGGCGGCTTCCGTCCCGGCGGCGCCGGCGGAGCACGTCCAGCCGGTGCAGGCGGATTCCGCCCCGGAGGCGCTCCCGCGGGAGCTCCCGGATCGAACTTCGGCCCGAACCGCCCGGCGGGCGGCGGCGGTCGAGGTCGTGGACCCGGCGGTGGAACCGCTGGTGCGTTCGGTCGCGGCGGCGGAAAGAGCAAGGCTCGCAAGTCGAAGCGCACGAAGAGAGCAGAATTCGAGCTTCGCGAAGCGCCGTCGCTCGGTGGTGTCAGCGTTCCCCGTGGAGACGGTAAGACATCCATCCGTCTTCGTCGCGGCGCGTCGATCACCGACTTCGCCGACAAGATCGACACGAGCCCCGGCAACCTGGTCACCGTGCTGTTCCACCTGGGACAGATGGCCACGGCGACGGAGTCCCTCGACGAGGCGACCTTCGACATCCTCGGCCAGGAGCTCGGTTTCAAGATCGAGATGGTCTCCCCGGAGGACGAGGATCGCGAGCTGCTCAGCGGCTTCGACATCGACCTCGACCTCGAGCTCGAGGAGGAGACCGACGATGACCTCGAGGCCCGTCCTCCGGTGGTCACCGTCATGGGTCACGTCGACCACGGAAAGACGCGCCTCCTCGACGCGATCCGCAACGCGAACGTCGTCGCCGGTGAGGCTGGTGGAATCACCCAGCACATCGGTGCCTACCAGGTCGTCACGGAGCACGAGGGCATCGAACGTGCCATCACCTTCATCGACACACCGGGTCACGAGGCGTTCACCGCGATGCGTGCTCGAGGTGCGCAGGTCACCGACATCGCGATCCTCGTGGTCGCGGCGGACGACGGCATCATGCCGCAGACCATCGAGGCGCTCAACCACGCGCAGGCGGCCGGCGTGCCGATCGTTGTCGCGGTCAACAAGATCGACAAGGAGGGGGCGAACCCCGCCAAGGTGCGCCAGCAGCTCACCGAGTTCGGTCTCGTCGCGGAGGAGTACGGCGGGGACACGATGTTCATCGACGTCTCGGCTCTGAACAAGATCGGCATCCCCGCGCTTCTCGAGGCGGTGCTGCTCACCGCGGACGCCGGACTCGACATGCGCGCCAACCCGAACAAGGACGCCCGCGGTGTCGCGATCGAGGCCAAGCTCGACAAGGGACGCGGTGCGGTCGCGACCGTGCTCATCCAGTCGGGAACGCTCGAGATCGGAGACGCGATCGTCGCCGGAACGGCCTACGGCCGAGTTCGGGCGATGTTCGACGAGAACGGAACGGCGGTCGCGTTCGCAACTCCCGCCCGTCCCGTCTCGGTGCTCGGGCTCACGTCCGTGCCCCGCGCCGGCGACACGTTCCTCGTCACCGACGATGACCGCACCGCCCGCCAGATCGCCGAGAAGCGCGAGGCAGCGGAGCGCAACGCCCTGCTCGCCCGCAGCCGCAAGCGCATCAGTCTTGAGGACTTCACCAAGGCCCTCGAAGACGGCAAGGTGGAGTCGCTCAACCTCATCATCAAGGGCGACGTCTCCGGTGCCGTCGAGGCGCTCGAGGAGTCGTTGCTCAAGATCGAGGTGGACGACAGCGTGCAGCTGCGCATCATCCACCGCGGTGTGGGTGCGATCACCGAGAGCGACGTCAACCTGGCGACGATCGACAACGCGATCATCATCGGGTTCAACGTGCGCCCCGACACGAAGGCCCGCCAGCGTTCCGCCCGCGAGGGTGTCGACGTGCGTTTCTACTCGGTCATCTACGCGGCCCTCGAGGACGTGGAGAACGCCCTCAAGGGAATGCTCAAGCCCGAGTTCGAAGAGGTGCAGTCCGGCGTCGCCGAGATCCGCGAGATCTTCCGTTCCTCCAAGTTCGGGAACGTCGCTGGTGTCATCGTCCGCTCCGGAACGATCACTCGGAACGCCAAGGCTCGAGTCATCCGCGACGGCGTCGTGGTCGGCGACAGCCTGGCCATCGAGTCGCTGCGTCGGTTCAAGGATGATGTCACCGAGGTGCGCACGGACTTCGAGGCCGGCATCGGTCTCGGCAAGTTCAACGACATCCAGATCGGCGACGAGATCGAGACGATCGAGATGAAGGAAAAGGTGCGCGTCTAGTTCGCGACCGGCCCCGGGAGGAGGCGACCAGGACAGAGGCGGAGCCCCGCAGGCTCCGCACGCCTCGTTACCTGGCCTCCTCCTCCGGTGGCCTCCAGCAGCAAACGCAAGGAAAAGGACAAGGATTATGGCCGACCCCGCTCGCGCCGCCAAGATGGCGGACCGCATCAAGGTGATCGTCGCAAAGGCCCTCGAGCGCGGTCTCAAGGACCCGCGCCTCGGCTTCGTCACGATCACCGACGTGAAGGTGACCGGCGACCTGCAGCACGCGTCGATCTTCTACACGGTCTACGGCACCGATGAGGAGCGCACCGATTCGGCCGCCGCCCTCAAGTCGGCCACCGGCATGCTCCGCAGCGAGGTCGGCAAGAACATCACGGCGCGGCTCACCCCATCGCTGGAGTTCATCGCCGACGCCGTTCCGGAGAACGCGAAGCATATCGAGGCCCTTCTCGCCGAGGCCGCGAGCCGGGACTCCGAGATCGGCGGGTTGCGCAGCAGCGCCAGCTATGCCGGCGACGAGGACCCGTACGTCAAGCCGCGCGTGATCCCCGAGGACGACGAGTAGCCTCAGCACACCCGACGCCACGGCGTCGCGCGGCGAGCCGAGCCGTCAGTTCGGCAGTTCGTACCCGTCGGCCGCCGAGCCGACGAGAAGGCCGTCGGCGAGCAGGCCGGCCAGGGCGCGCGTGCGCTGCGCGTCATCCGCCCACACGGCGTCGAGCTCCACGGCCGTCACCGGCACGTCTGAGGCCCGCAGCTCGGCGAGGATGAGGCCGCGCACCTGGCGGTCGGAGCCCTCGAATTTATTTTGCACGGCCTTGCGCGCCCCGAGGTATTCCGGATAGCCAGCCGCCCGCCAGGCGCAGAGAGCGGCGACCGGGCAGGCCTCGCAGCGCGGAGCCCGGGCGGTGCAGACGATCGCCCCGAGCTCCATGGCGCCCGCGTTGAACGCACGCGCCTCGCCGAGGTCCGCCGGCAGCAGGGCCTCCATTGCCGCGAGGTCCCGCCGAGTCGACGGCGGCCCCGGCTCGCCCTGGCCGTCGATCGCCCGGGCGACCACCCGTCGCACGTTCGTATCGACCACCGGATGCCGCCGGCCGTAGGCGAAGACGGCGACCGCCCGCGCGGTGTAGTCGCCGATGCCCGGAAGCTCGAGCAGCGCATCGACATCCTCCGGGACGACGCCGCCGTGCCGCTCGGTGATCGCCACGGCGGCGGCGTGCAGGTGGAGGGCGCGTCGCGGGTAGCCGAGGCGGTTCCAGGCGCGCACCGCCTCCCCGGACGGCACCGACGCGAGGGCCGCCGGAGTTGGCCAGCGATCAAGCCATTCCTCGAGCCGCGGGATCACCCGCACCACCGGTGTCTGCTGCAGCATGATCTCGCTGACGAGCGTTCCCCAGGCGCTGAACCCGGTTCGCCGCCACGGCAGGTCCCGGCCGTTCGCCCGGAACCACGCGTTGACGGGCTCTGCGATGCTCACCGTTCAACTCTAAGGTGCGCGCCGCCAGCGTAGTCTGGGGAAATGGCCAGATGGCAGCCCGACAAGAAGGACGTTCTCGACGCACTCGCCTCCGAGATCGTGACCCTGTACGGCAGCGGCCGGGTCGTGGTCGCGATCGACGGCATCGATGGCGCGGGCACGACGCACTTCGCCGATGACCTCGCGACGACTCTCGTCGCCACCGGGCGCTCGGTGTTCCGGGCATCGCTCGACGACTTCCACCGGTCGCGCGCGGAACGGCACGCCCGGGGGGCCGATTCCCCCGAAGGCTACTATCGCGACTCGTTCGACTACAGCACCTTCCGCCGCGTGCTGCTCGAGCCGTTCCGGCTCGGCGGCAGCACGGCGTTCGTCACCGCCGCCTTCGACCACAGGCGCGACGCCGCGATTCCGGCAAAGTGGCGCACCGGTCCGCAGGACGCCATCCTCATCGTGGACGGTGTCTTCCTGCTCCGTCCCGAGCTCGCGGGGCTGTGGAACTTCACGGTGTGGATCGACGTGCCGCGCGAGATCGCCGAGCAACGCATGATCGATCGTGACGGCCCCATCGAGGACGCGCAACGCTACCGTGGCGGCCAGGAGCTCTACCTGGCCGAGGCGAAACCGCGCGCGGCGGCGTCCGCCATCATCGACAATCGCGACTTCGAGCATCCGCGGCGAGTCCACGCCGACTCCTGCTGACGCCGGGCGTCAGGGGCGCGTGAGCGGGCTGTTTCGGTCGATGGCGATGACGACATCGGCGGGGGTGAAGAACTCTCCCGTCCGTTCCACCTCGTGCACCAGGTTCACGAGCTCCTCGTTCACCGGCGTCGGCACCCCGGCGTCGGCACCCCGGCGCACCACGGCGCCGTTGAGGAAGTCGATCTCGGTGGGCTGGCCGCGACGGATGCTCTGAAGCGTCGATCCCGGATTGGGCCGCGATCCCATCCGCCGCCGCATGAACAGCGGGAGAAGCTCTCCGACCCACAACGGAAGCCGCTCAAGCGCGGTCAACAGCCGGTCGGAGAGGCCCTGAAGCGGGGCGAACTCGATTCCGCCGGCCCGGGCAACGCGAACGGCCTCGCGCATGCTCTCGGTCATGATGCGCCGCAGGCGACGATCGCCGATCACCTCCTGCACGCTCAGCCCGGTGATCGCCGGAAGCGCGTTCACGTGGTTGACGATGAGCTTCGTCCACTGGGCGCCCTCGAAGTTGTCGGTGAGCTGCACCGGCATCACGGCGCCGAGCACCTTCGACGCGTAGAAGGCAGGCAGCACCGACCCGCCGAGGAACGTGGGACCGGCGGTGGTGACGGTGATGGTGCCGGGGGAGAGGAAGGACGCGGCGTAGAGAGCGATCCCGCCGACGGAATCGGATCGTGGCGCGGCTCGAGCGGCGGTGACCAGCGATTCCAGTCCGTTCTGCACCACGACGACCGGGATGCCGACAAGCATTGCGGCGTTCGCGCGCAGGGCGGCCTCGGCATCCTGGGCCTTGGTGGTGAGGAAGGCCAGTTCTGGCGGCTCGGTGAGCGATTCGACGGCATCGACCAGGACGGTGAAGTCGCCCCAGCTGCCGGTGAGGTGCAGCCCGGAGCGGCGGATCGCGGCGAGCTGTTCGCCGCGCGCTGTCACCTGAACCTCATGCCCCGCCCGGGCGATCAGCGCGGCGATGGTGCCGCCGATCGCGCCGGAACCGATGACCGCTACCCTCATGCCCGAAAGCCTAGCCGCGAAGAGTTCGCGTCGACGACCGCTGGTCGAACGCCGCGAACCGGGGACGACCGCCGCCGAATCGCCGAAACTTCCTCCCGGATGGCATGCTGGTCACTACGATGATCGGGCTGCGGATGACGGATGACTTCGACCGCGATGCCGGAGCGCGCGAGCTGCCCGCGACCGCCCTGACCGAAGGGCCCGCCCCCATGCGATTCCGGGCAGAGACGCGGCCGACTGCGGCCGGAGACGCCGGATGACCGGCGCACACGGCCGCAGCGGCATCCTGCTCGTCGACAAGCCGGCCGGCATCACCAGCCACGATGTGGTGGCCCGCACCCGCAAGCGCGCCGGCACCCGCAAGGTCGGCCACGCCGGCACCCTCGACCCGATGGCCACCGGCCTCCTCGTGCTCGGCATCAACAACTCAACGAGGCTGCTCACGTACCTGGTCGGCCTCGACAAGGAGTACTTCGCCACCATCCGGCTCGGCTCCGCCACGACGACCGACGACGCCGAGGGGCAGACGCTCGGCGTCGCCGAACCCGGTCTGGTCGCGGGACTCGATGACGCGGCGATCGTCGCCGCGCTCGCACCGCTCACCGGCGAGATCAGCCAGGTGCCGAGTAGCGTGAGCGCCATCCGCGTTGACGGCCAGCGCGCGTATACCCTCGCGCGGGCGGGGGAGACCGTGGAGCTCGCCGCCCGGCGCGTGACGGTCTCGGCGCTCGAGGTGCTCGGTGAACGTCGCGGCGCCACCGACGGCGGCGAGGCATTCCTCGACCTCGACGTTCGGGTGCGCTGCACCTCTGGCACCTACATCCGCGCGATCGCCCGCGACCTCGGCGCCGCGCTCGGGGTCGGCGGTCACCTCACCGCGCTCCGGCGGACCATGATCGGTCCCTTCAGCGTCGCGGATGCCGCGGAACTCGAGTCGCTCGACGTCGCAGCCTCCCTGCTGACCCCGGCAGCCGTCGCCAGCGAACTGTTCCCCGTGTTCGCGCTCGACGCCGACCAACCGGTGGACCTCGGCCACGGCAAGCGGCTCGTGGCCGACCGCCCCGAGGGTCCGCCCGGCCCCGTGGCGGCGATCTCGCCGGACGGCAGACTCGTCGGTCTGCTCGACTTTTCGAATGGCATCGCGAAGCCGATTGTGAATTTCGCCCCCGACACCCGGACTGAGGAACTCCAATGATCGAATGGTTCACCTGGCTGCAGGTCGGGGTCGCGATCGTGGCCGGATTGCTCTGCCTGGTGCTCGGCCTGGCCGGCCGGAAGCCGAACGACTACACGATGGGTTCCGCCCTTGTGGTCGAACTGCTGCTGGTGGCGCAGCTCGTCGTGGCCATCGTGGCGCCGTTCGCCGGCAACCCGCCGCTTGGCAGCCTTGCCGAGTTCTACATCTACCTGATCTCGGCTCTCGTGATGCTGCCGCTGGCCGCGTTCTGGGCGCTGCTCGACCGGAATCGCTGGAGCACCGTCGTCCTGGGGGTGGCCTGCCTGGCCGTCGCGGTGATGGTCTACCGGATGTATCAAATCTGGGTGCTCGCCATGGCCTAATCTTGGGTAAATGAATGCCAACTCCTCCCCGCGCGCCATCGGCGTCGGACGCGTGCTCGTCGCCGTGTACGCCATCCTCGCCATTGCCGCATCCGGACGCTCCATCTTCCAGATCATCGATCGCTTCGGTGAGGCACCGCTGGCCTTCTCGTTGTCCGCGCTGGCTGGCGTGGTCTACATCGTGGCAACCGTGGCGCTGATCGCCCCGGGAGCAGTCTGGTACCGGGTCGCGCGCATCACGATCAGCTTCGAACTTGTCGGGGTGCTCGTGATCGGAACGCTCAGCCTGGTCGCTCCCGGCCTGCTCGGGCTGCACAGCATCAACCCGTTCGGGCGCGAGTCCACGGTGTGGTCAGCGTTCGGCATGGGCTACCTGCTGATTCCACTCGTGCTCCCGGTGCTCGGACTGCTCTACCTCCGAGGCCGCCGCCCCGCCGCCGCCGTGGCGCTCGAGGGTTCCGCTGCGGAGACCGGCAGGCAATGATCTTCTACCCCTCGCTCGCCGAGGTGCCGGTCGATTTCGGTCCGTCCGCCGTGACCATCGGCAAGTTCGACGGCGTCCATGCCGGCCATCGCAGCGTGATCGAGCGGTTGCGCAGCGAAGCGGAGGCCGACGGCCTCGTCTCCACCGTGCTCACCTTCGACCGGCATCCGCTCGCCCTGCTCGAGCCGGAGCTGTGCCCGGAGAGCCTCACGAGCAATGAACAGAAGCGCGGCGTGCTCGAGACCACCGGCATCGATGCCATGGTGGTGATCCAGTTCACGCGGGAGTTCAGCCTGCAGGAGCCGGAGGACTTCGTGAAGCATGTGCTCGTCGACGTGCTGCACGCCAGGCTCGTCTTCGTCGGTGAAGACTTTCGCTTCGGCCGGCAGGGGCTCGGAACCGTCGACCTGCTGGTGCGGCTCGGCGCCGAATACGGCTTCGAGATGCGCCTGATCGAGGCGGTCAGGCCCACCGGGGACAGGGTGATTTCCTCTTCCTGGATTCGAGATCTGCTCTCCGCTGGGCGGGTCCGCGAGGCGGCCACGCTGCTCGGCCGCCTGCCGTCGGTGCGCGCGATCGTCGTTCCGGGTGAGCACCGGGGGCGCGAACTCGGCTATCCGACGGCCAATCTGGCGCAGGATGTCGAGGGGTACATCCCCGCGGACGGGGTCTACGCCGCCTATGCGACCGTCGACGGGCGCACGATTCCCGCGGCCGTCTCGATCGGTAACAACCCCACCTTCGCCGGCGTGCGCGACAAGCAGGTCGAGGCCTACCTCCTCGATGTGGACCTCGATCTCTATGGGAAGACCGTCGAGGTGTCCTTCGTCGACTACATCCGGGGAATGGAGAAGTTCCCCGGTGTGCGGGAACTCGTCGCCCAGATCATCCTCGATGAGGCTCGGGTACGCGAACTGCTCGGCGTGCCAGCCCGCATGACGCCCATCGGCCCGCGCCCGTAGCGTCGAAGCCTCAGGCGACGACCTCTGAGCGGTGAACGAGCGCCGCGGCGCCGATGAGCGGCCCGTCACTTGACAGGCCGGACGGCACGACCTTCACCTTGGTGACGAAGCCGAACTGCCAGCGCGTGGCGATCGCGGTGCGCATGTGGTCGAACAGCACCGGGGTGACCTGCGAGAAGCCCCCGCCGATCGCCACGATCTCGAGGTCGACGAGGGAGGTGGCGGAGGCGATGGCCTGCCCGATCGCCCGGCCGGATCGCTCGATCGCCGCCGCCGCGATGGGGTCACCCGCACGGAAGCTCTCACCGAGATCCTCGCCCGTGTTGCCGGCCCAGCCCTGACGCCGCGCCCAGGCGACCGTCTTCGGCCCGGAGGCGATGGCCTCGACGCAGCCGATGCCGCCGCACAGGCAGGGATCGTCGAAGCCGGCGACCTCGACGTGCCCGATGTGCCCGGCGTTGCCGGTGGGACCGGAGACGGTGTTGCCGTGCAGGATGAGGCCTCCTCCGATGCCCGTGGAGACGATCATGCCCATGACATTGTCGTAGCCGCGGCCGGCACCGACCCAGTGTTCGGCGAGGGCGATGCAGATTCCGTCCATGCGAAGCACCACGGGGATCTCGGGCAGCGCGGCCGCCACCTGGTCACGCAGCGGATATTCGCGCCAGGCCCCCAGGTTGAGCGGGGAGACCCGTCCCCCCACCTCGTTGACCGGACCGGCGGCCCCGATACCGGCGCCGATGAGCGTCGAGCCGGTGGGAAGTGCGGCCGAGGCGAGGGCCACGACCTCGTCGACGGAGGTCGCGAGACCCTCGGAGTCGCGTTCCGGTCCGGTGGGCGCGCGGAAGCGGCTGCCGGCGAGCACGACGCCCCGCGGATCGACGAGGGCGGCCTCGACCTTGGTTCCGCCGACGTCGACGGCGAGCGCGTACTGGGAACTCACGAGGTGACCTGTCCTTCGATGAATGCGAGCAGATAGAAGAACGCGAACATCGCGACGATGCCCAGGAACGGCCAATAGAACGACAGGCGTTTGCGCGTGGCGAAGAGGATGAAGAGCGCCGAGCCGGCGAACCAGCCGAGCACGATGAGCACCTTGACGATCGCGTTGTAGGGCTGGATGAAATAGGCATCCACCAGCACCGCGAGCAGGATCAACCCGAGCAGCAGTCCGACCAGCGCGAGGGTGACGCCCACCACGATGTCGGCGACGCGCAGGGCTCTGGGCCGCGGAGGTCCGTCGGCGATCGAATCGGTGTGGGGCCTCTTCGTCGTCATGGCTCCAGCCTATTGGACGACCTCCGGCGTAGAGTTGCTGCCGTGCCTGTCGCCGACCTCGTCTTCGAGCGGATGATCGGCCTGCCACGGGTCATCGTCTGGGATGCGCTGGTCGACCCGGTGTTGCTGGCCGGCTGGCTCGGCGAGGTGCGAGCCGACCCGGATGGCGGTCATCTGCGAAAGCTCGCTCCCGGCAATGGCGATGCGCCGATCTCCTTGGAGGTCCTGCGCGCCGAACGCCCGAGCAGCCTGTGGATGCGTGCCGACGACGGTCGGCGGTTCGAATTCGAACTGGCCGAGATCGAGGGCGGTCCGCGCGAGACGTCCACCGCACTCGCCCTGCGGATCCGACTCGGCTTCCATGCCGCGTTCGCCAGCGGGATGCGGCGGGAGTGGGAGACCACCCTCGACGGGCTCGTCGAACTGCTGCGCGGTCATCCGGTCGACTGGGCCGAGGTGCGCAATTCCCGCGGCGACGGGGACGACGCGTCCCGGGCACGACGCCCACCGGCATCCTGAGCCTGCTCGTCTGCGCATCCGCGGCCGACGGCGTGCTCATCTGCGCATGGGGTGCGCAGATGTTGCACCCGGATCGGTGAGGCATCTACCCTTGGCCTGAGGGGAGGCGAAATGGCGGTCACGGACGAACTGCTCTCCGTGCGCGCCGCGGAGCTGTACTACGAAGACAACAAGACCCAGGACGAGATCGGGTCGCTCCTCGGACTCACCCGCTGGAAGGTCGGCAGGCTGCTCAACCAGGCCCGCGACCTCGGCATCGTGCGCATCGAGATCGTGCACCCCCGGGCGAGGCGCCTTCCGCTCGAACGTGACCTGCGCGAGCGCTTCGGGCTTCGCGACGCCATCGTCATCCCCGCTCCCTCCGACGGCTCGGTCGTGCGCGAACGCGTTGCCGAGGCCGCCGCCGATTACCTCCGCGCCCTCCGGCCGGTGCCAGGGACGCTCGGGGTGAGCTGGGGACGAACCGTCGACGACATCGCGGCGCAACTCCCGGTCGGCTGGGCCCGTGGTGTCGATGTCGTCCAGATCAACGGCGGTGTGAGCCTCAACCGTCGCGCCGGCACCGCCGCCTCCACGGCGGTCGCGATCGCCCGGGCGGGTGGCGGTCACGCCACCCTGCTGCCGAGTCCCGCCATTCTCGAGCGGCGGGAGACCCGGTTGGCGATCGAAGCCGACCGGACCGTTGCGGGGGTACTGCAACTCGCGGCCTCGGCATCCGTCTACCTCTACAGCGCGGGAGTCGCTGACGAGAGCTCCGTGCTCGTCGACAGCGGCTACCTCAGCGCGGATGACGTGGCGGAGCTCGTGCGCCGAGGTGCGGTCGGCGATGTCGTCGGCCGATACATCGACGCCGACGGCAACATCGTCGACCCCGGGCTCGACGACCGCACCGTCGGCATCTCGCTCGAGCAGTTGCGCGCCGCCGAGATCAGCATCGCCGTCATCGCGGGGGCCGCCAAGCATGCCATCGCACGGGCGGTGGTCGGCAGCTCGCTCTGCACCGTCTTCGTCACCGACGAGGCGACGGCCGGCGCGGTGCTGGAGAGCCATTCATGAACCCGCACGAACGAAGGAGCGACACACCGTGACCATCCAACAGGCGACCTCGGTGGCGCCGGAACATCTGGCCCCGGCCGAGCGAGCCACCCGGCTCATCGGCGGCGACCTCACCGAGACGAGCCTCCGGCTGCATCTCGAGGGGCTCCCGGGCGTGGATGCCGTCGGCCTCGAAGCCCGCGCCGCCTCGCTCGGCACCCGCTCGATCAAGACCACATCCAAGGCCTGGGCCCTCGACAGGATCATCTCCCTCATCGACCTCACGACGCTCGAAGGCTCTGACACCCCCGGCAAGGTGCGGTCGCTCGTCGCGAAGGCGATGATCCCCGATCCCTCGGACATGACGGCGCCGCGCGTCGCCGCGGTCTGCGTCTACGGCGACATGGTGCCGTATGCGGTGGAGGCGCTCGGAGCCGCCGGGGGCGAGTCGGGAATCCACGTCGCCGCCGTTGCCACCGCCTTCCCCAGTGGACGCGCCTGTCTTCCGGTGAAGATCGCCGACACGAAGGACGCGATGCGCTTCGGCGCGGACGAGATCGACATGGTCATCGACCGCGGTGCCTTCCTCTCCGGCCGCTACGGAGAGGTCTTCGACCAGATCGTCGCCGTGAAGGAGGCCTGCCGCCGCGCGGACGGCAGCTTCGCCCACCTCAAGGTGATTCTCGAGACCGGGGAGCTCACCACGTACGACAATGTGCGCCGGGCGTCCTGGCTCGCGATCCTCGCCGGAGCGGACTTCATCAAGACGTCAACCGGCAAGGTGGCCCCCGCCGCGACCCTTCCGGTCACGCTGCTCATGCTGCAGGTGGTGAACGACTGGCACCGCCTCACCGGCGAGCGGATCGGTGTGAAGCCGGCCGGCGGCATCCGCACCTCCAAGGACGCGATCAAATACCTCGTGGCGGTGGCCGAGACGGTCGGGGAGGAGTGGCTGCAGCCGCACCTCTTCCGGTTCGGGGCATCGAGCCTGCTCAATGACGTGTTGCTGCAGCGTCAGAAACTCCATACCGGCCGCTACAGCGGCCCCGACTACGTAACGGTGGACTGACCACAATGACCGAAACCAACCGCTTCCTCGACTACGCTCCGGCCCCCGAGTCCACGGCGATCCTCAACCTCCGCGAGAGCTACGGCCTCTTCATCGATGGAGAATTCTCCGACGGGCATGGGGAGTCGTTTGCGACCATCTCCCCGGCCACCGAGAAGAAGATCGCCACGATCGCCACGGCGGATGCCTCGGACGTCGACCGCGCCGTCGTCGCCGCCCGCCGCGCGTACGGCCGCACCTGGTCGAAGCTCTCCGGAGCGGATCGCGGCAAGTACCTGTTCCGCATCGCCCGCCTGGTGCAGGAGCGAGCCCGCGAACTCGCCGTCGCCGAAAGCCTCGACAACGGCAAGCCGATCACGGAGTCGCGGGATGTCGACGTCCCTCTCGTCGCCGCGTGGTTCTTCTACTACGCGGGCTGGGCCGACAAGCTCGACTATGCCGGACTCGGGCCGAACCCGCGCTCGCTGGGCGTCGCCGCGCAGGTGATCCCCTGGAACTTCCCCCTGCTGATGCTCGCCTGGAAGATCGCCCCGGCTCTCGCCGCCGGCAACACCGTCGTGATCAAGCCGGCCGAGACCACGCCGCTCACGGCACTCATCTTCGCCGAGATCCTGCAGCAGGCCGACCTGCCCGCTGGCGTGGTGAACATCATCACCGGAGCCGGGGACACCGGCTCGCTGCTGGTCAACCACCCCGACGTGAACAAGGTCGCCTTCACCGGCTCGACCGCGGTCGGGCGTGCGATCGCCCGCTCCACGGCAGGTTCGGGCAAGAAGCTCACGCTGGAACTCGGGGGAAAGGCCGCGAACATCGTGTTCGACGACGCCCCGATGGACCAGGCCATCGAAGGCATCGTCAACGGCATCTTCTTCAACCAGGGTCACGTCTGCTGCGCCGGATCGCGCCTGCTCGTGCAGGAGAACGTGAAGGACGAGGTCGTCGACCGGCTGAAGGCCCGCATCTCCACGCTGCGCCTCGGCGATCCGCTCGACAAGAACACGGACATCGGGGCGATCAACTCCCGTGCCCAGCTCGACCGCATCCGCGAGCTCTCCGACATCGGCGAGCAGGAGGGTGCCGAGCGCTGGACCGCCGACTGCGAGATCCCCACGAACGGCTTCTGGTTCGCACCGACCATCTTCACCAATGTGGCGACGAGTCATCGCATCGCCCGGGAGGAGGTCTTCGGACCGGTGCTCAGTGTTCTGAGCTTCCGCACTCCGGCCGAGGCGATCGCGAAGGCGAACAACACGCCGTACGGCCTCTCGGCCGGCATCTGGAGCTCGAACGGCAGCCGGGTGCTCGGCGTGGCCGACCGGCTCCGCGCCGGCGTGGTCTGGATCAACACCTTCAACAAGTTCGACCCGGCCAGCCCATTCGGCGGCTACAAGGAGTCCGGCTACGGCCGCGAGGGCGGTCGCCATGGCCTTGCCGCGTATCTCGAGTCCTCCGGCTGGGCATCCCCCTCGGCCGCGCCAACCAAGGGAGCGTCCAAATGACCCGCCTCGCCGTTCCGAAGACCTACAAGCTCTACATCGGGGGCAAGTTCCCGCGCAGCGAGTCCGGTCGTGTCTACGAGGTCTCGACCGCCGAGGGCGTGTTCCTGGCGAACGCGGCGAAGGCCTCCCGCAAGGATGCCCGGGATGCCGTCGTCGCGGCCCGCGCCGCGAGCTCCGGCTGGGCCGGCGCCACCGGCTACAACCGCGGCCAGGTGCTCTATCGCATCGCGGAGCTTCTCGAGGGGCGTCGCGCCCAGTTCGTGCAGGAGCTGCGCCTCAGCGAGGGACTCTCCGAGTCGGCCGCGCAGAAGCAGGTGGATACCGCCATCGACGTCTGGGTCTGGTACGCCGGCTGGGCGGACAAGTACGTGCAGGTGGCCGGGAACGGCAACCCGGTGAGCGGGCCATACTTCAATATTTCCACCCCGGAGGCGACGGGCGTGGTGGCGATCATCGCTCCCCAGGGCTCGAGCCTTCTCGGGCTGGTCAGCGTGATTGCTCCCGTGCTGGTGAGCGGAAACACCGTGGTTGTTGTGGCGAGTGAGCGTGCACCCCTCGCGGCGATCAGCCTGAGCGAGGTGCTCGCGACGAGCGATGTACCGGGTGGAGTCATCAACGTGCTTACGGGATCGGTCTCGGAGATCGCTCCATGGCTGGCGAGTCACGCCGACGTCAACGCCCTTGATCTGGCCGGGGCCGGGGAGCTCGCGGGGGACCTCGGCTGGGTCGACCTGCAGATCGCCGGAGCCGAGACGCTCAAGCGAGTGCTGTCGCCGGAGAACGGCGTGCCAGCGCCATCCGTGGAACGAATCACCTTCTTCACCGAGACGAAGACCGTGTGGCACACCAAGGGGATCATCTAGCAAACGGCGTCCGCCGGACCGCCCCGGTCTGGGGGCGCGCCGCGAACGGATGGGCACGTCTAGGCTGGTCGGATGATGCATCGGGGGAGTGCCACGGCGCGGCGGGCGCGGGCGTCCCTGGTCGTCGCCGTTCTCGTGTTCTTCGGGCTGACCACTGTGGGAGTGGCGAGCGCGTCGGCATCCGAAGCGGATACCATCGCCGCCCTCGTGAACCAGGCTCGGGCGAGCGCCGGGCTGCCCGGTCTCATCCACAATCCGGCGATGGACTCCGTGGCCCTGCAGTGGGCCGACCAGATGGGCGCGGCTCACTCCATGACCCACAACCCCAGCTACACCAGCCAGATCCCCGCGGGGTGGACCAGGGCCGGCGAGAACGTCGCCATGGGGCAGCCGACCCCGTTGGACATGCACACGGCCTGGATGGACTCCCCGGGGCATCGCGCCAACATCCTCGGAGACTTCACCGACGTCGGCATCGCCTTTGTCACGGTGAATGGCACGACCTGGGGTGTCGAAGACTTCGGCAAGTACCCCGGGCATGCCGGTACTCCGGCACCCGCACCCGCGGTTGCAGCACCGGCACCAGTGGCCAAGGCGGCAGCGCCGGTAGCGGCCCCCGCGGCCCCCGCGGCCCCGGCGGCACCACCAACGGCCGCCACACCAACGGCTGTGGAACCACCCACCGCGGCCACGCCGGCGGCCGCGCCGTCCGCCTCCGGGGCCCCGATCGCGCGCCCCCGACGCCTGACGTCGGCGACACTCGCTGCCTATGTCTCGGCGACTCCGCGCTCGGAGTCCGTGCTGCTCAGCGCGTCGACCTCCGCCGCGCAGAAGCCCTTTCCGATCGGCTATGTCATCGGAGGCATCCTCGTGATCCTCGGCATCGGCGGTGGAATCTACGGTCAGCGAATGCGCATCCGAGGACGTCGCCCACCGGGCTCGTAGCGCCCGGGGCGGAGACCGCCCACCGACCCCGCCTTCCCGCGGGTTTCCAGCCGACGTCCGTAGTGTTGCCTTATGGCTGAGGGAACGGGCACGAGGGTACTGGTCACGGGGGCAACCGGCTATATCGGGGGGCGGCTCGTGCCGCGCCTGCGTGATGCGGGTTACCGTGTGCGGGTGTTCGTGCGCAATCCGCTCAAGCTCGTCGATGTGCCCTGGATCGACGAGGTGGAGATCGCGACGGGAGACCTCGGCGACGCAACGTCGATCGCCTCGGCGCTGGAGGGTGTCGACGTGCTCTACTACCTCGTGCACTCGATGGGGGCGAAGGGCGAATTCGAGCGGACCGAGCGTGCCGCGGCCACCGCGGTGGCGCACGCCGCGAAGGCCGCGGGGGTCTCGCGCATCGTCTATCTCGGCGGACTGCATCCCGACGGAGAGCTCTCGCCCCACCTGCGGTCCCGGGCGGAGGTCGGGCGCATCCTGCTCGATTCAGGGGTGCCGACGGCGGCGCTCCAGGCCGGTGTCGTGATCGGGTCGGGATCGACCTCGTTCGAGATGGTGCGACACCTCACCGACGTGCTGCCGTACATGCCGGCGCCCAGATGGGTGCGCAACTTCATCCAGCCGATCGCGATCCGGGACGTGTTGTACTACCTCGTCGCCTCCGCGGAGCTGCCCGACGACGTCAATCGCACCTTCGACATCGGCGGCCCGAACGTGCTCCGGTACGGTCAGATGATGAACGGCTACGCGCTGGAGGCCGGTCTCAAACAGCGCCCGATCGCCTCCCTGCCGGTGCTCACACCCTGGCTGGCCTCCCAGTGGGTCAACCTCGTCACACCGATTCCCCGCGCCCTCGCGGTGCCCATCATCGCCTCGCTGCAGTACGACTGCGTCGTGCACGATCACGACATCGAGCACTACATTCCCGATCCGGACGGCGGACTCACCGGCTATCGCCGATCGGTGCGACTCGCGCTCGGCAAGATGCGCGACGGTGAGATCGAGACGAGCTGGCAGGATTCCGAAGTGAGCGGTGCACCGAGTGACCGACTCCCGAGCGACCCGGAGTGGACCGGGCACACCGTCTTCACCGACCTGCGCGAGATCCACACGTCAGCACCGTCCGACCAGGTCTGGCGGGTGATCGAGGGCATCGGCGGCGACAACGGCTGGTATTCCTTCCCGCTCGCCTGGGCGGTGCGCGGCTGGATGGACAAACTGGTCGGGGGAGTGGGCCTGCGTCGCGGGCGGCGCAATGCGGCCCGCCTCAACGCCGGCGACGCGCTCGACTTCTGGCGGGTCGAGGAGCTGCAGCGCGGCAGCTTCCTTCGCCTGCGCGCCGAGATGAAGGTTCCCGGCGGAGCGTGGCTCGAATTGAGTGTGACGCCCGACGCGGCGCGCGGTGGATCCAACTACCGCCAGCGCGCGGTGTTCTTCCCCCGGGGCCTCGGCGGGCGACTCTACTGGTTCAGCATCCTGCCATTCCACGGCATCATCTTCGCCGGGATGGCGGGGGAGATCACCCGGACCGCCGAGGCCCAGGTGGCGGCCGACGGCCGGTCAGCGCGGCCGGTTCCCGCACCACGGGGATGAGGCTCCCTAGCGTTTCTCGTCTCGGCACGGCATCATTGAGTACACGCGTCCTCTTCTCGACGCGACCTTGGGAGGTCACACAATGACTGAAGACACGGTGGTTTTTCTCGGCGACAGCCTCACTCAAGGCGGTGACTGGGCCGCATGGTTCCCCGAGCTGAACGTCGTCAATCTCGGCGTCGAGGGCCGGACGACCGAAGACGTTCTCGAGCGTGTGGACGAGGTGGTCGCGACCGATCCCGACGAGATCGTGCTGCTGATCGGCACCAACGACCTCGGAATGCGTCGCAATGTCGAGAGCATGGTGCGCAACATCCAGTCCATCCTCGTCGACATGCGCCGGGAACTGCCGGGATCACGGATGCTCGTGCAGTCGATCATGCCGCGGGGACGGGAATTCGCCGAGCGCATCCGCGAGGCCAACATCCACCTGCGTCAGTTCTCCGCGACGGTGCACGCCCAGTTTCTCGACCTCTGGCCGACGATGGCCCTCGACGACGGCGAGCTCAATCCGGCCTATTCCGGCGACCGGCTGCACCTCAACGCGGCGGGCTACGAGGCGTGGCTCTCCGAATTGCGCCCAGCGCTCCTGCGCCTGCGCGAACTCCCGCCGATGACGAGCCCGATCCGCGTGATCAAGGTCGACGACTACGCCCGCCCCGAATTGTAGGCGGTAGCTAGAGCTTCGCGATCAGGCGGGTGTAGAACTCGACACCCGCGAGCAACGTCGACACGTGGATCCGCTCGTTCCTGGCATGCAGCGTGCCACGTTCCGCCGTCGACATCTCGAACGGGCTGAAACGGTAGACGAAATCGCTGATGGCGGCGAAGTACCGGCTGTCGCTCGCCGCCATCATCACGTAGGGCGTCACGATCGTGCCGGGGTAGGTCTCCTCGATCGTCGTCCGCACCAGCTGCCAGGCTGGACCGTGCGTCGGCGACACCGGTGACGGCTCATTCGGGTGCAGGGTGTCGATGCGCACGAGCGGGTCGGCTATCGCCCTGCGCACGTGCTCGACCGCCTCGGCGACGGACGAGCCGACGGCGACCCGGATGTTCACGGTCGCCACCGCGCGTTCGGCGAGCGCGTTCGCCGCCTGGCTGCCCTGCAGCATCGTGACGGCCTGGGTGGTGCGGATCATCGCGCTCGTCTCCGCGCCGAGCCGGCCGAACAGCACGAGCAGCAGAGGCCGGGTCAACCAGAGGTTGGTGAAGACCCAGCGCAGCGGGTTGCGGGCGTGAGAGCCGAGGGTGCGGATCAACTCGATGGTCGTCGGCGTGAATCCGGCGCGGAACGGTCGGTTGTTCAGGCGCACGATCGCTGTCGCCAGTCGCGCGGTGGCCGATAGTTTCGGGGGAGTCGAGGCGTGACCACCGTTCTGCTCAACGGTGAGCGTGAGACTGAGGATGCCCTTCTCGCTCACTCCGACGACGGCGATCGGCCCGCTGACCCCGGGGAAGATGTCCTCGACGACGGCACCCCCCTCGTCGATCACCAGGGCCGGGCGGATGCCGCGCCCAGCGAGCAGCGCCACGATCGACCGCGCGCCGCTGCCCTCGGTCTCTTCGTCGTGTCCGAAGCTGAGGTAGACGTCGTTCTCGGGCTGCTGGCCGGCGAGCACCCGCGCCTCGACCGCCTCGAGCACGGCGACGAGCGATCCCTTGTCGTCAAGCGTCCCTCGGCCCCAGATGATCTGCTCGTCGCCCTCGCCGACCAGCTCGGCGGCGAAGGGCGGATGAGTCCAGCCCTCATCCGTGGCCGACACGACGTCGAAGTGCGCCATCAGCACCGTCGGGGGGGCGTCAGAGCGACCCTTCCAGCGGTACAGCATCGAGTGCTCGGCGACGAGTTCCCGGCTGAGCGTCGCGTGCGTGGCCGGGTAGAGGCGCGGTAGCAGCGCGATCAGGTCACGGAACGGCGCCCAGTCGGTCTCCGCCGGATCGAGCCTGGAGATGGTGGGGAGCCGCACGAGTGCCTGGAGATGTGCCATGGGATCCGACATGGTCTCATTGTGCAGCACGCCCCGTGGCGGCGCGCATGCCCGGTGCGCGGGAGAATGGAGCAATGACTTCGTACCCGACCCCCGAGTTCCGACGTCCGGCGCTCGCGCCCGGCATCCTCGGGGCGATCGTGCTGATCGCGGGGCTCGCCCTGCTCGACAACGACGGCGGGTTCCTCTTCATCAAGTTCGGTGTCGCGATCCTGGCCCTCATCATGTGCGTGTTCGCCTGGCAGGGGCAGCAGTGGTGGTGGATCATCGCGCTCGCCCTGATCGCGATCGCGTGGAACCCGATCTGGCCGTTCGCCTTCCACGGGCAGCTGTGGGTGGCGTCCCAGTTCGTCGCCGCCATCGTGTTCGTGGCCACCGGCGTCCGTGTGAAGGTGAGAAATCCCGAGGACCGCAATCGGCGCGGACCGGCGGCGCGGCGCTGACCCTCCGGGTCGGTCACCGCTTCTGACGGAGCGATTCATGGGGTCCTCAGAGGCGTCTCCCGGCGGGCGCCGTGGCGGCACATAGGAGTTCCGGCGACGGTTGACGGAAGAGTAAATCAAAACCTTCCACCACACGTCAGGAGCGATCATGGTCGACACGACCCCCCAGAACCACTCACCGGAAGACGGACCCACCGACGGCGCTGACGCCGCAACGGAGGTGTTCCCCGAGTCCCCGGCGGCGCAGTCCCCGCCGGTTCAGCCCATCGCGGCCCCGGCGGGAACACCCGCCGCACCAGTTCCCCCGGTGCTGCCGGTCGCCTCCGGTGTGGTGCCGCCCGTGGCGACCCCGCCTCGACGGAGCGGCCTCATCATCGCGGGAGGCATCATCGCGGCGGTGATCGTGCTCGGTGGAACGTTCGGCGCGGGAGTGCTCGTTGGCACCGCCGTGCCCCGACCGGGCATGAGCGCCGCGGGCTACCAGTACGGCGGCCACGGCTTCGGACAGGAGCGCGGCGACGCGTCTCGTACCGGCCCCGGGCAGGGGAGGTTCGGATCCCACCCCGGGGGCCCGGGCGGCGGCACCCAGAACCGCGGTGCACCGAACGGCGTCGCACCGAACGGCGGAGGCCCGGGCACCAGCGCCCCGGGCACCGGATCCACCAATGGCTGAGTAATCGACGTCGGTGGCGGACGTGACGCTCGCGAGTGCCCGCCGCCGTCGGGGTAAAATGGTCAACAGCCGAGGATTCTCGCCGGGCTCTGACGAGCGGGATCGGGCTCGAACGATTGGGCTCGAAGTGACCAACAACACCGTGATCGACACCATTCTGAACCCCGCGGTACCGCACGAGGGGGATTCGGTTTTGTTGCCTCCGCTCGCGCCGCCGATGCTGGAGACGCCGTCGGGCCTTCGCACGGACCTCGTTCTCGCCAAGGGCCGACTCGCGCTGCTCAACACCGGCGCGACGCCGCAGGAGGCGATGGTCGAAGACCTGCTCTTCGTGCGCTCCGTGCTTGATGCCGCTGGCATCGACTTCCTGCTGGTGCGTGGCAACGACAACCGCCCGCTGCTCGCCCTCGACTGGCGTGACCGCAAGGCATTCCGTGCCGCGCTCGCCCGCGCCTGCATCGACGAACCCTTCTACGCCAAACCGGCCGACGGATCCACCGGCCCCACCGTGCTGCTCGCCGACGGCAAGCTCTCCGCCGACCCGAAGGCACGGGCGGTCGTGCTGTTCCGTCCCCGCATCACTGCGGAAGGCGCCCTGCGCTACGGGGCGGGAACCGGCATCCGCCTCGAACTCTGGAAGGGCACAACCGAGGCCTTCCATGCGCCCGACGAGAACGCGCTCATGCGCCGCACGCTCCCGCGCGACGAGGCCAAGCGCGACAGCGTCGAGCTCTACGGCCTGGCCTGGCCGACCCTCGAGGGCATGTTCCTGCCGCAGGCGAAAGACGTGGACTTCGATATCGACCTGGTCTTCTCCTGGGTCGACGGAGCCGCGATCGAGTGGCAGCGCGCCCGGGCACGGCGCATGAAGGCCTACGTGGTCGGAGAGGGCGACGACTCGCACGCCCGGTTCCGGCAGCTCGACGAGCTGAAGTACGCGCTGCGGTCGGTGTACCTGTTCGCGCCCTGGATTCGCAACATCTACATCGTCACGGACTCGCCGCGCCCGGAATGGCTCGCCGAACATCCGCGCGTCACAATCGTGCCGAGCGAGGAGTTCTTCGCCGACCCGACGGTGCTGCCGACGCACAATTCCCAAGCCGTCGAGAGCCAGCTGCACAACATCCCCGGCCTCAGCGAGCACTTTCTCTATTCCAACGACGACATGTTCTTCGGACGGTCCGTGTCGCCCGAGATGTTCTTCTCGCCTGGTGGAATCACCAAGTTCATCGAGGCGACGACCCGGATCGGCCTTGGCGAATCCAACCTCGGCCGCAGCGGATTCGAGAACGCCGCGCGGGTCAACCGTCGCCTCATCCAGGAGCGGTTCGGCCGCACGATCACCCGCCACCTCGAGCACACCCCGACCCCGCTGCGCAAGTCCGTGATGCGGGATCTCGAAGCGGAATTCCCGGAGGACTTCCGGCGCACAGCGGCGAGCGTGTTCCGCTCGGCGACGGACATCTCGGTCACCAACTCGCTCTACCATTACTACGCGTGGGTCACCGGCCGCGCCGTCGCGCAGACCGACGCGAAGGTGCAATACATCGACACGACGCTGCGCGTCGGACTCGCCGACATGACGAAGCTGCTCAAACGACGCAACATCGACATGTTCTGCCTGAACGACGGTAGCTTCCCAGAGCTCACCGTCGAGGAACGCGCCGCGGCGGTGCGATCATTCCTGGACTCGTACTTCCCGATCGCGGCCCCGTGGGAGCAGAAGCCGGCGAACGACGAAGCCCTGGCCGGTTCCGACCAGGCGCCGGCGGCAATCGACGGGTCGAGCGCGAACTAACCCACCGGCCGGCGCAGCAGGCCGGTCGCGTCAGACGGTCGCGAACTCTCGAGTCGGCGGATGCAATTCGTCGTGGGTGAGCGGCGTCTCGAGTGGCGCCGGCACCGTGGCGCTCATCGGCAGGACGACGCCGTTCTGCTCGAGGATCTCGGCGGTCTCCTTTCCGCTCACGTAGGACACCGCGGTGTAGTCGCCGACCGGCACGACGGAGTGCAGCACCGTGTTCTCGTACACGTGCACGAGGTTGAATGACTGGGCGCCGTCGCGGCCGCGCGTTCCACCCACCGGAACGTTGAGATCCTGCGTATAGCAGGTGGCGGAGGCGACGGAGACCGGGATCCCGGCGAAGGTCGAATTCGTGGAGTAGTGCAGGTGGCCGGCGATGATGCTGCGCACGTCGGACCCGTGCAACACATCGGCGAGGCCGGCATTGTCGCGCAGTTCGACGAGCACCGCGAGGTCGAGCACGCTCGGAATCGGCGGGTGATGCATCGCGAGGATGGTGCCGTGCGGCGCGGGGGAGGAGAGTTCCTCGGCGAGCCAGTCGAGTTGGGCCGCGGTCACTTCGCCGTAGTGGTGGCCGGGAACGGTGGAGTCGAGGGCGATGATGCGCAGGCCATTCGACCAGTGCACCCGGTCGATCGGGGCGGCGGACGGATGCTGCCGTAAAAGGCTCTCGCGGAAGTTGCCGCGGTCGTCGTGGTTGCCCATCACCCACACGACCTTGGCGCCAAGGCGGAGCGCGGCCGGCTCGACGATCGCGCGCAGCTTCTCGTAGGCGACGGGATCGCCGGCGTCGGCGAGGTCGCCCGTGATGACGATCGCCTCCGGACGCCCCTCGGAGGAGTCGAGCTCGCGGAACAGCCGACGGAGGTGAGCCTCGCAGTCGACGGAGCCGTAGAGTCCCGTACTACCGGCCACGAAGTGCGTGTCGCTGAGATGGACGATGAAGTGGTCGGGCCGAGGAAACTGGGCCGTGTAACCAGACATGAGCCAATCACACCACTCCAAGCTGACCAGCGGGTGAACAAAACGCGGCGATCCGTACCCCAGATCGGGGGAGAGGCGTGTCAAACGACTCCGGCGACCGCCTAAACTGAGTGCAGCACCCGTTCATGGCTTCGACCCCGGTACTTGAGTTTTCTCGGTACTGAGCCGCTCGATTGTAGGAATTCTCGGCCATGAACGGCTCGACGTTTCGCCGCCAACCGGTCCCTCAACCTGAGGGGCTCCCCTTCGTTGGAGGGATCCAGGCTCATACGCAAACGGTGCTCGGAGATGCAGGAGAAGAATGGCTCGGTCCGGCCAGGGGCAGTCAGCCCAGAACAAGGCGACTGGCAAGTCGACACAGCGCAAAGCGTCGAGCAGAAAACCGTCGCAACAGCGCCGCTCGCGCGGCACTGATGACATCGGCGTGATCCCGGTGCTCGCTCGCGCCGTGCGCGAGGTCGAGGGCGCGGCGGAGCGCGGCAAGGTGGGCCCCTCGAACCGCACCAAGTTCCAGGTGATCGCACTGCTCATGCGCGAGGAGCGTGCCCGGGCCAAGGCCGACCGTGAGGTGACGGATGCCGAGCGCACCGAGGTGCTCAAGCGACTCGACGGTGTCGCGACCATCCTCGCGAAGACGGCGGCCCGTGACACCTCGCTGATCCAGTTGCTCGCCGAGGAGACCGCCGTCACCGACGCCGCCCGAACCATGCGTCGCGACATGCTCATCGCCGCGGGCGTCGAACTGTCGCCCGACGAACTCATCATCGTCAAGGATTCCCTTCCGCTCGCCCCGGCGGCCGAACGCCAGGTCGTGCCGCAGTCGGTCATCGCCCGCCAGCTTTCTAATCCGTTCCTCGCTCCCGACTTCAGCCAGCCGGTGAAGGCCAAGCCGGCCACTCACCGGCTCGCCAACTGGGAGCTGCTCGAGCCGCTGTTCCGCGCCTTCGAGTACGGTTCCGGCGGCCAGGTCGCCAGCATGAGACTGCCCGACCCGACCGCGGCAGACCGCCGGGTGCCACCCGGCCTCGAACTCTTCCACCACCAGGCCGAGTTCATCGCGAGCGCACGCGAGGGCCACCGCAGCTACCTCCTCGCCGATGAGCCGGGCCTCGGTAAGACCGCGCAGGCGCTGCTCGCCGCCCAGGTGTCGAACTCGTACCCGCTGCTGGTGGTCGTGCCGAACGTCGTGAAGATGAACTGGGCGCGCGAGGTGGAACTCTGGACCCCGCAGCGCTCCGCCACCGTCATTCACGGGTCGGGCCTGAACCTCGATGCCTTCGCCGACGTGGTGATCGTCAACTACGACGTGCTCGACCGGCACATGGGCTGGCTCGGCACCCTCGGGTTCAAGGGCATGGTCGTCGACGAGGCGCACTTCATCAAGAACCGCGAGTCGCAGCGCTCGAAGAACGTGCTTGCCCTCGGCAAGAGCATCCGTTCCCGCAGCCCACGGGCCCTCATGATCGCGCTCACCGGAACGCCGCTGATCAACACGATCGAGGATTTCCGGGCCATCTGGCAGTTCCTCGGCTGGATCGACGGTGAGAAGCCGACCGAGAAGCTCATGGAGGAGCTCGAGGAGAACGGCCTCACGCCGGCCGACTTCGGATTCTTCGCCGGTGCTCGCCAGACCGTGATCGACATGGGGATCGTGCGCCGAAAGAAGATCGACGTGGCCGCCGACCTTCCGGCCAAGCGCATCGCTGACCTCCCGGTGGAGCTCGACGACGACCTGGGCCGCTCGATCCGCCAGGCCGAGCGGGAACTCGGCAGCCGACTGCTTGCGCGCTACCGCGCCATGCTCACGGCGCGCTCCGAGGTGTTGGATGTTCCGCATCCCGAGCTCGTGCGCATGGTCGCCAAGGCCGAGCTCGAGGAGTCGAAGGCCGCGAAGACCGGAGAGAACGTGTTCACGATGGTGCGCAAGATCGGCCAGGCGAAGGCCGTGCTCGCCGCCGACTACACGGCACAACTGGCCCGCGCGGTCGGCAAGGTCGTGTTCTTCGCCAAGCACATCGACGTGATGGACATCGCCGAGGAGACGCTCGCCAAGCGCGGACTGAAGACGGTGTCGATCCGCGGCGACCAGACCGCTGCGTTCCGGCAGCGCCAGGTGGATGCCTTCAACACGGATCCGGATGTCTCGGTCGTCGTCGCCTCCCTCACCGCCGCCGGTGTCGGCCTCAACCTGCAGGCCGCGTCGAACGTGGTGCTCGCCGAGCTCAGTTGGACGAGCGCGGAGCAGACCCAGGCCATCGACCGGGTGCACCGCATCGGCCAGGCCGAGCCGGTGACCGCGTGGCGCATCATCGCGGCACAGACCATCGATGCGAAGATCGCCGAGCTCATTGACAGCAAGGCCGGCCTCGCGGCCCGCGCGCTCGACGGGGACGACAGCGACATCACGGGAGAGTCCAGCGTGCAGCTCGACGCCCTCGTGCAGCTGCTCGACGAGGCGATCGAAGAGTCGGGTCAGTAGCGCGGCTAGCGTGGGACGGCGGAGCGTTCGATGAGGCGGGTGATTGCGTCGCGTGGGATGGGGAGCCAGCCTGGGCGGTTTCGCGCCTCGTATACGGCCTCGTAGAGCGCCTTGTCGATCTCGAACGCGTCGAGCACGGCGCGATGCTCTCGCAGGTCGCGGCCGGATCTCTCGATGTAACCGTCGAGGAAGGCGGTACGGCTGGCCGTCGCCCAGGCCGCCGCGGACTGTCCGGGGTGGGAGAGGGCGTACGATCCGGCAACATAGTCGAACGAGCGCAGCATTCCGGCGACGTCACGAAGCGGGATGTCGGGCTGCGAGCGTTCCTTCATCGGGCGAAGCGGTTCGCCCTCGAAGTCGAGCACGACCCACCCTCGACCCGGTACAGCGAGTACCTGCCCGAGGTGCAGGTCACCGTGGATGCGCTGCAGGGCCGGCCACGGGCTGGCCACGGCCCGCTGATAGACGGTCTCGAGCGCGGGGCGGTATTCGGCGAGCCCCGGAACCTCGTTGGCCGCGAGCTCGAAGCGGTACCGCATGCTGGCGACCGTCGTGGCGATATCGGCGGGAGTCGTGGCGCGTGACGGCAGTGCCGAACGGAGGGTCTCGTGCATCTCGGCCGTGGTCGCACCGAGCGCGCGGGCGCTCTCGGTGAAGTCCTCACCGATCTCCACGGCGTGCAGTGCCACCCGCCACGCGTCTTCGACGCCGGGCAGGAACTCCTGGGCGAAGGCGAGGTGACCGGTGGCCATGCCGTGCAGCATGCCGGTGTCTCGCCATTGGCCGGTCAGGTGCCCGATGGAGCGCGGCGCTACCCGCGAACCGGCGGCTCCGAGCGCCTCGGTGAGCACGACATCCGGATTGTTGCCGTCGTGAATGGCGCGGAACAGCTTGCAGATGATCGGGGTCGCCGCGGCGCCGGTGTCGGTTCGCGCGGTCTGGTAGACGATCGACGTGTTCGACTGCTCGCCGCCGAGCACACGCGATGACACCACCGCGAGGGGTTCGGAGTTCACGGTGTGGTGGCCGCGGGCCACGGGACCGTCGCCGTCGCTGTTGCCGCCGCCACCGCTCGTGCGGGCCTCACCGTCGTCCAGGATAAGTCGCAGCAGCGCCTCGGCGAAGGCAGGGTCGCACGGACCGTCGTACACATAGCGCGTGCCGCCGTCGACGTCGACGGCGGCGACGAGTGCGTCCTCCGCCCCGGCGAGCGGCTCGGTTCGCTCGGTGAGCGGCACCTGATAGAGCAACGGATGCTCGGCATGGTCGAGAACGAGAGAGATCCGGATCACCGCGGCGCCGGCGGGATCCTGCAGCCGGAAGCCGCCGATCACCTCGAGCCGAGGCGCACGGGACTTGCCAGCGAACCAGCGCTGTCGGGTCATCCAGGCTTCGAGGTAGTCGGGGACTCCGTCCACGGACACCTCCAGCCGTTGAGGCGCTCGGCGCCGGGAATGAGACTAACTCCAACACTACGCAACGTCGACGGATTGGACCACCCATTGACGTGCGGGTTGCGCGTGACGTGCGGGTTGCGCGCCCACCCCTGTCGGGGGAACCCCCGCTCTGGGGGCATACAGCGGTTTGATCAGGCCATAGTCTCGTTAATAGCAACACCGGGGGATACCTGGGTGGTGGCGACTTCGCGAGAGTCGAATGCGGGATACGGGGGTACGCCCGCGGATCTGCTCTCGCAGTTTCGAAGTCGTCGCCCCCATGGCCCGGGTCTTCATCGGGCTGGCTCATAATGTGACCATGATTTCTGTTGCACTGGCGCTCGAGTTGCGAGGTTCCGGCGTTCGCTGGCGGCCCCGGTCGGGCGATTCCTTCGTGATCACCCGTGAGGGCTTCGAGGGCGACGTGTTCGTCGTGAGCGACATGACCATCGAGTCGCACGAGTTCGAGACCGGCACCATCCTCGGCTTCAACGGCACCACCGAGTGGGCCCTCGACTCTGTTGCGATAGAGGATGCCCTCTGGCTGCCGCGGGAGGACCAGTTGCGCGAGCTCCTCGGCGGCACCTTCTGCTCGCTCGAGCGATCGGGGGACCGATACTCCGTGACATCGGTCCTTGGCAGCGCCCCGGCGACGAGCGAGGCCGATTCGCCGGAGGACGCCTACGCGACCGCGCTGCTCGCCCTCGTGCGTGCCGCCGTCTGACCGGCGCGCCCGCACGCGGCCGGCTCACTCGCGCAGAGCCTTGAGAAACACGTTGATGCCCGCGCTGAGTTCGGCGTCGACGCGGAGTGGCGCGTCATCGAGACGGCGCACCGGGGTGGCCAGACGCACGCTCGAGACCAACCACACGGCATCCGCCGCTCGCAGCCGCTCGGCCGACAGCAGCTCGAAGCCGGTCTCCATTCCGAGTCCCGTGGCGTAGCGGAAGATGCTCGACTGCGTCGTTCCGTCGAGGATGCCGAGTCCGGTGCCCGGGGTGAGAATCCGGTTGCCGACGCGGAACAGCACGCTCGACGACGGTCCCTCGAGCACGAACCCGTCGCTCGAGACGAAGATCACGTCGTCGGCGTCTCGCCTCGCGGCCTCGCGCAGCACCGAGCGGTTCACCGCGTAACTGAGGGTCTTCGCTCCCGCGAGCAGCCACGGAGAGGTGCGCTCGACGTCGTGACGGTAACCGCGGTCGAGCGTGACCGCGCGGATTCCCTCGCTGCGATCCCGCGAGTAGTCGGGGGAGTGGGTGGCGTAGACCCAGCCGGTGGGGCGGCCGTCGCCCTCGATCCCTCGCGTGAGCACGGTCTTGACCGAGGCCTCCTCGGTCGGATCGATTGCGGCAATCGCGGCGAAGATCGCCTCACGCCAGGCTGCGGCATCCGGGGCCGGAAGCTCGAGGATCTCGGCGGAGCGTGCGAAACGGCGCAAGTGATGGTCGAGCGCCTGCGGTACCCCGGATCCCACACCGATCGTCTCGAAGATGCCGTCCCCGCGGGTGGCCCCGAGGTCGAGTGCGCTCAGCAGCGGCGCGGCCGGGTCGTGAATGGCGAAGGGCGCGGCGGAAGGATCGTGGGGCGGAGCGGATGACGACGGCCGGTTGAGCAGCACGAGCGAGGAGTCTGGCACGCGACCATTCTGCCGTGTAGCCCGGCCTGTTCGGGGGCACCTCGCTTCCCGTGCCGCTCACCGGGAGCTCAGCGCGAGAGGGTGTAGATACCCCAGTCGTCGACGTGCCAGTCGATCCAGCCGTTCGAGCGTCGCAGGGTGACGGAGACGTCGTACGAGGCGCCCGTCGCCGCCGTCGCCGCGCAGCTGAAGGTCTGGCCGATGAGCACCGGGAGGGTCTTGGTGCAGCTGACGTTGAGATCCGCCCCGATGATGGAGGCATCGGAGGCGATGGACTGTTCGGCCTGCGCGGTGAAGACCTGCGGCAGGGCCGAGATCATGATCCCCGGCACGACGAGCACCGATCCGATCTGCAGCAGGCCGAGCGCGGCCCAGACGAGCACTGGCGCGAAGCCGAGCGGCCCGACCCGTGCCAGGTTCATCGAGCGCGCGATCAGGTAGACGGGGGGCGTGAGGAGCGCCCAGGCCCAGCTCGCGCGGTGCTCGTAGCCCGCGCGGCCGAGGGAGAACCGGTCAGCGATGGCGAGGGCAACCACGAGCACGTACGACGCGGTCCAGATTCCCGGGGTGACCCAGGCGGCCATGGTCGAACCGAATCCGAGGAGCAGCAGCAGGCTGACCACGAGGAGCAGCACCGGCACGAAGGCCATGATCCAGACGGAGGCGGTGTAGATGGGCAGGCGTGTGTCGGCACGCGAGCGGCGGGCGAAGTCCTCGTTCGGCTCGGCGAGAGGCTGCTGGGGTCGCGGGTTCGTGGCGGTGGATCCCGAAGCGTCGGCGTTCGAGGATCGCGGGGTGAAGAGCCTGTCGAAGGCGTCGCTCCCGGTGCGCGCCGCGATTGGCTCCGGAACGCTGAGATCGTCGTTGTCGATCGTGTCGATGCTCATCTTCGGCTGCGCACCAAGGGCGACCCAGTCTGTCGCCGGTCCGCTGTCCGCAAAGGTGAGTGAATCCCGCTCATTGAGCAGGGGTGCGTCGATCTCCCTGAGCGTGATGGTCAGTGGTGCGTAGGCCGCGGCCGTGTCCCGCGCGTCGTCGCCGTCGGTGGCGAGGTGGGCGTATTCGTGCTCGCGTTCACGCTGTTCGCGTTGCTGGCGACGGGTGGGAAGTTCCTCGTCGGCATAGGCGAGCCTGGTGGGATTCTGCATCACGAGCGGTGGGCGAGCCTCGGTGGTGAGCTCGGTCCAGGCGTGATTGTTCCACCAACGCAGCTGCGGCAGACCCATGGGGTCTGGGTACCACCCCGCGGGCACCGTCACCACGTCCTCGAACATCTGCCCTCCCGCAGTCGGCCACAGGCCAGATCACTGGGAATGCCCTCAACCACAATATCGCCCGGCCGCCCGCAATTTCCGAGGATTCGTCCTGTGGGCTGGCCCCAGTTCTGGGCGCAGTCGAGCAGGGTCAGCCGGGCGATTGCACATCTGTCTTGCAGTCGGATCACAAGCCGGCGCGGTAGTCATAGAAACAATGACATTGCTAAAGCGTGTTCCGGTCTGGGCCTGGCGGTCCCTGATGACCGGACTTTCGACGTTCGAATCCAAGCGCCTCAATCGCGATCCGCTCACCACCGTCGACTACGAGACCGACATCGACTTCGTTGGTGACGGCATCCCCGCCCACCGCCTCGACGTGATCACGCCGACCGGTGACCCGGCCGAGCGCGGCCCGCTCCCGGTCTACGTCTACTTCCACGGGGGCGGCTGGACCTCGGGCGACAAGGCGGCCCTCACCAAGTACTGCGCCAGCCAGGCGGAGGGCGGCATGGTCGTCGTCAATGTCAACTACCGTCTCGCGACACGGTTCTCGCTTCTCACCGGCTTCTCGATGCGCCACGTTCTCGATGATGCGGATGCCGCGCTCGCCTGGGTGAGCGGGAACATCTCCCGGTACGGGGGCGACCCCTCGCAGATCGTTCTCGGCGGGGACTCGGCCGGAGGCCACATCACGGCGCTCTATGCGGCGGCGGTCGGCGACCCCGCGCTCGCCGAGCACCACGGACTCGAGCCACGGCTCGACCGCGAGAGCCTGCGCGGGGTGGTGCAGCACTGCAGCATCGTGGACTTCTCGGTGATCTTCGAGCGAGGCTTCATCCTCGGTCTCGGTTTCATCCAGATGCTGCTGCCTGGCAAGCTCACGGGACTGGCCATGCGCACGGCCGCGCACTTCCTCTCGCCGATCGAGTGGGTGGGTGCGGACTATCCGCCGGTGTTCGTCACGACCTCCGAGCGTGACTACTTCTATCGGGCCAACCTGAACTTCGTGCAGCGGCTGCGGCTCCACGGTGTGCCGGTCGACACCGTGATCTATCCGCGGGCGAGTTCGAACACCGCGCACACCTGGCAGCAGAATGCTCGCTTTCCCGAGTCGCAGGAGGTCTACCGTCGCCTGCGCACCTTCGTCGAAGGGGTGACCGCGCGGCCAATTCCGGCGTTGTGAGGTCTACATTGAGAGGGTGAATCCCCGCTCGTCACGGTCCCGGTCGGGCACAACGCCCGAGCCGACGGGCACCGCGGCAGACGAGGCTGCGCGCCGTGACTCCGCACTGCCCGATATCGACTGGGCTGTGCCGCCCGCCGGCGTGGTGCGGTCGGAATTCCCGGCGCCAAGCGGCTCGCTCGCGATGTTCTCACTCGGCGACCCTTCGCATCCGCGAGTGCTCCTCGTGCCGGGCGTCACCGGGTCGAAGGAGGACTTCAGCCTCATGATGCCCGGCCTCGCCGCGGCCGGATTCTTCGTGCAGAGCTACGACCTTGCCGGTCAGTACCAATCGGCGGACGCCGGACCGGAGCACCTCGAGCCGCCGCGCGACAACTACGACTACGACCTCTTCGTCGAGGACCTGCGGGCCGTCATCGAGGAGGCCGACGGCGCCACGGGCGGCCCGGTGCACGTTCTCGGGTACTCGTTCGCCGCGATCGTCGCGCAGTCGCTGTACGTTGCGCGCCCCGAGATCTTCGCGAGTCTCGCCATTCTCAGCGCCCCTCCGCAGCCCGGGCAGAGCTTCCGCGGGATGAGCCGCATCGGTCGCTTCACCGGTCTTGCCAGCAACCGGGTCGGTGCGGCACTGATGATCTGGGGCATCAGGCGCAACTTCAACCGGGTTCCGCCCGGTCGGCTGCGGTTCGTCGAGGACCGCTTCGGATTCACGAGGCGCGACTCTGTTCGCGATGTGATCGGCCTGATGAAGCGGGTCCCGGACTGTCGCGCGGCACTCGCCAAATCCGCCATTCCCCTGCTCGTCGCTGTGGGGGAGCACGATGTCTGGCCGCTGCGCCTGCACGCCGAATTCGCCGAGAGCATCGGGGCGCACCTGGCCGCCTATCCCGTCGGCCACAGTCCGTGCGAGACATCGCCGAACCAGCTCACGCGCGATCTGCTCGCGCTCTACGGCGCCACCGGCGCACCGGGAAGCGCCGCGCGCCGGTGAGGCATCGCGGGACCTTGCGTCGTCGAGGCGAGGCGAGGCGAGGCGTCTGGCTAGCGGCCGGCCGCACCCCACAGGTGCATGCCGGCGTAGCTGCGCCACGGCGCCCAGCGCTCGCCGAGAGCGTCGAGGCCGCGGGCGGTCCCCGGAAGGCCGAGCCGGGCGGCGCTCGAGAGCATGACCAGATCGCTGGAGAGCAACACGTCGGGGTTGCCGAGCACTCTCATGGACAGATAGCCGGCCGTCCACGGGCCGATGCCGCGCAGCGCCGTGAGCCGGGCGGCGAATTCGTCGGCGGCCAGCCCGACGTCGAGACTGAGCGAGCCGTCGGTGATGGCGCGCGCGACCCCGAGGATGCTCTCGACCCGGCTCGCCGGCCCGCGCAGTGACTCGGCGCCGTGCTCCGCGATCTCCCGCGCGGTCGGGAACAGACCGGGCACCGCGGAGAGTTCCCCAGACAGCCGTCCGAGCACGGTCCGCGTCGCCGCCACCGAGATCTGCTGACCGATCATCGTTCGGAAAAGCGTCTCCTCGATGTCGAGACTCCCCGGGAGCCGAATGCCGGGCCGCGCGCTCACCAGCGGAGCGAGGGCGGGGTCCCCGGACAGGGCATCGTCGATCGCTGCCGAGTCGGCGTCGAGGTCGAGAAGGCGTCGCACGCGGGAGACGAGCGTGGGGAGATCGGCGATGCTGTCGAGCCGTGCCGTGCAGAGCACACCGTCCGGACCGTCGAGCCGCAATTCGATCCGGGCGATGCCGCCCGGCAGCCGCACCGCTCGCGCGAACGACAGCGCATCGGCCGTCTCGATGTCGGCAATGGAATGGGCCGCCAGGAAGGCCATCAGTCCCGGCCCGTCGAAGGGTGCGCGGGCCGGCAGCCGCAACGTGATCTGGGTCGCGGAGCCGTCCGCCTCCCGTGCGGTCGGCGCGGCCCGCGGAGCGCGGAGACGCAGCGCCGTCGGCGTCGTCTCATAGACGGCCTGCACGGTGTCATTGAACTGGCGGATGCTCGAAAATCCCGCGGCGAACGCCACGTCAGCGATCGGCAGATCGGTGCAGGTAAGCAGGGTGCGCGCCGTCTGGGCGCGATGGGCGCGGGATAGGGCGAGAGGCCCAGCTCCGAGCTCCTGCACGAGCACCCGGCCGAGGTGGCGCGGCGTGTAGCCGAGACGTCTCGCCAGCCCGGGCACACCGTCGCGCTCGACCGTGCCGTCGGCGATGAGCCTCATCGCGCGGGACGCCACGTCGTCGTGGATGTTCCATTCCGGGGAGCCGGGCATGGCATCCGGAAGGCAGCGTTTGCAGGCGCGCAGCCCGGCCTCGTGGGCGGCCGCGGCGGTGCGGTAGAAGGTGACGTTGGACGGCTTCGGCGTCATGGCTGGGCAGCTCGGCCGGCAATAGATGCCGGTGGAATGCACGCCCGTGATGAACTGGCCGTCGAAGCGGGAATCGCGCGACGACATCGCGCGAAAGCGCTCAGCGAACTGCGGATCGGTGCTGCCGACCCGGGCCGGGGTGCGGTTGGAGGCGGGCGAGTCGGTGTGCACAGCCCCACTCTCGCACCGCTCACCGACACTCTCTAGCGGAAATCGGACACGGCTCGAAGGGGACCCGAAGCGTCTACGCTGGCCTGATGAGCGACTCAGCGCGGCCTCGCCACGGCGTCACCATCCTCGGCAGCGCGAATCTCGACGTCGTCTTCGCCGTCCAGCGCATCCCCGGGCCGGGGGAGACCCTGCTCGCCCAATCCGTCGAACGATATCCCGGCGGCAAGGGCCTCAACCAGGCGGTGGCCGCGGCGCGGTCGGGCGCGGAGACGGCCTTCATCGGCGCGCTCGGACGCGACGACGCCGGTGACGAGCTCGCCCGCACACTGACCAGCGCGGGCATCGAGAGCGGGCTCGTGCGCCGCGGCGCGGCACCGACCGGGCAGGCCTTCATCGTGGTCGACCGCGCCGGGGAGAACACGATCATCGTCGCCTCCGGGGCGAACGCGACCGTGACGACGCTCGGCGCGGACGACGAGAGGGCGCTCGCGACCACGGCGGTGCTGCTGATGCAACTCGAACTTCCGCTCGCCGCCGTCGCGCGGGCCGCCGAGCGGGCACATGCGGGCGGGGCGATCGTGATGCTGAATGCCGCGCCAGCGCGCCCGCTTCCCGAGGGGCTGCTGGCGAACGTCGACTGCCTCATCGTGAACGAACACGAGGCCTGCATCGTCGGCGGAGGCGACGAGCTCGCGACGGCATCCGTCACGCTCGCCGGCCTTGTGCCCCGGCTGATCGTGACCCTCGGGGCGGCCGGATCGGTGCTCTACGAAACGGGCAGCGAAGTGGCACGGATCGCCGCCCCGCGGGTCACCGCCGTCGATACCACGGGGGCCGGCGACACCTTCTGCGGCGCGTTCGCCGCGGCCATCGCCGAGGGGATGCCGTTCGTCGAGGCCACCCGCTTCGCCACGGCCGCCGCCGCGCTGTCCGTGCAGTCGATCGGAGCGGTGCCGTCGGTGCCGTCCCGCGCGGACACGTCGGCCGCGCTCGCGGCCATGCAGGCAAGCCGATGACCGCTGCAGTTCCCGACCGACAGCGGGAGGCTCTGCGCGAGCTGCGCCGGGCCCTCGGCGACGCGCTGTCGACCGATGCCGGCACGCTCGCCGCAACCACCACCGACAAGTCCGGGCACGACTCCCGCAGCGCGCCACTCGCCGTGGTGACGGCGCGGACGATCGACGACGTGCGGGCGACCATGCGTATCGCCTCGGAGCACGGCATCGGCGTCGTGCCGCGCGGCGCCGGAACCGGGCTCGCCGGCGGCGCCATCGGGAGCGCCGGGCAGATCGTGCTCTGCACCCTCGCGATGAACCGCATTCTCGAGGTTTCGGTGCCGGACGAACTCGCGGTCGTCGAGCCGGGCATCCTCAATGGAGATCTCAACGCGGCGCTCGAGCCGCTCGGCCTCTGGTTCACCCCCGACCCCGCAAGCCGCGCGATCTCCACCGTCGGCGGCAACATCGCGACAAACGCCGGCGGTCTGCTCTGCGCCAAGTACGGGGTCACCCGCGAATCGGTGCTCGCCCTGACGATCGTGCTCGCCGACGGCCGGGTGATGAAGCTCGGCCACCGCAGCGTCAAGGGCGTCACGGGGCTCGACCTCACCGCGCTCATGATCGGCTCTGAGGGCACGCTCGCCGTGATCGTCGACGCGACCGTGCGGCTGCGGCCGCTTCCGACCGGCCCCGTCGTCACCGTTGGAGCCTGGTTCGGGGACATTGTGGCCGCCGCGGCCGCGTGCGCCGCGATCACCGCCGCCGGCATCCGCCCCGCCGCGCTCGAACTTCTGGACGCGGCCGCCCTGGCCGCGATCGACGCCTGGCTCGGGGAGACTCTGTCCCGGAGGGGCCGCACCTTCCTGCTGCTGCAGTCGGACGGCCCCGGCAGCGAGGCCGACGCCGTCGCGGCGCTCGACATCATCCGGTCGTTCGGCGGCGACGCGATCCTCACCGAGGACCCGGCAGAGGGCGAACGGCTGTTCGCCATCCGACGGGCGTTCCACCCGGCGCTCGAAGCGCAGGGCACGGTGCTGATCGAAGACGTGGCCGTTCCGCGCAGCGCGCTGCCGGAGATCTTCGCCGAGATCGCCCGGATCGGGGACCGGCACGGAATCAGTATCCCCACCGTCGCCCACGCCGGCGACGGCAACCTCCATCCGAACTTCGTCTACCGGCCGGAGCCTGACGGCTCGGTACCGGAGGAGATCTGGGTCGCCGCGGGCGAACTGTTCACCGCCGCCCTCAGTCTCGGCGGCACTCTCAGCGGCGAGCACGGGGTCGGTCTGCTGAAGAAACGCTGGCTCGGCGACGAACTCGGCGACGACCAGCTCGACCTCCAGCGGCGGCTCAAGCTCGCCTTCGATCCGCTCGGCATCCTCAACCCTGGCAAGGTGTTCTAGCCGCGGCGTCGCCGGCCGGGCTGATCTCCGGCCCGGATTCTCCTAGGCTGGGCGAATGGACTTCCTGCCCCTCGGCCGCAACGACGATCTCGGCTGGCACGCCCTTCGCGACGAGATCGCCCCGTGGATCGGAGAGCGGGCGGTCACGCTGTTCTCCTACGCGATCTCGCACGAGAACGACTGCGAAGCGAGCACCCGGTACTTTCGCGACATCCTGACCGAGGCGGGCGACGATCCCGATCATCCCCAGGTCACCGAGACGGAACAGCTGCTCATCGACTGGGGCCGGCTCATCGTGCGGAGTCCGAGCGACATCCCCGATGAGTTCTACGCCAGGCTGGAGGCCGCGTTCAACCCGCAACGCCGGCTCGCGCTGCTGTCGTTCGCCGCGCGCGTCGTCGCCATCAATCTCGTCAACACCGTGGGACGGGTCGGGACGGATGACGACGGCCGACCCGGTGCGGAGGTCCCGGCGAGCGAGCGTGGCTGAGGTTGCGACCCGCAATTCCGCCGGTCGCGTAACCGGCCCGGTCCGTCGGCTCCGGCACGGCGAGTAAGCTTGAAAGCCGCATTTTGCGCGGGATTTCGAGGGGATGTTTGAGTGGTCGACCGTGAGTTAGAGCACGAGCAGCAGTATGTCGCGACCCTGTATGCGCGGCTTGATGCGCTGCAGCGTGAGGCCGAGCAGCAGCTCGACGCCGTTCGCCTGCTCGACGTCGGCGGCAACCACCAGGGGCGCTCCGAGCGTGATACCTTCGCCCGGCTGTATGAGGATCGCATCCTCCAGCTGCGCGAGGTCGACGAACGACTCGCGTTCGGCCGACTCGAGTTCGAGCCTGAGACAGTGGGGGACGCACCGTCGGCCGACGACGGCACTAACGGTTCGGTGTTCCGCTACATCGGCCGCATCGGCCTGCGCGACGAAGACCTCCAGCCGTTGCTGCTCGATTGGCGGGTTCCCCAGGCGAGTGCGTTCTACCAGGCCACCGCCGCGACGCCGCTCGGCGCGCGCGCTCGCCGCCACCTGCTGTCCAAGGGACGCAATATCATCCGCATCGAAGACGAGATCTTCGACACCGCCCTGCTCGAGTCCGAATCGCACGACCTGCAGGGGGAGGGTGCGCTGCTGGCGGCACTCACCGCCCAGCGCACGGGACGGATGTCGGACATCGTCGCGACCATTCAGGGCGAGCAGGACCGCATCATCCGCTCCGACCTCAAGGGAGTGCTCGTCGTGCAGGGCGGGCCGGGCACCGGAAAGACCGCGGTCGCACTGCATCGCGCCGCCTACCTGCTGTATTCGCACCGCGAGCGCCTGCGCAATTCCGGTGTGCTGATCGTGGGACCGTCCCGGTCGTTCCTGCAGTACATCGAGGCCGTGCTGCCCTCGCTCGGCGAGACCGGTGTGGTGCTCGCGAGCGTCGGCCAGCTCTACCCGGGCGTCGAGGCGACGAGGGAAGACGCGCCAGCGGTCGCGGCGCTCAAGGGCCACGCATCGATGGCCCGGCTCATCGCCCGGGCCGTGCACTCCCGCCAGCGGATACCGGCCACGACGCAGGACCTCGAGGTGAACGGCGATCGTCTCACGCTCGATCCGCGTCTCATCTCGAATGCGATCACCAAGGCACGCGAGGGCGGCAAGACGCACAACGAGGCCCGCGTGACGTTCGTGAAGAACGCCCTCGGGGCGCTCTCCCGGCAGTGGCTGATGCAGTTGCAGGATGCCGGAAACTCCATGGACGACACCGACCTTCCGATGCTTCGCGAAGACCTGCGCTCGGCCGAAGACGTGCGGGTGGCACTGAACACCGCCTGGCTGCCGCTGACGCCGGAGAAACTGCTGCAGGATCTCTACGCCCGCCCGCAATGGCTCGCCGAGCTCACGCCCGGCTGGAGTGACGGGCAGCGTGCCCTGCTGCGCCGCGACCGGGACGCCGAGTTCACCATCTCGGACATCCCGCTGCTCGACGAGGCGGCGGAGCGCCTCGGCGAGTACAGCGTCGCGGACGCCGCCCAGAAGCGCGAGGCGAAGCAGCAGCGCAAGCGGGACGTCGAGAACGCCGAACGTGCCATCGAGAACATGCAGGTGGGCGGGCTGGTCAACGCCAAGGCGCTCGCCGACAACTTCGCCGAGCTCGGCGACCGCTCGACGACGGCGGAGAAGGCGGCGGCCGACCGATCGTGGACCTACGGCCACGTCGTCGTCGACGAGGCGCAGGAGCTCTCACCGATGCAGTGGCGGCTGCTGCTGCGCCGCGGGCCGCAGCGTTCGTTCACGATCGTCGGCGACATCGCGCAGGCCGCGTCCGCCGCGGCATCCTCCACCTGGAAGGATGCCCTGCACCCGCTGCTTGCCGGGTCGCCGGAGTCGGATCGCTGGCGGCTCGAGGAACTCACCGTCAACTACCGCACCCCAAGCCAGATCGCCGCGGCGGCAGAGTCGATGGCGGCAGCCAACGGGCTGCATGTGACGCCGTCCCGCGCCGTGCGGTCGAGCGAATGGCCGATCGTCGTGGCGTCGGATGCCGTGGAGGCGGTGCGTGGCGACCGTGCCGCCGCGGCCGGGGGAGGCGGCACGCTCGCCGTCATCGTGCTCGAGCCGGGCATCCGCGAACTCACGGAGCGGCTGGTCGCGGAATTCGGGGACGCGGTCGGCCTCGGGGCGGCGGGCCTCATCCGTGACATCGCCGTGATCACGCCGCAGGAGGCGAAGGGGCTCGAGTTCGACTCGGTCGTCGTCGTGGACCCCGCGGCGATCCTCGCTGCCTCCGAGCGCGGCGCCGGTGCGCTCTACGTGGCAATGACCCGTGCGACCCAGCGGCTCACCCTGGTCGCGGAGGGGGAGCTGCCCGCGGGCGTCCTGCCGGTCGAGACCCTGTCGGTCGAGACCCTGTCGGCCGAGTAGGGCGGTCGCGGCCGGGGCGAGACGCCCTACTCGACAGGCAGGCTCGCCGTGTCGGCCCTGCGGCGCCGCTCGGCCAGCTCGGTCGCGCCGCGCCCGGGCAGGCCGAGGGTCGAGAGCAGCCCGAGCAGGATCACCCCGGCTGCGCTGAGCGTGGTGACGCGCGCGGCCGTGACCATCGCCTCCTCCGCTGCCGATTGTGCCGTCGTGCCGCCGCCGGGCATTGACCCGATTTCCGGGATCGCCGCCCCGGCGGATCCGTGCACGAGGGAGACGATCTGATTCTGCGCTGGCGCGTCAAGTCCCGCCACCGACCGCAGGTTCGCGGCGGTCGCCGTGCTGAGGGTCGTAATGAGGATGGTGCCGAGAATGGCTATGCCGAGGGCGGAGCCCAGTTGGCGCACCGTGCTCTGCAGTCCGGAGGCCTGGCCGCTCTGTGCCACCGGCACGTCCGCGAGAATCACGCTCGTGAGCTGGGCCGTTGCCATCCCGACGCCGATGCCGTAGAGGAAGAGCCAGGCGGCGAGCGCCCAGGCGTTGGCGGAGGCACTGATGCTCAGCGCAAGGCCGGCGACGGCGATCACCTCGAGTGCCAGGCCGACCCGAACGACTCCACGGCCGCCAAGTCGGCGGGTGAGCTGGGCGCTTCCGCCCGAGATCAGGAAGGTGCCGACGGCGAGGGCGAGCACGATCAGGCCGGTGCCGAGCGCCGTGTAGCCGAGGGCGCCCTGCAGGTAGAGCGGCAGGGTGAAGAGCATGCCGAATTCGCCGAGAGCCACGATGAGCGCGGCGATCGCGCCGTAGCGGAAACTGCGGATGCGCAGGAGCGTGAGGTCGAGCAGCACTGGTCGGTTCCGGCGGGCTCTCGATCGCTCGACGAGCACGAATGCCACCATCACGATGATTCCGAGCACGAAGGCGATGGGAGCCGGCGAGACCTGCCAGGTCCAGGTGAAGCCGCCAAGCGTCAGCCGTTCGGTGGTCTGCCACCAGCCGTAGCGCTGCGCCTCGATGAGGCCGAACACGATGCCGCCGAGTCCGCCGATCGAGAGGATCACGCCGGGCACATCCGTGCCACGCTGCGCATGCGGGTCCCGTGTCTCTGGTACCCAGAGCAGAGTACCGACGAGCACGATGATGGCGACCGGAACGTTGATGAGGAAGGCCCAGCGCCAGCTGAAGTCGGTCGCGAGCCAGCCGCCGAGGAGGGGGCCCACGGCGGCCATCCCGCCGATGGTGGAGCCCCAGATTGCGAACGCGATGCCGCGCTCGCGGCCGGTGAAGAGCGCATTGACGGTGGAGAGGGTGGCCGGCAGGATCATCGCGCCGCCCACCCCCTGCGCGAGGCGAGCGGCGATGAGCATCGTTCCATTGCCGGACGCCGCCGCGAGCACGCTTGCCGTGCCGAAGATGAGAATGCCGATGATCAGCAGGCGTCGGCGGCCCACGACGTCGCCGATCCGACCCACCGTGATCAGCAGGGCAGCGAACACGAGCGCATAGATCGAGTTGACCCATTCCGCCTGGGAGACGGTGAGCGAGATGTCCCGGATGAGCACCGGAAGTACCACGTTGACGATGGTCGCATCCATGATGATGATCGACACCGCCAGGGCGATGATCGGCATGGCCTTCCAGCGCTTCGGATTCACGACTGGCTCTGGAATGGTCTGGCCTGTTTCGCTCACCGTGATGCCCACCGCTCTCTTCGATCTTTCTGACACTTATGTCAGCATCCTAGAGGCATCGATGCGCACGGGTAAACTGTGAATCGCCACGAGATGCCAGAAGGGTGGGGTTGCCGTGCCGAAGATATCCGCCGCCACCGTCGTCGAGCATCGTGCCCGCCAACGCGGGGTGCTGCTTCAGGCCGCAACCGATCTCCTGATCTCCGGTGGGGTGAGTGCCGTGACACCGGCCGCCGTAGGCGCCGCGGCGGGGCTCTCCCGCCCGAGCGTGTATCAGTACTTCACCTCGGGCGCGGCGATTCTCGCGGCGATCATCGAGGACTCCTTTCCGCGTTCGAACGCGCTCCTGAGCGAGGCGCTCGAGGGAGCGGGCGGACCCGTGGAGGTGCTTGAGACCTACGTGCGCGAGACTCTGCGTCAGGCCGCGGAGGGCGCGCATCGTCCCGCCGCGGCACTCAGAGCCGCGCAGCTACCGGAGGAATGCCGCGCCCGGCTGAGCGAGTTACACCACGAGCAGGCGATGCCGTTCATACTGGCGCTGCAGCAGCTGGACGTGCCCGAGCTCGTGGTCACCGCCCGACTGCTCGGCGGAATGATCGAGGCGGCCATGGCGGCGGTCGAGTCGGGATCGGAGCTCGCGGCAGTGAGCGAGCGCACGCTCGCCCTGGTGCGCGCCGCGCTGTAGCACGCGCAGGCCGCCGCCGGGACGGCTGCCGGAGCCCGGACTGCCGGGGAGCCGAGTAACCACAATCGACTCCCCGCCAGCAAGGCCGGTCTCGGGTCGAAACCCGCCGACGGGCGTCGGATCAGCAACGCCAGCGCCATTCCATCACGGTCGGGGCGTTCGCGCCAATCCCGCCGTGCCGCGCGGGCGGATCGGGGCCACCCGATGGGCGCGCCCGGTCGCTTAGCCTGTCGGTATGACGTCTTCGCTTAAAATTGACTCCACGTCCGTCGTCTGGTCCGAGCCGGAGTCCGCGAGGGCCGACGCCCTGGCGACCCGCCCGCTGCTCGTGCTGCTGCATGGACGCGGGTCGCACGAGCACGACCTGTTCGCACTCGCGCCGCTGCTGCCGCCGGAGTTCCTGATCGCGTCGCTGCGGGCCCCGCTCGAGTTGGGCCCCGACTCCTACTCGTGGTTCCCGGTCGGCGAGCCGGGCCGGCCGAGCATCGTCGCCGCGGACGCCGCGGTGGAGGCTCTGCTCGAGTGGCTCGACTCGGTGCCGGCGGCTGGCCCGGTGATCCTGCTCGGATTCTCGCAGGGCGGTGCGATGTCACTCCATGCGATGCGTCACGCGCCCGAGAGGTTCACCGCCTACGCGAATCTTTCCGGTTTCGTGATCCCGGGTGAGCTGCCGGCGGATGCGGGGCTCCAGACCTCTCGCCCGCCGGTGTTCTGGGGCAGCGACCCGGCCGATCCGGTGATCAGCGCAGAGGCCATCGCCCGCACCGCGGACTGGTTGCCGTCCCATGCGACGGCCACGGTTCGGCACTATGACGGAATCGGCCACTCGATCTCACGCGAGGAACTCACTGATGTGAACGCGTTCCTCGGCGGCGTGCTCGCGCCGTAGCTGACACGGCAAACGCCCCCACACAGACTCGTCGCCCGGTGCGGCACTTGGTGCGGCTCTTCCGGGCGACGGGTTGATCTACCAACAGGATGCTCCTGTCGGGGGCGCGAACGCAATACCCCGATGGAAGAATCTTCCGATTTTCGCCGCCGGGCGGTCAGACGTGGGTCGACGCCACCGAGCGGGCGCCGGATGCGGCGCGGGTGGCGCGCAGCGCGCTGTCGAATTCGGTGAGGAACCGGTCGGCATCCGCGGTGCTGAAGCTCAGCGGCGGGCGCACCTTGAGAGTGTTCCGCGACGGGCCGGATGCCCCGATCAGCACGTGTCGACGGCGAAGCTCGTTCACGAGCGCGAGGGTGGCACCCTCGTCGGGGGCGCCGTCGGCCACGATGTCGATTCCGATGAAGAGGCCGGCACCGCGAACCTCGCCGAGCTGCCCGTGGAATTCGGACAGCATCCCCAGGCCCTCGGTGAGGTAGGCGCCGACGGTGAGGGCATTGGCGGCGAGATCCTCGTCACGCACGACGTCGAGCACGGCCTGGGCGGCCGCGATCGAGACCGGGGTGCCGGCGAACGTGCTGAAGTAGCGGCCGCGCTCGGCGAAGGTGTCGACAAGATCACGGCGGGCGATCACGGCGCCGATCGGCATGCCGTTTCCCATCGGCTTACCGAGGGTCACGAGGTCGGGTACGGCCGGGCCGAGCGCGTTGTCGTGCCGAGAGAATCCCCACAGCGACTGGCCGAGCCGGCCGAAACCGGCCTGCACCTCGTCGGCGATGAAGAGTCCGTCGGCGTCGTGCACCACATCCATGACGCGGCCGAGGAATCCGCCGCCGGTCGAACTGCCAGGCTGCACCCCATCGGAGGCGAAGATCGTGTCGGTGATGAGGGCGGCGAAGCCGTGCTCGGATGCCGTGAGTTCCGCCGCCGCAGCGGCCACGGCATCCGCGAAGCCCGAGCCGTCTCCGGTCGGGGCGTCGATGAGGCGCACCCAGGGGGCGACGGACCCCTCGCCTCCGAGGGACGGGGAGATGGCCGCGGTCTCGGTCGTGACGCCGTGGTAGGCGTTGCGGGTGACGATCACGCCCTGTCGACCGGTGACGCTCTTCGCAATGCGCAGGGCGAGGTCGTTCGCCTCCGACCCGCTGCAGGTGTACATCGCGTTCGCGAGCGCTCGAGGCAGGGTGCCGAGCAGGTCTTCCGAGTAGTCGATGAGTTTCGCGTTGAGGTAGCGCGTGTTCGTGTTCACGAGCCCGGCCTGCGCGGCGATGGCTTCGGTCACCCGCGGGTGGGAGTGACCGACGGAGGGCACATTGTTGTAGACGTCGAGGTATTCGGCTCCGTCGGCATCCCAGAGTCTCGTGCCCGCACCGCGCACGATCTCGACGGGCTGGTCATAGAACAGGCGGTACGCCGCGCCGAGGCTGCGGTTGCGACGCTCGACGAGATGTCGGGTCGATTCGCTCAGTTCGTCAAGACGGTCATTGCTGAAATAGGTGCTTGGTCCTGGCATGTTTCGACCCTACTGTTCCTGCCACTCATTCGGGGGGAGTGAGCCCCGCAGGTCGAGGAATTGTCGCCAGGTGGCCTCGATGTTCCGAGCCGTGTACACGGCGTTCTCCGGCCGGGCCGCGGCGAGCCAGGAGCCGAGCAGCAGGCGCTGGGCGAGCCGTGCGAGCACGAGCTGCGGAAGGAGCACCAGTTCCTCGCCCGGCAGCTCATTCGCCTCCAGATAGCCGGCCGCGAACGCGGTGGCCGGCGCCCAGGGCTCGCCGGCACCGGTTGGCGAGTATCCCGCGGTGTACGACAGCGCGATGGCGAGATCCGCCGCGCGGTGGCTGCGCACCGCATCGCCGAAATCGAGGATGCCGCTCACGAAGTCGGGTACCGAACGGTCGACCACGATGTTGCCGCCGTGGAAGTCGTTGTGCACAACCTGGCGCGGGGTGCGGCGCAACGCGGGCAGTGTCTCCGCGGAGGTCCTCTCGAGCACCGTCCGCACCGCCAGCCGGCGATCGGCTCCCTCGAGCACGGGCAGGAGTTCGGCCAGGCTGTCGGCGTGTTGGAGGTCCCAGGCCAGCCAGCGATCGGCGGCCGGATGCTCGAAATCGGCCAGCGCGTTCGCGAGGCGGCCGAGCATCCGTCCCACCTGGCGAAGCTCATGCGGCGATGCCGCGGCCTCGCCGAGCAGCCGTCCGGGGAGATAACGAATCAGCCGAACCGCGCGCGAACCGTGGCGCGGCTCCGTCCGAGCGGGAACGAAGCGCTGGAGGGGCAGCCCCGGATCGCGGCCAGCCGCGTGCGCGATTGCGGCGGACTGCAGGTCGATCTCGAGCGGGTCGTCGTCGGGGTGTGAAATCTTGAGCACATATTCGGCGCCGGCACGGTCCCCCGATCCAGACTCAGTGAGCCTGAAGGTGTCGTCCCGTTCGGTGTCGAACCGGACCACTGAGTCGACCCGGACCCCGAAGACGTGCTCGGCGACGGCCCCGGCCTCGTTCGGGGAGATGCGATCGAACGGGCTTCCCCATCCGGCCTCAAGGCGATCGCGCAGTCCACGGCCCGGGTGTGCGTCGGGAGAGTGCGGATCGGCGCGGCCAGCCATGTGGCGAGTCTAGACAGCGCCCGCCGCGGCCGGCTTCGTCAGACCGTGTGTTCGGGAATGACCCGTTGTGGGGACTGCCCGACTGATGCCGGGCCGGTAGTGTCGGAGAGAGCACATCACAACCGTTGGGGGACGGCATCGCAGTCTTGGGGAAATTCTGCACGACCCGGTCGGCGCCACGGCGTCCGGCCGGGGCGTTCGGTGCCCCCGCCTCCCGCCTCCCGCCGTATGGCGCGCTGCGCCAGTGCCTGCGGCTGCAGTCCGAAGGCCCTTCGCTCTCGACCTTCTCGCGAGTCTTCGGGGTCGACCCGCTCGTCCGATCCGCTCAGCGTGCCTACAGGGGCGCGCTCGCCGAAATCCAGGTCGCGCGCGTGCTCGCCGCCCTCGGCGACGGCTGGACGGTGCTGAATTCAGTGCCGGGCGACGAGGGCTCGGTCATCGACCACCTCGCGATCGGCCCGCCCGGCGTCTTCGCCATCGTCACCCTGAACCATGCCGGCCAGCGGATCTGGGTGGGCGAACGCACCTTCATGGCTGACGATGAACTTCTCGACTGCCTCGCCAGCGTCGAGGCGGTGGCGGCCGCGATCTCGCGGCGACTCTCCGGCGCGCGCGACAACGTGCTGCCGAGCGGAACGGTCTTCAGCGCGGGCCCGGACGGCCTCGTCACAGCGTGCATCGTGATCGATGCGCCGAGCGAACTCGTGATCCGCCAGCGGCCCGGTCGAACGGAGGTCGTGACCGCACGTAGCTTCGGCGGCTGGTTCGCCGATCTGCCACGGCTGCTGTCTCCGACGGTGGTGGCGCAGCTGTCGACCGCGGCCCTCGCGACCGACAGCCGGTCGGAATCAGATCTGCCGGTGGATACCGCCGCGATGCTCCACGACTTCGACCTGCTGCAGCGCACCGTCAGCGCCTCGCATCTCCGTCGGCTGATCTGGACCGCCCTCGGGCTCGTTCTCTGTTATGCGGCCGTGTTCGGGAGCCTCGGTGGGCTCTCGCTGGTCGGGCTATTGGCGCTCCTGCGGCAGTGAGGGCGCCTCTCTCCCACGCAGCGCCCCCGCCGTGACGATCCGCTTGGGCAGCACGCCGCTGAGCAGCACGATCAGCTTGTATCGCAACGTCGGGATGGAGACGGCTCGGCCGCGCGCGACGTCTCGCAACGCCAGCCGCACGAGTGTCTCGGCCTCGAGCCAGAGGAACTCCGGCACGCCGTGCTTCGACACGTGCATGCGGTCGTGGAATTCGGTGTGCACGAACCCGGGGGCGACCGCCGTGACCGAGACCCCGCGCCCGCGGTAGCTGATGTTCGCCCAGCGGCTGAAACTCAGCACCCACGCCTTGGCTGCGCCGTAGGTTCCGCGTGGGGTGAAGCCAGCCACGCTCGCGATGTTCACGATGGTGCCGGAGCGGGCGGCGAGCATCTGCCCGAGGGCGGCGTGTGCCAGACGCATCGGGGCGGTGACGAGCAGGTCGAGCAGGCGCTGTTCCTCGTCGATCGAGTTCTCGTCGAAGGGCCGTTGCAGCCCGAAGCCCGCATTGTTGATGAGCATCGTGATCCGAGGAGTGTCACCGGATGCCACGACGCGGGCCGCAACGGCGGCGAGGTCGTCCCGGTTCACCAGGTCAGCCGCGAGCACCTCCACCCGTACGCCGTGCGCCGCCCGCAGCTCCGCGGCGCGCTGCTCCAGCCGGCCGGCATCCCGGGCGACGAGCACGAGGTCGATCCCGTCAGCGGCGAGCTGTCGGGCGAATTCGGCGCCGATTCCTGCGGTGGCCCCGGTGATCAGGGCGAGTCGGCTGGGCATTACCTTGGTCATCCCGCCACGCTACCGTCATGTCGTCGGCCCATCCCGTGCCGAGCGGAAACCCAGTCCGATCGTGCCAGAATCTCACCATGTCTGAACTGATCACCCTTCCCCTTCCTGCAGCGGCGATCCGCGGAGCCGCCGACGCCGGCGAGAATAGGATCGACGCGACCGAATTCGAGGCCTACATCGCCCGCCCGGAGGGCCCGCCGAGGGGTGCCCTCATCGTGATCCACGAGGTGTGGGGTCTCGTCGACCACATCAAGGACATCGCCGACCGCTTCGCATCCGAGGGCTACCTCGTGCTGGCCCCCGACCTGCTCTCGTCCATCGGCATCGAGGCGCACATCGGGCTGGAGCTCAACGCCATCATGAAGAGCCCGGACGAGAAGGTCCGCACCGAGGGCCAGCCCCGCCTGCGGGCCGCTTTCGCCAGCCTCAACGTGCCGGAGTTCGCGGCCTGGGCCATCGCCGCCCTCGGAGTGAGCGTCGACTACCTGGCGGACCAGCCCGGAATTCAGGGGCGAATCGCCGTGACCGGATTCTGCTTTGGCGGCAGCTACAGCTTCGCCCTCGCGGCGGCAGACCAGCGAATCCGGGCCGCCGTGCCGTTCTACGGGGCTCCGCCGGAGGGCGCGGCCGTCTCGAAGATCGCCGCTCCCGTGCTCGCCTTCTACGGCGAGACCGACGAGAAGCTCATCCAGTCGCTTCCCGAGGTCACGGCCGCGATGCAGGCCGCAGGTGTCGACTTCACGGCGAAGGTCTATGAGAACGCCGGGCACGCGTTCTTCAACGACACCAACCCGTTCGCCTACCGCGCGGATGCCGCCGCGGACTCCTGGCGCCGAACCCTCGACTTCCTGGCCGCGACCGTGGCGGATTAGCCGCGGGTGCAGGTTCCGGATGACACCGCCGCGCTGAGCCCCTGCGCCTGGGCGACGACCGGCGCGAGCTCCTTCGTCGTCATCGCGAAGCCGAGGTGCTGCGTCGTCGCGGAGCGGGCGAAGATCACCCCGGTGACGTCACCGGCCGCGTTGAGAAGAGGGCCACCGGAGTTGCCCTCCTGCACATCCGCGGCGAGGTAATAGACCTCGCGCGGGCTCGGGTTCGCCCCGTAGATGTCGGGGGACTCGACCGTCGACACGCTCTCCACGGCGGCGGGGCTCGAGAGGAATGGGCCGCCGAGCGGGTAGCCGTCGAACACGGCCGTCGCGCCGGAGGCGAGGTTCGCCCCGATCGACAGAGGCTTGGTTGGCAGCCCGTTCACGGCGATCACCGCCAGATCCGCGGTGGCGTTGAAGTACACGACGCGTCCGGTGTAGGTGCCGCCGGCCGGGGTGAGCACGACCGGCTGGGTGACCCCGGCCACCACGTGGGCGTTCGTGACGACGCGGCCGGAGGACGACACGAAGCCGCTTCCGGACTGGTTCTGGCCGCACTGGAAGGCGTTGCCGGTGATCTTGACCACCGACCGCGCGGAGGCCTGTTGCGCGGCGGTCTCCCCGGCGGCCGGCACGGGCTGGGGAACTCCGGTCCCGATCGCTTCGAACAGCCGGGGGAGTCCGTCGAGCGCGAACAGCGACCGCACCTGGGCCTCGAGGGCCTTCACCGGATCCGGAGTGAACCGGTCGATCGTCGAGACCACGGCGGAGGATCCGATGGCCTGCGAGACCACGGGAACGCCGAGCGAGCCGATCCCGAAGGCGAGCATCGACACGACGAGGGCGGCCCCGATGAACGTGATTGCCCCGCCGAAGACCCGGTCGATGACCCGAAGCGGCGTCCTGTCCACCCGGCCGCGAATCAGCCGACCGATCGCGGAACCTCCGGCCTGGCCGAGTGCGATCAACGCCACCACCACGATGAGGATCACCGGCAGCCGGAACTGGCTGGACGCCACCCAGCCGGTGACGATGGGGATAGCGAAGAACGCCGCAACCGCCCCGGCGACGATTCCGACGAAGCTGCCGATGCTCAGGATGAAGCCCTGCCGGAAGCCGTAGACCGTGTAGGCGAGCAGCATCACGATGAGCAGAAGGTCAAGTACCGTCGAGCTTGTCATACCGCGGTCCTTTCGTCGGGTGAACCTGCGCAAGTGTCCCACAGCCTTGCTGTGCCCGAGTCGAACTGCCAGCAGTGCCGGAGACCTCGATGGGTCAAGGTGCCGGCCGCGAAGCCGGCGTATGCAATGGTGGGGGAATGGACCAGTGTGACGCGATCGTCGTCGGTGCCGGGCCCAACGGGATGGCCGCCGCGGTGGTGCTCGCCCGAGCCGGCCTCGCCGTCCGGGTATACGAACGCGAGCAGACGATCGGCGGCGGGGCACGCACCGAGGAACTCACCCTGCCAGGCTTCCTGCACGACGTGTGCTCCGCGGTGCATCCCCAGGCCCTGGCCTCCGGTTTCTTCCGCCGGTTCGAACTCGGTCGGCGCATGGAGTTCGTGGTGCCCGAGATCTCCTATGCGCATCCGCTCGACGGCGGCCGGGCCGGCATCGCCTGGCGCGACCTCGACCGAACGGCCGAGGGCCTCGGTGTCGACGGTCCCGCCTGGCGACGGCTGCTCGGCCCACTGGTTCGTCACGCGGACGAGGTCGCGCAATTCACCGGCTCGCAGGTGCTGCAACTGCCGCGGCATCCGCTCACCGTCGCGCGGCTGGCCCGGCGCATCCTCGAGCAGGGCACTCATGCTGGCGCCCTGAGGTTTCGAGGCGACCGTGCGCCGGCGATGCTCGGCGGGGTCAACGCGCATGCGATCCGTCCGATGCCGAGCCTGGCGACGGCCGCCGCCGGGCTCGTGCTCGCCACCACAGCTCACGCGCGCGGCTGGCCGATACCGGTCGGCGGCAGCCGGTCGATCATCGACGCCATGGCCGCGGACTTCGAGCGGCATGGCGGCGAGATCGTCACCGGCACCGAGATCGCATCGGTCTGCGACCTCCCACCGGCGAAGGCGATCCTGTTCGACGTGACGCCCCGCGCCCTCGCGCGCATCGCCGGCGCCCGGCTGCCTGACGGCTACACCCGTGTCCTCGAGGGTTTCCGCTACGGCAATGGGGTGGCAAAGGTCGACTTCGCCCTCTCGGCGCCGGTTCCCTGGGCCGATCGGCGGCTCGCCGGGGCCGCGACCCTGCATGTCGGCGGCACACGCGGCGAGATGCGGGCATCCGAGGCGGATGTCGCGGCCGGCCGGCATCCCGTCGACCCCTACGTGCTGGTGTCCCAGCCGACCCCGTTCGACCCCTCGCGCGCACCCGAGGGGAAGCACGTGCTGTGGGCCTACACGCACGTGCCGCGCGGGTCGCGGGAGGATCGCACCGAGGCGATCACGGCGAAGATCGAACGCTACGCCCCGGGGTTCCGCGACACGATCCTGGCCTCGGCGAGCCGCACCGCAGTCGAGGTGGAACATCACAACCCCAACTACATCGGTGGCGACATCGCCGGGGGCGACGTGACCATCGCCCAACTCATCGCGCGTCCGGTGCTCTCGAACGCTCCATGGCGCACCCCCGGGCGCGGCATCTACCTCTGCTCGTCATCCACCCCGCCGGGTCCCGCGGTCCACGGGCTTGCCGGCTACTACGCCGCGATGACCGCGCTGAAGGACGAGTTCGGGATCACCAGGCCGCCGCATCTCGGCATCGACTGAGCGTTCACCGGCCCGGACTCGGCCGGTTAGATCAGGTCCCGGAGCACCTGTTCTGGCCGCACACCGCGGGTGCGGGCGCGGGCCTGCAACCGTTCGAATTCGACCCGGGTGAGGGCCACGGTCACCTCGAAGGATGTCCCGGCCTCCGCCTCCTGCCACTCGAACAGTGCCGTCGCGGCCGGGGCCGCGGTCACGGCGTCCGGAGCGCCCGCGAGCCGGGTTCCCTCGGGACGTTCGGCGGCGGGGACCCCGGCGCGAACGAACCCCGGTCCGGCCGGGATCGCCGTTCCGCGCTGGAACGCTTCGGAGACCGCGCGGGCGCGGCTGTCCGCCGCCTCGTTGAGTGGGTGGTTGGCGTGGCCCTTCACCCATTCGAACCGGTAGGTGCGGCCCACCAGCTCGTCGTCGATCTCGCGCAGGAGTTCGACGTTCAGCACGGGCTTGCCGTCCGCCTTGCGCCAGCCCTTCCGTTTCCAGCCGGGCATCCACTTGGTGACGCAGTTGATCACGTACTGGCTGTCGCAGAGGATCAGCAGGTCGTCGGGCAGGTGCGCGGTCGCGCGGAAGAATTGCAGCACCGCCGTGAGTTCGGCCTGGTTGTTCGTGGCGTGCTTCCAGCCGCCAGCGGCCCAGCAGGAGTCGTCCACATACCAGGCCCAGCCGGCCGGGCCGGGGTTGCCGAGAGCAGATCCGTCTGCCGCCGCGCGAATCGTCATCCTGGCCCTCATTCACATCGAAACGGCGCCGATGGCGCCCCTGCAATTGTGCCCCACCGTGGCATCCAGAACGGCCTAACGCCGGCGGTCCCGTTCGCGGCGCTCGGCCCGGGCGGCATCCGCCGCGGCGGCCGCCGCGACGGTCGGCGCGGTGCCACCGAGTGAGCCCGGCTGCCACCACTGGCCGGTACCGTCCACCGGATAGGCCGACTGGAGCCGAAGGAGCTGCTTCTTCATCTCGGAGCGCAACCGGGCGGTGATGACGCGCGAGTCATCCGTCGGGGCGACGATGATCGGCGTTCCGAACGAGAACATGACCGGGATGCCGAAGCGGGCACGGAATGCGACCTTGTGATTCTTGGTCATCAGGCGCTGGCCGCCCCAGACCGCGACCGGGATCAGTGGCACTCCGGCCTCCGCTGCCAAACGTGCCGCCCCGGACTTGAGGTCACGGACCTCGAACGACGAACTCACGCCGGCCTCCGGGAACACCCCGATCAGCTCGCCGGCCCGCAGGGCGGCGACGGCGGCCGCGTAGGCCGCGGCACCCGCCTCCATGTCCACCGGGATGTGGTGCATCCCGCGCAGCAGCCAGCCAACGGCGGGCTTGTCGAAGGCCCGTCTCGTGACGAGAAAACGGATGCGGCGGCGATTGTGCTTCCAGGTCGCCCATTCGACGAGCGCGAACTCGAGGTAGCCGAAGTGGGTCATCGCGAGCACGGCACCGCCGGTGTCGGGCAGGTTGGCGAGCCCGGTTTCGATGCGCCGCAGCCGCCAGAAGCCGAAGAGCCCAATGCCGAGGGTGACGGCGCTGCGGTAGATGGGTTCCGGGCGCGACCGGGTGGTGTGCTGCATGTGCCAAGCGTAGAACTCGTCGCCGCTCATCCGGAGTGCGAAAGGTCCTATGCCGGTGGTCGGGCGTGCCCTTTTCTGGGGGCTGTCGGCCACCCCCGGCCTGCCGATAGCGTGAACTCATCGAGGCTTTGGGGGAAGCTAGTGAGGAATCTGTTAGCGCGAAGAGTGGCCGAATCGAGGCGGCACGGCGGTTTCGGCTTCCGTGCAGTGATCGGTCGTGGGGGCGCGAGGGATGCGACACCAGACTGGCGCAGTCAGGCACCCACGGAATTCGAACTCGGCCGGATGCTGACCGAGCTCGATGATCGCTTCACCGTCCTGCGCTCGTTCGATGTGTTCGGCGAGCTCGATGCCGACTTCGTGATCGTCGGTCCGGCGGGATTCCACCTCATCACCTCCCGTACACCCAGCGCTGCTACGTGCTCGGTCGACGAGGACACCCTCTGGGTAAACGGGCGACCGACCAACCAGATCCGTGATGCACGCATCGCGGCCGACCGCGCGTCAGCTCGACTGAGCGCCGTCCTGGGGCACACCGTGCGAGCGACTCCGGTCATCGCGGTGCTGAACCCTCTCTCATTGTCGTTCGGCGGCGATCCAGCCCAGCGTGTTGTCACCCTCCCAGCGGATCTGGTGACGCAGTGGCTCTCCGAGCGTCCCCGAACGCACTCGGATGGCGCTGTGGCCCACTTCGGGATGGTCGCGCAGGATCGCGCCACCTGGGGATCGTCGTCGACCGACACCTCTCTCGTCGCTCGGGTGCGCTGACCGGCGCGGGAGCGGCGGCGGCCTCTGCCGTCGGCCCTCCATCGGGGCGGCCCGCCCGCTCCGCACCTCCCGTTCCGGGGCGGCCCCTTCTGGGGATGCCGGCCACGGAATCGTCCAAATAGAATTGGACTTATCAGAGCTAGGGGGCCCGATGGGCGACAGCAGGTCGGGCGCGGCGCGGAGCACAGGAACCGCCGTGCAGACCGGACCATCCGAGATCCGGCGCTCGCTCTTCAGCGCACCGATCCTTCTGAATTCCGTGCAGGTCGGGGCATTCGACACGAGCCCATTCGACACGGGCCCCTTCGATGTTGCCTCCCACCTGACGCCGCCCGCGCTAGTGGCCCCGGCACCCGAGACGACCGGCATCGGGACGACTGGAATCGGGACGACCGGCATCGCGCCAGCCTCCGTCGTGCCGTTTCCCACCGCCCAGGACCTCCGAACCACGTGGTCCATCGAGCCGAACCTTCGCGAACGCGGCCCCGCCTACGCGGTCATGCGGCAGTGCCTGTTGCTCCAGGGGCGCGCGGCGCCGGTCGGCCGCATCGCCAGGGTCTTCGGCCGCAGCCCGCTGCATCCGGATGCCCGGAGCTGGTACCGCGGCGCCCTCGGCGAGATCGTGGTCGCCAACGTGCTCTCCCAGCTCGGCCCCGAATGGACCGTGCTTCACGCGGTTCCGGTCGGTTCGGGCAGCACCGACATCGACCACCTGATCCTCGGCCCCGGCGGCATCTTCACGATCAACACCAAGAACCACTCGGGCAAGAAGATCTGGATCGGCGGCAGCACGTTCCTCGTGAACGGCTACAAGCAGGACCACATGCGCAATTCGTTCCGTGAGGCGGAGCGGGCATCCCGGCTCCTCAGCGCGGTGACCGCCCGACCGGTGACGGTGACCCCGGTCATCGTGGTCGTGAACCCGGCCTCGATCATCACCGGTCGCAGGCGACCGCGCGTCACGGTGCTCTCGAGCAACACGCTCAAGCGCTGGTTGGAGCGCCGCCCGCGCGTGCTCTCTGATCGTGCCGTCGCGCACTTCTCGATGTTCGCCGAGGAACGCAGCACCTGGCAAACCCAACCCATCCTCGTCGAGGACACGAACCAGCATGTCGAGCGATTCGAACGGCTCCGCGCCGACGTTGACGCCGCCCGTCGGCGCGCGAGTCTCTGGCTGTTGGCGCTCGGAGTGGCTGGCGTCCTCGTCGCGCCCCTCGTGGTGATGGCGGCCTTCACCCTGCTCGGTTCGGTGGGCCTGCCCGGCAACTGACCGCCGTGAGGGTGTAGTTGGATCGGAACGCCCCGTATCGGCGTAGCGTTCTCACCATGACCGAGCAGCAACCCTTCAGCATCGAGCGCACCCTCCCCGATTTCGAGCTGCGTCGCTATCCCGATCACGTCCTTGTGCAGGTCACGGTCACCGGCGACTTCCTGCGCGCCGGCAACATGGCCTTCCGGCCGCTGATCAGTTACATCAGCGGCAGGAACGCGGCGTCCGCCCGCATCCCGATGACGGCTCCCGTTACACAGGAGCCGCTCGACGACCACACCCACACCGTGAGCTTCGTGCTGCCCGAGGGCACCGACGCCTCGGCGGTGCCCGTTCCGACCGATTCCACGGTCACTACCACCCTCGTTCCGGCTGGGCTGGTGGCGGCGCGACGGTTCGGCGGTGGCTGGACGGAGGCGCGCTTCGAAGAAAACGGCGACCTGCTGATGGACGCGGTGAGGCGCGAGGGGCTCGAGCCGATCGGCAACCGCTATTTCGCCCGCTATGACCCGCCGTGGAAGCCTGGATTCCTCAAGCACAACGAGGCGCTCGTGCGCGTGGAGGGGTAGCCCGGTAAGTTTCGGGTATGGGGGACGACCGGCAGCGCAACATCGCGCTGCTCGTGGCGGGCACGTTCTTCATGGAGAACCTCGACGGCACCATCCTCACCACGGCCGCGCCGAGCATCGGCAGTTCGCTCGGGGTTCCCTCGGTCGAGGTTGGCGTCACCATTACGGCGTACCTCCTCACCCTCGCAGTGCTCATCCCGCTGAGCGGATGGATCACCCGCCGGCTCGGACCGCGTCGCGTCTTCCTCGCCGCGATCGCCATCTTCACCCTCGCCTCGGTGCTCTGCTCGTTGAGCACGAGTCTTCCCGAACTCACCGTCATGCGAGTGCTCCAGGGCATCGGGGGAGCGATGATGGTGCCGGTGGGGCGCCTCGCGGTGTTGCGCGTCACCGACCGGAGCGACCTCATCCGGGCCATCGCCCTGCTCACCTGGCCGGCGCTCGTCGCCCCGGTGATCGCGCCGCTGGCCGGCGGAATCATCACGACCTACGCCACCTGGCACTGGATCTTCCTGATCAACGTTCCACTGGGAATCGTCGCATTCATCGCCGCGCTTCGGCTGATCCCGTCCGAAGAGCGCGAGACACCGCCGCCCCTCGACTGGATCGGACTCGTGCTCACCTGCGGGGGAGTGGGCAGCCTCGTCTACCTCGGCTCGCTGCTCGCCGCGCGGGATCCCGGCGTGATCGCGGCAGTGCTCTGGGCGATCGCCGGTGGGGTGCTCCTCGCGCTCGCCGTCCGGCACCAGTTGCGCGCGCGGCATCCACTGCTCGACCTCCGGGCCCTGCGCATCGAGACCTTCCGGCTCGCGCACGCGGGCGGCTCGATGTTTCGTCTCGCGGTGAGCGCGGTGCCGTTCCTCCTGCCCCTCCTCTTCCAGGATGTGTTCGGCTGGTCGCCCGTGCTCTCCGGCGCGCTCGTGCTGTTCGTGTTCGTCGGCAACATCGCGATCAAGCCCGCGACCACGCCGCTGCTTCGCCGCTTCGGGTTCCGCACCGTGATCATCGCGGCCAGTGCGGGCGCCGCGGTGAGCATGGTGCTCATGGCATTGCTCGCGCGTTCGACCCCGCTCTGGGTCGTCGCGCTGCTGCTCATCGCCAGCGGCGTCGCCCGCTCGGCCGGATTCACGGCCTACAACACGATCGCCTTCGCCGATGTCGCGCGCGCCGAGATGACGGATGCCAATACGCTCGCCTCCACGCTGCAGCAGGTGGCGATGGGCTTCGGCGTTGCGGTCGGCGCGGTGGCGCTGCGACTGGGCGACGTCTTCTCGGGCGCGCGGAATTCCTTCCCGTTCGCCTTCGTGGTGCTCGCGGCGCTCACCGCACTCGCGACGGTCGAGGCGCTGCTGCTGTCGCGGGCGGCGGGGGAGAACATCCGGCCGGCCAGGGTGTGAGGATGAGGGTGCTGCCCAGATCGGATGCCCCGGAGCCTGGCCGGGCCGTCCGGAGTTCTCTGGCGAGGTCAGCCGGGTGCTAAACTCACAAGGTTGCCGTCCAACGGCCGCGGATAAAGAGAGCTCGCACATTCAGTGACGGGCACCGCGCAACGAGTGAGAGGGGCCATCTATGCCATTAGCACCAGATGCCAAGAAGACGATTATCGACGAGTTCGCCACCCATCCTGGCGATACCGGAAGCCCCGAGGTGCAGGTCGCAATGATGACCGCACGCATCACGCATCTCACCGAGCACCTGAAGGAGCACAAGCACGACCACCACTCGCGTCGTGGCCTGCTCCTGATCGTCGGCCAGCGTCGTCGCCTGCTTGGTTACCTGCAGGACATCGACATCGCGCGCTACCGTACCCTCATCGAGCGCCTCGGCCTGCGCCGCTAGGTTCATCGCCTGCGCGTAACGCGACACGTGGTCGAAAGCCGTCATCCTGCGGGATGGCGGCTTTCGACGTTTCGGGACGTTCGCCATCCCCAGACGTGACTTCGCCGCAACTTTGCTGACCATGTGCCGTAAAGGAATCAAATGATGCCTCGATGCGTTTACTACTTGAGTGGCATTGAGGGAGGTCGACCATGGGCAGAGTGAACGAAGAAGTAGAGGCAGAGAACGGCACCGTTCTCAAGTACCAGCACCACGCGAACGGCCGGGGATTCGTTTCTCCGAAGGCGCGCGTGCAGCCGAGCACGTTCGTGGCGGCATCGGCGTACATCGAGACCGATGCGCGCGTCGGTGACAACGGCACCATCGGATCCGGCAGCTGGATCGATCACGGCGTCATCATCGGTGAGCGGGTCTTCATCGGCCAGAACGTGCACATCGCTCATGACACGGTCGTCGGCAACGACGTGAGACTCGGCAGCCACTCGCGCATCGGAAGCAACGTGCGCATCGCCGCCGGCACCCGGGTCGAGGCGGACGCCCGAATCCCGGATGAGGCGGTGCTCGGCTCCCCACGCGAATCGACGCCGCCCATGAAGCGGCGCGCAGGCGAGGCCAGTTCGTACCTGACGGATCGGGCAGCGTAGGGGGTCCCGACGCGGTGGTCCCGACCCGTCGCCGCATGCGCCGTGCGGGGACACAGTGGCCCATTCGTGCCGCGGATGGTGGGTAGCATTCACCCCATGGCATTCTGGAATCGCGGTCCGCAGGACACCTCGCTGCCCAAGGACGACCGCGGCGCCGGCTCGTTCGATCACTATCGATACAACCTCGTACCGAACAACGCGAGGGTCACCCTGCGCCTGGCTGACAGCACTCCGCACCAGGACGAGCTCCAGAAGATCGCGGAAAACGGCGAGGCGACCCTCGAGACCGCGATCTCGCGTCGCAGCGCCGAGGACGAGCGCACGGACGCCCCGCTGGCGGTGCGCCTGTTCGACGGCGGCCGCGTGACCGGCGTGGTCGGCACAGTGCCGCGCGGGCTGGAAGCGGTGGTCGACGAGGCGCTCGGCCGCCTCGACAAGAATGGCCGGAAAGCGCGCATCCCGGTGGCGATCAAGAAGACCCGCGCCGGTTGGCGGGTCGACCTGCTGGTCGGCCGAACCCGCGAGTAGAGGCCACAGGCGGAACACCGTCAACGGCCGGGGTCGCCGCGCCGGGGATCGGCAACCTAGGTTCCGCCTGCCCCTGCTGGTAGAGTGGCCGAGGTTGTCTGGTCGTTTCTGCCGCTTAAGCGGCGGGTGATCGACGGCCACGGAGCAGGCTGGCACGAAGCTGGTCAGTAGTGGTGGGTTCCCGAGCTGTTCGATCAGCACGGTGATCTTCGACTGTTGACCAGAGCTGCACGCCATGCGCTCGTCACGAGCGCATGGATGCGTCGCCAAAGCGCCACCCGGTATGCGTCGCAAAGACGAGCCATGTGCGCCCCTTTCTGCTAAAGCGCCTGCTCCTTGACGAGTCGCGGCCCATTCGGGGTTGCGACGTAAAACAAAGGAGATAACCCCCCTATGGAGGGTCCAGAAATCAAATTCGCCGAAACCGTCCTCGATAACGGCAAGTTCGGCACGCGAACGGTCCGTTTCGAGACCGGTCGCCTCGCGCAGCAGGCACAGGGTGCCGTCGCCGCGTACCTCGATGAAGAAACCATGATCCTTTCGGCCACCTCGGCCGGCAAGCACCCGCGCGACGGCTTCGACTTCTTCCCCCTCACGGTGGATGTCGAAGAGCGTTCCTACGCCGCCGGCAAGATCCCCGGTTCGTTCTTCCGCCGCGAAGGACGTCCGTCAACGGAGGCCATCCTGGTCTGCCGCCTGATCGACCGCCCGCTGCGCCCGACCTTCGTCGAAGGCCTGCGCAACGAGGTCCAGATCGTGATCACCGTTCTCGCCATCGCGCCGGACGAGTTCTACGACGCCCTGGCGATCAACGCGGCGAGCCTCTCGACCCAGATCTCCGGCCTTCCGTTCTACGGACCGGTCGGAGGCATCCGCCTCGCCCTCATCGGCGACCAGTGGGTTGCCTTCCCGAAGTATTCGCAGCTGGAAGAGGCCGTCTTCGACCTCACCGTCGCGGGCCGTCTCACCACGGACAAAGACGGCAACGAGGATGTCGCGATCATGATGGTCGAAGCCGAAGCCACCGAAGGCAGCTGGGACCTCATCAAGGGCGGTGCGACCAAGCCAGATGAGGCCGTCGTCGCCCAGGGCCTCGAGGCGGCCAAGCCGTTCCTCAAGCAGCTCATCAAGGCGCAGCTCGAGCTGGCCGCGCAGTCGGCCAAGCCGATCGCCGACTACCCGGTGTTCCCGCCCTACGAGCAGGCCACCTATGACGCCGTCGCCGGTTTCACCTACGACGAGCTCAAGGCGATCTACCAGATCGCCGACAAGGTCGAGCGCCAGAACGCGGATGACGCCCTCAAGGACCGGGCGAAGGGACACATCGTCGATCTCATCGAGAGCGGCAACCTCCCCGACTCGGCTCTCTCCCAGGTCAGTGCCGCCTACAAGTCGGTCACGAAGAAGATCGTCCGTGGACGCATCCTGACCGACGGTGTTCGCATCGACGGCCGTGGCCTGTCGGACATCCGTGCCCTTGACGCCGAGGTGCAGGTCGTCCCGCGCGTTCACGGGTCAGCGATCTTCCAGCGCGGCGAGACCCAGATCCTGGGTGTCACCACGCTGAACATGCTCAAGATGGAGCAGCAGATCGACTCCCTCGCCCCGGTGAAGAAGAAGCGTTACCTTCACCACTACAACTTCCCGCCCTACTCGACCGGCGAAACCGGTCGAGTCGGTAGCCCCAAGCGTCGCGAGATCGGGCACGGCTTCCTGGCCGAGCGCGCCCTCGTGCCGGTGCTGCCGCCCCGCGAGGAATTCCCCTACGCGATCCGCCAGGTCTCCGAGGCGCTCTCGTCCAACGGGTCCACGTCGATGGGTTCCGTCTGCGCCTCGACACTGTCGATGCTCAACGCCGGTGTGCCGCTGCGCGCGCCGGTCGCCGGCATCGCGATGGGTCTCGTCTCCGACGAGGTCGACGGGCAGACCCGCTACGCGGCCCTGACCGACATCCTCGGTGCGGAAGACGCGCTCGGCGACATGGACTTCAAGGTCGCCGGAACGAGCGAGTTCATCACCGCGATCCAGCTCGACACCAAGCTCGCCGGACTCCCGTCCTCGGTGCTCGACGGCGCGCTGAAGCAGGCCAAGGAGGCTCGCACCGCGATCCTCGCCGTGCTGAACGCGGCGATCGACGCCCCGGACGAGATGGCGCCGACAGCACCCCGCGTGATCTCGGTGCAGATCCCGATCGACAAGATCGGCGAGCTGATCGGCCCGAAGGGGAAGATGATCAACCAGATCCAGGACGACACCGGAGCCGACATCTCGATCGAGGATGACGGAACGGTCTACATCGGCGCTGTCGATGGTCCGTCCGCAGAGGCGGCTCGCGCGGCGGTCAACGCCATCGCGAACCCGCTGAATCCCGAAGTCGGCGAGCGGTTCCTCGGAACCGTCGTCAAGATCGCGACCTTCGGCGCGTTCGTCTCGCTCACCCCCGGAAAGGACGGGCTGCTGCACATCAGCGAGGTCCGCAAGCTCGCCGGCGGAAAGCGCGTCGAGAACGTCGAAGACGTGCTCGCGGTCGGCCAGAAGATCCAGGTGGAGATCACCAAGATCGATGACCGCGGAAAGCTGTCGCTCGCGCCGGTCGAGGCGGATGACGCCAACGCCGACGCGGCCGAGATCGCTCCCACAGAGGGCGACTCGATCGACGCATAGTTCCGAGCCCGCTCCCACAGAAATGTGGGGGCGGGCTTTTTCGCGCCTGTCGGCTTATTCGGCTGGTGTCTGAGCCGTGCCCATGAGCTGGGCGCGACCGACGATGTGCCCGCGGAGCATGAAGCCCAGGACGGCGGGGGTCGCGCCCTGCGGGATGTCGAGGCCCGGGACATCCAGTGCGCTCACCGTGAAGAAGTAGCGGTGCACTCCGTCACCGGCCGGGGGAGCGGCACCCATGAACTCCTCGGCACGCATCTCGTTATGCATGACGACAGCGCCGGACGGAAGGTCGGCATCTGAGGTGACCTCGGTGACCGATCCGGGGATGTTCCGCACGGCCCAGTGCCAGAATCCGCTGCCGGTGGGAGCGTCGGGATCGTAGACGGTGAGCACGTAGCTCTTGGTCGTGTCGGGAGCGCCGCTCCAGCGCAGCGCGGGACAACGGTTGCCGCCATCCGCCCGCGCCCAAGTTGGCAGGGGGGCTCCGTCGGCGAAGTCGGGGCTCTCAAGGGAGAATGCCGGCACTCGGGGAAGGCGCCAGTTCGGATCGTTCGTCATCTTCGTCATCCTTTCCATTGGCGAAGGGCCGCACGCCGCGGGCGGTGGCTCCTCGCAAGCGAATCGCTTCCGCACGATTTCGAATGTAGACACCCGGGCTTTGCGGCACCAGCGGGCTGGCCGGTATGGCCGCCGCCGTCTGGCCAATTCACAGACTGGAGTGCATCATATCGACACGATAACGATTGATGCGACGCGGGCCTTAATAGTGGCCTTGGACTCTCCTGCGTAACACGAGCCATCTATTGTCGGAAACACAGGGCGTGTGTCGGAAACACGGGGCGTGGCTCGAAATCCCGTTCGCGGCCCCGGCGTCGAACCCGGTCGACGGCACGTAAGAAGTTAGCAAAGTTTTGAGGAAGATCATGACGCAGGTGTTGCCACAGCAGGCAGTGCCGCAGCGGGCGGTGTCATCCGCCGACCAGCCAACGGTGGAGGTCTCGCTCCCCATCCGGCGCCCGCTCGGCCAGTCGGCCCTTCGGGTCTTCCCGATGGCGATCGGTGGCAATGTGTTCGGCTGGACTGCGGACGGCGGCACCACCAACGACATCCTCGATACGTATTTCGAGCACGGCGGCAACTTCATCGACACGGCCGACTCCTATGCGGCCGGCCGCAGCGAGATCATGATCGGCAACTGGATGCGCGACCGCCGGGTGCGATCCGGAATCGTGGTGGCGACCAAGGTCGGCAAGGGCGCCGACAGCCCCGGTGTCACGGCGAATGCGGTCAGCCGGGCCGTCAACGCCTCGCTCGAGCGACTGCAGACCGACTACATTGACCTGCTCTATCTGCACATCGACGACGCAGAAGTGCCATTCGAAGAGACGCTGCTCGCCGTCGACGACCTGATCCGCGCCGGAAAGGTGCGCCACTTCGGCGCCTCCGATCATTCGGCCAACCGACTCATCGAGTCGCGGGTGATCGCGGCTCAGCTCGGCGTCACCCCCATGGTCGCCGTGCAGAACCACTACAACCTGATGAACCGCACCGGCTACGAGGGCGCTCTCGCTCGCGTCGCCGCGCAGCAGCGTCTCGGCGTGATGCCCCGCTTCGCCCTCGCCAGCGGCTTCCTCACCGGCAAGTACCGCACCAAGGCCGACCTCGGCCGCAACAGCCGGGGCACGGAGCTGGCACGCTATCTCTCCAAGCGCGGACTGCGGGTTCTCGCCGCACTCGACCAGGTTGCTCGGGAGCAGAACGCCACCGTCGCCACGATCGCTCTTGCGTGGTTGTTGTCGAAGCCGAGCATCGTCGCGCCGGTCGCGAGCGCGAGCCATCCCGACCAGGTGCTCGAGTTGGTCGCCGCAGCGAAGATCCAGCTGGGCCGTCACCAGCTGGCGGAACTCGACCGGGCATCGGCGTAACCCGCGCAGAACGCCGCGTAAGCGCCCCAGAACGCGCGAGAATCGCCCAGAACCCACGATGACGCGCTGTGCGGCACCGGGGTGCGAACGGCACTAGCGGCCGGTTTGCTCCAGCACCCGGTTGACGACGCGAACGAACGCGGTCGTTGCCGCGATCGGGTCGCCGGCGTAGCCGCCGGTCATCGCTCCGTCGCGCGCGAGCACGAGCTCGTCGCCGCCGTCGCCGGGAAGCGGATGTCCCAGCTGCTTGAGCAGCGTGCTCATCGTCTCGGCGTACCATTCGCGGTGGTCGAACACGATCTGGCGGACCGCGTGACGCGAGTCGGTGAACTCGGTCGCGGCGTTGATGAAGGCACAGCCGCGGAATCCGGGCGACACGATGTCGGCGACGATGAGGTCGAAGATGGCGCGGATGGCAACCTCGGGGTCGCTGTTGTCGCGGATGACCTGCTCGACGTCATCCTTGGTGAAAAGGTGCCGCTGCGAGATGTACTCGACGATGAGGCGGTCCTTCGAGCCGTAGTGCTTGTAGAAGGTGGCCTTGGTCACGCCCGACTCGCTGATCAACCGGTCGATGCCGACGCTGCGGATGCCTTCGTCGTAAAACAGGCGGTTGGCGGTCTCGAGAATGCGGCGCTTCGCCGGAGCGACGGCGGCGTTGTGGGACCCTGCAGCCCAGGGGGCACGCTGGCCGATCGGACTGGTATCAACAATCGGCACAGCGTGGCTCCCTTAGGCTAGTCGGCTAGGTGTCCTCGAAGCCGTTCGGCAGCTAACCGGACTTTGGGGGGATGTCCGGTGTTCGCCCCGCAATTTTCGGGTTTGCGGTATTGCAGGTGGATAAACACTAACTCTCCTCGGGTGGAGAGTTCGAGTAGACCTCGGGTGGCCTTCTCGATGTCAAAACTGTAACACCGAATTGAGGACAGACAAGTCTGTTTGTCCTCTTTTTTCTGGTTGTTCTGCCCCCAGAACGGGGGTGCTGGGTTGTCTGGTTCCGAGGGCGGTGACGTAGGCTCAGTTCAATGAATGGTGCCGTCCCGCTTGCCCTCGATCTGCCAGAGCTCACTATCGCGTCGGCGGGTGACGTCCTCGTTCGACGGAGCGTGCTGCCGAGTGGCGTTCGCATCCTCAGCGAGCAGGTGCCCGGTGCGCGCAGCGCCACCGTCGGCTACTGGGTCGCCGTCGGCTCCCGCGATGAGCTGGCCGAGACCTACGGGAGCACCCACTTTCTCGAGCACCTCCTGTTCAAGGGAACCAGCACCCGGAGCGCGCTCGACATCGCGGTGAGCTTTGACTCCGTCGGGGGCGAGCACAACGCGATGACCGCCAAGGAATACACCTGCTACTACGCGAAGGTGCAGGACCGCGACCTGCCGATGGCCGTTGACGTGCTGTCGGACATGATGACGTCCTCTGTGATCGACCCCGAGGAATTCGAGATCGAGCGCGATGTCATTCTCGAAGAGCTCGCGATGGCCGACGACGATCCCGCGGATGTGACCAGCGAGCGCTTCTTCGAGGCTGTGCTCGGCGAGCATCCGCTCGGCCGTCCGATCGGGGGCAGCCCGGAGACGATCCAGGCCGCCACGCGCGCCGCCGTGTGGAAGCACTTCCAGGCCAATTACCGCGCCCGCGACCTCGTGATCACGGTCGCCGGCGCCGTCAACCACGACGAGCTCGTCACGCTCGTGCAGCGGGCCCTCGTCGCCGCCGGCTGGGATATGGACTCCGAGGCGTCGCCGGTTGACCGCCGCGATGCCAGCCGTGGTGTCATTGAACGCGGCAGTCCGCTCGTCGTGGTGCACCGCCCGATCGAGCAGGCCAACATCCTGATGGGCGTCTCCGGGCTGCCGGCGACCGATGAGCGCCGCTCCACCCTCGCGGTGCTCAATTCGATTCTCGGCGGTGGCATGTCGTCGCGCCTGTTCCAGGAGATTCGTGAGAAACGCGGGCTGGCCTACGCGGTCTATTCCTTCTCCCCGAGCTACTCCGACGCCGGGCTCTTCGGCCTCTACGCGGGCTGCTCGCCGTCGAAAGCGGGGCAGGTGGCCGAACTCATGATCGGCGAATTCCGTCGCCTCGGTGAGGGCGGAGCCACCGATGAGGAGATGCGACGCGCGGTTGGCCAGCTGAGCGGGGCATCCGCCCTCGCGCTGGAAGACTCGGACACCCGGATGTCCCGTCTCGGTCGCGCGGAGATCACGCTCGGCGAGTACATCGATCTCGATGAGACGCTGCGCCGACTGGCGCTCGTGACGCCGCGGGATGTGCGTGAGCTCGCCCGTGAACTCGCCGCCCGACCGCTCTCCATCGCGGCGGTCGGCACCGTCGAGGCCTCGACCTTCGACGGGATGGTCGACCAGCCCGTCATCGCCTGATCTTCGCCCCGCATTCCCGACCTGACACCACAATCTGTAAGAGGAACAACGATGTCCCACTTCATCTATCTCGTGCGACACGGCGAGCAGCAAGATGCCGAGCACGGCATGCCCGACGGACCGCTCTCCGGACGCGGCAAGCGCCAGGCCAAACTCGTCGCCGACCGGCTGAGTGGGGTGCCGTTCACCGGCGCCTGGCACTCCCCACTGCAGCGCGCGGAGGAGACAGCCAACATCATGACAGCGAGCATGCCGAGCCTCGATTCGAAGCCGTCGGCGCTGCTGTTCGACTGCATCCCCTCCGGCCCGACGCCCGACATGCCGCACGCGTTCGAGCCGTTCTTCGGCTCGGTGACCCGCGAAGAGGTCGAGGCCGGAGAGGCCCAGATGGCGGATGCCGTGGCCGAGTGGCTCACGCCGGCCCGCGAGGAACGGCATGACCTTCTCATCACCCACAACTTTGTGATCGCCTGGTTCGTGCGCGAGGTGTTCAACGCGCCGGACTGGCGCTGGATGGGCCTCAACCAGGCGAACTGCGGGCTCACCATCATCCGCGTGCGCTCGGCAAAGCCGCACGTTCTCGTCACGCACAACGACCTCGGGCACCTGCCGGCTGAGCTGCGGACCGGTCTGCCGGAGGGCCAGCCGTTCTAGGGCTGGCCTAGAACCCGACTGCTTCAGTGCGGTCGAGCCGCTTGAGGTACCAGTTCGTGGCGTTCGGGTTGTCGTTGTACGCGGGGATGTCCTCGAAACCGCTCGACCGGTAGAGACCGGCCGCGGCGGTGAGGCTCGCATTGGTGTCGAGCACGAGTTCGTCGGCGCCGAGACCGCGTGCCCGGTCTTCCAGGCGAGCGAGCATGCCGCGCCCGAGACCGCGACCGCGGGCGGCCGGTCTCAGGTACAGGTGCTTCACCTCGTAGCGCACGCCGTCATCCGTCGAATCGATTCTGCGGATGCCGCCGCAGCCGAGGTCCTCGCCCGCCTCGCTCACCACCAGGAAGACGCCGCGCGGTTTCACGAAGTCCGCCGCGACGGGGAAGGTCGTGCGGTAGGTTCCGAGTTCGGGAGGGAAGTCGGCGGCGCGGCTCTCGAAATATTCGGTGAGCAGCCGGGTGGCACGCTCATCGTCCACCCTTATTTCGTTCCACGACAGCATGCGCCAAGCCTAGGCGTGACCGCTTGGTAAGTTGGGGGGATGACAACAACGGTCGCCCTGGTCGGCGCGACGGGCCGGATGGGCCGCCTGATCTCCCGGCTCGTCGCCGACTCCGACGACTTCGAACTCGTCGCCGCTCTCGGCTCCTCCGCGCCGCTGGACGACATGCTGGCGGCGGACGTCGTCGTCGACGTGACCGTGCCAGCGGTGAGCCAGAGCATCGTCGACTTCGCGGTCGGCCACGGAAAGAGCGTTCTCGTCGGAACCAGCGGCTGGTCGGCGACCCGCATCTCCTCGCTCGAGAAGCGTCTCATCGCCGAGCACACCGGCGTCGGCGTCATCATCATCCCGAACTTCTCCGTCGGATCGGTGCTCGCCACGTCCTTCGCGGCGATGGCCGCGAGGTTCTACGATTCGATCGAGATCATCGAGGCTCACCACGCGACCAAGGTCGATTCTCCGTCCGGAACCGCCGTGCGCACGGCCGAACTGATCGGCAACGCCCGCAAGACGCTCGGCCCGGTGATCGCCCCGCACGCCGACCAGCGCGCACGCGGCCAGCAGGTCTCGAGCGTGCCGATCCACTCACTGCGCATGCAGGGCATCGTCGCGAAGCAGGACGTCATCTTCGGTGGCACGGGTGAGACGCTCACCCTGAGCCATGAGACGCTCGATCCGAGCGCCTACGAGGCGGGCATCATGCTCGCCCTCCGGGCGCTCGGCACCACCACCGGGGTCGTGGTCGGACTCGAGAATCTCCTGGACCTCGGATTGGCCGATCCCACCCCGCCGGTCGGCATCCCGACGGACCTCGAATGAGCCGCCGCGCATGAAGGGTCGCCTCGCCGCGATTCTGATGTCGGCGCTGTTGCTGCTCTATCTGGTGCTCGTCATCCAATTGGCGGTCCGGCTCATCGCCGTCGACAACGCCGTCTCGAAGGCGCTTGGTATCGCACTTGTGGTGCTGCCGGTCATCGGCGCGTGGGCCCTCGTCGCGGAGATACTGTTCGGCATCCGTACGCAACGGCTCGTGCGCACACTGGATACGGCCGGTGAACTCCCGGTCGACACCCTGCCGAAACGCGCAAGCGGCCGACCTCTGCGGGCGGCCGCGGATGCCGAGTTCCCGCGCTACAAGGCCGAGGTCGAGGCTGACCCGGGCAGTTGGAAGGCCTGGTTCCGGCTCGGACTCTCCTACGACGCGAGCGGCGACCGTACGCGGGCGCGACGTGCCCTGCGGCGCGCGATCGCGCTCGAACGCGACACCCGCTGAGCCTGCCGAAGGGCTAGAGGAACGCGTCGATCGCCTGTTCGACGGTTGTGTCTCTGAAGCGGAATCCGTCGGCCAGCAGTCTGGTCGGCGAGATCTGCTGGCTGCTCAGGAGCAGCGCGGGGCCGGCATCCCCGAGCAGCAGGTTGATTGCCGGGGTCGGTGCGATCAGGAGGTACCAGCGGTGCAGCTTCTTCGCCACAAAGCGGGTGATCCGATCCGACGTGGCCGGTGTCGGTCCGACCAGATTCACCGGCCCGGAGAGCTTCGACGTGAGAAGGTGCCGAATGGCAGCGGCCTCGTCGTACAGGCTGATCCAGGGCCAGATGTCGCCGCCGGTGCCGAGACGGGTGCCGAGTCCCAGGCGTGTGAGCGCCACAACCGGCGCAAGGGATCCGCCGTTGCCGATGACGACCCCGGTTCTGAATGTCACCAGCCGGGTCTTTGCCGGGCGCAGTTGTGCCGCCTGCTCCCAGGCCTCCACCACATCGCCGAGGAAGCCGGGGCCGCGCTTCGATTCCTCCGTGAGGCGTTTGCCGGGGCGGTCTCCGTAGATGCCGACGGCAGAGCCGCTGAGGAATACCGCCGGCGGCTTCGTGGCCCGCGCCATCGCCTCGACGAGGGTGCGCGTGGCCTGCACCCGGGAGTCGAGGATCTGCTTCTTGTAGCCCTTCGTCCAGGGCAGGCGACCAATCGACGCTCCGGACAGGTTGATCACCGCGTTCACCTCATCCATGACGCTCGAGTCGAGCATGTGAGCGCTCGGCGCCCAGTTGATCTCGTTCGCGCTCGTCGGCTCGCGGCGCACCAGCGTGAACACCTCGTGACCATCATCCTGAAGCTGACGGGTGAGTTCCTGCCCGATGAATCCGCTGCCGCCGGCGATGAGGATCTTCAGCGGCTTGCGCGCGGCCGGTTTGCTTGCGCGGGGCTTTCGGGGAGCGGGGGCTCGTTCGGCGATGGGCACTATGCGAGGTTAGCTTCGAGCGTGATCGGGATGCCACTCAACGCGCGCGAAACCGGGCAAGTCTCCTTGGCCTCGGCCGCGATCCGCTCGAAATCCTGCTCACTGATGCCCGCGACCTTGGCGCTCACCAGGAGGTGGCTGCCGGTGATGCCGGCACTGGGGTCGAACGTGACGGCGGCGGTCACCTGAAGACTCTGCGGGGGAGTGCCGAACCCGGCAAGGGCGTTGGCGAGCGCCATGGAGAAGCAGGCCGAGTGGGCGGCTCCGAGCAGTTCCTCCGGGTTGGTCTTGCCCGCCACGCCCTGCGAGCGGGCGGCCCAGCTCACCGGGAAGTCCGCGGCCATCGAGGAGTCGAGGGTGGTGGTTCCCGCGCCGCTGATCAGGTCGCCGGTCCAGAGTGTCGTCGCCTCGCTGGTCACAGCCATGGTGTCCCCTTCGCTGAGTGCCGTTCCGTGTGGGAACCCAGACTACCCGCGGGTGCCGCGCGCGGAGCCGATCAATCCCGCTCGCACCAGAAGCAGGTAGATCTGGCATCCGAAGCAGTAGTCGAAGACCGAATTGAGGAAGGCGGCGATGAAGGCGGCGGCAGCGAAGATCACGAGGCCGAACGGCACACCGGCGAGGTGCAGCACCACGCCGACCAGCGTCACGAACAGGCCGACCCCCTGGGAGAAGGTCGGCGGAATCGGGTCCTCCAGATGGCCGGGTGCGGCCAGCCGCGGGCGCACGAGCGCCGTGAACAGCAGCCCGTAGGGATGCCGCGCCACGCCGGCGACGGCGCCCCAGGCGAAGAGCAGTGTGATGGCCGCGAAGAGGAGGAAGGCGGGCTGGGTGGCGCGCCCGGCGGACGTCGACAGCGCCTCCGCGCCGCCGGCGAGCGCGATCCCGATCACGACGAGAAGCAGCACGGCGGTGATTCCGGCGCCGAAGCGGGGTCCGCGGGGGTCGATGCCGCGACCGCCGGGCTTGGCCACCAGGGCCTGCTTCGACGGGGGGAGTGGATTCGTGGAGGTCATGATCGCGCTCAGGCCGCGACGGCGCTTTCCTCGAGGATGCGGTCGAGTTCGGCGCGTAGGTCGGCCGGCCGCGGGGCCCCGCCGATCCGAGCCCGAACGGTACCGCGTCCGTCGAGGATGAAGGTGGTGGGGGACTGGAGCAGGTTGAAGCGGGTCGCGAGGTCGGCGCGGGTGGTGACGTCGACATCCACATGCTCCACGCCGCCGAGCTCGGCGGCGATCGCCTCGAGAAGAGAATGGGTGGACCGGCACGGCGCGCAGAAGTCGGTGGAGAACTGCAGGAGGGTCGCTCCGGTGCCGCCGACGGCATCCGCTGACAGCTCGGCGACGCGGATGCGCGACTTGTCTCCCGTCGCCTCCCGCACGCGCCCCGTGCCCGCTCGCCAGAGCAGGCCGACGACGGTGGCGAGCGCCACCAGACCGAGGAGGATGACAAAGATCGCGACTGGGTTCATGGTGGGTCCAACGCTATCCGCGGGACGTTGCTGGTGGCGGAGTGTGACGCACCGTTACGCGGCCGTTGCGGCGTCGTCGAATGTGCCCCGAGTTTTCGTCGTACTCGGCGGGGGCCACCGCACGCGATACCCTGTAACACGTGTCCACGTCTCGCAATCCTTTCGGTCAGGTGCTCGTCGCGCTCGTGACTCCATTCACCGCCGACGGCGAAGTCGATTGGGCCGGGGTCGAGAAACACATCGACGACGTCATCAACCAGGGGGCCGACGGCATCGTCGTCACCGGTACAACGGGGGAGACGTCCACCCTCACCGACCCGGAGAAACTCAAGCTCGTCGAGGTGGGCAAGTCCGTGGCCAACGGCCGCGCCAAGATCATCACTGGCGGCGGGTCCAACGAGACCGCGCACGCGATCGAGCTCTACAAGCACAGCGAGAAGGCCGGCGCCGACGCCGTCATGATCGTCACCCCGTACTACAACAAGCCGACCCAGGCCGGCGTGCTGACCCATTTCCGCATGATCGCTGACGCGACCGACCTCCCCGTGATCCTCTACGACATACCGGGCCGCACGGGCATCCCGATCAGGTACGAGACGATCCTGCGCGCCGCGAAGCACCCGAACATCCTGGCGATCAAGGATGCGAAGGGCGACTTCAGCGAGGTCAGCCGCGTCCTCAACCAGACCGACTTGCTCTACTTCTCCGGCGACGACGCCAATGTGCTTCCGCACCTGTCGATCGGCGCCACCGGACTCATCGGGGTCACGGCCAACATCGCGGCAGCGCCGTACCGTGTGATCGTGGACGCGGTCAACGCCGGCGACCTCGCCACCGCCACCGCTGCGCACCGCCAGCTCGAACCGCTCGTGCGTGCCGTGATGACCCACGTGCCCGGCACCGTCGCGGCGAAATACATCCTGCACGGACTCGGCCGGATCGAGAGCCCGCGCGTTCGCCTTCCGCTCGTCGGACCCGAGGACCTCGAGGCCGCCCAGATCGAAGACGAGATCGCGCTCGTCGGGGAGATCCCCGGCGTCGACCTCAGCAACTTCCGTCCCGACCGCAACGCCGCCGCCGGTGGCGCGCTGCCGAAGGTGGCCGGCACGACCCGCTAGGCCTCACAACACGCACTTGAATAGGGGGCTAGAGGCCCCGACGAAGCACACGAACATTTTGGATGCCATGAACAATCCCGTCTTCGAACCACGCCCCCTGTCCGCTGGAACCCTCCGCGTGATCCCGATCGGCGGTCTCGGCGAAATCGGCCGCAACATGACCTCCTATGAGATCGACGGCAAGATCCTCATCGTCGACTGCGGTGTGCTTTTCCCCGAGGAGAACCAGCCGGGAGTTGACCTGATCCTCCCCGACTTCGCCCCCGTCAGGGACCGCCTCGACGACATCCTCGGTGTCGTGCTCACGCACGGCCATGAGGACCACATCGGAGCCGTGCCCTACCTGCTGCGCCTTCGCCAGGACATCCCGCTGATCGGCTCGACCCTCACGCTCGCCCTCATCGAGGCGAAGCTCAAGGAACACCGGATCACGCCGTACACGCTCACCGTCGCGGAGGGCCAGCACGAAAGGCTCGGCCCGTTCGATCTCGAATTCATCGCGGTCAACCACTCGATTCCTGACGCCCTTGCCGTGGGAATCACGACATCGGCCGGCCTCGTGCTTCACACCGGCGACTTCAAGATGGACCAGCTGCCGCTCGACGACCGCATCACCGACCTGCGCGCCTTCGCGCGCCTCGGCGAGGCCGGTGTCGACCTCTTCCTGCCCGACTCGACCAATGCCGACGTCCCCGGCTTCACGGCGCCCGAGCGCGACATCGGGCCCGTGCTCGAGACCGTCATCTCCAAGGCCCCGCGGCGGGTGATCGTCGCGAGTTTCTCCAGCCACGTGCACCGCGTGCAGCAGGTTCTGGATGCCGCGCACGCGAACAACCGCCGGGTCGCCTTCATGGGCCGCTCGATGGTGCGCAACATGGGGATCGCGGCCGACCTCGGTTACCTCAAGGTGCCGGCCGGCGTGCTCATCGATGCCAAGAAGGCCGCCGACCTGCCCGACAACCGCATCGTGTACATGTCCACCGGTTCGCAGGGCGAGCCGATGGCCGTGCTCGCGCGCATGGCCAATCTCGAGCACCAGATCGAGGTGGGCAAGGG
>JBBSBA010000005.1:0-79952 GCA_038251725.1 Actinomycetales bacterium
CTCTGTGCGCGAAGGGGGACTTGAACCCCCACGCCCTAACGGGCACCAGCACCTCAAGCTGGCGCGTCTACCAATTCCGCCATCCGCGCGTCTTGGTTCTTCATTTTCAGAAGCACCGAGGTACGACACTAGCATGCGTTCGATGGCACTCTCGAACACGGGTCACAAGGGTCGAGACGATAGCTTTGAGACATGCCAACCCAGACCCCAGCCGATGACCGCGACGATGGTCTCGACGCGACCGCCCGAATCGCCCGCGACCTGATCCGGTTCGATACGACCAACTACGGCGGGGGCAAGTCCAATGGCGAAACGGATGCCGCGGAGTATGTTTCCGCCTACCTCACCGGCCTCGGGCTCAGCCCCGAGATGTTCGAATCCGAGCCCGGACGGGTGAGCGTCGTCGCCCGGGTCGAGGGTTCGGACAGCAGCAAGCCGGCTCTCGTCGTGCACGGACACACGGATGTCGTGCCAGCCCAGCCGGACAATTGGAGCGTCGATCCCTTTGGCGGCGTCATCAAGGACGGCATGCTGTGGGGCCGCGGCGCGGTCGACATGAAGAACATGGATGCGATGATGCTCACCGCGCTCGAGGACATCCTCGGCGCCGGCAAGCAACCGTCCCGTGACCTCGTGATCGCGTTCTTCGCCGATGAAGAGTCCGGGGGAGTGCTCGGATCGGGCTACCTGGTCAAGAACCATCCGGAACTGTTTGCCGGCGCGACCGAGGCGATCAGCGAGGTCGGCGGCTATTCGGTCATGCTCAACGGAACGCGCGCGTACCTTCTCCAGACCGGCGAGAAGGCCCTCATCTGGGTGAAGCTGATCGCTCGCGGAACGGCCTCCCACGGTTCCCACGTGATGCGCGACAACGCCGTCACCCGGCTCGCCGAGGCCGTCGTGGCCGTCGGCCGACGGGAGTGGCCGATCCGGCTGACCGACACGACGTCCCAGCTGCTCGCCGAGCTCGCCCGCATCCTCGAGGTCGACCCGCAGACGATCGGTCCGGATGAGCTGGCCCTTGCCACGGGGTCCACCAGTCGATTCATCCAGGCTTCGCTGCGCACCACGACCAATCCGACCGCGCTGATGGCCGGCTACAAGCACAACGTGATCCCCGACACGGCAGAGGCGCTCATCGACATCCGAACCCTCCCGGGGGAAGAGGATGCCGTACTGGCCGAACTCGCGGAGTTGGTCGGTCCCGACATCGAGATCGTCGTGATGCACCGCGACATCGGGCTCGAGACCGCCTTCTCCGGCCCGCTCGTCGAGGCGATGACGGCCGCTCTCGGCACGCACGATCCGGGCGCCCCGGTGCTCCCATACATGCTCTCCGGCGGCACCGACAACAAGGCGCTGTCCCTTCTCGGCATCAAGGGATACGGCTTCGCTCCGCTCAAGTTGCCGCCCGAACTCGACTTCCCCGCGATGTTCCATGGCGTCGACGAACGAGTGCCACTCGAGGCGCTAGTGTTTGGCAGACGCGTGCTGGGAGATCTGCTCCTCGGCTACTAGCCGACGCGCCCCGTCCCAACAGAACGGACCTCCGCCGGCATGCTCAACGCCATCATTCTGGGGCTCGTGCAAGGCCTCACCGAGTTCCTGCCGGTGTCCTCGAGTGCCCACTTGCGCATCGTGGGATTGCTGCTCGGCACGGGTGAAGACCCTGGTGCGGCCTTCACCGCGATAATCCAGCTCGGCACCGAGCTGGCCGTGATCGTGTATTTCGCCGCCGACCTCTGGCGGATCATCTCCCGCTGGTGCCTCTCCATCGTCAAGCGCGTGCCACGAAACGACCCGCACGCGAAGATGGGGTGGTTCATCATCCTGGGCTCCGTCCCGATCGTGGTTCTCGGGCTGCTCTTCCAGAAGATGATCGAGACCACGCTCCGCTCGCTCTGGATCATCGCGTTCACGCTCATCGTGTTCGGCATCCTGCTCGGCATCGCCGACCGAGTCGGCGCCAAGAAGCGGCGGCTGAAAGAGCTGACGGTGCCGCACGCCGCGATCTTCGGCGGAGCCCAGTCGCTTGCCCTCATTCCGGGCGTCTCCCGCTCCGGAGGCACCATCACCGCCGGCCTCTTCATGGGGTACGAGCGTCGCGCCGCCGCACGCTACTCCTTCCTGCTGGCCATCCCCGCGGTCTTCGGCAGCGGGCTATTCGAGCTGTACAAGACCATCAAGGACCCCGGCCTCGAAGTCTTCAGCGCTGGCGAGACCACCGCGGCGACGGTCGTGGCATTCGTTGTCGGACTTCTCGTGATCGTGTTCTTCATGAACTACATCTCGAAGCGGTCGTTCCTGCCGTTCGTGATCTACCGCCTATTGCTCGGTCTTGCGCTCATCGTCCTGCTGGCGACCGGGGTCTTGCAGCCGCTTTAAGAGATCCAGTGCGGTCAAACCGATGGATTCTCGGTCGAGGGCGATAGTCTGCGATTTCGACTGCCTTGATGTCTCGGAATAAGCAATCGAGGGGAAGAGACAAATGATGATTCGGTGGCGGGGGCCCCGATGATCAAACGTCAGGCCTTTACCGAGGCCAAGCGTGCGATCTCGAGCTCCTTCGAGCAGAACACCAGCCTGTGCGACCCCTTCCTCTCGATCGTGCCGGTCTCGGGCGCAGCGATCTCCTTTCTCGGATCCCCCTTCGCACAGGCAACCATTTGCGCCAGTGATCACGTCGCCGCGCACCTCGACGAACTGCAGTTCGACCTCGGGGAAGGCCCGTGCTGGGAGGCGATGACCTTCCGGCGACCAGCGCTCCACGTCGATATCCAGTCGGAGAATCCCTCGTCATGGCCCCAATTCGCCGAAGCCATCCGCGGCGGAACAGTCGGCGCGATGTTCGCCTTCCCGCTGACCGTCGGGTCGCTGCAGATCGGAGCGGTCGACCTGTACAGCACGAGTCCGACCGGATTGACGGACAGCGAGACCTCGGAGTTATCGGCCCTCGCACGCCTCGCCTCCTGGCAGGTCTTGCGGCTCGTGCTGGCCCACCAGCCTGACCCTGAGGGTGCCGGATTCCCGTATTCGCGACGGGAAGTGCACCAGGCCACCGGAATGATCATCGCCCAATTCGACCTCGGCGCAGAGGAGGCGCTGCTTCTGCTCAAGGCGCACGCCTTCTCGAGCGGTCGCTCGATGCGGGAGTTGTCCCACGAAATAGTGGAGCGAACTCTCAGTCTTGTGGAGCCTCTGGCCGCCGATCAGAGCGGCTCCGGCCTGTAAGGTGAAGGGATGAATGTCCTGACGCGTGAGGGGCGTCTGGTGGACACGTTCGTGACACTGGCCGACACACTCGTGGCCGGGTATCACATCGTGGACCTGCTGCAAACTCTCGTCGAGGCCTGCGCGGAGCTGCTGGACGCCTCCGCCGCCGGCCTGATGCTCGCCGATGAACGCGGGGATCTCGCGGTCGTCGCCTCAACGAGCGAGAAGGGCCGACTCGTCGAGCTGATGCAACTGAGTTCTGGACACGGCCCCTGCGTCGAGGCCTTCACCACGGGAAAGGTCTTCACGCTCCCGAACATCGAGTCTGTCGCCAGCGAGTGGCCGGAGTTCTATAGCGAAGCCCGCGAACAGGGCTTCAGCGCCGTGCACGCCGTTCCCCTCCGCCTCCGCGGCACGGTGCTCGGAACGCTCAATCTCTTCCTGACCCAGCCCGGACTGCTGAGCGACGAGGATGCCTCCGCCGCCCAGGGACTCGCCGATGTCGCCGCCATCGGTATCCTGCATGAACGTGCCGCCCGGGAAAACGAGCTCGCACAGGAGCAGTTGCAGCACGCTCTCAACAGTCGCGTTGTCATCGAGCAGGCGAAGGGCGTGATCGCCCAGACCCGCAATGTGGACATGGACGCCGCGTTCGCCGCCCTCCGCCAGCACGCGCGCAGCCATGGCCTGAACTTGCGTGACGTGGCCGAACAGGTCGTCTCCCGCACTCTCGTGCTCTGAACGACTCCCGCTACAGCCCGTTCCATCTACCATTCCGGCGCTCACCGGTCTAGCGTTGATTCGCGCACCCCGGACCTTGGTGACAGCGGAAATTCCGCGCAGGATCATGGAGGTGGATCGTGTTTGAGCGTTTCGAAAAAAGGCCCGATGAGCCGGCAGTCGCCGGGCTGGACCCGGCCGTGGCGGCGACACAGGCTGGACCGCTGACCGCACAGGACATGCTCGACTACCAGGAGTGGGCCGTCTCCGACGACTTCGCCTGAGGTCCGGACCATGCGCCGAACTGCGCGACGTCATGCCTACAATTAAGCAGTGAAAGCCTGGACCCGCCCACCCGTACCGTCGCTCCCCGGCCGCGGTGACATCCCGAGCATCTTCGACTCGGCCACCCAGTCTCTGGTAGAGGCCAGCCCGCACCCGTCCCATGCCGCCGTCGCCAGCCTCTACGCCTGCGGAATCACCCCGTACGACGCCACGCACCTCGGGCACGCGGCCACCTATCTGGCCTTCGACACCCTCATCCGTCTCTGGCTCGACGCGGGCCTCGAGGTGCGCTACGCCCAAAACGTCACCGACATCGACGACCCGCTGCTCGAGCGCGCGACTCGCGACGGTGTGGACTGGCGCGAACTCGCCGCATCACAGATCGAGCTGTTCCGCGGCGACATGGAAGCGCTGCGCATGGTCCCGCCCGACCAATACGTGGCCGTCACCGATGTGATCGGGGACGTCGCCGATGCGGTGAAGACGCTCGTCGACAACGGGACCGCATACCACGTGCCGAGCCCGGATGCCGACGACGACCTCTACTTCGACAGTTCCGTGGTTCTGCCGTCCTGGCGGATCGGCAAGGAAAGCTCGCTCGACCGGGCGACCATGCTCGCCCTGAGCGCCGAGCGCGGGGGAGACCCCGACCGAATTGGCAAGCGCGATCCGCTCGATCCGCTGCTCTGGCGCTCCGCGCGAGCCGGCGAGCCCGCATGGGACTCTTCGGTGGGCCGAGGCCGCCCCGGCTGGCACATGGAGTGCGCCGTCATCGCCCTCGAGCACCTCCTGTCCCCGATTACGGTGAACGGCGGCGGGCGCGATCTGGTCTTTCCGCACCACGAGTTCACCGCCGGACACGCCGCGGCCCTCACCGGCCACGCCCTCGCCGGCATCTTCGCGCACGCCGGCATGGTGGCCTTCCAGGGCGAGAAGATGAGTAAGTCCCTCGGCAACCTGGTTCTCGTCTCCCGCCTGGTGGCGAGCGGCGTCGATCCGCGCACCATCCGGCTGGCGCTGTTGGCGGAGCACTACCGCAGCGACTGGGAGTGGACGGATGCCCACCTGCGGATCGCGGCCGAACGCCTCAACTCGTGGACCGACTGGTCGACCACCGCGGTGGCGGCGGACGACGGATTCCTGGCCGAGCTCCGGTCGATCCTCGCGAACGACCTCGACACCCCCGGGGCCGTCGCCGCGATCGACGCGCGGATCGGTGCGGGTGCTCCCGCGACCCGTTCGGTGGTCGCCGCGATCGACGCGCTGCTCGGAATCCGGCTCTAACGGGACGTACCGGTCAGGCGACCGGCATCCAGCGTGACCCGTCCCGCCGGGTGATCCGCCAGGTCACCACCTGCGCGATGGCCCTGGTCGAATCGACGGCGTGCCGCGCAATGCCTGTCGCCGTTTCGTCGTCGGCCGAGAATCGCACCGTCACGCGGGGCGTTCCGCTCACCACGGCGAGGTCGCTCGCCTCCACCGTCGCCAACTCGCCGACGGCTCGGGCCGCAGCGGGAACGACGGACTGTGGTGCCGTGCCGGCCGCGAGCGCGCCGATCGACATGGTCACCCGAAACGAGGGCATTCGCCGATCAGTCCGTCGGTCGGCGGTCGTCGGGGGAGGAGGGAGGAGGAGGACCGCCATCGGGTCCGCCGGATCCGCGCCCGTCGGCCTTGCCATCCCTGCGCCTCAGATACTTCTCAAACTCCTGGGCGATCGCCTCGCCGCTCGCCTCCGGCGAGTCGACCGTGTCGCGGGTCTGTTCGAGCTGGGCGATGTAGGTGGCCATCTCGTCATCCTCGCTCGCGAGCACGTCGATGCCGCTCTCCCAGGCCGCGGACTCGTCCACGAGTTCTCCGCGGGGAACCACCACGTCGATGATCTCCTCGAGTTTGTCGATGATGGCGAGGGTGGCCTTGGGCGACGGCGCGTTGTGCACATAGTGCGGCACGGACGCCCAAATCGAGACGGTGGGGATTCCGGCCTTCTCGGCCGCCTCGCCCAGCACGGAGAGGATACCCACGGGGCCCTCGTACAAGCTCTTCTCGATGGAGAGCGCGCGTCGCACCTCCGTGTTTTCGCTGCTCACGAAGACGGAGATCGGGCGGGTGTGCGGCACATCGGCGAGCATCGCCCCGAGGAACACGACACCGGTGATGGCGTTCTCCGTGATCGTCGCCATGATCTCGGCAGTGAAGCTCTTCCAGTTGCGCGACGGCTCGGTGCCGAGCAGCAGATAGATGTTCGAGGCGTTGTCGCCGCTCACGTCGAGATCCGCGTCCGCCGCGAGCCCGGGCATTTCGGTCGCGGCGACCCGCTGGCCGAGCACAGAGGTCGGCCCGTAGGCGACGACGCTCGGCCAGGAGAGCAGGCGGTTGCCGTCATCATCCTGCGAGACGGTCGGACGGTTGAACTGATAGTCGAAGTAGCGCTCGGCGTCGATCTCCGCGATCGGATAGAGATCGAGGAGGTCCTTGAGCGCGGTGACCGCTCCGCTCGCGGCCTCTCCGGCATCGTTCCAGCCCTCGAACGCGACGACGAGCAGTCGCCCCTTCAGCATTCCCGCGTCTGACACTCGCTACCCTCTGACGTCGCGTCTCGGTTGACCGCCGTCTGCGGCCCCGCGACTTCCTACAGTCAAGGATAGAACCCCAGCCCGTCTAAACTTGGCTCCCGTGACTGAACTCCTTCCCGCCGCCGTCCTCTGGGACATGGACGGCACCCTCGTCGATACGGAGCCGTTCTGGCTCGCCGCCGAGGCAGAACTCGTCGCCTCCTTTGGCGGAATCTGGACGCACGAAGACGGTCTCACGCTCATCGGGGCGGGCCTGTGGAATTCCGCGGGCATCCTGCAAGGCAGGGGAGTCGAGCTCACCGAGGACGAGATCGTGAACCGTCTCACCGACCGCGTGATGGAGCAGATCACCGACGGAGTGGCCTGGCGTCCCGGCGCGTTTGAGCTTCTCTCCGAGATCCGCGAGGCCGGAATCCCGACCGCGCTCGTCACCATGTCGATCCGGCGGATGGCCGAATACGTCTCCTCGCTGTTGCCGTTCACCGCCTTCGACCACATCGTCGCCGGCGACTCGGTCACCCACAGCAAGCCGCATCCGGAGCCGTACCTTCGAGGGGCGGATCTGCTCGGCGTCGACGTCGCCGACTGTTTCGTGATCGAGGACTCGACCACCGGTCTCGCCTCGGCCGTCGCCTCCGGTGCCGTCGCCGTCGGCGTGCCGCTCCACTCCCCGCTCGAACACGGTCGGGGCTACACGATCTGGCCGACCCTCTCCGGCCGCACCGTCGCCGACATCTCCGAACTCCTCGAAACCATCCGATCGGACGCCGCATGACCGCCGTACGCCGCCAGAGCGGCCCGTTCCGCGCGGGCGACCGTGTTCAGCTCACCGGTCCGAAGGGCCGCCTCAACACGATCACCCTCGAGCCCGACAAGGTGTTCCATACCCACCGCGGCATGGTCGAGCACGACTCGCTCATCGGGCTGCCGGATGCCTCGGTTGTCACCGCGACGAACGGTGACGAGTACCTCGCCCTCCGTCCGCTGCTTGGCGACTTCGTCATGTCGATGCCGCGCGGCGCGGCGATCATCTACCCGAAGGATGCGGCGCAGATCCTCGGCCTCGGCGACATCTTCCCCGGCGCAACGGTCGTCGAGGCCGGAGTCGGCTCCGGCGCGCTCAGCCTGTGGCTGCTGCGCGGCATCGGCCCGACCGGATCCCTCACCTCGTTCGAGCGCCGGGCGGAATTCGCCGACGTCGCCCGGGGCAACGTCGAGAGCTTCCTCGGTGCGACACCGGACAACTGGAACGTCATCGTCGGCGATCTCGTGGAGTCGCTGCCGGCCACCATCGAGAATGGCTCGGTCGACCGGGTGGTTCTCGACATGCTCGCCCCCTGGGAGTGCCTCGGTGTCGTCGCCGACGCGCTCGCGCCCGGCGGGGTGCTGCTCTGCTACATCGCCACCGTCACCCAGCTCTCCCGCGTGGCCGAGGCCGTGCGCGGCACCGGCCTCTTCACCGACCCGGTCTCCTCGGAGACGATGGTGCGCGGCTGGCACGTTGAGGGACTCGCCGTGCGTCCCGACCACCGGATGGTTGCCCACACCGGCTTCCTGCTCACCGCGCGGCGCCTCGCCCCGGAGACCGTGCTTCCACAGCTCAAACGTCGGCTCTCGAAGTCGGACTACTCGGACGAGGATGTCGAGGCCTGGACCCCCGGTGCGCTCGGCGAGCGTTCGGTCACCGACAAGCGACTGCGCAAGACCGCGCGGGCGGCCCAGACCACGGCGGACCATGCTCGCGCCGCCGCGGACGAAGGCGCACCGGAGTCCCCGTAGAATTATCAAATCCCACGAGCTCGATCGAAATGAGGATTCGTGCGCAAGACCACAGCGCTGTTCGCTGCCATCGCCCTTCTCGGCGGCCTCACGGCCTGTGCGAGCGGCACGGGTAACTCCGCGTCCGCCGGCGCGGACTGTAGCCCGGTTGTGTCGTCGGGCCCGGCTTCGTCCCTCGTCACCGCGACGGGCAAGTTCGGCACCGCTCCGACGGTGAAGTTCCCGACCCCGCTCTACACGAAGACCACCGAGAGGTCGACGCTCACGGCAGGCAAGGGCGCCGTCGTGCAGGACGGCCAGCCCGTCGTGCTCGACGTCACGATCCTCAACGGCGCAAACGGCACAGTGCTTCAGAAGACCAGCTACAGCGCAAGCGGCGGCAGCCTGATCACCGCGGGCAAGTCCTCCTTCCCCGCCGTCAGCGAGGGCCTCCGCTGCGCGCAGGTCGGTTCGCGCATCGTGATCGTCGGCTCGGCGAAGGACAGCCACGGCGGCACGGCGGATGCCGCCAACGGCATCAGCAAGAACGACTCGTTCATCTACGTCGTCGACGTGAAGAAGGCCTTCCTCGCGAAGGCGAACGGCGCCGACCAGATTCCCGTGAACAACATGCCAGCCGTCGTGCTCACGGACAACGGCACTCCCGGCATCACGGTTCCCGACCGGGTCGCACCGACGCATTCCTCGGTCAACGTGCTCAAGGAGGGCTCCGGCGCGAAGGTTGCCGACCAGAAGTTCGTTGTCGTCAAGTACACAGCCATCGGGTGGACGTCCCGCGCCGTCTTCGACTCCACCTGGGCCAACAACCAGGCGTCCGTCCTCCAGGTCGGCGGAGCGGGCATGTCGACCGGGCTCAGCAAGGCCCTCACCGGCAAGCGGGTTGGATCGCAGCTTCTCGTGGTGCTGACCCCGAAGGATTCCGCCGTGCCCAACGGCTCGGGCAAGGCTCCAAGCAACGATGCGGCCGTGTACGTCGTAGACATCCTCGGGATCGCCGGGTAAGTTACAACCCACCATGCCGCCAGGCGCGTTTCCCCCAGACACAGGCCGGGTGTCTTCCGAGTTCACACACACCAGGATTCCTCCCGTGCCAACAGTCAGAGTTCCGAAAATCCCCGTTGAGGAGCGACTCTTCAGTCTCGTGCTCGCGCTGCTCGCCACCGAGACGGGACTGACGAAGAACGAAGTTCTCTCCACGGTGCAGGGCTATCGACAGCGGTACCGGCCCGGGGGAGACAACGCCAACCTGGAGCGGCAGTTCGAGCGCGACAAGGACGACATCCGTGATCTCGGCGTTCCGCTGGAGACGATCGACTCACCCGGCCAGGCCGGCAACAACCAGAGCCTGCGGTACCGCATCCCGCGCGGCACCTATGAACTGCCGAGCGACATCACCTTCTCCGCCGAGGAGACCACCCTGCTCAATCTCGCGGCGATGGTGTGGAGAGAGGGCTCGCTCTCTGGCGAATCCCGCCGTGCCGTGATGAAGCTCAAGGGCCTCGGCCTCGTCTCGGACGAACCGGTGCTCGGCTACGCGCCCCGTCTCCGGGTGCGGGATGCCGCGTTCGAGCCGCTGCGCGCCGCGCTCGAACGCAACGCCATCGTGCGGTTCGCCTACCTGAAGCCCGGTGAGGCCGAAGCCCGCGTGCGGGAGGTCGCGCCCCTCGCGCTCGTCCAGCACCAGGGCCGGTGGCACCTGCACGCCGAGGAGCCGGACACCGGCGCGACCAAGACCTTCCTGCTTCGGCGCATCGTCAGCCAGGTAACGACGACCGGAGCGACCTTCCCCGCCCCGAGCGGCGACCAGACCGCACGGGCACTCGATGAGCTCGACGAGGTGTGGGAGTCGCACACCGCCGAGGTGGAGGTCGTCAACGATTCGGATGCCGAGACGAGACTGCTGAAGCGGCGGGGCAGCGAGCGCCTGGCATCCGGTGCGCTGAGGTTGCACTATTCCGATGCCAACATCTTCGCCGACGAGCTGGCCGGCTACGGGCCGGAGGCGCTCGTCCTCTCGCCGCCGGTGTTGCGCGCCGCTGTGCACGGCCGACTGCTGCGCACCGCCAAGGAGCACGCCGACGCAGAAACCGGAGGGCCTACCCATGGCTGAACGCCAGGCACCACTGCAGGCTCAGGACAAACTCGCCTTCCTGCTCACCCTCGTGCCGTTTCTCATGGAGCACGAACGCATCAGCGTGCAGGATGCCGCATCCCACTTCGGAGTGAAGCCGCAGCAGGTGCGCGAGGCGGTAAAGCTCATCGCCGTCTCCGGCATCCCCGGCGAAACCGGGCAGTACCAGCACGGGGACCTGTTCGACCTCGCCTGGGACGACTTCGAAGAGAACGACCAGATCGTGCTCACGAATCTCGTGGCGATCGATGACTCGCCGCGATTCTCCGGGCGCGAGGCCGCGGCACTCATCGCCGGGCTGCAGTACCTCTCCGCCCTGCCAGAGAACGCCGACCGCACCGCCGTCGCCACGCTCATGGCCAAGCTGTCGCGCGGCACCTCCGGGCTGCCGAGCCAGTTCGCCGTCGAGGGGGCGGAGACCGACTCCACCCTCGCCCTCATCCGTGATTCGGTTGCCTCCGGCCTGCAGATCGAATTCGACTACGTGAACTCGCGCGGCGACCACGAGCGCCGCCGTGTCGATCCGCTGCGGATCGAATCGATGGACGCCGACTGGTATCTGCGCGGATGGTGCCACCTCCGCGAGGCGGTGCGCACGTTCCGGCTCGACCGCATCGGCAATCCGCTGGTCACCACCGAGCCGATCACCACCCACGCGGCCGACGTGCACCTGCCCGACGCGCTATTCGAGGACTCGGCCGATGACCTCATCGTGACGCTCGACGTGGCCCCGTCCGCCGCGCCGCTGATCGCCGATTACATTCCGGACGGCATCGCGAGCACCGTTGTCGACGGCCGCACCCGCACCTCGATCCGCGTCTCGCACTATCACGGACTCAAGAGGCTCGTCGGCGGGCTGCCGGGCATGGTCACGGTCGTCGCACCCGCCGAGGCCCGCCGGGCGGTCGCCGACTGGGCCGCCGCCGGCGCGGCGCGCTACGAGGACCACTGATGCCCTGGTGGTCCTGGCTCATCATCTGGGTCTGTCTGGTGCTCGCGCTGGTCGCGGTGCTCGCCGCGTCCGCGTGGCGGCTGTTCCACAAGGCCATGGCAGTCTTCACCGGGCTCGGCGTGCTCGCCGAGAAGGCCGAACTGCTGGAAGCGGTGTCGCCCGCGGCCGAGGAGCAGCGCGAAGTCAGTGCGATCCTGCTGAAGTTTTCGGACGTGCATGAGCGCCGCCGTGCGGTGCGCGCGGCATCCGAGGCGCGCCGGGCGAGCCGACATCGTGTGCGCCTCGACCAAGCACGTTCGCTCACCCGATTCGACGCCAATTCCCGACGGTGGTTCGAAGCAGACTAAGAGGCACTGTCCCGCCATGAGAGGTAGCATGTTGAGCACAGCATTCTCTAATCATAAGGATCAAGCCCATGTTCTCTGGATTCACTGGCTGGCACGCTCTGATACTTCTGGTCATCATCGTGCTTCTGTTCGGAGCAGCGAAGCTCCCCGGGCTCGCCAAGAGCGTCGGCCAGTCCATGAAGATCTTCAAGAACGAGATGAAGTCTCCCGAGGACGACGTGAAGCCGAACGCCGACGGCGCCGGGCTCAACCAGACCTCGCCCGAAGTGCGCGCCCAGACGGATTCGACCAACACCTCCTCTAAGCCGTAGCGGCCACTCGTTTCCGCCACCATGCCTTCCCGCAAGAAGCGGGGCACGGGCTCTGAAGGCCGGATGTCTCTCGGCCAGCATCTCGTCGAGCTCCGCAAGCGACTCTTCATCTCGGCCATCGCCATCGTCATCTGCTCGATCGGTGGGTTCTTCGTCGCCAACTGGGTCCTCACCGCGATCCGCGCGCCCATCGAATTGATCGCCAAGAACCACGGCAACACGACGCTCAACTACTCCACCATCGGGTCCGCGTTCGATGTGCACATCCAGATCGCCGTCACGGTCGGCATCATCGCGTCGAGTCCGGTGTGGCTGTACCAGGTCTTCGCCTTCATCGTTCCCGGGCTCACCGGCAAGGAGAAGCGCTACACCTTCGGCTTCTTCTTCTCGGCCGTGCCGCTCTTCCTCGCGGGGTGCGCCGCCGGCTGGTGGGTCTTCCCCCACATCGTGGATGTACTCAACTCGTTCGTGCCGAGCCAGGATGCCGCCATCACCGAGGCCAAGGATTATCTCGGCTTCGTCACCAAGCTTGTCCTTGCCGTCGGGATCGCCTTCGTGCTCCCGGTGTTCCTCGTGCTCCTCAACTTTCTCGGCATCGTCTCCGGGGTCAGCATCTTCCGCAGCTGGCGGTGGGCGATCCTCGCCATCTTCGTGTTCTGCGCGCTTGCGACCCCCTCGGCCGATGTCGGCTCGATGTTCCTGCTGGCCGTTCCCATGATCGTGCTTTATCTGCTTGCCGCGACGATCGCCTGGTGGCGGGACCGGATCGTCGCCAAGCGCGCCGAACGAGTCACTGCCGACCTCGGCGGCACTGCAGCCATATGACCGACCGACTCAGCACGGGGGAGATGAGCCCGGCCGAGCGCTTCGCCGCGTCCCGGGTTCGACGAGGGACTCCGCGCCTCGAGACGTTCCGCGGCAACCAGACCTTCGACCTAGACCCGTTCCAGCTGGAGTCCTGCGTGGCGCTCGAGCGCGGCGACAGCGTGCTCGTCGCCGCTCCGACCGGCGCGGGCAAGACCATCGTCGCCGAGTTCGCGGTCTTTCTCGCCATGCAGGAACCTCGCGCGAAGGTGTTCTACACCGCCCCGATGAAGGCTCTCAGCAATCAGAAGTTCCAGGAGTTCGTGGCCGAGTACGGCGCCGACCAGGTCGGCCTGCTCACCGGCGACACCAACATCAACTCCGGCGCACGAATCGTCGTGATGACCACCGAAGTGCTGCGCAATATGCTGTACGCCGATTCCGATCTGCTGCGCGACCTGGCCTTCGTGATCATGGACGAGGTGCACTACCTCGCCGACCGGTTCCGCGGTGCCGTGTGGGAGGAGGTCATCATCCACCTCCCGCAGACCGTTCGGCTGGTGTCGCTGAGCGCGACCGTCTCGAACGCCGAGGAGTTCGGCGACTGGTTGCAGGCCGTGCGCGGCGAGACCGCAGTGATCGTGTCGGAGGAGCGTCCGGTTCCGCTCGACCAGCACGTGATCATGCGCACGAAGCTCATCGACCTGTTCGCCACGACGAAGATCGATCCGAGCGACACCGTTGGGGCCAAAGGCCACCGGGTCAATCCCGAGCTCGTGCAGATGGCCCGCTACGGCGGGCGGGCGATCAGTTCGCGCCAAATGCAGGATGTCGGGCGACGCTACTCCCGCGGCGGCCGCCCCGACGAGATGAAGATGGACCGCTCCGGCGTCGTGAAGATGCTCGGCGAACGCAATCTGCTTCCGGCGATCTTCTTCATTTTCAGCCGCGTTGGTTGCGACCAGGCGGTAAAACAGGTGCTCCGCGCCGGCGTGCGCCTCACCACGGAGCACGAGCGCAATGAGATCGCTGAGATCGTGGAGGAGCGCTGCCGCACCATCCTCGACGAGGATCTCGCGGTTCTCGGCTATTACCAATGGCTCGATGGACTGCAGCGCGGGGTCGCGGCCCACCACGCCGGCATGCTCCCCGCCTTCAAGGAGGTGGTCGAGGAGCTATTCCAGAAGAAGCTCGTGAAGGCCGTCTTCGCCACCGAGACGCTCGCGCTCGGCATCAACATGCCCGCCCGCACCGTCGTGCTCGAGAAGCTCGAGAAGTTCAACGGCGAGGCTCGCGTGCCGATCACCCCGGGGGAGTACACCCAGATCACCGGCCGTGCCGGACGCCGTGGCATCGACGTCGAGGGCCACTCGGTGATCCAGTGGCAGGAGGGGCTCGACCCTCAGGCGGTCGCCTCGCTCGCCTCCCGCCGCACCTATCCGCTCAACTCCAGCTTCTCGCCCACCTACAACATGGCCGTGAACCTCATCGAGCAGTTCAGCCGGGAACGCGCCCGCGAGATACTCGAGTCGTCGTTCGCGCAGTTCCAGGCCGACCGCGCCGTCGTCGACCTGGCGCGCAAGGTCCGCTCCCAGGAGGAGTCGCTTGGCGGCTACGAGGAGGCGATGGAGTGCCACCTCGGCGACTTCCGCGAGTATTCCGGCATCCGCCGCGAGCTCACCGATCTCGAACGAAAGAGCGCAGTCCGCGCCGACCTGCAGAGCCGCGACGAACGCGACAAACGGCAGCACCAACTCACCTCCCTGCGTAAGCGGCTCAAGCGGCATCCCTGCCACACCTGCAACGACCGGGAGGCACACGCTCGCTGGGCGGAACGCTGGTGGAAGCTCAAGAAGCAGACGGATGAGCTGACCCGGCAGATCCGCACACGAACGGGGGTCGTGGCCAGAATCTTCGATCGCGTCACCGACGTCCTGCTCGAACTCGGCTACCTGCTGCGCTCCGACTCTGGGGAGGTCACCGCCTCGGTGCACGGGCGCATGCTGCGCCGCATCTACGGCGAACGGGACCTGCTCGTGGCCGAGTGTCTGCGCCGCGGCGTGTGGAACGACCTCGACCCGGCTGGGCTCGCCGCCATGGCCGCCGCCCTCGTCTACGAGCCGCGACGGGACGAGGGCCAGACCTCGGACCGCTACCTGCCGAAGGGCGCATTCCGGCCCGCCTTCGAGAAGACCACCGACCTCTGGTCGAGGCTCGACGACATCGAGCGCGACCACAAGCTACCGGGCAGCAATCCGCTCTCGACCGGGCTCTCCCTCGCCATGAACCGCTGGGCGCAGGGCGTCTCGCTCGACTCGGTGCTCCTGGAATCGGAGCTCGCCGCCGGGGATTTCGTGCGCATGACGAAGCAGACGATCGACCTGCTCGACCAACTCTCGGTCGTGGCCGACGGCCCCGTCGGCCGCACCGCGAGGCTCGCCCTCGAGGCGATCCGCCGCGGCATCGTGGCGTATTCGTCCGTCACCTGAGCTGAATGTCATCACAGGCACCGGCACTTAGGCTGGAGACGTGAGTCCGAGCCCCAACCACCGACTTCGGGCGTCCCGCCATTGGCTCTCCCGCCCACTGCCACTCACCGTGGCAGTGCTCGTCGCCGCGATCTCCGGCTTCGTCAACTCCGCGGCGTTCCCGGGACTCGGCTGGTGGCCGCTCATTTTCGTCGGCACCGCGTTGATGTTCTGGTCCCTCGCCGGACGTCGCGGCTGGTCATCACTGCTCGTCGGTTTCGTCGGCGGCTTCGCGTTCTTCGGAAACCACATCCTCTGGCTGACCGTCTATCTCGGCCCGATCCCGTGGCTCGCCCTGGCCGGCCTCGAATCGGTCTTCTTCGCACTCGGCTGCGTGCTCATGGCTCTCGCCTGGCGCTTCGTGCCGCTCGTCTGGCCGGGCAATGGCGGTCGCCTGATCGGTCTCCCGGCCGCGCTGGCCGGCCTCTGGGTGCTGCGCGAGGCCATCACGAGCGTTTGGCCGTACGGCGGGTTCTCCTGGGGACGCCTCGCCTTTTCGCAGTCGGACAGCACATTCTCGCCGCTCGTCGCCTGGCTGGGGGTCTCCGGCCTGAGTTTCGTCATCGCATTCCTCAGCGCCCTGCTGCTCCAGGCGGTGCGCACGGTTCGCGTGCCCTGGAGCACTCGGGGAATGATCGTCGCCACCGCGTTTCTGATCGCGGCGCTGTTCCCCGCCTGGCCGGTGCTGTCGTCCGGATCCATCCGCGTTGCCGCCGTCCAGGGCGACTCGAACTCCGGCCTGTTCGCCCAACACGCTATCGGCAAGTCGCTCGACGATCACCTCCAGGCCACGGTGCCGATCCTCGGCAAGAGCGTGGATGTGGTGGTCTGGCCCGAGAATGCGTCCGATATCGACCCCCTGCGCAGCCGGCGGGCCGCCCAGACCCTCGACTTCGTGTCCAAGACCATGAAGGCACCGCTGGTCACCGGTACCATCACCGAGAACAACAGGGGCCAGATCTTCAACAGCGTGCTGCTGTGGGAGAACGGCAAGGGCTCCGTGGCACAGTACGACAAGATCCACCCGGTGCCGTTTGCCGAATACCTGCCCGACCGTTCCTTCTGGTATCCGCTGGCGCCGAGCCTGTTCGACCTTGTGCCGCAGGACTTCGCCTTCGGCACCCGAAAGAACGTCTTCAACATCAATGGTGTCGCCGCCGGCGTCGCCATCTGTTTCGACATCGTGGACGACGGCCTCATCCACCGGATGATCGATGGGGGAGCACAGTTCATCATCGCCCCCACCAACAACGCCGATTTCGGCCACACCGACGAGAGTGTGCAGCAGGTGGCGATCGCCCGGCTGCGTGCGATCGAGACGGGACGCAGCGTCGTGAACGATTCCACCGTCGGCGTCAGCGCGATGTTCGCCCCCGACGGGCGCGTCATCGCGCAGCTCCCGACCTTCCGCCGCGGTGCGATGGTCGAGAGCATCCCCCTGAGTAACACCATCACTCCCGCGATGGTCGCCGGTCGGCAGATCGAGTGGATAGTCGCGGGCTTCGGCCTCGCCTCGCTTGTGGTCGGGATGCTGCTTGCCCCCCGGCGCAGACGGCGAGGGCACCGTGGCTGACACCCTGGTCATCCTGCCGACCTACAACGAGATCGAGAGCCTCGAGGGCGTGCTGGGGCGCATCCGGCAGTCCCTTCCGCAGGCCGACGTGCTCATCGTCGATGATGCGAGCCCCGACGGAACCGGACGACTCGCCGAACGGCTCGCCGTCGGGGATCCGGGGATCTCAGTGCTCCACCGCGCGGGCAAGGACGGTCTCGGCCGCGCCTATCTCGCGGGTTTCGCGTTCGCGCTCGAACGCGGCTACCGACTCGTCGTGGAGATCGATGCCGACGGATCCCACGACCCGGCGGACCTCCCCGCGATGCTCGAGCTGGCGACATCCGGGGCCGATCTCGTCATCGGGTCGCGCTGGGCGCCGGGTGGATCTGTGCTCAACTGGCCGTGGATCCGGCAGGTCATCTCGCGCACCGGCAACGCCTATGCTCGGGCGGTGCTCCGCTCGCGGATCCACGACATCACCGCCGGTTTCCGGGTCTATCGCGCCGATGCCCTGCGGGCGATCGATCTCGCCGCGGTCTCCTCCCAGGGCTATTGCTTCCAGGTGGAACTCGCCTGGCGCATCGAGCGCGCTGCCGGTCGCATCGAAGAGCACCCGATCGAGTTCGTGGAGCGGGCGGCGGGCCGATCGAAGATGCACCTCGGCATTGTGGCCGAAGCCCTGCTGCGGGTGACGCTCTGGGGAATCTTCGGACTCCGTGACTCGGTCGCGGCCTCCGGCCCAGCGCCGTCCGCACAGCGGACAGAAAAATAGCCGACACCGTCTGGCGGTGTCGGCTAGGTCTCTAGGGCCGCGGTCAGGCGCCGATCTTGTGCTGGCCCTTGCGAGCCCGCAGAAAGTCGAGCCGCTCCTGAAGAAGTTCTTCGAGCTCGGCGCGGGTGCGCCGTTCCAGAAGCATGTCCCAGTGCGTGCGCGGGATCTTCGCATCGGACGGTTCGGGTTCGACCTGAACACCGTCTGCTCCGAGAAGCCGACCTTCCTGACCACTCTTCGGCGATTCCCACACCGTGGGGATCTCCGCGTCGGACGAGAAGGTGACCTCGAAGGTCGAGCCGTCTGCCGCTTGGTAAGTACTCTTCTTTCGCGGGGAAAAGGTCACGCCTTCTTCACTCTGAAGGCTCTGAGATCCGAGCCTCATTCCGCGCAAACTGCGATCCGCCATTGTGTGGTCCTCTCTCGCGATGCAATCACCAGTTATAAACCAACAAGCTGTACATATCCTTTCCATCCAAGGCCGTTCCCAGCGTGTTCACAGGCTAATCGCGGGTGAAAGCCTCGCGCCCGAGCAGCTCGATCGCCAGATCTGCGCGGTCGGTGACGAGCCCGTCGATGCCGAGGTTGAGCAAACGCCGCATGTCCACAGGGTCGTTCACGGTCCAGACGTGCACCTCGACCGAGGCGGATTGCAGCACGCGCACCATGCGCCGGGAGATCACGCGAACGCCGCGCACTCGCTCCGGCACCTGGACGGCCTGCACCCCGCGAAGCAGGCGCCGGGTCAGGTGAGCGAGGCCGATCTTGCCCGCGAACAGCGCCGCAGCGAATGGCACGGCGGATGCGGAGGTCGCCACCCCCGGCAGCGCCCGCACCGCGCGACGGCGGCGCCGATTGTCGAACGACGCCACGAGCACGCGGTCGGTCGCGCCCGCGTTCAGGATCGCCTCGACGGCGGGACCGACCACGGCATCCGACTTGAGGTCGATGTTGAACCGGGCGTCGGGGAACGCCGCGAGGGCCTCAGCGAGGGTCGGTATCGACTGGCCCGATCCGAGATCGATCCGCTGCAGCTCGACCAGGGTGAGTCGATCGACCCTCGTGGCGATGCCGGCGGAACGCAGCAGATCGGCGTCGTGACTGATCACCGCGACGCCGTCCGCCGTGGCGTGCACGTCGGTCTCAAGGTGGGTCACGCCGATGGCGAGCGCCGAAAGAAATGCCAGCAGGGTGTTCTCCGGCGCATCGACCGCGAGCCCGCGGTGGGCGAGCACGCGGGGGAGCGGACCGGCGAAGAATCCGGCGCCGCGAGCATCGCTGGCCGCCCGGCCGTTGGGCGCGGACGGCTTCGCGCGCCGTCGACTAGGCGGGAGGCGCCGCGGGTGGCGTGGCATTTGGAGCGGCTGCCGCATGGCTTGATACGTGGCCGCTGGGGCTCGCCCCGAATCCGCTCGTGATGCTCTTGATCGCCTCGGTGAGCTCCGACGGGATGATCCAGAGCTTGTTCGATTCGCCCTCGGCGATCTTCGGCAGCATCTGCAGGTACTGGTACGCCAGCAGCTTGCTGTCCGGGTCGCCCTCGTGGATGGCGGAGAAGACCGTGGTGATGGCCTTCGCCTCGCCCTCCGCTCGCAGCACCTGAGCCTTGGCCCAGCCCTCGGCCTCGAGGATCGCGGCCTGGCGGGAGCCCTCGGCCTGCAGGATGGCGGCCTGCTTGGTTCCCTCGGCGGTGAGGATCTGCGCGCGGCGGTCGCGCTCGGCGCGCATCTGCTTCTCCATCGAATCCTGAATGGACAGGGGCGGGTCGATCGCCTTGAGCTCCACCCGGCCGACACGCACTCCCCACTTGCCCGTCGCCTCATCGAGCACAATGCGCAGCTGCCCGTTGATGTTGTCGCGGCTGGTGAGTGCCTGTTCGAGGTTCAGGCTGCCGACCACGTTGCGGAGGGTGGTGGTGGTGAGCTGCTCGACCGCGCCGAGGTAGTTGGCGATCTCATAGGTCGCGGCGCGCGCATCCGTCACCTGAAAGTAGACGACGGTGTCGATCGAGACGACGAGGTTGTCTTCGGTGATCACCGGCTGGGGCGGGAACGACACGACCTGCTCGCGCATGTCGATGAGCGGGCGTACCCGGTCGATGAACGGCACCAGGATGTTGAGCCCCGGCATCAGGGTCTTATGGTACTTGCCGAGGCGCTCAACGACGCCGGCGCGAGCCTGCGGGATGATCTTCACCGCCCGGAAGAGGATCGTCAGCACCAGGATCGCGACGATGATGATCACGATCACCAGGATGATCTGGCCGAACAGTGCGGTGGTCACAGTGCAGTCCCTTCTGCGGGGACCACTATCGCGGTCGCCCCTTCTATTGCCGTAACGACGACACGTTCACCGGCTTCGACCGGTTGATCGGTGGAGGAGCGCGAGAGTTTCGCCGTCCAGGTCTCGCCGTTGGCCAGCTTCACGTGCCCCTGCCCGTCCACAAACGGGGTCGTGACGGTGCCGGCGCTGCCGAGCAGGGCCGCGACGTTGGTGGGGGTCTGGTCCCCCCGCCGGCCGAGGGAACGCTTGATCGCCGGACGCACGGTGAAGAGCAGCAGAAGGGCAAGAATGCCGGCGACGAGGATCTGGGCCCAGAACGGGCCGCCAACGAGGCCGATCACGAGCCCGCCGATGCAGCCTCCCGCGATCATCAGGAAGGTGAAATCGACCGTTACCACCTCGATGATCACGCAGACGAGCAGCAGGGCCACCCAGAAGACCCAGGCGTACATCGTCAGAAAATCAGCGATCATCCAGCTGCACCCCTTGCGACTCGTCTGGTTAGAAACTAGCACCACTCACCTCGGAAGCATCGAGGTCTTGCTATTCTCGTGACCGGTGGCGGCACGCCCCGTTACCTCAAGCAATCCAGGAGTCCCCTCGTGATCAACCCCCTCGCCGCCGGTTCCCTCGACGGGCTGCGCGCCCTCGTCACCGGGTCGTCCCGCGGCATCGGTGCCGACACGGCCAGCTACCTCGCCGAGGCGGGTGCGAGCGTCGTGATCAACTTCCGCAACAAGGAGGCTCGCGCCACCAAGCTCGTGGACAGGATCGTGGCAGCGGGGGGATCCGCGATCGCGATCGGCGCCGACCTCACGGATGCCGAGTCGGTCGCCGGCATGTTCGACACCATCGAGAACGAATGGGGCGGCCTCGACATCCTGGTGATGAATGCCTCCGGCGGCATGGAATCCGGCATGGCCGAGGACTACGCAATGCAGCTCAACCGAGACGCACAGGTCACCCTGTTGAACACCGCCATTCCGCTGCTCGCCCCTGGCTCGCGCGTCGTGTTCGTCACGAGTCACCAGGCGCACTTCATCCACTCCGCGCCCACGATGCCCGAGTACCTGCCGGTGGCCCTCAGCAAGCGCGCGGGCGAGGACGCGCTGCGCGAGATGATCCCGGCGCTCACCGCCGCGGGCATCGGTTTCGTGGTCGTCTCCGGCGACATGATCGAGGGCACCATCACGGCAACGCTGCTTGAGCGCGCGAACCCGGGAGCGCTCAGCTCCCGCAAGGATTCCGCCGGGCGGTTGTACAACGTGAGCGAATTCGCGGCGGAGATCGCCGCCGCTGCCGTCGAGCCGATCCCCGCCGACCACACCCGCCTCGTCGGCGACGTGAGCGATTTCGGCGCCGCCTGATCATCGACCCGCCCGCAGCGGCGGCTCGATAGCATGGTGGCAATGAACGCCATTGAGCCGCCCGCGCATTCGGGCGTCTGCCGACCCACGATCCACCCCGACGGCAGTCGCGGGATGACGGCCGCCTAGGTGAAAAATCGACATCGTCTCACTTCTCGGGTCCTCGTCTTCGACGAACGGGACCGCATCCTGCTCTACCTCACCGTCGGCTCGGTGCCGGCCGAGAAGACCCGCTGGATCACCCCTGGCGGGGGAGTGGAGCCGGGGGAGACCCACCTCGAGGGGGCGCGACGGGAGCTGTTCGAGGAGACCGGGCTGGACGTCACCGACCTCGGTGACCCGATCTGGGCAAACGACTTCGTGCCGGATTACGTCGGGGGAGACCACGACACCGGTCATGCCGAGTATTACCTGCTGCGCACGACCTCGTTCGAGCCGTCACGCGAGAACTGGACGCCCGAGGAGCACATCGACGTGCTGGAGACCCGCTGGTGGACCATCGATGAGCTGACCGAGACGACAGAGCCGTTCCGGCCACCGCAGCTGCTCGATCTGATCCATCGCACGCTCGAATCCCGCTGAGGCACACCCACACCACCGAACGAAAGGCTCTTTCATCATGGCCGAAGACACCCTCGCCCTCATCGCCGAGGTCGAAGCAGAGGAGGAGCGCCTGGTCTTCACCCGGTTCAGCCACGCCGACGCGTGGGAACTCGGATGCCTGCTGGTCGAGCTCGCCACCGAGCGCTCGCACCCGGTGACCATCGACATCCGGCGCGGAGACCAGCAGCTCTTCCACGCCGCCCTGGCGGGAACCGCAGCGGACAACGACCAGTGGGTGGACCGCAAGGTACGCACCGTACGGCGGTTCGGCAACAGCTCGTTTCTGGTCGGCCTGCGTCATCGTGCCACCGGCACGCCGTTCGAGGCTCGCGGCTGGAACGATGTCGCACTGTTCGCGGCCCACGGGGGATCGTTCCCGGTGAACATCCGCGACTCGGGGCTCATCGGCACCGTGACCGTGTCAGGGCTTCCTCAGATCGATGACCATCGGCTCGTCGTCGAGGCGATCGAGCGCTTTCTCGCCCTCGGCGAGAAGTAGCGGACGCTGCGGGCACCGTGCGGAGAGAGACCGGCCCCGGTTAACGTTATGTCAAGAGAGTGGTTCCCGAAGGGACCGCTCGGGTCACCCGCGCAGGAAACCGGTGAGCATCGCCGGCGAGGATGCCACGAACACACCGATTCCCGCCACGACGACGATGACGGCGGCCATGACGACCAGCAGCGCGATACCCAGATACAAGACCACAGAAAGAAACCTCGACATGCCTCCAGTATCGCGGACGCGCGGCCTCGCGGCGCGCAGCGACCGCCATTCTCGATGAATGGCCGCCGGGCACCGATCGCGCCAGACCCCTTCCGGAACCCCTGCCACCGATCCCGAAATCGCTGATAATGCACATTATGTCAAGAAGCGTCCGTGCCAGAGACGGTGACGGAGGGATGCAGCGCCACGACCAGCCGGTGTGGTCGCGCGCGCTCCTCCCCGGGCGAGTCGAACTGCCGCGCCAGCCGAATGACGCACCGGGACAATTCCTCCGCAAAGGCGGCGCGATCCTCGGCGGTCGCGAAATTCACCTCACTGTCGATGGTGAAGGTCGAAAGCGGCGCGCGGGCGGCGGTCGTCGGCAACAGCAGCGTGCCGACGTCCTGGACCAGCCGAGCTGCCACGGCGAGCATCCAGCGGGCGGAAAGCCGGTCCACTCCCCTGCTCGGGTCGGGCGCGACCTCCCCGAGCGCGCTCGGGGAGATCACGTATGAGGATGCGGTCGCCTGCATCACCCGCTCCGTCATGTTGCCCCTTCTGCGCCGTTCCACGAGGCTGACGAGGCCGTGACGCTCGAGTTCGCGCAGGTGATAGTTGACCTTCTGTCGCGGAAGTCCGACGCGGGCCGCGAGCGTCGTCGCGGAGGCGGGCTCCCACAGCGCCGCGAGCAGGCGACTGCGGATCGGGTCGAGGGATGCCTCCGCCGCTTTCGCGTCATCGATCACCGCAATCTCGAGCATGCGTCGATTATTCCACCGACAACTTATTTTGTCAATGGCCTCGTCGCTGCCGGTGGTCGCAGGTAGGAATTCACGATCAGGTCGCCGCGCACCTCGCGCAACCGATCGATGAGGCGCTCGACGGTGCCTCCCGTCACCCCGGAGGCCGCAAGGTCGAATGGCCCGATCGGCCGCAACTTGCCACATCGGATGCGCACCACCTCCCATCCCGCCGCGCGCAGCAGCCGGTCCTTCCGGCGGTCGGTCTCCTCGCGACGGCCCACGTGCTCGAGCCCGTCCCGCCCCGTGGTGTCGTATTCGATCGCGACCCTGAGGTCCGCGATCACGAGGTCCGGCCAGACCTCCAGGTGCTGGAAGAACGGCCGGGCCACGCGCACGGCGTTCGCGGCGAGATCCACATAGAGACGGTCCGAGAGCCTCTGCCGCAGCTCCGCCTCGGCCGCCGAAGCGGGTTTCGGCGCCCACGGGCTCACGAACGACTCCCCCACCGCGACCCGGTCGGCGCCGGCGCGGGCGTTGCGGCAGATGAGACACGGGCCGTCGGAACCGCTCGGCCGCCCCCGCGCCTTCGGGCCCCGCGGATGCCCGCAGTCACGCGGCGCCGCGCTCACCTGCGCCGCTCCTTCCTGCGCCGCTCCTCCCTGTTGCGCCGTTGCCCCCTGCGGCGACGTTGCCCGAGAGACCCGCCTGCGCACCGCGCCGGCGGCGCACTCCGGACACCAGGTCGAGCGCCTCCGTGACGTGCCCGGCCTCTGGCGCTGCTCCTCGGGGGTCGCCACGAATTGGTGGCCAGAGTCGCACTGCCAGAGAAGAAAGACCTCGGCGGCCGGCGGCACCTGGGTCAGGGAAATGCCCGCATTCAGGTCGGGATGGTACTGGCGCACCAGCATGGGATAGCGCTCCCAGTCGGCCCGGAAGCTTCCGATGGCGTAGGGCACGGCCGCATCCTTCGACCACTGGCGGCGCGCCCACCACAGCTCGACCCGTTCCGGCATGGAGACAGAATGCCGCGAGCATCCGACATCCCGGGCCGCCTCGTGCTTACAATCGGCTTATGGGCGGCGCGCCGAGCTCGACAACTCTCGTTTTCGTGGGGAGTGACGCGCCTGCGGCACTCGAAGCCCTCGACCATCTCGCCAACGTGCGGGCCGCCGCGCTTCGCGGGACCTCGGACGAGGAGGCGCGGCGCTGGGTCGCCCGGGCACACTCCCCCTATGTCGTTCACGACCGTGACCCGCTCGGCCACGTCGCGGCGGCCTGGGTCGAGTTCTTCGACGACCTCTCGACCCTCGGCACGCTCGACCTCGAGGTCGACCGGGCCCTTGCCGCCCTCGAGACCGGCCAGTTGGTCATGCCGGACTACTACATCGTCGCCGAACCCGACTCCCTGTCCCCCACCTGGAAGCACTGGTGGCTCGGGGTGTTGCCCAAGGCCGCTCCGACCCGCGTCATCCCGTGGGGCGCGGGGTCGACACCGCTCGCCCGGGTGCTGCGCCAGCTGCCGACCGGGCGACCATGGCCGACGCCCGATCCGTGGCTGCGCGGTGTCGCCTGGGCGGTGCCCGACCGGGTCGACCCCATGGCCGGTCCGCCGGTCTGATCCGCTCGTCGACCTTGCCGCCCAATCGGGTGGCCGTCCTAGGAGAGGATGTCCTTCGTGGTGAATCGGCCGAAGGCGAGTGCCCCGAAGACGACGATGTACGCCGCCTGCAGCAGCGCGTTGCTGCCGAACGAGTCCCAGGAGATCGGCTGGCGAAGCAGGTCGCCGAAGCTCAGCCAGTAGTGGCTGAACAACCACGGATGAAGCCAGTCCAGCTGCGGAAGCGAATCGAGCACCTGCGACACGATCGACAGCACGATCGTCGTGGCCATCGCCCCGACCGGCACGTCCGTCATCGTCGAGATGAAGAGCCCAATCGCCGAGAGTCCGAGCAGAGAGACGGTGACGTACCCGGCGATGGCGAGCGAGCGGACCACGGATTCGCCGACGGTGATCGTGTCCCCCGACAGCAACGTCACCGGGCCGATCGGGAAGAGCGCGACGCCGATGAGCGCACCGGCGATGACCACGACGAGAGTCGCGGCGATGCAGAACACGGCCGTGGCCAGGTACTTCACCACCAGCAGCCGCACGCGACCGGCCGGTGCGACCAGGAGGTAGCGCAGTGTGCCGAGGCTCGCCTCCCCCGCGATCGTGTCTCCGGCGACCACCCCGATGGTGAGCGGGAGGAACAGCGGGACGCAGATGAGCAGGCCGGCCAGGCTCACGAACAGCCCGTTCTGGCTCACCTGGTCGAGAAACGCCGGGCCACGGCCCGGTGGCGGCTGGGTCGCGGTGAGCCGCACGGCCAGCGCGATGAGCACCGGCACCGCGGCAAGGGAGAGCAGCATCGCCACCGTGCGCCGGCGGCGGAACATCACGGAGATCTCCGAGCCGAGCAGCGGCCAGCCCGGCGAGGGGCGCGGTCGGTTCGCGACGGGCGCGTCGGGCGCGTCTGGCGCGTCGGGCATCCTGTCACTGGGCGACATCGAAACCCTCCCCGGTCAGCGCGACAAAACGATCTTCCAGGCTCTGACGTTCCAGCGAGAAGCCGCGCACCCGCACGTCGGCGGCGACCAGCGCCGCGACGATGCGGTCCGGTTCGGGCGGCGGGTCACCCAACAGCGCCCCGAGCAGCATCGGATCGACGGATGCCGGCTCCACCGTCATCCCGAGTCCCCGGAGCACCCGGGCGGCCGCCTCGCGATCGGGGGTGAACACCCGCACGCCAGCCCGCCCGACGCCGCGGAGCTGCTCAAGGGTGCCCTGCGCGACGAGTCGTCCCACACTCATGACGGCGGCGTGCGTGCAGATCTGCTCGATCTCGGCCAGGAGGTGGCTCGAGACGAAAACCGTGGTGCCCTCGGCGGCCAGGGACCGCACGAGACTGCGCACCTCACGGGTGCCCTGCGGGTCGAGCCCGTTGGTTGGTTCGTCGAGAACGAGGAGGCGCCGCGGCGTCAGCAGGGCGTTCGCGATGCCGAGACGCTGCTTCATGCCGAGGGAGTAGGCCTTCACCTTCTTGCGGGCCGCGTGCTCGAGGCCGACGCGCTCGAGAGCCAGGGCGACCCGCGCTCGGCGAGTCGCCGAGACCGCGTGCGGGTCGGCGGTGTCGAGCCGGTGGAGGTTGGCCGTGCCGGAGAGGTAGGGATAGAAGCCCGGTCCCTCCACGAGCGCGCCCACATCGGGCAGCACGGCGCCCAGATCGCGCGGCATCGGCCGGCCGAGCACGTGCGCCTCGCCGCTGGTCGGCGCGGCCAGCCCGAGGAGCATGCGGATGGTCGTGGTCTTGCCCGATCCGTTCGGCCCGAGGAAGCCGAACACGGCTCCGCGCGGAACCCGCAGGTCCACGTCATTGACTGCCAGATAGCCGCCGAATCGTTTGGTGAGACCCTCGGTCTCGATCGCGAATTCCCCGGCCGTCCCGGCTTCCCCGGCTGTCACGGGCACGTCGATGGCGCGAACGTCTCGCGGCGCGTCACTTGCCGGTCGCGGCGGCCTGCAACCGCTCGGCGGGCACGGACCCCGCGAAGATCCGACCGTCATTCGTGAGGAACACGTTCACCAGCGCGGTGTGGAACAGGTGTCCCCCGGCGATCGCCATCGTGAGCTTCGAATACAGGGGTGAACTCGTGAGCGTCGACAGGTCGGCTCCGGCGGGAACCGCGACCACCGCGTCCCAACCCGATCCGATGACGGTCGGGCGCTTGGCGGGATCCTTCGTCGCGGTCCCGGGGGCCTTCTTCACCGAGCCGGCTCCCGGCTGCGTCTGCTCGGTGACCGTGGCTCCGGCGGGCGGCGTGAAGGAGAACAGCGAGGCGTCAGGCGTTCCGAGGGTGAGCGAGGAGAAACCGACACTGAAGGCCGTGGTCTTCTGGCCGCGGGCCGCGACATCCACCTTGAGCGCAAGTCCGGTGGTGGAGTCGACGGCGATCGAGACGGAGGAGACGAGCGTGTCGCCCGCCTTCGGGGTCAGCACCAGTTCGTAGGCGGTGCGACCGGCGACGCGGGTGTCGGGCGCCACGGTGACGGTCGTCGATGAGTCGAGTGAGGCGAGCAGCGTGGTTGCGACCTGCCCGGGGGTGAGGACTGTGCCGGAGGTTCCCTCCGGAACCGTTGCCGAGCGCGATGGCAGGGTCATGTGCACGACCTTCTTGCCCTTGGACTCGTAGAGCCACACGTCGGCCCCATGACGGATGAGGTCGCGCTCGGCGAGCGTATCCATCACCTGCACCCGCTGATTGGTCTTGCCGTCGAGGTAGACGCGGGCCGTGTGGGAGCCCGAGACGAGCTCAAGGGCCGCGGCCGCGGACGCAGCAGACCCCGTTCCGGATGTCGGCAACGCGGGCAGTCCGATATCGGAGGTCTGGGTGATGGTGCCGGAGAGTGCGGTGACCTTCTCCCCCGCCAGGAGCGCGAGCACCTGGCTCGGCGTCTTGCTCTGCAGGGCGACGGAGGCGTTGGCCGCGAGCGGGCCGGCGATCGCCGCGGACGCGATCAGAACGGGGACCGCCACCGCGGGCATCCACCTCAACCAGGTTCTGGACATGACAGCCACTCTCTTCGGGATCCGGCGCGCTGCGAGGAACCGTTCACGGGCGAAATTACTCCGGAATACTCACAGTTCGCTGGACATTGGGCCTCACAGCTCACGCAGTCGGGGAAGCACGAGCTCGGTGACCCGCTCGGTCCAGCCGGCGGGGTCGGCGGGGACCACGTTGAGGCTGACCTGGTCGATGCCGATCGCCGCATAGCGCTCCATCTCGGCGAGGAACCGGTCGACATCGACCAGCGGATCGGTGCGGATGACGATCGTCTTCTGAATGCTCGACTCGTCGCGGCCCTCGTCGTCGCAGTGCTGCGCGAGCACCCGGAGCTTGTGGGCGACCGCCCCCGGCCCGAGAGCGAACAGGTTGCACGCGTCGGCGTAGCGGGCGACGAGCCGGAGGGTCTTCTTCTCGCCCCCACCGCCGATGAGCACCCGTGGCCCCGGGCGCTGGATCGGCCGCGGAACACAGATCGTCTCGGCGAGACGATAGTGCTTCCCTTCGAACGGCCCGTCGTCGTCGCCCCACATCTGGCGGCAGATCCGGAGTGTCTCTTCGAGCCGCCCGAAGCGCTCGGCCAGCGGAGGGAATGGCACGCCGAGGCCGAGGTGCTCCCGCTCATACCAGGCCGCACCGATGCCGAGCATCGCCCGACCGCCGGAGAGCACGTCGAGGGTCGCGACGATCTTGGCCAGGAGCCCCGGATGCCGGTAGGTGACCCCCGTCACCAGCAGGCCAAGCGTCATCCGCTCCGTCTGTCCGGCAAGGAAGCCGAGCGTCGTGTAGCCCTCGAGCATCGGTTGGGCCGGCCCGCCGAGGTCCTCCATCTGGAACCAGTGGTCCATCAGCGTGAAGCTGGAACACCCGCCGAGATCCGCGATCCGCGCCGTGGCCGCGAGAACGCCGGGGATGGATTCGGGAGAGCCGGGCACGCTGAAGTTGGAGAAGTGGATGCCGAGTCTCATGACTCGCATCCTACGAGCCCTCCCTAGAATCGAGAGCATGCGAATCGCGACCTTGCCGCGCACGCCTCTCGACTCCGCCCGCTGCCCGTGCCTCAGCGGAGAGGGCTACGGCCAGTGCTGCGCCCCGTTCCACCGGGGTGAAGCGGTCGCCCCGACGGCGGAACGGCTCATGCGGTCGCGCTACTCGGCGTTTGCGATCGGCGACGGGGACTATCTGCTGCGGACCTGGCATCCGGACACCCGGCCGGACGCGCTCGATCTGGACCCGGACCAGCGGTGGTACCGACTCGACATCCTCGGCCGTACCGGAGGCGGCCTGCTCGATCGCGGCGGAACCGTCGAGTTCTGCGCCTACTACCGGCTGCGCGGCGAGGCCGGACAGCAGCGGGAACACAGCCGTTTCGTGCGCGTCGGTACCCGCTGGCTGTACCTCGACGCCGTCTGAGCAGGAATCGTCTCACTCCGTGCGGCCCCGGATGCGGCGTGACAGCTCGGCGGCGGAATGGCGGATCTCCTCGGCGAGTGCCGGCCAGCGCTCCAGCGCGATCGAGTCCCGCGGAAAGGACACCGCGATTCCCGCGGCGGGCCACCCCGCATGGTCCCGCACCGCGACGGCCACGGACGCGATCCCCTCGGTGATATCACCGTCCTCGGCGGCGAATCCTCGTTCGCGCACGCCCTCCAGCAGGCGGGACAGGTCGGCGTAGCTGGAGACATCGGTGTCCGAGCGGTGCGCGAAGGACTCGGCGCTGGGAAACAGGGCCCGCAGCTGCGACTTGGGGAGGGTGGCGAGCAGGGCGCGTCCGCTCGCGGTGAGGTGGCTCGGCAGCCGCACGCCCACGTCCGTCACGAGCGTCGGCCGCGCGGGGGCCCGCTCCTCAATGAGATAGACGATGTCGCGGCCGAGCAGCACCGCGAGATGCGCACTCTCGCCGATGCGGTCGACGAGGGCGGAGAGGATCGGCCTCCCCAGGCGGGTGAGCGGCTCCTGACGCATGAATCCGGAGCTCAGCTCGAACGCGGCGATGCCGATGCCATAGCGCTGCGCCTCGGGAAAGTGCAGCACGAAGCCGTGTTCCTCGAGAACTCCGAGGAGGCGGTAGACGGTGGACCGCGGAAGGGAGAGCGAGTGCGCAATGGTGGAGGCCGCGAGCGGTCCGCGCTGCGTGGAGAGCAGGCCGAGGATGCGCAGCGTGTTGTGCGCAGCCGGAGCCTCCGCCGTCAACCGGGTCGCCATCCGCACTCCTGCCTCTTCGTCGGACGCACAAACTGTCTCATATACGGGACACCGGCCAGCCTAGCGATCTGGCGCGCGCGGCACGCGAGGGGTCTGATGGTCACATGGACCATCTGCGCACCCCCATCACTGTCGGAACCGGACCCGTCTCGGTCGCCGAGGTCGTCGCCGTCGCGCGTTTCGACGCGCCGATCGTGATCGCCGACGAGGCGAAGGACGCGGTGCGAGCGAGCCGCCGGACGATCGAACTGCTCGCCACCGACACCGAGCCGCACTACGGCATCTCCACCGGATTCGGCGCCCTCGCCACCACCTTCATCGCCGAGGATCGCCGCCGCCAGCTTCAGCGCAGTCTCGTGCGGTCCCACGCCGCCGGCTCCGGCGCCGAGGTGGAGCGGGAGACTGTGCGCTCGCTCATGCTGCTGCGGCTCTCGACGCTGCTCACCGGGCGCACCGGTATCCGGCTCTCCACCGCGGAGGCCTACGCGGGCCTCCTCAACGCCGGCATCACCCCGATCGTGCGCGAGTACGGCTCGCTCGGCTGCTCCGGCGACCTCGCCCCGCTCGCCCACTGCGCCCTCGCTCTCATGGGCGAGGGCAGCGTTCGCGACCACACCGGCACGCTCATGCCCGCGGCCGAGGCCCTTCTCGCCGCCGGTCTGGTCCCGGTTGTTCTCGCCGAGAAGGAGGGCCTGGCCCTGATCAACGGCACCGACGGAATGCTCGGGCAGTTGAGCCTCGCCCTGGACGATCTGGCCCGGCTGATGTCCTCAGCCGACCTCGCCGCGGCGATGTCCATCGAGGCGCTCCTCGGCACGGACGCCGTGTTCGCCGAGGACCTCGCCGCCCTCCGCCCCCAGGCCGGCCAGCAGGTCTCCGCCGCGAACCTGCGCCGGCTGCTCGCCGGTTCCCCGATCGTGCAGAGCCACAAGGGTGCGGGCTGCACACGTGTGCAGGACGCCTACTCCTTGCGTTGCGCGCCGCAGGTGCACGGCGCGGCCCGCGACACGATCGACCACGCCGCGCTCGTCGCCGGTCGGGAACTCGCCTCCGCGGTGGACAATCCCGTGGTCACCCTCGACGGCAGGGTCGAGTCCAACGGCAACTTCCACGGCGCCCCGGTCGCCTACGTGCTCGACTTCCTCGCCATCGTCGTGGCGGATGTCGCCAGCATGTCAGAGCGCCGCACCGACCGCCTGCTCGACCCGGCCCGCAACCAGGGGCTGCCGGCCTTCCTCGCGCACGAGGTGGGGGTGGACTCCGGACTCATGATCGCGCAGTACACCTCGGCCGGCATCGTGTCGGAGCTGAAGCGGCTCGCCGTGCCGGCATCCGTCGATTCGATTCCGTCGTCCGCCATGCAGGAGGACCACGTGTCAATGGGCTGGGCCGCCGCCCGCAAGCTGCGCACCGGGATCGACGGCCTGACCCGCGTGCTGGCGATCGAGATCATGGCCGCTGGCCGCGCCCTCGACCTGCGCGCCCCGCTGGTTCCCGGTCCAGCCACCGGCGCGGCGCTGTCCGCGCTGAGACGGGATGTCGAGGGCCCGGGCGCCGATCGCCACCTCTCCCCCGAAATCGAGTCAACCGTCGACGCCGTCGCAACCGGACGACTGCTCACCGCGGTCCGCACCACCATTGGAGACCTGAAATGACCGAACCCATTGTCCACGGACCGCGCCCGGTGCGCGCCCCCCGCGGCACGACCCTCACGGCGAAAAGCTGGCAGACCGAGGGTCCGCTACGCATGCTCATGAACAACCTCGATCCGGAGGTCGCCGAGCATCCGGACCAGCTCATCGTCTACGGCGGCACCGGAAAGGCCGCCCGCAACTGGGAGTGCTACGACGCCATCGTGCGCACCCTCGAGACGCTCGAGAGCGACGAGACCCTGCTCGTGCAGTCGGGAAAGCCGGTCGGCGTCTTCCGCACCCACGAGTGGGCACCGCGCGTGCTCATCGCCAACTCCAACCTCGTCGGCGACTGGGCCAACTGGCCAGAATTCCGCCGGCTCGAGGCACTCGGCCTCACGATGTACGGGCAGATGACCGCGGGCTCCTGGATCTACATCGGCACCCAGGGCATACTGCAGGGCACCTTCGAGACCTTCGCCGCGGTCGCCGACAAGCGGTTCCACGGCTCCCTCGCCGGCACCATCACGCTCACCGGCGGCGCCGGGGGCATGGGAGGGGCCCAGCCGCTCGCCGTCACGATGAACCACGGCGTCGTGCTCATCGTCGACGTCGACCGCTCGCGCCTCGAACGACGACTGGCGCACGGCTACCTCGACGAGATCGCCCACGACCTCGAGGATGCGCTCCGCCGTGTGATCGCCGCCAAGGAACTGCGCATCCCGATGTCGGTCGGTCTCGTCGGCAACGCGGCCACCGTGTTCACCGAACTGCTGGAACGCCGAGCCCCGATCGACATCGTCACCGACCAGACCTCGGCGCACGACCCGCTCGCCTACCTGCCAGAGGGCGTGTCGCTCGAAGACTGGAAGCAGCGCGCTGCCGACGACCCCGACGGGTTCACCGAACTGTCGCGGGCGAGCATGGCAAAGCAGGTGCGGGCCATGGTCGGCTTCCAGGATGTCGGAGCCGAGGTCTTCGACTACGGCAACTCGATCCGCGCAGAGGCCGAGCTCGGCGGCTACGAGCGGGCCTTCGAATTCCCCGGGTTCGTGCCCGCCTACATCCGTCCACTGTTCGCCGAGGGCCGTGGTCCGTTCCGCTGGGTTGCGCTGTCCGGCGACCCGGCCGACATCGCCGCGACCGACAAAGCCATCCTCGAGCTGTTCCCGAACGACGCGAAGCTGCACCGGTGGATCACGGAGGCCAGCAAGAAGGTGCACTTCGAGGGCCTGCCGGCGCGCATCTGCTGGCTCGGCTACCAGGAGCGTCACCTCGCCGGCCTGAAGTTCAACGAAATGGTGGCGTCCGGGGAGTTGAGCGCCCCGATCGTGATCGGCCGCGACCACCTCGATTCCGGGTCGGTCGCCTCCCCCTACCGCGAGACGGAGGCAATGGCCGACGGTTCGGATGCCATCGCGGACTGGCCGCTGCTCAACGCTCTGCTGAACACGGCCTCCGGGGCGACCTGGGTGTCGATCCATCACGGCGGCGGAGTGGGAATGGGGCGCAGCATCCACGCCGGCCAGGTGATCGTGGCCGATGGCACCGATCTCGCCCGGCAGAAGATCGAGCGGGTGCTCGTGAACGACCCGGGAACCGGCGTCATGCGGCACGTCGACGCCGGTTACGAGCGGGCGGGCGAGGTGGCGCGCGAGCGTGGCCTGCGCGTTCCGCTCTGGGAATCCTGAATGGCAGCCCTGCACTGCGCCGAGCTGTTCGTCGACGGCTCGCCGGTGCGCGACGTGCGCATCGAGACGGATGCCGACGGCCGGATCGCGAGCATCCGCCCCGGCGTCGCGGCTGCCGAGGCCGACCTTCGGCTCGGAACGGTGCTGCCGGGGATGGCCAACGCGCACTCGCACGCCTTCCACCGGCTGTTGCGGGGCACCACCAACGCCGAGGGCGGTGACTTCTGGCGCTGGCGCGAGTCAATGTACCGGGTCGCCACACGGCTCGACCCCGGACTGATGTTCCTCGTCGCTCGCGCCGTCTTCGCCGAGATGCTCGTGAGCGGGTACACCGCGGTCGGCGAGTTCCATTACCTGCACCACCGGCCCGATGGCTCGCCGTACCGACCGGCACACGCGATGGAACTGGCGATTGCGACCGCGGCCCGGGACGTGGGCATCCGGCTCGTGCTGCTCGACGCCAGCTACCTCGACGGTGGCATCGGCCGACCGCTTGAGCCGCAGCAAATCGCCTTCGGCGACGGCGACGCGGCGGGCTGGCTGGCGCGCTGGCACGCCCTGCGAGCGGTCGTCGAGGGTGACGGGGTCACCCTCGGCGCAGCCATCCATTCGGTGCGGGCGGTCTCCCCCGCAGCCATGGCCGAGATTCGAGACGGGCTGCCGGCCGACGTGCCACTGCACATCCACGTTTCGGAGCAGCCGCAAGAGAACGACGACTGCACTGCCGCCTACGGTTCGACACCGGTCGGGGTGCTCGCGGGCCTCGGGCTGCTGACCGCGCGTCTCGGCCTCGTGCATGCGACCCACCTGACCGAGGATGATCGGCGCCTTGTCGGTGCATCCGGCGCCACCGTGGTGATGTGCCCGACCACCGAGGCCGACCTCGGTGACGGAATCGGCCCGGCATTCGATCTGGCCGCCCTCGGCGCACGGATCGCCCTCGGCTCAGACCAGAACGCCGTCATCGATCCGCTGCTCGAGACCCGCGGACTCGAAGCGGGAGAGCGGCTCTCCTCCGGTCGACGCGGTCGGTTCGCTCCCACGGAGCTGGTTTCCGCGGCGACCGCGAACGGCTACGCCATCCTCGGCCTCGGCGAGGGCGTCCTGCGCCCCGGCGACCACTGCGACCTGGTTGAGCTGGACACCGGCAGCGTGCGAACCCTCGGATCGGCCGCCGGCCAACTCCTGCTCACGGCCACGGCATCCGACGTGCTCCGCGTGATTGTGGGCGGCGCCATTGTCGCCGACCGCGGCGCTCTCACCGGTACCGCGCCGCGGCGCGCGGAAGACCTGCTGCGCGACGCCCTCGCGGCGGTGGGGACGGCACCATGACCTCGGAGCTCTTCACCGATATCGCCGAGCTCGCCACACAGGACGACGAGCGCACCCGGCTGCACGACGCGGCGATGGTCGTCGAGCACGGCCGCGTCGCCTGGATCGGGCCAGCGGCCGAAGCCCCCTCAGCCGACCGGCGCACCTCCGTCGGGGGCCGGGCCGTGCTGCCCGGCTGGGTGGACTCGCACTCCCACATCGTCTTCGCGGGCTCGCGCAGTGCCGAATTCGAGGCCCGGATGGCCGGCCGCCGATTCGAGGCCGGAGGGATAGCGACCACCGTGGCGGCGACCAGGGCGGCCACCGAGCAGCAGCTGCTGGCCACGGCGAGCGGGCTCCGACTCGAGGCCGAGCGCCAGGGCACCACGTTTCTGGAGACGAAGACCGGGTATGGGCTCGATCTCGAGAGCGAGACCCGGTCGGCCAGGGTCGCCGCCGAGGTCGCCGACGTCGTGACCTACCTCGGCGCGCATCTGGTGCCGCCCGGAATCGACCGCCGCGACTACCTCGATCTGGTCACCGGGCCGATGCTCGCCGCGGTCGCCCCCTTCTGCGACTTCATCGACGCCTTCTGCGAGGTCGGAGCCTTCGATGTGGAGGAGTCCCGCGAGGTGCTGCTCGCCGGCCGGACAGCGGGCCTCGGCCTTCGACTTCACGGCAACCAGCTCGGATTCGGCGGCGGCGTCACGCTCGCCGTCGAGCTCGGCTGCGCGAGCGTCGACCACTGCAACCACCTCACCGGCGCGGATGTCGATGCCCTCGGCTCATCCGAGACCGTCGCGACCCTGCTGCCGGCGTGCGACCTCTCCACCCGCGAACCCCTCGCTCCGGGCCGTCGGCTGCTCGACGCCGGCGCGACGATCGCGCTCGCGACGAACTGCAACCCCGGCAGCTCGTACACGACCTCGATGCCGTTCTGTGTGGCAACGGCCGTGCTGCAGATGGGTCTCACGATCGAGGAGGCGGTCTGGGCCGCCACCCGCGGAGGGGCTCGGGCCCTGGGCCGCGACAGCGGAGTGGATGCCGTCGGCTCGCTTCGGGAGGGCGGCCCGGCCGACTTCCAGGTGCTCGACGCGCCATCCATCGTGCATCTCGCCTATCGCCCGGGGGTACCGCTCGCCGCCGGAGTCTGGCGTGGCGGCATCCGGACGCCCGCGGCCGCGGCCGCGTTCTGACGCGTTCCCATTCGTCCGCGCCGCGTTCGGCACCAGCCGGGCTCCCCCGCCGGGCTCCCCCGCCGGCTCCCCCGCCGGCTCCCCCGCCCGCTCCCCCCGCCCGCTCCTCTCGGCCGGTCCCGCCGCGCTATCCTGCCGATCAGGGGAAAGGGCTCACGCGATTGGTCCTCGCCATGCCCAGCCCACCCGCACGACGAAGTTCCGTTTCATGGAGGTAACCCAATGCCCGACTACATTCTTTCCATCGACCAGGGCACGACCAGCACCCGCGCGATCATCTTCGACCATTCCGGTTCGATCGTCTCGAGCGGCCAGCTCGAGCACGAGCAGATCTTGCCGAGGACCGGCTGGGTCGAGCACAACCCGAAGGAGATCTGGGACAACACCCGTGAGGTGATCGGCCAGGCTCTGTCCAAGGCCAACATCACCCGCCACAACATCACGGCGGTGGGAATCACCAACCAGCGCGAGACCGCGGTGGTGTGGGACAAGAACACCGGCGAAGCGGTCTACAACGCGATCGTCTGGCAGGACACCCGCACCCAGTCGATCGTGGACCGGCTCGCGAACGGCGATGTCGAGCGTTACCGGCAGAAGGTCGGCCTGCCGCTTGCCACCTACTTCTCGGGTACGAAGATCGTCTGGATCCTCGAGAACGTCGAGGGCGCACGGGCGAAGGCGGAGGCTGGCGACCTGTTGTTCGGTACGACGGACTCCTGGCTGCTCTGGAACCTGACCGGTGGAACCGAGGGTGGCGTCCACGCCACCGACGTCACGAACGCCTCCCGCACCCTGTTCATGGACCTCGAGACGCTGCAGTGGGACGAGGAGATCCTCAGGGACTTCGGAGTTCCGAAGTCGATGCTGCCCGAGATCCGTTCCTCTTCGGAGGTCTACGGGATCGTCTCCGAATCGAGTCTGCTGCGCGAGGTGCCCGTCGCGGGTATCCTCGGCGACCAGCAGTCGGCGACCTTCGGCCAGGCGGCGTTCGATGCCGGCGAGTCGAAGAACACCTACGGCACCGGCAACTTCCTCATCTTCAACACCGGTGAGGAGATCGTCCGCTCGAAGAACGGGCTGCTGACGACGCTCGGCTACAAGCTCGGCGACGCCAAGCCGCACTACGCCCTCGAGGGATCGATCGCCGTGACCGGGTCGCTCGTCCAGTGGCTGCGCGACAACATCGGGCTCATCTCGTCCTCGGAGGAGATCGAGGTGCTCGCCAAGACGGTAGAGGACAACGGTGGGGTGTACTTCGTGCCCGCGTTCTCCGGCCTCTTCGCGCCCTACTGGCGATCGGATGCCCGAGGGGCCATCGTCGGACTCACCCGCTTCGTGAACAGGGGCCACATCGCCCGCGCCGCGCTCGAGGCGACCGCGTTCCAGACCCGTGAGGTGCTCGACGCCGTCAACGCCGACTCCGGCGTTGACCTCACCGAGCTCAAGGTCGACGGCGGCATGATCGCGAACAACACGCTCATGCAGTTCCAGGCCGACATCCTTGGCGTGCCGGTGGTTCGCCCGGTGGTCGCGGAGACGACCGCCCTCGGCGCCGCGTATGCCGCGGGACTCGCCACCGGATTCTGGAGCGACCTCGGTGAGCTGCGCGCGAACTGGCAGGAGGACGGCCGCTGGACCCCGAACATGGAGTCCGACGAGCGCGACCGTCAGCTGCGTCTCTGGAAGAAGGCCGTCACGAAGACCTTCGATTGGGTCGATGAGGACGTCACGTAGCCCTGGTCGTCAGCGGCTGCCCGGATTTTCCTCAGGCGTTTGTCGCGACGATCCAGGCGTCGAGCCGGGCGATCGCCGCACCGGAGTCGATCGTCTCCGCCGCGATCGCCAGCTTGGCGCGGAAGCGCTCGAGAATCGGCTCGAGCAGTTGCGCCGGATCCTGCGCCAGGTCGAAGGCCACGAGGCCCGCGGCCGCATTGAGCAACACGATGTCGCGCACCGCCCCGGCCTGGCCGCCAAGAACGTCGCGCGCGATTCGCGCATTGTGGGTGCCGTCACCGCCGAGAAGCGACGAGATCTGCGCCCGTGGAATGCCGAGGTCGAGCGGGTCGAGGTCGTGTTCGGTCACCGACCCGCGGGACACCTCCCAGATGTGGCTGTGCCCGGTGGTGGTGAGTTCGTCGAGGCCGTCGTCGCCACGGAAGACGAGCGCCGTCGCACCCCGGGTGCGAAACACGCCAACGACGAGCGGCACCTTGTCGAGGGTCGCGACACCCACGGCGTTCGCCTCGCAGCGAGCGGGATTGACCAGCGGACCGAGAAAGTTGAAGACGGTCGGGACGCCGAGTTCACCGCGGGTCGGTGCGGCATTGCGGAATCCGGGATGGAACAGGGCCGCGTACGCGAAGGTAATCCCGGTCTCCTCGAGAACCCGCGCGACGTCGACCGGCTGGAGGTCGAGGTTGAGTCCGAGGGCCGAGAGCACGTCGGATGACCCAGACGCGGAACTCGCGGCGCGGTTGCCGTGCTTGACCACGGGTATGCCTGCTGCCGCGGCGACGACCGATGCCATCGTGGAGATGTTCACCGTGCCGAAGCGGTCTCCCCCGGTGCCCACGATGTCGAGCGCCATCGGGTCGACGGGCAGCGGAAGCGAATTCTCGAGGATCGCGTCGCGGAAGCCGACGATTTCGTCCACCGTCTCCCCCTTTGCGCGGAGGGCGATGAGGAATCCGGCTAGCTGGGCGGGAGTTGCGTCTCCGCTCATTACCTGCTGCATGGCCCATGATGCTTCGCTGATCGCGAGGTCTTCGCCTTCGAGGAGCGCGCTGAGAATGGTTGGCCAGGAGAGGTCGGAAGGCATGACTGCGATCATAGCGATTGTGCTCGCCGGCCCCGCTAAAGGAACCGAACTGCCGGTGTGAATGGGAAATGAACCCGTTCGCATCAGCCATAATAGAAAACGTGACCAGCACATCTCTCTCCCCCGGCCTCAGCGCTCCCGTCGTCAATCGGCCCAGCGTGGTCGCCGTTGGAACGATCGTCTGGTTGGGCAGCGAAGTCATGTTCTTCGCCGGCCTCTTCGCCATCTACTTCACCCTGCGCTCGACCTCGCCGGAGTTGTGGGCAGCCATGACCCCCAAGCTCAACGTGCCGTACGCGCTGGTCAACACGCTCGTCCTGGTCAGCTCGTCGTTCACCGCCCAGTTCGGAGTCTTCGCCGCTGAGCGCCTGCAGAAGTGGCGCACCGGTCGCAGCCCGGTCAAGTGGGGCATGGTCGAGTGGTTCTTCGTGAGCTATGCGCTCGGCGCCATCTTCGTCACCGGGCAGGTCTTCGAGTACGCGAACCTCGTGAGCGAGAACGTGTCGCTCGCCTCGAACTCCTACGGCTCCGCCTTCTACATCACCACCGGGTTCCACGCCCTGCACGTGACGGGCGGCCTGATCGCAATGTTGCTGATCATCGGCCGTGCCTACAGCGTCAAGAACTTCGGCCACAAGGAGGCGACCTCCACAATCGTGGTCTCCTACTACTGGCACTTCGTCGACGTGGTCTGGATCGGGTTGTTCCTGGTCATCTACGTCCTCAAATAGTTCGCATCCATCCAGAGGAACCAGGGATACACCACAGTATGGCGAAGAACATCAAGGCCAAGAAGGTCGGCACGTCCAGTCGTCGCGGGCGTCGTCATCCGCTCTCCACGGTCGCACTGATCATGATTGGGCTCATCTCCACCGGTGGGGCCTATGCGCTGTTCAGTAGCACGGCCTCAGCGTCGACAACCTCGGTGCACACGCAGTCGTCGATCGATCAGGGCAAGAAGCTCTTCGCGTCGAACTGCGCCACCTGCCACGGTCTCAGTGCGGAGGGTGTCCCCGGAGTGGCGCCGAGCCTCTACGGCGTCGGCGCGGCCGCCGTGAGCTTCCAGGTCGGCACCGGCCGCATGCCGCTCGCCAACCAGGGGCCGCAGGCCGAAAAGAAGCCGACACAGTTCACCGCCGGGCAGATCTCCTCACTCGCCGACTACGTGGCGTCACTCTCCCCCGGTCCAGGCATCCCGGAGGCCAAGTACCTCACGGGTAACGGCAACGCGGCCACCGGCGCGCAACTCTTCCGCATCAACTGCGCAATGTGCCACAACGTGGCCGGAGCGGGAGGCGCGCTCACCGCAGGCAAGTTCGCACCCGCGCTGGCCGGAGTTCTTCCCGCGCACATCTACGAGGCGATGGTCACCGGTCCGCAGAGCATGCCGGTCTTCAACGACAAGAACATCACGCCGACGCAGAAGGCCGACATCATCACCTACCTGAAGTACCTCGACAAGAACCCGTCTCCGGGCGGCTTCGACCTCGGCAACCTCGGCCCGGTCTCGGAAGGCCTGTTCATCTGGATCTTCGGGCTCGGCGCGATCATTGGCGTCACCATCTGGATCGCCGCGAAAGCGAATTAGCAGCACCCGCAGCACAGCACGTCAGACACACCGCAGTTGCACAAACCGCAGGCCAGCACCAATGAGAGGACCAGAATGGCACAGCACGAGGACGGTGGCGAGAACGCCGCTGCCGGCTCGGCCGTAGCCCGGAACGAGCCACCAGTGGCCACTACCGGAACGGCTGTTGTCACGTCAGACGCCCTCGAGAACCCGGGACTGCCGCCGCACCGGCTGCGCGTCACGGATCTTGACCCGAAGAAGGAACGCACCGCCGAGCGACGCGTCTATACCCTGTTCTTCCTCTCAATCGTGGGAAGCGTCTTCGCGGTCGCGGCCTACGTCGCCTTCCCGATCATCCCGGGCAACACCGCATCGGTACGCATGAACACCGTAATGCTGGGGCTCGGGATCGCCCTGGGGCTGCTCGCCCTCGGTATCGGCGCGATCTACTGGTCGAAGAACCTCATGCGCGGTGACGAGATGAGCGAATCGCGTCATCTGACCCGCGGCACCGAGGCCACTCGTGCCCGCGCGGTCGAGATCTTCAAGCAGGGCAACACGGAGTCCGGATTCGGCCGCCGCACGCTCATCCGCAACAGCCTCGTCGGCGCCCTGGTCGCCTTCCCGCTTCCCGCGATCGTGCTCTTCCGCGACCTCGCGCCGGCTGCGGACCCGGTCGCCCAGCTCGAGCACACCATGTGGGCCAAGGGAACTCGACTCACCCACGACCCGTCGGGCACGCCGATCAAGGCCTCAGACGTGACCATCGGATCGGCATTCCACGTCATCCCCGAGGGGCTCAACCAGAAGAAAGACAAGCTCGAAGAGAAGGCAAAGGCAGCGGTCCTGCTCATGCGCCTCGAGCCGAAGGACCTGCATATCTCACCGGGGCGCGAGACGTGGAACTACGACGGCATCGTCGCCTACTCCAAGATCTGCACCCACGTCGGATGCCCCGTGGCCCTGTACGAGCAGAGGACGCACCACCTGCTCTGCCCGTGCCACTCGTCGACCTTCGACGTCACCAACGAATGCGCGGTCATCTTCGGCCCGGCGGCACGCCCGCTGCCGCAGTTGCCTATCGCGATCGACTCAGAGGGCTATCTCATCGCGCAGAGCGACTTCCATGAGCCCGTCGGACCAAGCTTCTGGGAGCGAACATGACCGTCACCGAAACCAAGCCAACTTCCGCGCCGAGCGCGGCAGAGATATCGACCGAACTCGCACCGAACCGCGGTGCTCGCTTCACCGGTGCGGCCGCCAACTACATCGACGAGCGCACCAGCATCTCGGGGCTCGTGAAGGAACTCGGTCGCAAGATCTTCCCCGACCACTGGTCATTCATGCTCGGAGAGGTCGCCCTCTACAGCTTCGTCGTGATCCTGCTCTCGGGCACGTTCCTCACGTTTTTCTTCCAGCCGTCGATGGCCGAGGTCACCTACGGGGGGTCCTACGTGCCGCTCAAGGGAATCCAGATGTCGGCCGCGTACTCCTCGGCGCTGAACATCTCGTTCGACGTCCGTGGCGGCCTGCTGTTCCGACAGATCCACCACTGGGCCGCGCTGCTCTTCATCGCCGCCATCGGCCTGCACATGCTCCGCGTGTTCTTCACCGGTGCGTTCCGCAAGCCGCGTGAGATCAACTGGTTCATCGGCTTCGTGCTCTTCATCCTGGCGATGGCCGAGGGCTTCACCGGATATTCGCTTCCCGACGACCTGCTCTCCGGTAATGGCCTTCGCATCATCGACGGCATCATCAAGGGAATGCCGGTGATCGGAACCTGGACGTCGTACCTGCTCTTCGGCGGGGAGTTCCCCGGCACCAAGCTCGTGGCGATGTTCTACTCGATCCATATCCTGCTGCTGCCGGCGATCCTGGTCGCCGCTCTCGGGGTGCACCTGTTGTTGATGATCGTCAACAAGCACACCCAGTTCGCCGGCCCCGGTCGCACGAACGAGAACGTGGTCGGTGTGCCGATCATGCCGATCTTCGCCGCGAAGGCGGGCGGCTTCTTCTTCGTGGTCTTCGGGGTGATCGTGCTGATTGCGTCGTTCTTCACCATCAACCCGATCTGGACCTATGGACCGTACGATCCCTCTCCCGTCTCCGCCGGAACCCAGCCCGACTGGTACATCGGATTCGCCGATGGCATGCTCCGTCTGATCCCGCACGGGTGGGAGGTCGTGTGGCTCAACCACACCTACTCCTTCAACATCATCGTGATCACCGTCGTCCTGCTGGTGTTCCTCGGCCTGGTGGCGTTCTACCCCTTCATCGAGGGCTGGATCACCGGTGACAAGCGTGAACATCACATCGCCGACCGTCCGCGTAACGCCCCCACCCGAACGGCAATCGGTGCCGCCGGCGTGACGTTCTACGCGGTGCTCTGGGCCGCGGCGAGCTCCGACCTCATGTCGACGCACTTCAACCTCACGATTGAGGGCGTCATCCTCTTTCTCCAGGTGCTGTTCTTCCTCGGCCCGGTACTCGCCTTCGCCATCACGAAGCGCATCTGCCTCGGCCTGCAGAAGAAGGATCGCGAGATCGCGCTTCACGGCTTCGAGTCCGGGCGCATCGTGCGACTGCCCGGTGGCGAGTACATCGAGGTGCATGAGCAGCTCGACGACTACGAGCGCTGGCGTCTGGTGAGCTTCAACGAGTACACGCCCCTGATGGTGCGTCCGGATGCGCAGGGACGCATCTCCGTTACCCAGCGCGCCCGCGCCGCGCTCTCACGCTGGTTCTTCGAGGATCGGATCGCCCCGGTCACCAAGACCGACATCGAACGGTCTGCGGGACACCACTAGCCCGACCAACGTCAGACGCCCCGGCCAGCAGCATCGGCCGGGGCGTCTGTCGTCCCCGGCTGTGTCTGCAGTGTGCTGTCCTGTGTTCGGGTCATCGGCCGGCAGCCGCGCGAACGCGGCCGCCACGACGGTGAGTGGCCGGCCAGTCACTGGTTGCCCTGTTACTGGCCGCCCCGTGGCGGCGGACGAAGGTCAGCAGGGGTCAGCACACGGCAGACAGACGCGCCGCGGGCGGGCGGGCCTCAGTCGGAGATGAAGCTCTTCTTGAGGAAGTCCGAGGTCGAGCGGTAGTCGAGTCGCTCATAGAAACGAGCCGCGTGGCTGCTGGCCACCGCAAGCTGGCGCACCCCGCGCGAACGGCACTCGTTCTCGATCGCCGCCACGAGCATGCTGCCGAGCCCGCGATCACGCGCCGGGGTGTTGACCGCGAGCTCCTGGAGCTGGGCGGAGTCACCGTTGGTGTAGAGCAGGCGGGCGATCGTGGTGAACGCATAGGCGGACACCACGCCGTCCAGTTCCGCCACCAGAAGGATGTGATTCCGGCTGGGTTGCACGGCGTGGGCGAAGGCCTCAGCGAACGAGTCGCGATTGGGCTTCTCGCCGATGCCGAGTTGTTCGACGAGCGAGAATACGGCGTCGACGTCGGACGGCGTCGCAAGACGCACGCCGGTCCGGCTAACGGGCGAAGTTTCCGCGGTAGTACTCATAGACCCACCCTACGAGGCTAATCAAGGTCAGCCCTGCTCCGATGAAGGCGATCCACACTCCGATGGCGATTCCCATGAAGAGCAGCGCGCCGCCCGCGGCGAGCAGAATAGGCCACCAGCTCCACGGGCTGTAGAAGCCCAGCTCGGGATCGCCGTCGTCGATGTTCGCGTCGACACGATCCTCGGGAAGCTTGCCGCCCACCGCGTTGTTGGTGCGTCCAAGGTAGAACGCGAGGAACGCGGAGAGCACGCCCGCGAGGCCGATGGCCATCGTTCCCGCCCACTCGACCGGGGAGTCCACTCCCTGGCCCTGAACGCCCACAAGCTGGGTGATGTAGCCCTGATTGTGCTGAATGATGCTCCAGACGACATAGATCACGTCGACGACCGCGAAGAATCCGGCGAGGATCCAGAACATCTTGGCTTGCGCGTTCATGGTTCTACTTCACCCGTCCGTCGGCGACATTGTGCGATGCGGCGGAATCGTCCGTGTTCGGACCACCCGCCCCGATTCCGACGAGCATGCCGGCTTCCGGGTGGTTGAGATCGAATGCCGGCGACTCCGAACGGATGCGCGGGATCGAGGTGAAGTTGTGTCGGGGCGGCGGGCACGAGGTGGCCCACTCCAGCGAGCGTCCGTAACCCCACGGGTCATTGACCGTGACGAGGGGCGCCTTGCGCGCCGTGACGTAGACATTGAAGATGAACGGCAACATCGAGACGCCGAGGATCATCGCGCCAACGGTGGAGAGCTGGTTCATCCAGGTGAAGCCGTCCTGGGGCTGGTAGGTCGCGTAGCGGCGGGGCATGCCCATCACCCCGAGCCAGTGCTGCACCAGGAACGTGGTGTGGAACCCGATGAACAGCAGCCAGAAGTGGATCTTGCCGAGCCGCTCGTTGAGCATCTTGCCGGTCCACTTGGGCCACCAGAAGTAGAACCCGCTGAACATGGCGAACACCACCGTGCCGAACACCACGTAGTGGAAGTGCGCCACGACGAAATAGGTGTCGGAGACGTGGAAGTCGAGCGGCGGCGATGCGAGGATCACGCCGGTGAGTCCGCCGAAGGTGAAGGTCACCAGGAAGCCGATCGCCCAGAGCATCGGGGTCTCGAACGTGACGGAACCCCGCCACATGGTTCCGATCCAGTTGAAGATCTTCACGCCGGTCGGCACGGCGATGAGCATTGTCATCAGCGAGAAGAACGGCAACAGCACCGAACCGGTGACGTACATGTGGTGCGCCCACACCGTGACGGACAGCGCGGCGATGGAGATGGTCGCGTAAACCAGAGTCTTGTAACCGAAAATCGGCTTGCGGCTGAACACCGGGAAGACCTCGGAGACGACGCCGAAGAACGGCAGCGCGATGATGTAGACCTCCGGATGCCCGAAGAACCAGAAGAGGTGCTGCCAGAGGATTGCGCCTCCGGCCTCGACGTTGTACAGATGCGACCCGAACACCCGGTCTGAACCGAGCGCGAGCATCGCGGCGGCGAGCACAGGGAAGGCCATGAGCACCAGGATCGAGGTGACGAGTGTGTTCCAGGTGAAGATCGACATGCGGAACATGGTCATGCCCGGTGCACGCATCGTGATGATCGTGGTGATGAAGTTGACCGCTCCGAGAATCGTTCCCAACCCGCTCAGGGCCAGGCCAAAGACCCAGAGATTACCGCCGAGTGACGGTGAGAACGTGGTCGTCGACAGTGGCACGTAGGCGAACCAGCCGAACGAGGCCGCGCCCTGGGGGGTGAGGAACCCGGCGACGGCGATGAGCGATCCGAAGCTATAGAGCCAGTAGGCGAAGGCATTCAGCCTCGGGAACGCGACGTCGGGAGCCCCGATCTGCAACGGCATCAGCACATTGGCGAAACCCGCGAACAGGGGTGTCGCGAACATCAGCAGCATGATCGTGCCGTGCATGGTGAAGAGCTGGTTGTACTGGTCCTTCGTGGCGACCAGCTGGAGTCCCGGTTCGAACAGTTGCGCCCGGATGACGAGGGCCATGACCCCGCCGAGCAAGAAGTAGAGGAACGAGGTGATCAGGTAGAAGTACCCGATGGTCTTGTGGTCCGTGGAGGTGATCCAGTTGACCAGGATGTTGCCCTTGCGGCCCACCCTCGAGGTCGTGAACTGCTGGTTTGAACCGGCGCCGCCGACCGTGGGAGTCGCTGCGGGTGCTGTCGTTGTGCTCATGATGCTCGCCCTACTTCTTAGCCGACGGAGCTTGGTTGTTCGGCAGGTTCGTGTTGGTGTTGTACTCCGGGCCGAGGATTCCGGTCTGGCCCTTATCCGCGAGGCTCTGGAGGTAGCTCTGGTACTGCGCCTCCGTGACGACCTTCACCTGGAAGAGCATGAGCGAGTGGTAATCACCGCAGAGCTCCGCGCACTTTCCCTCGTAGGTTCCGAGCTTCGTCGGCGTGACGAACTCGTAGTTGGACTTGCCGGGGATGGCGTCCTTCTTGTAGAGGAAGTCGATGACCCAGAACGAGTGGTCGACATCGCGACTCTCGATCTTGATCTGCACGCTCTTGTTGATCGGCAGGTACAGGGTGGGGATCTTGGAACGGTCGATGGTTCCGTTGCCGTTCTGGAGCTCCTGGGCCTGGATTCCCGGCGAGTAGACGCCCTTGCCGCCCGGACCGGCTCCGGGGTAGTTGAAGTCCCAGGCCCAGCGCTTGGCGTAGACCTCGACCTTGACGTCGGGGTGCTGCACCACGTGTTCGATCGAGTTCTGTTCCTTGGCCGTGAAGGCGAAGAATCCGAGCACAAGGATGAGCGGAACGATCGTGAAGAAGATCTCGATCGGCAGGTTGTAGCGCAGCTGCACCGGCAGGCCGGTCTGGCCCTTGCGACGGCGGTACATGACCGCGGCCCAGATGATGAGGCCCCACGTGACGACGCCGACCAGCAGAAGCACGATCCAAGAGGTGACCCAGAGGCCGGTGATCCCGTCCGTGTGGTTGGTGACACCCTGGGATCCGGGGAGATACCCACGGAGCTGCTGCTGGCTGCAGCCGGCCAGAATGACGACGAGCGAAACAGCGATTGGAGCTACTGCCCATCGAAGACGGCGGTTGGAGCGCAACGGGAACCTCTCGGATGACACGGACTGTTGGACAACTGCTGTGAACAATCACAGTCTATTTGCTGGTGCCAGCCTACTCCGCAGGACGCGCGCCCCCGACCGGAATGGGCATTCGATGGGGTTGTTTCGCCGCATTTCCGCACCAAAAAAGGGAACCGCCGATGGCGATTCCCTTCTCTGGATGCTTTGTGGGAGCGCGCTGGTAGCGCCGCGTGCGCCTAGTGAAAACTGTCACCGCACGCGCAACTTCCGGACGCGTTCGGGTTGTCGATGGTGAAACCCTGCTTCTGGATGGTGTCTTCGAAGTCGATGGTGGCGCCATCGAGATACGGCACGCTCATCTTGTCGACGACAACCTCGACACCGTCTAAATCGACGGTGACGTCACCGTCGAGCAGTCGCTCGTCGAAGTAGAGCTGGTAGATGAGGCCGGAGCATCCGCCGGGCTGAACGGCGACACGAAGACGCAGGTCATCGCGGCCCTCCTGCTCGTACAGGCTTCGGACCTTCGTCGCGGCGGTTCCGGTGAGGCCGACGCCATGCGCGGCCGTGGCGGCTACCGGGGTCTCGGCTGGCTTGGTTTCGCTCAGCGTGGTGTCGGTCATTGCCACTCCTTAGGGTGTTAAAGCTCTTCTACCAGTGTAAGCACGGGCGGCCGCGGATTGTTCCCGGCGCCGCCGAACCTCCGTGCCCGAACCTCCGTGCCCGGATGTCGCCCTAGGCGCGTTCGTTGAGCCGGGCGAGGAGCACCGCCTCGGTGAGGATGGCGCGCCGGAACACGCCGAGGTGCAGGGATTCGTTCGGGCTGTGGGCCCGCGAGTCGGGGTCCTCCACCCCGGTGACGAGGATCTGCGCGGCAGGGAACATGTCGACGAGGTCGGCGATGAAGGGAATCGACCCGCCGATGCCGGTCTCGACGCTCTCGGCACCCCAGGCATCCGTCATCGATCTCTTCGCCTCCGCGACCGCCCAGCCGGAGGTGTCGACGAGGAAGCCGTTGCCCTGGTCGACATCGTCGATCTCGATGTGCGCGCCGAAGGGCGCGTTGGCGCGAAGATGGCTCTCGAGTGCGGCGAACGCGTCGGCGGCGGGCTGCCCGGGCGCGATCCGAGCGCTGATCCGCACGCTCACCGACGGGGCGAGGGTGTTCGAGGCATTTGCGACGCTCGGGGCGTCGATTCCCGTCACCGTGATGGCAGGCTTCGACCACAGGCGGCTGAGGATCGTTCCGGTGCCGATCGGGGACACCCCGTCGAGCAACGCGGCCTCGTGGCGCAGCTTCTCCTCACCGTATTCGGGGGTCGTCGCCTGGCGAGCGGTGAGTCCGTCGACGGCGACGGAGCCGTCCGCGGTGTGCAGCGTCGCGAGCAGCCGGATCGCGGCGAGCATGGCGTCAGGAACGGCACCGCCGAACATGCCGGAGTGCGAGGCGTGCGCGAGCGTCGAGACGGTGAGCCGGAAGGTCACGTTGCCGCGCAGGCCGACGGTGATGGCCGGAGTGTCGACATCCCAGTTGTCGGAGTCGGCCACGACGATCACGTCGGCGGCGAGCTCGGTCCGGTGAATGGCGAGGAAGTTGGTGAACGAACGCGAACCGAACTCCTCCTCCCCCTCGATGAAGAGGGCGAGACCGAGATCGAAGTCCGGCCCGACGGTCTCGACGAGAGCGCGGATCGCCGCGACGTGCGCCATGACGCCGGCCTTGTCATCTGCGGCGCCACGGCCATACAGCCGGTCGCCGCGCACGGTCGGCTCGAACGGGGCGGAGTCCCAGTCCTCGTCCCTGCCGGGCGGCTGGACGTCGTGGTGCGCGTAGAGCAGGATGGTCGGCCGGCCGTTGCGGGCGGCTCGGGTCGCGAGAACGGCTGGCTGGCCGAGCGGGGCGGCATCACCCGAACCGATGGGCGCGCGCGACACCTGCACGGTCTCGAAGACGCCGAGGCCCGTCACGAGGGCGGCGACGGCATCCGCGCTGTCGTTGACATGTTTCGGGTCGAATGCCGCCCAGGAGACGGACGGGATGCGCACCAGTTTCGACAGGTCGGCGACGGAGACGGGGAATCCCGCAACCACCGCCTCGCGGAGAGACTGCAAGAGTTCCGGGCGTGTGGGCGTCGTGGAGGTCATGGAGGTAATCTTAAGCAGACATCAATCGCTAGGAATCCCTGTGGCAAAGCCAAGCAGCTCGAGCAAGCCCGACCCAACGGCCGGATACGACCTCAACACCGACAGTGACTCGAGCGGCAAGGGTCACGCGACCCCGACCCGTCGTGAACGCGAAGCCGCCAACCTGCGCCCGCTCGTGTCCAGCGACCGCAAGGCCGGAAACAAGGCATCGCGCGCCAAGATCGCTGAGGCGCGCGAGAAGGCCCGCGTCGGCATGGCGAACGGCGAGGAGAAGTTCCTGCTTGCCAAGGACAAGGGCGTGCAGCGCCGGTACATTCGCGACTATGTTGATGCGCGCTGGAGCGTCGGCGAGCTGATCATCCCCGTGATGTTCATCGTGATCATCCTCACCTTCATCAATAGCCCGCTGGTTCAGACGATCTCGATCCTCGCGCTGTGGGGCTTCTTCCTCCTGGCGGTCGTCGACTGCGTCGCCGCGGGGTTCGCCGTCCAGAAGAGGCTCGCCACCAAGTTCGGTGCCGAGAAGTTGCAGAGGGGCAACCGCTGGTATACCGCGATGCGCGCCCTGCAGCTTCGCCCGATGCGCCTGCCGAAGCCGCGGGTCAAGCGCGGCAACTTCCCCGCCTAGCCGAACCAGTCGGTTGTGGCACGGTGAGTACCGCGTCGTGACCGTGTGGCCCTAGCGGGCGAGCTTCGCGAGGCCGCGGTTGATCGAGAGCGCCCAGAGCGGACCACGGTAGAGGAACGCCGTGTACCCCTGCACGAGAGTGGCCCCGGCCGCGAGGCGTTCGGCGACCTGTGCCGCGGTGTCCACTCCCCCGACGGAGATCACGCAGAAGTCGGCCGGAACCGAGCGACGGATGATCCGCAGCACGGCGAGCGATCGTGCGGCGAGCGGCGCTCCCGACAGTCCCCCGGCCCCGGCGGCCTCGATGATCGCGGGATCGGTGCGGAGTCCCTCTCGGGACAGCGTCGTGTTGGTGGCGATGATGCCCGAGAGGCCGAGCGCGACCGCGAGTTCGCTGATGCGGCTGACCTGCTCGTCGCTGAGATCCGGGGCGATCTTCACCAGCACCGGGGTGTCGCCCGCGGCGGCATTGATGGCGGTGAGCAGCGGCGCGAGCTTGTCGAGCTCCTGCAGTCCGCGTAGGCCGGGGGTATTGGGCGAGCTCACGTTCACGGCGAGGTAGTCGCTGACCGGGGCGAGCAGTCGGGCACTGACCAGGTAGTCGGCAATCGCATCGTCGACATCCACGACCCGGCTCTTGCCGATGTTCGCGCCGATGATGGGACGGGCGCCGCGGGCCATCTCGCGGGCGAGCCGCGGCGCCGCGTCGTGCGCACCGCGGTTGTTGAAGCCCATGCGGTTGATGACGGCCTCGTCGGCGATGAGGCGGAACAGCCGCGGGCGCTCGTTGCCCGGCTGGGCGATCGCGGTGACGGTGCCGACCTCAACGTGGCCGAAGCCGAGCTGGCCGAGTCCCCGGATGGCGCGGCCGTCCTTGTCGAATCCGGCGGCCACGCCGAACGGCGAGTCGAATCGCAGTCCGAGCGCAGTGACGGCGAGGGACGGATGCGGGCGGGTGAGCCGGCGGAGCATCGGTCCGACGCCCATGCGCGGGAGCGCGCGGATCACGTCGAACGCGAGGCGGTGGGCCGTCTCCGGGTCGAGACGGGAGAGAACGTGCCTGAAGAAGAATCGATACATGCCGTGCTCAGGCTAGCGGCTCAGCGGGGAAGGTCAGCCCTCGGGCAGCGGCGTGGCCGGGTGATGCTCGACCCGCAGGAGGGTGATGGCCTCTTCGAAGTCCTCGAGCGAGTCGAACCCCTGATAGACGCTCGCGAATCTCAGGTAGGCCACCTCGTCGAGCTCGCGCAACGGCGGCAGGATGGCGAGGCCGATGTCGTTCGCATCGACCTGCGACGCGCCGGTGGCCCGGATGGTCTCCTCCACCCGCTGCGCGAGCACCGCGAGGTCCGTGTCGGTGACGGGCCGGCCCTGGCAGGCCTTGCGAACGCCGGTGACGATCTTCTCCCGGCTGAACGGCTGAACGACGCCGCTGCGCTTCACCACATTGAGGCTCGCGGTCTCGGTGGTCGAGAATCGGCGTCCGCATTCGGGGCACTGGCGTCGGCGGCGGATGGACATGCCGTCGTCGCTCGTCCGTGAGTCGATGACGCGGGAATCGGGATACCTGCAGAATGGGCAGAACATGGTGCGAACAGGATACCGCGTGCGCCCGGGTTTGCCGGGAGGGTGAGCGGGATCAGCCGCGCGTGAACCGCGCCGTGATCGCCGCGGCGTGTGCGGGCAGGTCCTCCGCCGTCGCCAGTGCGACCACCCTGTCGGCCACCGTCTCGAGGGCTCCGCGGTCGTAGCGGATCACCTGCTGCGGACGCAGGAACGTGTAGGCTCCGAGTCCCGGGGTGAACCGCGACTGGCCGCCCGTTGGCAGCACGTGGTTCGAGCCGGCGAGGTAGTCGCCGAGGCTCACGGGCGAATGGGCGCCGAGGAAGATGGCCCCGGCGCTCTCGATCGAGCCGAGCACGGCGTCCGGGTCGGCTGTCTGGATCTCGAGATGTTCCGGTCCGTAGACGTTGCTGAACGCGGCGGCCGCCGCGAGGTCGTCGACGAGCACGACGGCGGACTGGATGCCGCGCAGCGAGACACCGACACGGCTGCTGTGCGGCGTGAGTACCGAGAGCCGTTCGAGGTCGGCCCGCACCCGATTCGCGAACTCGACCGAGTCGGTCACGAGCACCGCCGCGGCGAGCTCGTCGTGCTCGGCCTGGCTGATGAGGTCGGTCGCAACGAGGAACGGATCGGCCGTGGCATCCGCGATCACCAGGATCTCGGTCGGGCCGGCTTCGGCGTCGATGCCCACCCGGCCGCGCACGATGCGCTTCGCGGCGGCGACATAGACGTTTCCGGGGCCGGTGATGACCTGCACGGGGTCGAGGCCGAGGCCGGGAATCCCCCAGGCGAAGGCCCCGATCGCTCCGGCGCCGCCCATGGCGTAGATCTCCTCGATGCCGAGCAGACCGGCCGCGCCGAGGATGGTGGGGTGGATTCCGCCGGCGAACTGCTTCTGCGCCGGCGAGGCAAGCGCCACCGATTGCACCCCGGCGACCTGCGCCGGCACCACATTCATCACGACGCTGGACGGATAGACGGCCTTGCCGCCTGGCACGTAGAAGCCGACCCTGGCGACCGGGCTCCAGCGTTGGATCACTTCCGCACCGTCGCCGAACTCGGTGGTGCGGGGTGTCGGAAGCTGGGCTTCCGATGCCGCGCGCACCCGCACGATCGCCTCCTCGAGGGCATCCCGCACCGGCGTCGTAAGGCCGCGCACCGCCGCCGAGAGGTCGGAGGCGTCGACTCGGATGCGCGGTGGACGCACTCCATCGAGGCGCTCGGCCTGGTCGAGCAGTGCCGCCTCACCGCGTTCGCGAATGTCGTCGATGAGGTCCTGCGCGATGGCGGTGGCCGCCGAGACGTCGGTGAGGGAGCGGGGAACGAGGGCGAGCAGTTCGGCGCGGCTAGGCTTGAGACCTCGCAGGTCAATGGTCTGGATCATGGCGCCCTAATCCTATGGGACCGTCGCAGGGACCTGGTGGAGCCGCGTCGGGCCGGGGCGGGGAATAAGCGCGCGAATCGGGGAATTGATACACACGTATGACTGAGACAGCGCCCGTGTCCATTCCGGAGGAACCCGACGGCATCGCCGCCTTCAAGCACGCCTTCCGTCGGCACGCTGCCGGTGTCGTCGTGATCACCGCCGTGACGCCGGAGGGGACGCAAGTCGGCTTCACCGCCACCTCGCTCGCCTCCCTCGCCGCGGTGCCTCCGCTCGCGACCTTCAACATGGCGACGACGGCCAGCGCCTGGCCAGCCATCGTTGGCACCGACTACGTCGCGATCCAGACCATGGGCGCACGCACCCGGCATCTGGCGGAACGCATGTCCGGCAGCAGGGACCTGCGCTTCGAGGGCGACCACTGGACCGCGGGTCCGCATGGCCTGCCGATTCTCGCCGGTGTCACCTCATGGATGGTCGGACGCATCGTCGAGCGCTTCGAGGTGGCCAACAGCGCCGTGGTGATCGTGCAGATCGAGGAGGGCGCCCTCGGTGAGCCCGACGAGGCCCTGCTCTATCACGAACGCACCTACCTGAAACCGGGCGAAGCCGTCTGAGCCTGATCGGGCTCGGCCGCACCACTGTCGCGCTGATGGTCCAGCTCTGAGCGCCCCGCTCAGACCACACAGTTCGGGCCGAGGAGCGACTTGAGCTCCCCGTAGAGGTCCGCGTTCACGGAGACCGGGAACGGGATCTCGAACACCCGGGCGGTCTCGCCTTTGACGAGCTTGAGCCGCACCTCGGTATCGCCGGCGTGCCGGATGAGCACGTCGTTGAGCTGTGTAACGACATCCGTCGTCGCCCGGAACTCTGGCATCGAGATCGTGAGCGGTCCAGAGCCGAGGCTCTGCCCGAGGTCGGGGGTGAACATGCTCGACGCGTGCAGGTTCATGCCGTCGTCGCGCATGCTCACCCGGCCGCGCACGACCACGATTGCGTCGTTCGTGAGGGCGGGCGAGAACTCCTGGTACGCCTTGCCGAGGAACATCACGGTGATCTCGCCCGCGAAGTCCTCCACGGTGATGAGCCCGTACTGATTGCCGGAGTTGCGTGCGGTGCGGTGCTGGACGGAGGTGATCAGTCCCGCGACGGTCACGTGTTCACCATCGCCGGCGACCTCTCCCGAGAGAACGTCGGTGATCGTGGATCCGGCGAGCTTCGCGAGCTGGAGCTCGAGGCCGGCCAGCGGATGGTCCGAAACGTAGAGACCGAGCATCTCCCGCTCGAAGGCGAGCTTGTCGCGCTTCGACCACTCCGGGCGGTCGGGCACGAGGTTGGCCTCCTGCGGCTCGTCCCAGAGGCTGTCGAAGTCGAATCCGACCTGGCCGTTGGCCTCGGCGCGCTTCTCGCTGACGGCCGAGTCGATCGCATCCTCGTGGATCTCCAGCAGCGCCCGTCGCGTGGCCCCCGTCGAATCGAAGGCCCCCGACTTGATGAGCGACTCGACGGTGCGTTTGTTCGCGACCTGGATCGGCACCTTGCGCAGGAAATCGTGGAACGACTCGAAGCGGCCCTTCTGCTCACGGGCCAGCCGGATTCCCTCGACGACGTTCGCGCCGACGTTGCGCACGGCCCCCAGGCCGAAGCGGATGTCCCCGACGCCGGAGTTCGGCACCGCGGTGAAGTCGACGAACGACTCGTTCACGTCCGGCGCAAGCACGCGGATGCCCATGCGGCGGCACTCGTTGAGGTACATGCCGAGCTTGTCTTTGGAGTCGCCGACGCTCGTGAGCAGCGCAGCCATGTACTCGGCCGGATGGTTGGCCTTGAGGTAGGCGGTCCAGTAGCTCAGCACCCCGTAGCCGGCGCTGTGCGCCTTGTTGAACGCGTAGTCGGCGAACGGCATGAGCGTGTCCCAGAGCACCTTGACGGCCTGGGCGCTGTACCCATTGGCCGTCATGCCACCCTCGAAGTCGGCGTACTGCTTGTCGAGCTCCGACTTCTTCTTCTTGCCCATGGCACGGCGCAGCACGTCGGCCTGGCCGAGGGTGAATCCGGCCACCTTCTGGGCGACCGACATCACCTGCTCCTGGTACACGATGAGGCCGTAGGTGATGCCGAGGCTCTCCCGCAGCGGCTCCTCGAGCTCGGGGTGGATCGCCTCGATCGGCTGCAGGCCGTTCTTGCGCAGCGCATAGTTGGTGTGCGAATTCATGCCCATCGGTCCCGGGCGGTAGAGCGCGATGACGGCGGAGATGTCTTCGAAGTTGGTGGGCTTGAGCTGCTTGAGCAGAGACCGCATCGGTCCGCCGTCGAGCTGGAACACCCCGAGCGTGTCGCCGCGGGCGAGGAGTTCGTAGGTCTTCTGGTCCTCGTCGAGGTCGAGATCCTCGATCACGAGTTTCGAGCCGGTGTTCTTCTCGATCATGCGAAGCGCGTCTTCGATGATGGTCAGGTTGCGCAGTCCGAGGAAGTCCATCTTGATCAGGCCGAGGGATTCGAGCGGCGGCTGGTCGAACTGGGTGATGATCGCGCCGTCGTCCTCCCGCTTCATGATCGGCAGCACGTCGAGCAGCGGCTCGGCCGAGAGAATCACGCCGGCGGCGTGCACTCCCCACTGGCGCTTGAGGTTCTCGATGCCGATGGCGGTCTCGAAGACCTTCTGCGCCTCGCCGTCGGTCTCGAGAATGGCGCGGAAGTCGGCGGCTTCCTTCCAGCGGGGGGCGGCGCTGTCCATGATGTCGCCGAGTGAGATGTCCTTACCCATGACGGCCGGCGGCATCGCCTTGGTGAGCTTCTCGCCCACCGAGAAGGGCATCCCGAGCACGCGGGAGGAGTCCTTGAGCGCCTGCTTGGCCTTGATGGTTCCGTAGGTCACGATCTGGGCGACGCGGTCGTCGCCGTACTTGTCGGTGACGTAGCGGATGACCTCGGGGCGGCGGCGGTCGTCGAAGTCGACATCGACGTCGGGCATCGACACGCGCTCGGGGTTGAGGAACCGTTCGAAGATGAGCCCGTGGGCCAGCGGATCGAGCTCGGTGATGCCCATCGCATAGGAGGCCATCGAACCGGCGGCGGAGCCTCGACCCGGCCCCACCCGGATTCCCTGCGCCTTGGCCCACGCGATGAAGTCGGCCACCACGAGGAAGTAGCCGGGAAAGCCCATCTGCTTGATGACATCCACCTCGTATTGTGCCTGCGCGAGGTGCGCCTCCGACGGCGCATTGTGGAAGCGCCGCAGCATGCCGGCCGCGACCTCCTTCTCGAACCAGGAGGCCTCCGTCTCCCCCTCGGGTACCGGGAAGCGGGGCATGAGATTGCGGTGTTCGAAGCTCACCTCGCAACGCTCGGCGATGAGCAGCGTGTTGTCGCAGGCCTCCGGGTGATCGCGGAACAGGTGACGCATCTCGCTGGCCGACTTGAGATAGAACTCGTTCGAATCGAACTTGAACCGATTGGGGTCGTCGAGCGTCGACGCGGACTGCACGCAGAGCAGTGCGGCGTGCGCCGTGGCGTCGTGGGCATGGGTGTAGTGCAGGTCGTTCGAGGCGACGAGCGGCAGCTTGAGGTCCTTCGCGAGGCGCAGCAGGTCCTCCATCGTGCGCCGCTCGATGTCGATGCCGTGATCCATGACCTCGGCGAAGAAGTTGCCCTCGCCGAAGATGTCCCGGAAGTCCGCCGCGGCCTTCCGCGCCTCGTCGTACTGCCCGAGCCGCAGTCGGGTCTGCACCTCGCCGCCGACGCATCCGGTGGTCGCGATGATGCCACGGGAATACCTGCTGAGCAGCTCGCGGTCCATGCGGGGCTTGAAGTAGAAGCCCTCAATCGAGGCGAGCGACGACAGGCGGAACAGGTTGTGCATGCCCTCGTTGTTCTCCGAGAGCAGTGTCATGTGCGTGTAGGAACCCGCGCCGCCGACATCGTCCTGGCTCTGGTGGTTCGCGCCCCACTTGACCCTGGTTCGATCCTGCCGGGCGGTGCCGGGAGTGATGTAGGCCTCGGTGCCGATGATCGGCTTCACGCCGTTGGCCGTGGCCTGTTTCCAGAAGTCGTACGCGCCGAACATGTTGCCATGGTCGGTCATCGCGATCGCCGGCATTTTCTCTTCGGCTGCGGCCTTCATCAGTGGGCCGATGCGAGCGGCTCCATCGAGCATCGAGTATTCGCTGTGCACGTGCAGGTGCACGAATGAATCGTTGCTTGGAGGCAATTCTTCCCTTTAGTTCACGGGGTGGGCATCCAGTTTAAGCCTCGGTCAGTCCCCGCGGAGCACGTCGAGGGCGTGTTGCAGGTCGGGCGGATACTCGCTCGTGAAGACCACGCGCTCCCGGGTTCCGGGGTGCGTGAAACCGAGCTGTTTGGCGTGCAGCCACTGCCGCGTGAGGCCCAGTCGCGCCGAGATGGTGGGATCGGCGCCATACATGGCGTCGCCGACGCAGGGATGCCGCTGGGCTGCCATGTGCACCCGGATCTGGTGCGTGCGACCCGTCTCGAGGTGCACCTCGAGCAGCGATGCGCTGCGGAATGCCTCGAGGGTCTCGTAGTGCGTGACCGAGTCTTTGCCGTCGGAGGTGACGGCGAACTTCCAGCTGGAGCTCGGATGACGGCCGATCGGCGCGTCGATGGTGCCGGAAAGCGGGTCAGGGTGGCCCTGCACGACGGCGTGGTAGATCTTGGCCACCTCGCGGTCGTGAAACTGGCGCTTGAGCTCGGTGTAGGCCCGCTCGCTCTTGGCCACCACCATGAGCCCGCTCGTTCCGGCGTCGAGCCGGTGCACGATCCCTGCACGTTCGGAGGCGCCGGAGGTGGAGACCCGGAAGCCGGCTCCGGCAAGGGCTCCGAGCACTGTCGGTCCGGTCCATCCCACCGACGGATGCGCGGCAACACCCACGGGCTTGTCGACGACGATGATGTCCTCGTCGTCATACACGACGGCGAGGTCGGGAACGATGACCGCCTGGATCGAGGGTGCTTCCTTCGGCTGCCAGGTGACTTCGAGCCATCGGTCGGCGTGGAGACGGTCGGACTTGCCGAGGGTCACCCCGTCGACGACGACTCCCCCGGACTCGGCGACCTCGGCCGCGAAGCTGCGGGAGAAGCCCATGAGCTTGGCGAGGGCCGCATCGACCCGTTCACCGGCGAGCCCATCGGGCACGGGAAGGCTGCGTGATTCCATGGCTTACGTGCCGTCCGAGGCGTGGTCGACCGGGGGTTCGTGCCCGGCCTCCGGAGCGGTCGACGTACCCGCGGCAGCGGATTCGTCCCCAGCCAGGGCAACCACACGATCGGCCGTGCGCTTGCCATCGATCCCGACGCCACGGATCGTGAGGATGATGAACAGCCCCATGCTTGCGACGATGAACGAGTCCGCGATGTTGAAGATCGCAGGGAAACCGTAGACCTGCACGAAGTCGACCACATGGCCGACGCCGAAGCCCGGCTCCCGGAACAGCCGGTCGGTGAGATTGCCGGTGGTGCCGCCGAGGAGCATTCCGAACAGCACGGCCCAGCCGAGCGAACGGATGCGCCGCGCGAATCCGATGATGAAGATGGTGACGGCCGAGGCGGCGATCGAGAAGATCCAGGTGGACCCGCTCGCGATGGAGAAGGCCGCACCCGAATTCTTCACGAAGTGAAACTGGAGCAGGTCACCGATCGCCTTGACCTGCTCGCCCTCGGTCAGATTCTTGACGATCAGGAACTTGGTGACTTGGTCGAGACTGTAAACGACCGCCGCGACGAGGGCCAGCGCGATAAGCGCTCTAACGCTGACCTTCGACGCGCGAACCCTCGCCTGCGGCTCAGTTGCCGCCAAAGCCCTGGAAGCTGACGGGCGGAGGGGTCTGGTCTCCGTCGTTGGAACCGGCGTCGAACGAGCCACCGGATGCCGGCACGCTCTCGAACGGAGTCGGCTCCGGCGCAACAGACTGAACGGGCTCGGTCGAGTCCAGCTCGTTCAGCTGACCCTCGATGTAGCTCCGGAGCTTCAGGCGGTACTCGCGCTCGAAGGTGCGGAGGTCCTCGATCTGGTGCTCGAGGTTGGTCTTCTGCAGTTCGAGTGCGGCCTTCTCGCCGTCCAAGACGGAGACCTGCGCACGCTGCGCGGCCTCGGCCTCGCTCACCACGCGGGCGGCGGTGGCGCGACCCTCGGCGATGAGTGCATCTCGCTTCTCGATGCCCTCACGCACGTGCTCCTCGTGGAGCTTGCGGGCGAGCTGCAGCAGGTTGTTGGTACTGCTCGAGTCGGCCGCGTTCTGGTCGCTCGAGGGGTAGGTGACGGGGGCCGGCACGGGAGCGACGACCGGAGGCGCCGCGACCGGAACGGGAACAGCCCCGAACTGCGGCTGCACCTGCTCGCTCATCTGGCCCTGGTCCGGAGCCTCGGCGAGGGCGGCCGGTCCGGACGAGGCACGCTGCGACTCCGAGATGCGGGCATCGCTCGCAACGAGTCGCTGGCGGAGCTCCTCGTTCTCCTGGTTGAGACGACGCAGTTCCACGACGACCTCGTCGAGGAAGTCGTCGACCTCGTCCTGGTCGTACCCTTCTCTGAACTTGGTCGGCTGGAATCGCTTGTTGACTACATCTTCAGGCGTTAGTGCCATGGGTGCCACCTCAAAAAAATCATCTGATACAGCGCTAATAACAGTCAGCTAACGCTAGCAAACTGGCGGCCCGATCGGGTCAAGATACCGCGTGGTGTTGGACCACTCTCTCAGCGTACACAGGGTCACCTGCGCGACACGGCATTGACAGCTCCGGAATTGATTCCCGCTCGGGATGCTAGGCGCTGAGGGCCGAGAAGACCGACAACAGCACCAGGGTGACGATCATCAGCGCACTCCACGCGAAGTCGAGGGCGAAGCCGCCGATGCGCATGGGAGGGATCAGACGGCGCGCAAGATTGAGCGGCGGATCGGTGAGCGCGAAGACGATCTCCGACAACACGAGGCCGAATCCGTGGGGACGCCATCCGCGCGAAACGTTGCGCAACAGGTCGAGAATGAACCGACCCCAGAGCACGAAGAAATACAGCAGGAGCAGGTAGTACGCGATGGCGGCCGGGATGGCGAAGTAATTTGTGGTCACGAAGTCAGACTAAGGCGCGGGCGCGGGCCGGAATTACCGGGGCGGGATGCGTCGGTCAGAATGAAGGGTCGGACGGCGCTCAGGACTGGGCGAAGAACGACGCGTCGACGTCGGAGTCGACGTCGGCCTGGTCGCCGCTCACGGCGACGTGCGCCGGCGACAGCAGGAACACCTTGCTGGTGACCCGCTCGATCTTGCCGTAGAGGCCCTGCGAAAGGCCGCTCGCGAAGTCGACGAGACGACGGGCGTCCGGCTCGCTCATCTGGGAGAGGTTGATGATGACCGGGATGCCGTCGCGGAAGGCCTCGGCGATCGCCTGGGCGTCCTTGTACTGACGCGGGTGCACGGTGAGGATCTCGTTCATTTCGGCAGGCGACACATTCTTTTGCGATGGGGCGCGGCGCAATGGCGTGACGGGCGCGCGGTTTCCGGAGGCTGGTGCGGACTGGTGCACCTCACGGGCGACCGGTGCAGCGGGCGCCACGGGTGCGGCGTCCTCGTATTCGAACTCCTCATCGGCGAGGCCAAGGTAGACCATGGTCTTGCGTAGCGGGTTAGCCATTGCGTGCCTCCTGTGGTGGAACTGATGAGTTCAGATTAACCGGCCACCGGCCGGTTTCCTGTGATTGCGGAACCAATCCGCAGGTGTGTCGCGCCCTCGAGGATGGCCTCGCGGTAGTCGCCCGACATTCCGGCGGAGATGAAGCGCGCCTCGGGCGCGAGCAGCCGAATCCGGTCGGATGCGGCGCGCACCCTGGCGAAGGCCGCTCGCGGCTCCTCCCCCAGCGGCGCCACCGCCATCACACCGAAAAGTGTGAGCCCGGGAGTGGACAGAACCAGCTCCGCGGTCTTCTCCAGCTCGGCATCGTGCACCCCGCCGCGTCCGGGGTCGTCGGTGAGATTGAGTTGCACGAAGCAGTCGATCGTCGTGCCGTCCGCCGACCCGAGGGCCTCGATGACGGATGCCCGGTCGAGCGAATGCACCGAGTGGGCGTAGGCGCGCACCTGCCGGGCCTTCTTGCTCTGAAGCTGGCCGATGAAATTCCAGCCGAGGTCGAGGTCGGCGAGTTCCGCCGACTTGGACTGCGCCTCCTGGTGACGATTCTCGCCCACCTCCCGCACGCCGAGCGCGTAGAGCTCGCGCACGAGTGAGGCGGGCTGGAACTTGGTGACCACGATCGTCGTCAGTTCCGCGACGCTGCGCCCGGCCCCGGCGGCGGCATCCGCGATTCCGGCGCGCACGAGCGCCAGCCGCTCAGCCAGCGTTTCGGGTGTGGTCATGCCGAGGGGCGCCTATCTGAGGAAGTCCGGAACATCCAGGTCGTCGTCGACGTCGTCGAACACCGGGTCCTTCGGAGCGGTCGGCACTTCGGACTCTGCCGCCCAGTTGGGCACGCTGGCCATCTGCGGCTCGATCGCGCCGGTTGATCCCGATGCGGCGGCCGCCGCGGGAACGGAGGCGTCCACGAGCAGGGAGCGACGCTCGTCCTTCTTCACGACCGGCTCTCCCCCATCGAAGCCGGCGGCGATGACGGTGACCCGCACCTCATCACCGAGGGTGTCGTCGATCACGGCGCCGAAGATGATGTTGGCCTCCGGGTGCACGGCTTCCTGAACGAGACGGGCCGCGTCGTTGATCTCGAAGATTCCGAGGTTCGATCCGCCCTGGATCGACAGGAGCACTCCGTGCGCACCGTCGATCGATGCCTCGAGCAGCGGGCTCGCGACGGCGAGTTCCGCCGCCTTGATCGCGCGGTCGGCGCCGCGGCTAGAGCCGATGCCCATGAGCGCCGATCCGGCGCCCTGCATCACCGACTTGACGTCGGCGAAGTCGAGGTTGATCAGGCCGGGGGTGGTAATCAGGTCGGTGATGCCCTGCACACCGGCGAGCAGAACCTGGTCGGCGGTGGCGAAGGCCTCAAGGAACGAGATTCCCCGGTCGCTGATCTCGAGGAGCCGGTCATTCGGCACCACGATGAGCGTGTCGACCTCCTGCTTGAGCGCGGCGACTCCCACGTCGGCCTGGGCGGCGCGACGCTTGCCCTCGAAGCCGAACGGACGCGTGACGACGCCGATGGTGAGCGCACCGATCGACTTGGCGATGCGAGCGACGACGGGGGCTCCACCGGTTCCGGTACCGCCACCCTCACCCGCGGTGACGAACACCATGTCTGCACCGGCGAGGGCCTCTTCGATCTCCTCGGCGTGATCCTCGGCGGCACGGCGGCCCACCTCGGGGTCGGCCCCGGCGCCGAGGCCGCGGGTGAGCTCGCGACCGACGTCGAGTTTGACGTCGGCGTCGCTCATGAGCAGCGCCTGCGCATCGGTGTTGATGGCGATGAATTCGACCCCGCGAAGGCCGAGTTCGATCATGCGGTTGACGGCATTGACGCCGCCCCCGCCGATGCCGACCACCTTGATCACTGCTAGGTAGTTCTGGTTCGTTGTCACGTCCGGGCCTCCGCTAGAAACTTTCAACCTTTACCTGAGCGTTAAAGTTATGCCCGGTATAGGTTTCTTGTTTTGAAGTTACGGGGCGTACCGCTCTCGTGGCGACAGGCGATCCCGCGTGTCGCGAAGTGCCGACGGATTTGGCAGGAAATTCCGGCCGGCCCGCGCGGATCAGCCCTTGGTGAAGACGATGTGTGTCGGCGCCGACACGTCGAAGGAGGTCGCACCGGCCGAGTCGGGGGCGGCGACCGCGGCGGCGAGGGCACGGGCCTTGAGGGTCGACTGCTCGGGACTGCCCCAGACGACCGTCGTGCCGCCGGTGAGACCGAGCGTGACATCGTCAGCGGTCTGCGCGGTGACCGTGTCGACGCGCTTCAGCAGATCGGCGGGCAGGGCGAGCAGAACGCCGACGGCGGCGGTGAAGGCCGGGCTGCTCTTCGTGGCGGAGCCGAGTTCGATGAGTGGAAGACCGGGGGGCTGCGTTGACCCGGTCGCGATGACGATCCCAGCGGGGTCGACGACCGAGAAACCGCTCGAAGTGGCGAGCGTCGCGATCGGGGCACGCTCGGCGATGCGGATGATCAGGGTGTCCGGCGGCACGGTCTCCGTGACGAAACTGCGGATGAGCGGAAACTTCGCGAGCGACCGTTTGATCGCGCCGACATCCACGAGGGCGAGGGGCGTGCCGATCTGGCCTTGGACCGCGGCGCGCACGCTCGCCGAGCTCACCCTCGCGGCGCCCTCGATCCGGATCGTCTTGAGTGAGAGCAGCGGCGAGTAGACCGCGGCGACGACGAGACCGACCATGAGCAGCAGCGCCCCTCCGCTGACGAGCCAGGTGATCCGGCGGCGGCGGGAGCGGCGGGTGAAGCGACGCACCTCCCCGCGCTCATACTTGCGGCGGGCCTTCGTGGCGCGCCGGGCTGCGGCATCGGTCGGGCGCTCCCGCGAGCCCCACGCCCGGCGCGCGGCGCGCGGCGGACGCCCCGTGGGCTTGGATGGAGCGGTGGCTGGCGTGGCGGCAGGCGGGGTGGACGGCGCCGCAGCCCTCCTGGGCTTGACGGGGCGGGTGGGCGACGCGCCGCTCGGGGGTGCGGACGGACGGTCGAAGCCTTCCGGGCGCTTCATCGCGTCTCTGGGGCGTTCTCGGGCGCGTTACCGCCTGCGGCGACGCCGAGCGTCGCGAGCAGCTGCGGGATCACCCGGTAGATGTCGCCGCCACCCATCGGGATGACGAAGTCGCCATCGCGGGCGATCGATGCGGCGTAGTCGACGGCATCCTGCCACTCGTCGAAGTAGCGCACCCGCGACTGGTCGTGGAACCGCGTCGTGATGAGCTCGCCGGTGACTCCGGGCTCGGGATCCTGCCGGGCGCCGTAGATCGGCACGACGATGGTGATGTCAGCGAGCGTCTCGAAGGTCTCGGCGAATTCCGCCGCCATCTGCCTCGTCCGCGAATAGAGGTGCGGCTGGAAGATCGGAATGAGCCGCCCCTGCCCGACGACCGCGCGCGCGCCGGAGAGCGCCGCCCTGATTTCGGTGGGGTGGTGGGCGAAGTCGTCGTAGACGTGCACGCCGCGCACGCTGCCGCGCAGCTCGAACCGCCGCTCGGTTCCGTCGAAGAGCGCGATCGCGTCGAGCGCCGCCTGCGGCTCGAAGCCGAGGGACACGAGCACGCCGAAGGCGCCGGCGGCGTTGGTCGCGTTATGCAGCCCGGCAACGCGAAGTCGGGTGCGGTAGTCCGCGCCGAGGTAGCGGAGGGTGAAGGCCACGGTCGCGGCGCTGTCAATGGAATGCAGCCGGATGTCGGCATCCGGATGCTGCCCGAAGGTGAGCACGCTGCGGTCGCCGAGGCGGGTGTTCACCGAGACGGCACGCGGGTCGTCGCTGGAGATGACGACGCGCTCCGACGCCGTTCGGGCGAACGTGACGAAGGCTTCCTCGAACGCTTCCTCCGAGCCGTAGTGGTCGAGGTGGTCAGGGTCGACGTTGGTGATCAGCGAGATCGTGGTGTCGTAGAGCAGGAACGACCCGTCGGACTCGTCGGCCTCGACGACGAACACATCGCCGGTGCCGGTGGCCGCGCTGACCCCGAGGGAGCGGATCACTCCCCCGTTGACGAAGCTCGGATCGGCATCGAGCGCGAGCATCGCGGTCACGATCATCGCGGTGGATGTGGTCTTTCCGTGGGCGCCGGCGACCGCGACAACGCGGTGGTTGCGTGTGAGCCAGGCGAGCGCCTGCGCTCGGTGGACGATCGGCAGGCCGCGGTCACGGGCGGCGACATACTCGGGGTTGTCCTCGGCGATCGCCCCGGTGACGACGAGGGTGTCGGCACCGGCGATGTTCTCGACGGCATGGCCGATCGCCACCGGCACGCCGCTCGCGACGAGCGCCTCGACCGTCTCGGTGGCGCGGATGTCGGAGCCGGTCACAGGAAGACCGGCCTCGACGAAGAGGCGGGCGATGCCGCTCATGCCCGCCCCGCCGATGCCGACGAAATGCACCCGACCGAGGTCGGCGGGAACGGACTGGGAGAAATCGGACTTGATCATCGTGACAAATCTACGGTGGCGGCGACGGCATCCGCGACGAGGTCGACCATGCGGTCGGTGCCGTCGAGCACACCGACGGAGAGAGAGCGCGCCGCCATGCCGGCGATGAGCGCGCGATTCTGCAGCACCGGAACCAGTTCGTCGAGAATCCACTGCGGCGTGAAATTCGCATTGTCGACCGAAAGCGCGCCCCCTGCGGCAACCACGTCGCGCACATTCAGCCTCTGCTCGCCATTCCCGACCGCGAGCGGCACGTACACGGCCGGAACGCCGAGGGCGCTGAACTCGCTCACCGTGGCGGAACCGGCGCGCGCGATCGCGAGGTCGGCCGCCGCGAGGGCAAGCTCCATGCGGTCGCAGTAGGGCACAAGCAGGTAATGGCCGAGGGTGCTCTTGGGCAGTTCCGAGCGCAGCCCCGTGATGTGCAGAATCTGCCAACCGGCCCCGATGATGGTCGCAGCGGCCTCGTAGACGGTCTCATTGATGCGCTTCGCGCCAAGCGAACCGCCGGTGATCAGCAGGGTCGGCCGGTTCGGCGAGAGCGCGAAGAACTCGATGGCGTCCCGGCGTTCGGCCGGTCGATCCAGCGACTCGATCTCGCTTCGCAGCGGCATGCCGACGAAGCGGGCGTGCGGAAGGCGGGCGGAGCGGAAGGCGACCCCGACGAACCGGGTGAGCACCGCGCCGAACCGGTTGGCGATCCCGGGCCGGGCGTTCGCCTCGTGCACCGCGATCGCGATGTGTTCGCGCCTGGCCGCGAGGTAGGCCGGGGCGGCGACGTATCCGCCGAAACCGACCAGCGCGTCGATCTGGTGCTCGCGGATCAGACCGCGAATCTGCGCGACGATCGCGGCGAACCGGCCGGGGAAACGCAGTGCCGCGGCGTTCGGCCGTCGCGGGAATGGCACACGCGGCACGACGAGCAGCCGATAGCCGCGGTCGGGAACCAGGCGCGCCTCGAGGCCCTCTGCCGTGCCGAGCACCAGGATCACCGCGTCGGGTTCGCGGTCGGCGATGCGGTCGGCGACGGCGAGCAGTGGGTTGACGTGACCGGCTGTGCCCCCACCGGCGAGGAGGTACCGCGTCATCTCAGACGACCGCCGACCGGGGACTGGCGCGCGGAATTCGGGGCCTGGCGAGCGAACGACAGCACGATTCCGATGCCGATGAGCGAGGTGACGAGCGCCGAACCGCCGGCGGAGATCAGGGGCAGTGGCACCCCGAGAACCGGCAAGATACCGAGCACCACCGCGATGTTGATGAACGCCTGGCCGACGATCCACACCAGCACCGCCCCGATCGCAATGCGCGCGAAGGCGTCGGACGAGCCACGCGCGCGGATGATGCGCACGAACGTGATCGCGAGCACGACGAACAGCACGAGCACGAGTATCGCTCCGATGAGTCCGAGTTCCTCCCCGATGATCGCGAAGATGAAGTCGTTGTCGGCTTCGGGAAGCCATGACCACTTGAGCTTCGAGTTGCCGAGGCCGACTCCGAAGACCCCCCCGGAGGCGAGAGCCCACCACCCGTGCACGGTTTGCCAGCAGAGCCCGTGGAAATCGCTGTCGGTCTTACAGCCGTGGATGAGCGCCGCGATGCGCGCCGCCCGCGAACCCGATCCGAGGGAGAGGGATGCTCCCGCGAGGCCGACCGCGATGAGGGGAACGGCGAGCAACCGGAATTTGACCCCAGCGAAGAAGAGGGTCGCGAAGACGATCGCGGCGAGAATTATCGTCGTCCCGATGTCTCCGCCGATGGCCACGAGGGCGATCGCCACTCCGGCCGGAATCAGAGGCCGAATGAGCTCACGCCAGTCGTCCAGACGATCCTGCATGCGGGCGAACGACTTGCCCAGCCACAGCACGAGCGCGACTTTGATGAGTTCAGAGGGCTGGGCACTGAATCCGAGGACGCTGATCCAATTTCGGTTTCCATTGACCGAGACGCCGATGTGGGGGACGAACACCAGCAGCTCGAGCACGATGGAGGCGAGCAGAAACCGGCCGGCCCACTTCTTCCAGAAGTTGATGGGCAGACGAGCGGCGATGAGCATCACCGGAACCCCGATGGCGGCGAAGAGCACCTGCCGCACGAAGCCGTTGAAGAAGTCGCCGTTGGCCGTGTACGACTCGACCGACGACGAGGACAGCACCATCATCAGGCCGAAGATCACGAGGAACAGCGTGGTCCCCAGCGCCAGAAAGTAGTTACCGGTCTCCGCGGCGAAGATGCGCTTGACCGCGACGATCGCGGCGGAACCGCGGACGCCATCGCCTCGACCGGACGTCGGTGGCGCGACGGCGGGACCCGGATCCGGCCTAGTCTTCGGCCGCGGACGGGAAGGGCCTGTCGTCATCGGTACCCTCCCCCATCAGGTCTCGAACCGCGTCTGCGAATCGGTTGCCGCGATCCGCATAGTCGGTGAACTGGTCCATCGACGCGGCTGCCGGTGCGAGCAGAACGGTGTCCCCGCTTCGCGCAACCGCAGCCGACAGTCTCACGACCATCGGCATCACCTCTTCAGTGTCGGCGGTGTCGACCTCGAAGAGCGGCAGCATCGGCGCGTGTCGTGCGAACGCGTCGCGCAGCGTCGCGCGATCCGCCCCGATGACGACCGCGGCGCGGAGTCGTGGCGCGTTCGCGGCGATGAGCTCGTTGACGTCGACGCCCTTGAGAAGCCCGCCAACCACCCAGACCACGGAGTCGAAGGACTCAAGGGCCGCCTGGGCCGCATGCGGATTCGTCGCCTTCGAGTCGTTGACCCAGCGGATGCCCGACCGGTCGAGAATGGTCTCGGTGCGGTGGTGATCCATGCGGAAGGCGCCAAGGGCGGCGCGAATGTCCGGGGCCGCGACGCCGAAGGAGCGCGCGAGGGCTGAGGCGGCGAGCACGTTCGCGATCATGTGCGGCGCGCCGAGGCCGACCGCCTCCAGTTCGTGAACCGTGGTGATCTCGATGGCCGCGCGCCAGCGGTCATCGAGGAAGGCGCGGTCGACGACGAACTCGTCGACGAGCCCCACGTCGCTCGGGCCCGGGAGCCCGCGACCGAAGCCGATGGCGCGGCATCCGTCCACCACCTCTGCCTCCTCGACGAGCTCGCGCGTCGCGTCGTCCTCGAGGTTGTAGACGCAGGCCACCCGCGTTCGCTCGTAGACGGTGCCCTTCGCGGCGCGGTACGCCGCGGCCGACCCGTGCCAGTCCAGGTGGTCCTCGGCAACGTTGAGGCACACGCTCGCCCACGGCGACATCGACTGCAGGTAGTGCAGCTGGAAGCTGGACAGCTCAACGACCAGCGCATCGAACCCGATCGGTTCGCGCACGGCGTCGAGCACCGGAACCCCCACGTTGCCGCAGGCGATCGCCCGCTTGCCTCCGGCGACGAGCATCGCAGTGGTGAGCTGGGTTGTCGTGGTCTTGCCGTTGGTTCCGGTGATCGCGATCCACTCCGCGACCGTGCCGGAGCGGTCACGCAGCCGCCAGGCCAGTTCGACTTCGCCCCACACCGGGACCCCGCGATCGGTCGCCCAGGCGACCAGCGGATGGCTGGGCGCGAAGCCCGGGGACACGACCACCAGTTCGGGCCCGAACGCGGCGAGCTCGGTCTCGAGCTCCTCGCGCACGAGGCGCACCCCGATCACGTCGAGCAGGTCTGCGGTCTCCTCGTCGGCACTGTTGGCGAGCACGACCAGGTCGGCTCCGAGCTCCGCAAGCGTGTCGGCAACCGAGAACCCGGTGATGCCGAGCCCGAGCACGGCCACCTTCAGTCCAGCCCAGTCGGCGTTCCAGCCCGAGAGGCCGGCCACGTCTTCGGCACCGCGCATCAGGACGGTTTCACCCGGGAGAGCCACTCGAGATAAAAGGTCCCGACTCCGGCTCCGACGAAGAGACCGGAAATGATCCAGAAACGCACCACGATTGTGACCTCGGCCCAGCCCTTCATCTCGAAGTGATGGTGCAGCGGGCTCGCCCGCCAGATGCGCTTCCCCCTGGTGGCCTTGAAGTAGATGCGCTGCACGATCACCTGGCCGGTGATGACCAGGAACAGGCCGCCAATGAGCACCAGGAGGAGTTCGGTGCGGGACAGGATGGCGAGGGCCGCGAGGGCGCCGCCGAGGCCGAATGAACCGGTGTCGCCCATGGTGATCTGGGCGGGAGCGGTGTTCCACCAGAGGAATCCGATGAGGGATCCGACGATCGCCGCGGAGACCACTGCGATGTCGAGCGGGCGTGACACGGTGTAGCACTTGAAGAGGTTCTCACCGATCGACGTGCTGAAGCAGGACTGGTTGGACTGCCAGAAACCGATGATGATGTACGAGCCGATCGCGAGGATCGACGACCCGGTCGCGAGGCCGTCGAGGCCGTCGGTGAGGTTCACCGCGTTCGTCGTCGCGGTGGTGATGAGCACGATCCAGGCGATGAACAGGATGATGCCGAATGTCGCCCCGAACACCGTGACGAAGTTGAAGTTGAGGTCGCGCACGAACGAGATCGCGGTGGATGCCGGGGTGCGGTGATTGGCGTCGCGGTAGACGATCGCGGTGACACCGAAGGCGATCGCCACGATCACCGAGCCGAGGATCTTGTACCAGCCGGCGAGGCCGAGGCTGTTCTGCCGTTTCACCTTGAGGAAGTCGTCGATGAATCCGATGAAGCCGAGGCCCGCCATCATGGCGAGCACGAGGAGGCCGGTGCCGGCCACCGAGTCCCCGCCAACGAGATGTCCGATGACGTAGCCGAGGACCGACGCCGTGATGAACACGAGGCCACCCATCGATGGCGTACCACGCTTCATGACATGGGCGGTCGGGGTGTCAGCGCGGATGAACTGTCCGAGCTTGAGGCGACGGAAGACCTTGGCGAACACGGGCGTCAAGAACAGTGTGAAGACCATGGCGACACCGCCGGCGGTGAGGAGCGCGATCACTGGGTGGCCTCCGCCGCGGCCACGTCCGGACCATCGAACTCCCCGAGGCGGTCGCCGAGGAACCGGAGGTTGGCGGACTTCGACGACTTCACGAGCACGACGTCGCCGATGCGCAGGTCGTCACGAACCCGATCGTAGGCTTCGTCCACTGTCGCGACAAGCATCGACTCCCCGTCCCACGATCCCTCGAGCCCGGCGGCATTGTGGATGTGGCGCGCGGCGTGGCCGACGACGATGAGCTTCTGGATGTTAAGGCGCACGACCAGGCGTCCGATGCGATCGTGTTCCTCGTCGGAGTATTCGCCGAGCTCAGCCATCTCGCCGAGCACCGCGACGGAACGCTGTCCCGGTTCGATGATCTGCGCGAGGGTCTTGAGGGCGGCCGACATCGAGTCGGGGCTCGCGTTGTACGCGTCATTGATCACGACGATGCCGTCGGCCCGCGTGAGCACCTCCATGCGCCACCGCTCGGCCCGAGGCACGGACTCGAGTGCGGTGATCGCCCCATCGAGATCGACTCCGAGCTCGATCGCCACGGCGAGGGCGGCGAGGGCGTTCATGACGTGGTGTTCGCCGAGGATGCGCAGCTGCACCGGGTGCCGCTCACCCGCGGCGATGAGGGTGAACGAGGTTCCGGATGCCGTGGCCCGCAGGTCATCGGCACGAACGTCGGCCTTCTCGTCCAGTCCGAACCACACCGGCCGCGCCTTCGTGAGCGCGGCCATCGCCGCGACCCGCTCGTCGTCGATGTTGAGAACGGCCACCGCGTTCGCGGGCAGTTCGGTCACGATCTCCGCCTTGGCGCGCTGCGTCGCCTCGATGCCACCGAACTCGCCGGCGTGGGCGAGGCCCACGGTGAGCACGACGGCGATGTCGGGGACGGCGATGCCGATGGTGCGGGCGATCTCTCCGACGCCGGCCGCGCCCATCTCCACCACGAGGAAGCGGGTGCCGAGGTCGATCGACAGCATCGACAGCGGGGCGCCGACCTGGTTGTTGAACGAGCCGGGAGGCGCGACGGTGGGGCCGATTCGTGCGAGCACGGCCCTGAGCATGTTCTTGGTGGTGGTCTTGCCGTTGGAACCGGTGATGCCGACGATCTTCAGGCCGCCCTGGGCGCGCACGGTCGCGACGACGAAACGGGCGAGGTCGGCGAGGGCGGTGAGGGTGTCCTCGACGATCACCTGGGCGACCGGGAGTTCGAGGGCGCGGTCGACGACGAGCAGTGCCGCACCCCGCTCGAGTGCGCCCGACGCGAAGAGGTGGCCGTCGGTGACTTCGCCCGGGAGGGCGACGAAGATCGACCCGGGTTCGACGAGCCGGGAGTCGGTCTGCACCGAACCGTCGACGTCGTCGAAGTCGTGGGCTCCGGACGGGAGTCGCAGGACACCGCCGGTCGCGGTCGCAATCGCGGAAAGGGTCAGGGAGATCATTGGTCCCAGCCCGCCTCGCGCAGGGCCTCGCGAGCGAGGGCGCGGGCGGAGTAGGGCGTGCGCTCGCCGCGGATATCCCGATAATCCTGATGGCCGGGTCCGGCCCAGAGGATCGAGTCGCCCTCCTTCGCGAGGGAGACCGCGAAGCGGATCGCCTCCTCCGGCGGGCTGACCTCGTGCAGTTCGGCCTGGTGCTCCGCCAGATTCGCGCCCTCGATGAGCGTGGCACGGATCGACGCCGGGTCTTCGAATCGCGGGTGGTGGTCGGTGATCACGAGGATGTCGGACCCCTCGGAGGCGACCCGTCCCATCTCGTGGCGCTTGGTGCTGTCGCGGTCGCCGTCGGCGCCGAACACCATGATCACCTTGCCGGTGGTGAACTTGCTCACCGCACCCAGGGTGTTGAAGAAGGCGTCCGGGCTGTGCCCGAAGTCCACGTAGACCGACGGGCCGCGGTCACCGGAGACTCGCTCGGTGCGCCCGGGAAGGTACGCGTCGATGCCGTGCTCCACGGCCTGGCCGATCGCCTCAAGCTCGAATCCGGCCTCGACGAGCATCACGATCGCGAGGGCGGCGTTGGCCGCCATGTGCCTGCCGATGAGCGGCAGGTGGGTGGTCAGGGAACGACCCTCTGGTCCGGTGAGGGTGAAGTCGACGCCGGAGGCTCGCTCGTCGAGAATCTCGACGTTCCACTCCCCCACCACGCCGGGCGTCGCCGAGACGGTCGTCACGGGGATGCGCGAGCGCTCGACGACCTTCTGGCCCCACGCGGTGTCGAGGGAGACCACGCCGCGCTTTCCGCGTTCCGGTTCGAAGAAGGCGAGCTTGGCCTCGAAGTACTCCTCAAGGTCGGCGTAGTCGTCGAGGTGGTCGTGGCTGAGGTTGGTGAAGGCGACGACATCGAACATGAGGCCGTCGATGCGGTTGCGGCTGAGGGCCTGGGCACTCACCTCGACGACCACGGCCCGCACTTCGCTCTCCCGCATCCGGGCGAGGAGGGCGTGCATCTCGCTCGCTTCGGGGGTGGTGAGGCGCGAGACGACGCTGACGTCGCCGATGTGGCGTTCGGCGGTGGATGAGAGCCCGGTCACGAGACCGAGCTGCTTGAGAATCGCCTCGAGAATGTACGCGGTCGAGGTCTTGCCGTTGGTTCCGGTGATTCCGAGCATGAGCGGTGGGCGCTCGTTGGTGCGGTAGACCCAGGCGGACACGTCGCCGAGGGCGGCGCGCGGGGACTCGACGATCACGATCGGCAGCCCGCTGTCGGCGGCGAATTGAGCGCCGTCGCGGTCGGTCAGCACGGCGACGGCACCGCTCTCGGCGGCCTGCTTCGCGTACTGGCCTCCGTGGCTGTTGAGACCCCGGATGCCCACGTACAGGTCACCAGCCTCGACCTCGGTCGAGCGCAGGGTGACGCCGGTGATTTCCACGCCGTCGAGCGAACCGATCGACTCGAGTCCGAATTCTGACACCAGGGCGGCGAGGGGCCTGGCCAGCGGATGCTCCGGCCGAAGAACCGGGGGGATCCGTGCAGTCACAGCAGCTACTTTCTTACCAGGACGTCGCCGGATAGGTAGATGGCGTTGTCGACGGGGGGACCCGGTACTTTGTGAGCACCTGGGACATGATCTTGGTGAAGGTCGGCGCGGCGGCGGCCGAACTCTTCATGGTAGCTGGCTTCGTGTAGGTGACCACAACCACGTACTGCGGGTTCTCGGCCGGGGCGACGCCCGCGAAGGAGACGACGCGGTCTCCGGTGTAACGTCCGTGGGAGGCAACCTCGGCGGTGCCGCTCTTGCCCGCGACGCGGTAGCCGGGGATTACCAGGGACCTGGCGAGCTCGCCGCCCTGAACGACGCTCTCGAGCATGTTGGTCACCGTCTTCGCCGTGCTCTCGGACACCACCCGGATGCCCGTGGTGGATGGCGCCTCGGTCACGGTTCCGTCGGGCTTGGTGCAGCTCTCGACGAGCGTCGTCGGCAGCCGCAGTCCCCCGTTGCCGAGGGTGGCGAAGATCTGCGCGACCTGCAGTGCGGTGGCCGACACGCCCTGGCCGTAGAGCACGTTGTAGTGGGTCTGGCTATCCCACGGGAGCTTCTGGATGCTTCCGGTCGCCTCACCGAGGAACTTGACGGCCGTGGTCTGGTCGAGGCCGAACTTCTTCATGTAGGCCAACCGGGTCTGCTCGGGCACGAGGGAACCCAGCATCGAGATGCCGACGTTCGAGGATTCCTGCAGCACGCCGGTGAGGGTGAGGTGCTGAATGGGATGCGGTGCGAAGTCGTTCACGATCGCGCCGTCCGGCGCCACCCAGTGCCAGGGAACCGTTGCCTGCATCGTGGCCGAGCCGGTACCCGTGTCGATGATCGTGGCGGCCGACATGGCCTTGAACACCGACCCCGGCTCGTACTGGGCGGTAAATGCCAGGGAGCCGACATTGCCGATCGGGGTGCCATTGATGTTGTTGGGGTCGACGCTCGGCCAGTCGGCCACCGCCATCAGATGGAAGTCCTTGACGCGCAGCACGATCGCTGTGCCGGACTGGGCGCCGATCGCCGTGCCCTGTTCGGCGATCGCCTGCTGGGCGAACCAGTTGAGGTCGGAGTCGATGGTGAGTTTGAGCGTTCCGCCCGGGTCGGATGCCGTACTGGTGACGACGCTACCGGGGATCTGCACCCCGTCGGCACCCTGCTGGTAGGTGGTGCTCCCGTTGGTGCTCGCCAGGCATTTGTTGTCGCCGAGCTCCAGTCCTCCACCCGGACCGTCCGTGTTCATGTACCCGACGAGGTTGCCGGCCACCGACCCGTCAGGGTAGGTGCGCACCGGATGGAGTTGGAAGATGATTCCCGGAATCTTCAGACTCTCGATGGCGCGTCTGGTGGGAAGGTCAACCGCGCCGGCCAGCAGCGCGTAGTTCGACTGCGGGCTCTCCGTGAGCTTCTTGTACACCACGGCCTGGTCCTGCTTCGTTGCTGTCGCTATCTCATTCGCGATGTCGAGGAGGGTGACCGTGGTCTTCGTTCCGTCCTTCGCCGTGCGTAGGAATCCCTTCTGCATGTTGACGGGTGCCACGGTGACGTCGTAGCGCTGGACCGTTCCGGCGAGGACGACGCCGTTGCTGTCCACGATGTCGCCACGTGCCGCATAGGTGGTCGACTTGATCGACCGCTTACTGAGCGAGTCGGCGTTGAGCTGATCGGCCCTCACGATCTGGATGTCGACGAGCCGGACAGCGAAGACCGCGACGATGGCAAAGACGATCAGGAGGGCGAAGGTGAGCCTGACTCGGCTGCTGCGCGGGTTCGTCACGGGCGCCTCCTTCGAACTTTCGTGGGGTCTTCGACTGGTGGCGCGAGCGCCGGGCTAGTGGGTGATCGGCGAGGGCAGAACGGTCTGCGCCGCCGGGCTCGTTGTCCCCGACGTTGACGCTGCGGAACCGTCGGCTGCGGTGGTGGCGGGCGTGCCGGCGGCTGCCGGGTTGGCGGCCGCCGCCGCGGCAGCGGCGCCCAGGGAGGAGACGGCGGGCGTGATGAGGGAGTTGGGGGTGAGCGCTGCGGCGGTCACGGGCACCGTGGTGGCGGCGCCGGCCGCGCTCGGGGCGCGGGAGACACCGCCGGTGAGACTCAGGAAGCCCTGGCTCCCGGTGTTGAGCACCATCCCGAGTTCGGACGCGCGACCGGCCAGGTTCTGCGGCGACCGCAGCACATCGAGCGATTCCTTGAGGGACTGCTGGTCACGCGAGAGTTGCTGTTGCGACTGCTGCAGCGCCGAAATCTGGTACGCGCCATCCGAGAGCCAGATGCTGAGCAGCAGTTGGGCAGTCAGGATGGCGAACATTCCGGCGACCGCGACCAGGGCGTACACCACGCGGGGGCGCGCGCGCTTCTGGCTTCTGGTCGAGACGATCTCGATGTGGCGGGGGTGGTCCTCGAGCTCGCGCGGGGAGAAGGCCGGCAGATCGCTCGCGAGAATGGTGCTCATGCGGCCCTCCGAATTCGTTCGGCAGCACGAAGCCGCACGGGTGTCGACCGCGGGTTTGCGGCCTTCTCGTCTTCACTGGCCAGTTCGGCGCCGCGGACCAGCAGTTTCAGCTCTGCCCGGTGTTCCGGCAGTTCGATCGGCAGTCCGGCCGGTGCGGCGGACGAGGATGCCGCGGCAAGGGCCCGCTTGACGATGCGGTCCTCGAGCGACTGGTAGGCGAGCACGACGATGCGTCCCCCCACCTCGAGCGACCGGATGGCGGCGGGAATGGCCCGCTCGAGCACTGACAGCTCCTGGTTGACCTCGATGCGCAGCGCCTGGAATACGCGCTTGGCCGGGTGGCCCTTGCGCTGGATCGCGACGGGCGTCGCGGCGGTGATCAGTTCGACGAGCTGCGCGGACCGCACGAGGGGGGTGCGCTCGCGGCTCTCGACGATCTTCTTCGCGTAGCGCTGGGCGAGGCGCTCCTCGCCGAACTCCCAGAAGATCCTGCGGAGTTCCGCTTCGCTGTACTCCGCGAGGATGCGCTCCGCAGTGAGCGGGGAGGTCGCGTCCATTCGCATGTCGAGCGGGGCATCCTTCGAGTAGGAGAATCCGCGCTCCACACGGTCGAGCTGCAGGGAGGACACGCCGAGGTCGAACAGGATGCCGGATACCTCGCGGATGCCGAGCTCGTGCAGCGACTCCGCGAAGCGGTCGTACACGGTGTGCACGAGGTGAACCCGGTCGCCGAAGGGAGCGAGGCGCTCGCGCGCGATGTTCAGTGCGTCAGTGTCGCGGTCGAGCCCGACGAGCGTGAGCTCGGGGAAGCGCTGCAGGAACGCCTCGGCGTGACCGGCCATGCCGAGGGTCGCGTCGACGAGCACGGCGCCGGGCCGCGCGATCGCGGGGGCGAGCAGCTCGATGGACCGCTCGAGCATCACGGGGGTGTGGATTTGGTTGTCGACCATGGTGACCGGTGGACCAGTCCCTTTCTCCTGATCCCCATCCGTTGCGACCTGTCACCGGGGAAGTGGAGTCAGGGCGCGTGAACGGCTGGGAGTCAGGGGCAAGGCACTAGAAGAGCCCGGGAATCACCTCCTCCGTGGTGTCGGCGAAGGCACTCTCCTGCTCCGCGTAGTAGGTCTCCCAGGCCGCGGTGTCCCAGATCTCGGCCCGGTTGCCCGCGCCGATCACGGTGAGGTCGCGACCGAGGCCTGCGTAGGCGCGGAGGGCTGCGGGGATGGTGACGCGGTGCTGGGTGTCTGGAACCTCGGCATTGGCGCCGGAGAGGAAGAGCCGCAGGTAGTCGCGAGCCTGCTTGCTGGTGACGGGGGCCTGGCGGATTCGGTCGTGCAGCTCTTCGAACTCGCGGGTGGAGAACACGTAGAGGCAGCGCTCCTGGCCGCGGGTGATCACGATGCCGGATTCGAGTTCGGACCAGAACTTGGCCGGAAGGATGATGCGGCCCTTGTCGTCGAGCTTGGGGGTGTGCGTGCCAAGAAACATCGGCGACTCCCCCTCCTTCTCCGGCCTGGATTCAGGTGTACTCCACTTTACTCCACTATCAACCACAAGACAACGAAAAGCGCGACAAATTGCCCCGAAGTGGGGTCAAGTTTCCCACAGTTACAGGGAACTTAGGCGTGGAGGAAAATGGAGCGATTCGGCTCCATCGATGACGAAAAAGGCACAAAAAAAGGCCGATCTCTCGATCGGCCGTTCATTTGTTGAGGGATGCCTATTGGTCGTGACCGTCCTGGCGCTTGTCCCAGCGTTCGTTCATGCGATCCATGAACGTCGCCTTCGAGCGCGACTCGGTCGGGTGCGGAACCTCTTCGGTCGGATGCTTGGGCGACGAGATGGCGACAAGGACGCCGACGAACATCACGACGAAACCGGCGACTCCGACCATGGCGAGCTGCGACATGACCCCGGCAACGATCACCGCGACACCGAGGAGGACCAGAAGGATTCCGATGACGATCGACCGGTAGGTGGGGCGCCCACGGCCCGCTCCAACGGTTGCGACGAAGTCGGCATCGTTGTGGTAGAGACTGCGTTCCATCTCCTCCAGGAGACGCTGTTCATGTTCCGACAGCGGCATGGTGACTCCCTTCAGGTCAGAGACACTGGTGTGTTAGTCCTAATTGTAGGCTCCCTCACGAAGCTAGGCTATAACCGTGGCTGAGAGTAAGCGGTTAGTTGATCTGGTCCAGGCGGACATCGATGTCTTTCTGGCGGAGCGGGAGCCATTGCTCACGTCAATCGGAACGGAGCTCGCGCCGTTTATCGACTTCTCGCGGGACCTACTTCGCGGCGGCAAGCGCTTCCGGGCACTGTTCTGCTACTGGGGCTGGCAGTCGGTCAGCGGCCACTCAACCGGCTTCGACGTGATGCCCGACCACTCGGCCCCGAGCGACCTCGAGGCTGTCGTCCGTGCCGCGAGCGCCCTCGAGGTGTTCCATGCCGCGGCCCTCGTCCACGACGACATCATGGACAACTCCGACATGAGGCGCGGTCTTCCCTCGGCCCACAAGCGCTTCGAGGCGCTGCACGACGACAGAACCTGGACGGGCAGTTCCCGCGTATTCGGCCAATCGTCGGCGCTGCTGCTCGGCGACCTCCTGCTGAGCTGGGCCGACGAGTTGTTCGACTCCGGCCTGCGGTCGGTCTCCGCCCCGGAGGCTCGGGTGCGGGCGCGGCTGGAATTCAACCGGATGCGAACGGAGGTGACCGTTGGGCAATACCTCGACATCCTCGAGGAACGGTCCTGGCGCAACTACCCAGAGCCGGAACTGCTCAGCCGGGCCCATCGGGTGATCGTCTACAAGTCGGCCAAGTACAGCATCGAGGCTCCCCTGGCCATCGGCGCGTCACTCGGCGGCGCGACACCGGAGCAGCTGACGTCCCTGCGGGAATTCGGCCTCCCGCTCGGCATCGCCTACCAGTTACGCGACGACCTCCTCGGGGTGTTCGGTGACCCGCAGGCCACCGGAAAGCCATCCGGCGACGACCTGCGGGAGGGCAAGCGCACCGTGCTGATCGCCCTCGCCCGCACCAAACTGCCCGCCAACTCCACGAGCCTGCTCGACGAGTTGCTCGGTGACGCGGATCTCACCGCGCAGCAGGTGAGAATGCTCCAGGCGTCGATCCGGGACAGTGGCGCGGTCGAGCACGTGGAGCGAATCATCGACCACAACGTGAAGCTCGCCCTCGCGGCCGTCAATGACGCGCCGCTCAGCGCCGCATCGCGCAATGAACTCGTGCAGCTCGCCGACACCGTGACCAAGCGATCGGCCTAACGCTCCGCGGAGCTTGCCAGAACCGGATAGGTCAGTGCAGCGTGCCGGCAACGCCGAGACGCCGGTCCACCGCTGGAGCGAGAGCGGCCGTCAGAATCCGAGCGCCTGGGCGACGCGGCGCACCTCGGCCTTGCGCCCGGCGCGGAGGGCGTCGATCGGCGCGATGCCGATGCTCGCCTCGCTGTTGAGCAGCCAGTGCATCGCCTCGTCATCGCTGTAGCCGCTGTCGTGAAGCACCACGAGCGTCCCGCGGAGCTCGGGAAGAGGCTCACCGTCGCGGAGGAACAGTTCGGGCACCTTGAGCACGCCGTCGATCTTCGAGGCGAGGAGGCTGCGATCCTCGATGAGCCGACGCACCTTCCCCACCCCGACACCGAGGATGTCGACGAGTTCGGGAAGGGTGAGCCAGCGGGTTTCGGAAGCAGTAGTCACGATGCAATGGTGCCAGAACGACGTCGTAGTGCAAAGACGGAAGATATGTTTCCAACAGATTAACTATTGCCACATGAGTCCCGCTAATTGACACGGTTATAGATCTGTGTCAGCGTTCTCTCATATGCACGGGGCCTTCTCGGGGGCGAGAGATGGGCGGGGTTTCACCATGACAAACAGTTTCGACACGGACCGGGGAGCGGCCGAGCTGCGCCAGCCCGGGCGGTTCGACCAGAGCCGACTGGCACGCGGGCTCTTCAACACGATCCCGATCGTGCTCGCCGGCACCATGGCCATCGGCCTCAATGTGACCGGGCCGGTGCAGTCGGTCGACCAGCGTCGAGACAAGCCGAGGTCCTCTCCCTCCGAACTCGGCAAGAACATCCGCCAGGCATTCACCGCCGCCGCTCGCGCCGCGACCAATCCGCTGGCCGCCCCCGTGAGTGCCGCCGCGATGTCCGTCGCCTCGGCCGCGCCGGCCACCTACATAGTGGCCGCCGGCGACACCGTCTCCGGCATCGCCGGCCGCTTCGGCCTCGCGACCGCCTCGGTGCTCGCCCTCAACGGCCTCGGCTGGAAGTCGATCATCTTCGCCGGCCAGACGCTCAAGCTCACCGCGAGCGGTGCCGTGCCAGCGGTGAAGATGACGGCTCAGAAGGCCACATCTCGCTATACGATCAAGACGGGCGACACGATCGGAGGCATCGCCGCGAAGTTGGGCCTCAGCACCCAGGTGCTGCTCAGCGCCAACGGGCTCGGCTGGTCGAGCATCATCTACCCGGGACAGACGATCGC